>NZ_JASISR010000050.1 GCF_030063245.1 Paenarthrobacter sp. PH39-S1
CAACGCTACCGCGTCACGCTTATATTCATCAGTGAAGCTCCTGCGAGTGGAACCCATAAAAGTAGTCTCCTACAGTCGGGAACCCGGACCAACCCCCACCCCGTCCATCAAACCGGGTACGCTCCAGCGTACGCGACGGCGACGTAGTTCCCGGAGGTGATCAGGGCGGTGGGGTTGCCGGTCCCGTCGGTGATGTAGAGCGATGCCATGCCCGCGCTGGTGCGCAGCATGAGTGGTTCCCCGGTGACCGGGTCGTGCTCAATGTACGCGGTCCCGGCGTCTTTGCTGAGTTGTTCGATGATGGGCTGGCCCTGGCCCTGGGCGTCGGTACGGCCGTAGGTGAGTTTGTAGTACCCCTTCGGCGTGGATTCAGCCAACAGCTCGTTCTGCGATCCGCCGGCGTAGGTGTAGTTGTACGTGGTCCCGGCCTTGGTCACCTGGGTCATTTGCTGGGCGCCATTGTAGGTGTAGGCCCCGTTCGGGTCGGCGGTGAGGTTCCCGGTCCCGTCGTAGGTGTAGCCGGTGGTGCTGATCTGGTTCGCCGGGTTCGCGGTGAACGTCTGACTGGACGGGGTCGTCCCGGTGGTCGTGGCGGTGAGCCGGTTGCCCCGGGAATCGTACGTGTAGGTGTACGTGTTCGGGGCGGTGCCGCCGGTGACGGCTGCCTTCGTGAGTTGGTTCGCGCCGTCGTAGGTGTAGGCGGTGACGGCGCCGGTGAGGTTGTCTTTCACCCATTGGATGTTGGACCGGTCCGCGGCCGCGGTGGTGGGGCAGGTCGGGGCGGTGGAGCCGGCCGCGTGGCAGTAGGTCAGATCCATCACGGGCCGGTTGTCGGCGTCCCCGGTGCCGACCTGGGCGGTCGTGGTGGTGACCCTGCCGGTGGTGTCGTAATCGGTGTGGGAGTGCGCGGCCCAGGTCGTGTGTGCGGGGTTGGCGTCCATCCAGGTGTCGGTGCGCCGGCCCCGGCTGTCGGTGGCGAACGCGAGCACGTGCGTTGCCCCGTTGTACTGGTACAACAGGGTCGTTGGGACACCGGAGTCGTCGTAGGTGTAGGTGGTGGTGCCGCGGGTGTCGGTGGTGGAGGCCAGGTTGGAGGCCTTGTCGTAGCCGTAGCTGATGGTCCCGCCGCCGGCGGTGTTCACCCTGGAGGTCAGCCGGCCCAGCTGGTCGTACCCGTAGGTAGTGGTCCCGGCCCCGTCCACCCGGGTGAGGGTCTGCCCGTTCGGATTGTAGGTGTACGTCACGGCGCCGGTGCTGTCTGAGAACGTGGTGGAGGCCAGCCGGTCATCGGCGTCGTACCCGTACGTCGTGGTCGTACCCCGCCCGTCGGTGGCCGTCAACGGCCGGCCCCACGAGTCATAGGTGAAGGCCCGGGCGCCGAGGGAGGACCCGGTCACCGGGGACACGGAGATGAGTTGGTGGTCCGTGTTATAGGTGTAGAGGGTTTTGTTCGTTCCGTTTCCCGGTGCGAGAGCCGTGGCGACGGTGCCGTCCGGGTTGTAGGTCAGGGCCGCGGTCGCTGCCGTCGCGGTCGTGGAGGTGAGCATGTTCCCGGGACCGTCGAACGTGTACAGGGAAGTGTGGCCCGCGTCGTCGGTGCCCGAGGATGCCAGGTACTTCGTGGCCGCCGCCGTGTTGGCGTAGGCGGCCTGCCCGGTGGATCCGCCCGGGGCCTGGGATGCGGTGATGGATTGGCCGGTGTTCGCCCCGTACGTGTTCGTCGTCGTGCCCGCCGTGGTTCCGGTGCCCTGCGTCGCGCTCAGGGTGTCAGAATCAGCCGTGTACGTGGCGCTGCGGACCCGTCCGGCAGCATCGGTCGCGGCGGTGACCCGGTCGTTGGCGTCCAGGGTGTAGGTGGTGTGCGGGACGGCGGAGACGGCCAGGCCCTGGTTCGTGTTCGGGCCGGCGACCAGGGTCTGTGTCCCGGTCGGGTAGGTGAAGCGGGTGATGGAGGTCCCGGGTGAGCCCGGTGAGGTGTTGGTCCTGGTGATTGAGGTGACCCGTCGGGAACTGTCATAGGCGAAGGAAATCACCCCGCCCGTGGGTGGGGTGATGGAGTAGATCAATCCGCCGGTGATGGAGACGTGCGTGGTTTTCCCGGCAAGGTCTGTGTAGCCGCTGAAGACCCCGTACGGGTCGTGGGCCAGTGACACGGTCCGGGTCGTGGCTCCGGTGCCCTGGATGATGGAGGCAATGGTGCCATTGTTCGAGTCGTACGTCAGGTTCGCTGTCCGGGCTGCGGTGCTGCCGCGGGTGGACGTCACCGTGGTGGGGTTGCCGCCGGTGGGCCAGGTAATGGTCGTCGCGTTCGCGTTCCGGTCCTTGACCGTGGTCGGGTGGCCGTCGGCGTTGAAGGTCACCACGGTGGAGCTTGTGTGGGACGTCAGTGTCCAGCCGGAGGAGGTTTTGACGAGGTCAGCTTTCACCCCGGCCGGGGAGGTGTAGGCGGTGGTGGAGCCCGAGACGGCGGTGAAGAGGGCGGAATAGCCGTCCCCGGCGGTGTAGAGAATGCCGGTCGGGGCCGTGGTCAGGGTACCGGCGCCGGCAACATTGAGGGTCCAGCGCGCCCCGGCCAGTCCGGTGTCGGTGTTTTGGGACAGGGAGTTGAACGTTGCTCCGATGCCGGTATCACCGTTGATGCCCGGCAGGGTCATCGCATTGACGCTGACGGAGAGGTTACCGGTGCCGACGTCCACGTTGGCGCTGACGTGGTCATTGATCGGGACCGGCGACCGTGTCGCGCCCGGGCGTGAACCCAACAAACCCGTGGTCGCGAGATCTGCAGTGGAAGAGGGGGTGATGGCGGCCTGCGCCGGAGTGATCGCCACCCCCATCAGCGCCAGGCTCAGGACGCCCGCGAGGGTGATTTTTGCGAGGGAACCCGGTCGTCGGCGTCGTCCCTGCCCCGCAAACGTGGACGTGTTTTTGGCGTGGGCGTGTATACCGTCAAAACTCATGATTCCCCCCATAAGAGACCCAAAAAAGAGACCCAGCGAAGAGCTGATGAACGTGACGTTATCCCAAAAACCATCCGTTGCCCAGAGCAAATAGAAAGAAACCTAAAAAACAAGTACTCACATATTTGCTCCCACAACTACCCCAGCCACGCTGCAGAGCACACCGGCATCGGAGCGCCCGCAAGTGGGTCGTTGACGGGGCCACTGAAACCAACGTGTTGGTGCTGAGGCTTCGGATCGGTGGAGTTTCGCAGGTCAGACTTGCTCGGCGAGGTAGTCGAAGTCGAACGGCAAGAGGTCGCTGGCAAGCACGCCCACGAGCCCTTGAGGCGACTCTAGGATCACACGCACTTGCGGATAGTAGTCAGCAAGAATCTGCCGGTCACGCCCGCACGGGCTTTTCACGCCGCGGCCATGATTTCCAACTGCCACGTTGTGCGTCAGTTCGGTCGCCCCAGTGGCGCGGGCGGCTCTGAGCGCGACGAGTTCAGCGCAGGGGCCGCTAGGTACAGGTTCACGCCTGCAAAGTTTCGCCCGTTCTTTGCTCAGGCGTCAATGGCCCGAGACCAGATCCAATGTGCAGGGTGGGATCCGCCAGCGACGCTTCCAAGGCAGATGGGCTTCCCGGGTCCCGCCCACTGGTACCGTCGATGGCACGGATCGTGTGAAGATCCCCAGCACGGGCGGAACGGACATCAATGTTGATGGGCATGGCGCCGCCCCGGCTTCCTTTGAACGAACGTCGCAACCCCCTGTTTGTCATGACTGCAGTCAATCCGGTCGGCATTTCCGGCGCAACCCCAGAAGCTGTATGCCGTCCCGCTAAGCCAACGCGGAGCGGGAGGGCTGCCTCCAGCGGGCGTGTGGGATGCAGGGGTCCTCGACGGCTTCTCTTTGAGTGAACGTAGGCCGGAGGCAGGTGGAGAGCCTCCTGGGCGCTGTCCATTCAGTTCTGGCCGGCCGATTGGGCGGCTGCCCACTCCTCAACCCGCCGGTCGCTTTCCTGCTCAGAGAGGTCCTCGACGCGTGTCATGACCGACCAGCGGACCCCGAACGGGTCGCGGATCGACGCGTAACGATCGCCCGAGACGAACGTGCTGAGTGGCTCACGGATCGTAGCGCCGGCCGCCACCGCGCGGGCGACTACGTTGTCAGCGTTCTCGCAATAGATGCCGATCGAGTAGCAGTCGTCATCGCCGACCGGTGCGGGCACAAGGCCGTATGCCGCAGTGGGCTCGCCGAGCTGGAGGTGGCCCTGGCCGAAGTCCAGCTCAGCATGCACGACCACACCGTCGAACTCAGTTACGCCGACGACGCGCGCGTCGAACACGTCGTGGTAGAACGCGATCGCCTCGCGCGCTCCCGCTATGGCCAGGAACGGCGTTAAACTGGTCGATCCATGTGGGACTCCCTTGGTGGTGTGTGCTCCGCTGGCAGCTATCGTTTCATCGCTCATGCTGCGATGCTACGATATTGCGCACTTACACGGCTTGAAGATTCACGACAGGCTATGGGATCACTAGGCAGGGCGGAGACACGGTGCAGGACGAATGGCGTGGCACGCTTTATCCCACCCGTCTGCCCGAGTTCCACCGCGCGCTGCCACCGGCGGACCTTAGCGGTATAGTGCGTTGGTTCTGGATCCCGGAGTGGCAGCTCGCGCCGGGCCGCGTCTCTCGGCAAGAACTTCTGCCGTTCCCGGCATCCAATCTGACCGTCGAGCCAAGCGGGATCGCCCTGTCTGGCCCGGCGACACGGCGGTCTCATCGCGATCTACATGGTCGAGGGTGGGCCGTTGGTGCCCTGCTGCGCCCGGCGGCGGTTCCAGCTCTCGTCGGAGATCCACGGTCGATTCGCGACGCTGAAGTGCCGTTTGACGCCCCGGAGCTACTCAGCGCGGCCACTGATGCGATGTCAAGCGACACGGATGCGTCGGCTCGCCGCGCTCGCGCCGTTCGCGTGTACGCCGACTGGCTGAGGAACCATGTGCCGGCACCCGACGCCGACGGCGAGCTGGCGAACCGAATGGAGGATCTGATCGGTTCGGAGCCATCGGTCACCTGCATCGAGCACGTCGCGCAATGTCTCGGTATTTCAGTGCGTTCTGTGCAACGACTCGCCCAACGCTACGTCGGGCTCACTCCACTCGCGATGATCCGCCGCTACCGACTGCAAGAGGCAGCACAGCGTCTTCGAGACAATCGCTCGACCACGGTCGCGCAGGTGGCCGCCGAACTTGGATACGCCGACCAGGCGCATCTGGCCGCTGACTTCCGCACTGTGCTGGGATTCACCCCGAGCGGGTACCGCTACGCAGCGGGCTCGGTCGCGCGCTGAGCGCGAAGGGACTTCCTACAGGACATGTCTTTGCCGTCCCACAAGAGGGACGATGAGCGGTCGGCATTTCGCTGTGCTGATTGAGGCGGATACGACGGCGATCATCGCTTCGGTCGGTGCCCGCAAGCCGAACCCGCTCCAGTGGCCGGCCGTTGCCGGGCCGGAGGTTGTCCAGTTCGTCGTCGCGGCTCATCGCACTACCCGAAAACCCAAGTGTGTCGCAGCGGGGGTGGCGACCGCCTGGGTGCGTTCGAGGGTGATCGCCGAGTCCAGCGCACCAAAGAGGAGCGTGCCGCCTCCCAGCAGGACCGGGATCACGTGCACGCGGATCTCATCGACCAGGCCGAGCGGGAGTGCCTGCTGCATGACCGTCGCGCCGAATAGGGTGACGACCTTGTCGCCCGCCGCGTGCTTGGCCTGCTCGATCGCGCTGACCACGCCGTCGGTGACGAACGTGAACACGGGTGGGTACGACGTGGTCGGTTGGTTGTGGGTGACCACGAAGCATGGGGTATCGCCGGCAGGGCCGCTGTCACCCCAACCGCCGTCACCCTCGTTCTTGTCGAATGACGTGCGACCCATCACGAGTGCGCCGACGCCGTCGAGCATCTCTTGCAGGATGGCCCGGTCCTCGTCGGTCGCCGCGTCGGACAGCCAGTCGTGCAGCGTCGCGGCACCGTCGCCGAACGGGTTCTCGCGGCTGTCGTTCGGGCCAGTGACGTACCCGTCGAGCGAGGTGGACATATCGCAGATCACGAGCGTCATGAGTGCTTCCCCTCTGTGCGGCCAAGGCCGGCCGATCCAATAGCGTTCACTTATACAGACGACGATACTCGCGGTGCGGGCGGTTATCGCGCGGCGCCATGGACTGCGAACAGTAGGCCCCCGGGCAGACCGCATCGGGTCAGGCGTGTCCTGCTGGACCCTGCGTCGGACCTCATCAACCATGGTGGAGGCAAGCTTCACGACGTGGAAGGGATTATGCCGATATCGGCATAATCCCTTCAGAGTCGTTCAGGTATTCGATCTCGGTTGCCCACCGCGTGCCGCTCTTGATGGTTCCCATCAGCCCATTGGTCGACGTGTAGTGGTACAGGACGGGTGGCGGGCTGATGGGGATGCGTTCCGTCTTGAATCCGTTGGGGTGATGCCGGCGACGGACCAGTTCCCGCGGGGAGTTTGCGGGAAAACCAGGGTCAGCCAGCTCGCTGGCCTACCAAGGAATCCGACCGTTTTCCGGATCGTGCTCCTCGCTGACAAACGTTCCGGTTGAACCATTGGGGGCACGCGTCGCGACTCGCGCGATGCGTGCGC
This sequence comes from Paenarthrobacter sp. PH39-S1, assembly GCF_030063245.1. GTDB lineage: Bacteria > Actinomycetota > Actinomycetes > Actinomycetales > Micrococcaceae > Arthrobacter_M. The sequence goes on from NZ_JASISR010000050.1 coordinate 6,609, forward strand.
CTCCAACCTCGACCGATCCCGTGCCGCGATGGTTGTTGAAATCGGTCGCGGTGAAACCTGGGTCTACGGCGTTTACCTGAAACGCAGTATCACGGAGTTCATATGCGAGGTCGATCGTGTACATGTTGAGGGCAGCTTTGGATGGCTGATAGACGGCCCCCTTCGCCGTGTAGTAAACGGATGCCTCGTCCGTGGCCAGTGTCAACGAGCCTTGGCTTGAGGAGACATTGACGATTCGCGGATTCGATGAATTTCGTAGGAGATCGACGAACGCCTGTGTCACGCGGACCACTCCGAAGAGGTTTAGATCGAAGACTGCCCTGTAGGTTTCAATGTCAGCCTCCAGCGCACCCTGAGGGCGACCACCGCTCATTCCCGCATTATTGATGAGCACATCCAAGGCACTGGTTTTGGCACCGACAGCTTGTCGTGCCGCCTCGACCGACTCCTGATCGGTCACATCGAGTTGCACCAACTCGACGTTGTCGAAACCCAATTGATGCAGCCTCGAAACGGCGTCAACGCCGTTCGGGATGCTTCGACTGCCGAGGAATACGTAATAGCCCTGTTGAAGAAGCTGTCGTGCCGTTTCCCAGCCAATGCCTTTGTTAGCTCCGGTTATGAGCGCGCTTTCCATGCTTCGACTCTACGCTGCCTACGTTGACGGGCGCTTCGTAATTGTGGGGGCGGGGATCCGCAACAACCTCTCGGAACAGTTCCTCCTTCGAGCCGAAGAACTGCATCACGAGCGAGGTCTTCTACCCTGCCTCCTCGGTACAGGCGTCTGGGCTGCCTCGTTCGCCCTCACGGGAGTCTGAGGACTCGAACTTCGCGGCGCGTAAGCCACGGGGGGTCCAGGTGAAGCGTGGACGCTCACCATTCTGGAACGCGGCAACACCGATGCCCATGTCCGGTCCGTCGCTCATGTCGGTCCAAGCGTCGTCCCAGAACTGATCGATGTCAGGGACGTCGGACGCCGTCAGATTCACCAACTGCTTCAGAGAGTGAACCGAGAACTGGGAATTGTCCCGAAGGGAGGCGACGAGGGTCGCGCAGCGAACCTCGAAGGCATCGTCGGGAACGGCCTCTGCAACGAGGCCCAGAGCGTGCGCTCTGGTCGCTGAATATGCTTCTCCCGTGAACAGGATGTACTTCGCGCGCGCCTCCCCAACCGCTCTGACGAGACGCTCGATACCGGCCCGCGGATAGATGACGCCGAGCTTCGCCGGCGTGATCGCGAAGACGGAGCGTTCGCTCGCGAGGATGAAGTCGCATGCCGAAGCGATTTGCCAGCCGCCTCCCATGCACGCGCCGTCCACCACGGCGACGGTCGGCTTCGTCGTTGAAGCGATGGCGTCGTCGGCACGGCTCAGGTGATCGAGGCGAGTGCCGTCTGCCTGCTGATCGAGGAGAACTGAAGGCAGTTCATTGATGGCTGCGCCGGCAGAAAAATTTGTGCCGGCTCCCCGAAGTGTGATGACGGTGACGTCCGGAGCGGCCTCGAGCCGCGGCAATACATCTTGCAGTTCGAGGCACATCGCTCTGGTCAGAGCATTCCGCTGACGGGGATTGTCGATTTCGAGGGAAGCCACACCGTTCGCGACGCTCACGGTGATCCGGCCGCTCGGCGCTGATTCGTTCATCGCTGTGCCCTACGCCGTTTCCTTGTCTAGCCCCAGGCGACCGTTCTCCGCGAGGCGTTCGATCTCGTCGTCGGAGTAACCGATCTCGCGCAGAACCTCCGCGGTGTGTTCCCCCAGCAACGGGGGCGGCGAAACGATTTCGCTGGCCTCGCCGTCCATGCTCAGCGGACCGCGCACAAGCGGAAGCTCCGAGCCGTCACGGCGCCTGCCGTGGTGCACAAGCTTCAGGGCGGCGACCTGAGCCGACGCGAAGGCGTGTGTGTAGTCGAAAATCGGACCGCACGGGATGCCCGCGCGTCTAATAATCGGCACCCACTCCGCCGCCGGTATCGTCGACAGCGCCGACTCGATCAGCTGTTTCAGCTCGTCTCGGTTGGCCAGGCGCTGTGCTCCAGTGATGAACCGGACATCTGCCGCCGCGTCGGGAATTCCGATCAGCCTGCAGAACATCCGCCACTGTTTGTCGGTGCCGACGGCGATATTGATCGGTTCGGTCGCGGTTGTGAATGTGCCGTAGGGCGCGATCGTCGGATGGTTGTTGCCCTGCGGCGTCGGATCGACACCGAGGCTCAGTGCCCTCTGGCCTTGGAACACTGACAGATTGAGCGCCGTTTCGAGTAGCGACGTGCTGACATGGCTCACGTCATGGCCGGTGCTGCGGCCGACCAATGCCGACACGATTCCGAATGCGCAGATCATTCCGGAGGTGATATCCACGATGGGTACGCCGACGCGGTAGGTGTCCGCTCCTGAACCGGTTACCGACATGAGCCCCGACATTCCCTGGACCACCTGGTCGAGGCCGGCGTCATCCTTGAGCGGGCCGACGATGCCGAAGCCGTTGACGGAACCGACAACGAGACGCGGGTTCAGTTGCTCGAGTCGTTCCGTGGTGAGACCCAGTTTCTTGAGGGTTCCGAGTTTGAAGTTCTCGACCAGAACATCCGCCCCGGCAATCAGCTTTTCGAGGATCTCGCGCCCTTCCGAGGAGTAGAAATCGATACATACCGATCGCTTGTTTCGGTTCAAGGAGTCGAAATACAGGCTGTCGTCGTTCTCGAACGGCGGCCACTGGCGCGCAGTGTCACCCCCGTTCAGGCTTTCGACTTTGATGACCTCGGCGCCCATATCTGCCAGAAGCGCGGTGCAGTATGGGCCGGCAAGCGCCCGGCTGAGATCGACCACCCTGATCCCCTCGAGTGGCTTGTTCATGAGGCGATCTTCTTAAGTGCGTCGATCGACGATTTGATCTGTTCTGTCGAGGCCCCGCTGGGTAGTCCGGTCATCCTGAGGGCCATCGGGGGCATCCCCTCCCTGGTGGTTACGAGGACGACGATGTTTGCGAGGTCATACCGCCCGCCGGCGATGAGATCGGTGAAGAAGAAGTCGGCCAGCTCTGAGGTGGCCTCCTGTACGACGCGTTGCTGTCGAGGCAGCCGGTCGGACTGCTCGAATGCCGACAGCACGGCCGCATGACGCTGGAGAACCTCCGGCCCGGCCGCGAGCAGCGAGTAGCCGCACTCGCGAACTCGGTTCAGTTGGGCGCGGTTGAGGTCGCGGCGCTCATCTCCGAGGTCCGGCCCACGCCCCAACCATTCGTCGATATCGGAGTCCGGCGAGTGTGCCATGAATACCGCCCCGAACGGCGGGATGAGCGGCTGCCGATGGCCGAGCGGGAATGGTTCTTCGATCGGCGAATGGTTCACGGCGAGCACCTGCACCGCGTCCCAGCGGATCCTCGCGAGGACGCTGCAGTTGACGCCGAACTCGACGCTAAGCTCTTCGACCCGGGTGCGCATGGTTTCTGCGACGTGGGCTGCCTGGATCAACTCAGGGTCCGGCGCGGCGATGAAGGATCCTGGTGAGAACTTTCCGTACCCGCCCTGGAAGAAGAGCAGCGGCAGCGTTGATCGTTCCACGGCGAGATCTTCGACGCGCCCGAGCACGATGTAGTGGTCGCCTGCGTCCCGAACGTCTTCGAACGTGCACTCGATCCAGGAGACCGCACCATCGAGAATAGGTGAGCCTAGCGGCCCCGGTCGCCAGCCGACGCCGTCGAACTTCTTCTCGCCCGCGCTGGCAAACCGGCGGCAGAAGGGCTCCTGGTCGGACGCCAAGACATTCACGCAGAACGCCTTAGCGGTTCGAACCTGCGCGAAGCTGCGGGAACTGTTCATCGGATAGAAGGCGATCAGTGGGGGATTCATCGACACCGACGAGAACGTTCCGACGATCATTCCAACCGGTTTGCCATCCTCTGCAACAGCGGTGACGACGGCGACGCCGGTGGGATAGTGTCCGAGCGTCTCGCGAAAGAGTGCCGAATCAATGTCCTTGGACATGCAACCTCCAACAGGCATATCGGCGGGCGGCGGTGTTGGCGCCCGACTTCTGAATCAAATCAACATCATCTAAAGATGTCAACCGTTACGATGGAATAGCAGCTTGGCCGTGCTGTCTTGACAGGCACAGAAGGTCAGGGCACAATCATAAACATCTGAAAGGTTCGGATGTTTATGTTTGGCTTTGTGACACGCTTAAAGACGAGGAACACACGCATGATCGACAACGACAAGGCCGAAATCATCGAGATCATGAATCTCTATGCGTTCGCACTCGACGCGCACCAGTGGGACCTGTTCGACCGCGTATTCACCCAGGACGTCGTCGCGGTGTTCGGACCAGCGGGAGCAGGCTGGAAAGGCCTCGACGTTTTCAAAGCGTCCTTCGCGGAGTTCCACGACCGGCTCGACAGCCATCAGCACACGATGATGGGTCATCTGGTGGACGTTGATGGCGACACGGCTCACGCGTTTAGCTACGGCAACTGGCTTCTGGTGCGCGAGGCCGCTGAAGGCGGCCCGACGTGGACCGGCACTGGCTGGTATGACGACGAAGTGGTGCGCACTGAACAGGGGTGGCGGATCAAGCACCGTGTGTGCCGTCTGCAGGGATGGACCGGTAACCCGAACGTGCCCGAGCAGCATAACGAGCACAACCCCGACATGAACGTGAAGGTACTGCACACATTCGCCGAAGCCGGAGATATCGGATTCCTCACGGCCATCCAGGGCAAATAGCCCAGGCAAGATGAAGATCGCCAAATGAACGCGCCGCGAACGGAAGACACGTCGGGTCTCGTCGACTTCCTCATTGTCGGTGCAGGCCCGGTCGGACTCGTTACCGCCATCCTGCTCGGGCGCGAAGGATGGCGTGTAACAATCGTGGAGAAGTGGCCGGAGCGCTATCCCATGCCTCGGGCCTGCACGATCGATCACGAGGCACTTCGTATCTTACAAGGCGTGGGCGTCATGGGCGAGCACGCGGATCTGTTCGAGCCGTCGCGTGGAGAACGAGGTGGCTACCAGATTCGCAACGGAGACGGGGTGCTTCTTCGCGCGATCAACTGGAACCGGCCCGCCGAGTCTGGCTGGGCAAACACCAACGGGTTCTACCAGCCGGACCTTGAGGCGGTGCTCGAGTCGATTGCGCGCGCCATCCCATCGCTGGAGCTGCGTCGCGGGTGGTCTGCCGATGCGATCGACCAGGACGACGAGATGGTGACCCTCAGCGTGTCCGATACCACTGGGCAGTCAGGACACGAGCGTTTACAGGGTCGCTGGCTCATCGGTGCCGACGGGGCCAACAGCGTCGTGCGCACGCTGGCCGGCATCGAGTGCGTCGACACCGGATTCGAGGCGGACTGGCTCGTCGTCGACTACAAACCATTGGATGACCGGCAGTGGGATGCGTTCGTCACCCAATACTGCGATCCAGTCCAGCCTGCCACTGCGGTGAACAGCGGACCCGGCCGGCGACGCTTCGAGTTCATGCGACGTGCGGATGCCACAGCGGACGAGCTCAATCGACCGGAGACCGCATGGAAGCTGATGAAGCCATGGGGCGTCACTCCCGAGACTGCCCAGCTTGAACGTCATGCCGTCTACACATTCCGCGGCCGCTGGGCTCGACGGTGGCGTCGGGGGCGCATCTTCCTGGCCGGGGACTCCGCTCACCTGATGCCGCCGTTTCTCGGACAGGGCCTCTGCTCGGGTCTTCGCGATGCGAGCGCACTGGCGTGGCGGTTGTCCCTGGTCGAGTCCGGTCTCGCCAGCGAGTCGGTTTTGGACTCATATTGCACAGAACGCGGCGCCCACGTGCAGGAGATCATCGCGGAAGCCGTCTCAATCGGGGAGATGGTCTGTGAACTCGATCCGCAGAAGGCAGCGGCCCGGGACGCGCGCATGAGCGCCGAACTGAACGAGCCGGAGCAAGTCACCGTCGAGCCGCCCCACCCCAGACTCGGCCGGCCCTCGATCACCGAAGAGGGGGACAACAGTGCCGGCAGACTGTCCGTCCAGGCCCGGATCGAAGTCGAGGGCAATGTCGGCCTGTTCGACGATATGGTCCCAGGCGCGTGGCAGCTCATCGGGCTCGATGGCGACCCGATGGTGGACGTGCCGGCGGAGCTTCGGTCCTGGTTTGCGACCATTGGTGGCACGGCTACCGCGGTTTCCAGCGACGGGCCCGTCCGGGACATCGACGGCGGATACCGGGCCTGGTTCGACGGGCACACCTGTCGTGTGGTGCTCGCCAGGCCCGACTTCTACGTCTACGGAACAGGCGCGCCAACAGATGCTTCACGCCTTCTTGGCAGCCTGCGCGACACCCTGGGTGGCAAGCCCGCCCGTCCGAAAGAACTCATCGAGGAAGGTGCACTGAAATGACCATGCGAGTGACAAGGATCGCTGATGCTGAGCCGTTCAACCCGGTCGGCCACGATGGTGTCGGGCCGGTCCGTCTGCAGGGTGGCGCGTCCACTCCGACATCCGATTTCACCGTCGCGCTGTCCCACTACCTGCCCGGTGGCACAGCACAGCTCGCGCCACAGGAAGCTGAGACCGTCTACGTCGTCCTGTCGGGTGAACTCGTGATGGCCAGCGACGGGGCGGAAGAGACCCTCAGCGCGAATGACTCGGTCCACTTCACCGTCGGCACCCTGAGAACTGTCGAGAACCGCACGAATCTTCCGGCCAGCATGCTCGTCATCCGAGCAACGAGCTAGGCGCACGATGAGCGTCGGAGTAGGAATACGGATCGTTGGTGTCAGGCAGAGTGACGGGCTCGTTCTCGTCGGAGTACTAAGTCCCGATGGCACCGAGGTGTCGATTGTCACGGACCTCGACACATTCTGGGCGTCCCCGCACGGGTTCGTCGCCGCCAGCCCGACCGGCGCCACGCAACAGGTCGAGCACGTCGAGCTGGTCCCTCCTGTCGTCAAGAGCGCCCGAGTGCTCTGCGTGGGGCTCAACTATTCGGACCATGTCAAGGAGGGCAGTTACCGGGACGAACCACTTCCCGAGATACCGACCCTGTTCGCCCGCTGGCCGGCGTCCCTGAGCATCGATGGTGCCGGCATCCCGGTCCCCTCAACCGAGGACGGCCTCGACTGGGAAGGCGAGGTCGTCGCCTGGATCGGCGCGCCCCTGGTCGACGCGACCCCCGAGGAGGCCCTCGCGGCGGTGGTCGGCTACTCCACCTTCAACGACGTCACGTCGCGACGCGCGCAGAAGGAAACGTCGCAATGGACCATGGGGAAGAACGGTGACCGGTCGGGCCCGATCGGTCCAATGGTCCCTGCCGCGGTTGTCGGCGACCTTCGGGACGGGCTTCAGATCGAAACACGAGTGAACGGCGAAGTCGTGCAGCACGGAAGCACCGCGCAGATGATTTACGGGGTCGGCGAGACGCTGGCGCACATTTCCCGGAGCTTCACGATTAACCCCGGTGACCTCCTTGCCACCGGCACTCCGTCCGGGGTCGGCTATGCGCGTACGCCCCCATGGTTGCTGCACCCGGGCGACGTGGTGGAAGTGGAGGTCGAGCGGCTCGGCGTTTTGACCAATCACATTGTCGACAACACCCATCGTCATCAGGCCCTATTCGCGGCGCCCAATGAAAGTGAGAAAGTGTGAAGACCCTCGAAGAACTGAGCGCTCGCGCCGAGATTCATGACGCCCTCCTGCGCTACTGCCGCGGTCTGGATCGCGTGGACATGGGTCTCGTGCGCGGCGTGTTCCACAGGGACGCCTGGATTCAGTTTCCCGAGAGCCTTCACGTCGGGTCGGTCGACGGCTTCGTCGACTTCCTCTCCGGCGAGATGCCGCGCTTCGTGCGGACCATGCACGTGCTCGGCAACAGTCTGATCGAGTTCGACGGTCCGAACGTCGCTCACGTCGAGACCTATCTCAACGCCGATCACCAGGGAACGGATCAGCATCAGTGGGCTAACGAGACCGTTAAATTGTGGGCGCGCTACCTCGACCGGTTCGAACAGCGCGACGGTGTCTGGCTCATCGCCCGCCGGCGGCTTGCCACCGGCTGGATGTATCGCTATCCCGCCCAGGGGTGGTTTGACGACCATCCCGACGCGTCCGCGCTCGGTCGGGATGGATCAGATCCGAGCGTCGAACCCGTCGGAGGTTTCACCGGCACACCGGTGTCGAGGAAGGAATGGCCGTGATCACGGACATCGCCCTGCCGCAGGCCGAAGAGATCATCGCGCGAATCGTGGAACTGCAGCCATGGCTGCGCGATCAGCAGGCCGTAGCCGAACAGGAACGCCGTATTCCGCAGGAGACCATCGAGCGTCTCGGTGCGGTCGGTGTCTTCGCCCTGAGCAAACCGAAGCGATACGGCGGTGCGGATTTCAGCACGCGCGAGATGCTCGCCATCTACCGTGCGCTGGGCGCGGGATGTGGAGCGACGGGCTGGGTGGTCTGGGCCACCGCCGGGGGAAACATGTGGAGCAACGCCTTCGCCGATGAGGTGGTCGCGCCGGTCTACGAGTCGCCGTGGGTGGGAAACCGCACCTTCGCGGTCGGCGGCACGAGCCGCCACATGTCGGGCACCGCACGGAAGGTCGACGGCGGCTGGATGGTGAAGGGCGTCTGGCCGTTCGCGACCGGCAGCGTGCACGCATCCCACGGCTACCTCGCCGTCTTCTACGACGACACCGACGATTCCAAGGTCGGGATGGTGCTGGTTCCCAAGGACCAGCTCGTCTCGCGCGACGACTGGGATGCATCGGGCCTCGCGGCCACAGGCAGCCAGACCATGGCAACCGACGGCGAGCTCTTCGTGCCGGATGAGCGATTCGGCTTTCCCGCGCAGCTCGCGAAGCGAACGGCCGAGCTCATCGCGACAGGTCAGGGACCGCGACGCGGGGGACTGCCCCGCTCGATCGTGTCGAGCACAGGAGTTGCGCTCGGCATGGCGGACCAGGCGATGGAGGTGTTCCTCGGCTCCATCGGAAGGCGAAGCGTGCCGTACTCGCCCTACACGAGGCAACTTGATGCGCCCGTCGTCCACCACACGATCGGTCGGGCAGCCATGCAGATCCGTGCAGCCGGCCGAGTGGCCGATGCCGCTGTTGGCGAGTTCGATCGGCTCGATGCCGCGGGCATCGACCCGACCGAGCAGGAGATCCTCCAGTTCCACACGGACGCCGCGTACGTCTGGGATGCTTGCGCGACGGCGGTTGAGACGCTCTTTCGTGCCTCGGGCGCATCGGCGATCAGCAAGCGGATGCCGCTGCAGCTGATTGCGCGCAACTGCCGTGCCGGCAGCCTCCACGCGGCGAATAACCCGGATACCTGGATGGAGAACCTCGGGCGCTCGATGGCAGGGGTCGAGGCAGGCGCGTCATCGATGAGCGTTCTCGAACGAAAGGCGTAGAGCGGTGATCCTGGTCACGGGTGCGAACGGCAACCAGGGCAGGCTGTTGGTGCCCCGGTTGCTGGCTGCCAGGCATCCTGTCCGCGCGAGCGTGCGGTCAGAAGCGTCGGCCGCCGCGCTTCGCGCGATCGGAGTGACGGAAGTCGTGGTGGGCGACCTTGCCGATCCAGACGTGCTCGCCAAGGCCGTCGCGGGCGTCGAGAAGGTCTATCACGTCGGCCCGACCCTGTCGTCGTCTGAGCGCGCCGTCGGATTCGCGATCGTCGATGCCGCCCGCGCCGTTGGAGTCAAGCACTTCGTCATGAGTTCCGTGCTGCACGCGATCACAACCGACCTGCTGCAACACGAAATCAAGCGCGACATCGAAGAGCACCTGCTGTCGTCCGGGCTCGATTTCACCATCCTCCAGCCGACCAACTACATGCTCGCGCATCGCCTTAAACCAGCGTTCGAGCGCGGGGTCTTCGAGCTGACTTGGTCTCTCGAGCGCCGGCAGTCGCTCATCGAGATCGGGGACATCGCCGAGGTCGCCGCGCTCGTGCTCGGCGACTCCGATCACCACATCGGTGCGACGTACGAACTGGCTTCGGCCGGCCGCTACACGGCGCATGACCTTGCCACTATCATCGGAACGGTCATTGACATGCCGGTGCGAGCGGCGAAAATCGACGTGGAGACATTCGCTGCACGGATTTTCGACGACGCCGACCCCGCCCGCACGGCCTACGAACTCCGGGCCATGCGCGCCATCAGCGCGCGATACAGCAGCAACGACTTCGTCGGCAATCCGAACGTGCTGGCGTGGTTGCTCGGGCGAGCCCCGACGACCTTCGAGGACTGGGTACGAGCCCGATATGCCGCACGAGCAACCATGAGTCAATGACGACCAGGAGAACTACATGACCAAGACAGGTACCTTGACCGGCCCGATCGCCGGACTTAAATACGAGACCCCCAGCCATGTAGGTCTAACAAACGAACGCGGAGAGTTTCAGTACGAGGAGGACGAACGCGTCGCCTTCCTGGTCGGCAGCACGGCGATCGGAAACGTCACGGGCCGGCCGCGCGTGACTCTGGCGAACATCGTCGCCCGGGTCGACGGCGACATCAACAAGCTGAAGGACCCGGGGGTGACAAATATCGCCCGACTCGTCTTCACATTGGGTCGGAGCGACATCCGTGACCACGGAACAGACATCCCGCCGGAGGTGCACGATCTCATCGGCGACCGGGCGCTCAATTTCCGGCACGACGTCAACTTCGAGGCGACGACGACCCTGGACAAGGTGCAGCAGTTCACGCAGGACCCGGTCATAGTCGAACTCATCGTCGACCTCAACCGTTCCGGCATCTTCGCCGCGGGGTCACCGCGCGAGCTGTGCACGCCAGCGAACGCGCGCAACGAGCTTCGCCGCAACGCCATGGGCATCCTCCGCTTTCGCGATGTGAAGATCCCGCTCGAGAACGGCGAGTACGTGCTGGCGGATGTCTTCCGTCCCGCCGAGCCCGGCACCTTCCCGGTCATCATCACCTGCGGCCCGTACGGCAAGGCCTTCAACCACCACTCCATCGCCACTTACGAGGACCTCGAGAAGCACGAGCTGATGGAGGAGGACTACTTCCTCGGCAATTCCATGGGCCTGCAGTTCGAGAATCACGAGACAGCCAACACCGCAGTCTGGGTGCCCGACGGCTACGCCGTCGTTCGGGTGGACATGCCCGGAACGGGCAACAACCCGGGACAGGTCGCTCCGTGGGGCATCGCCGGAGCCCAGGCCCTGCACGACTCGATCGAATGGGCCGGCGAACAGCGCTGGTCCAACGGCAACGTCGGCACCTGGGGGATGTCGTACCTCGCAATGACGCAGCACCAGGCCGCGAGCCTGCATCCGAAACATCTAAAAGCGATGATCGCCATCGGAACTGATGTCGACCTGTACGAGGAGGTCGCCTACAGCGGCGGTATCTTCAACGAGCAGTTCTGGTCGATCTGGAAGGCATCGGGAATCGTCCCCGCCGGGATCGGCGAACCCGACATCGCCGATTTCACCACCATTTTGAAGAACACTCCGTTCCGGGACTCCGATCCGGAGGCCGCCTTCGGCCCGCGTGCCAACGTTTTCATGAGTCCCGATCTGAGCGATGTGACGATTCCGCTCTGGGCGGTGGCGGCGACCACGCACGTGGCCCACTTCCACCAGCTCGGCGGCAGCGGGGCGTACCTCGGCACACCGACTTCGAACAAGAAGCTCGACTTCTGGGAGGACTGGTTCCAAAAGGCCTACGCGGCCGAAACAGTAGCCAGCCACAAGGCATTCTTCGACCACTGGCTCAAAGGCATCGACAACAAAATCATGGATCTCCCTCCGGTACGACTGGAGATCCGAACCGGCAATGGTGCCTCATTCGTTCTTCAGGAGAACGAATGGCCCGTCGCCCGCACGAACTACACACGGTGGTATCTCGACGCGACTCCCGCAGACTGGGCCGGATCCAGCGCGCGGTCCGATTTTCTCCAACTGTCGACGTCGGAATCCACAGTCGAGCGGCAGGGGAGCTACTCTGCGGAGGTCACGCTTCTTCCGCCCGGCGTTGGTGCAGCCATCCGGCTCGACCCAGACTCGCCCGAGTCGGCTCCGCAGGTCAACGGTATTTCGTTCATCAGCGAACCGCTGACCGAAGACGCGGTGCTCGCCGGTTACGGCAAGGCCGGGCTCTGGGTGTCCTCCACGGCCGCGGACATGGATATTTACGTGTCAGTTCGGGCGGTAGACGAAGACGGCCGGGAGGTCGATTACACGAGCTTCGCGACAATGGGCTTCGGCGACCGACCGACCCCTCTCATGAAGGGCTGGTTGAAGGCATCCCATCGCACGCTGGATTTTGAGCGCTCGACGGAGTACAGCCCGAAGCACACGCACCGCAAGGCCGATTACGCTCCTCTGGTGATCGACGAGGTCGTGCCGGTGGAGATCGAACTCATTCCCAATACGGGGCTTGTCCGCAAGGGCCAGCGAATCCGGGTCGACATCCAGCCCTACGACGGCGTCGCTCACGGAATGCACCATGCCTACGACCCGGGCTACCACGACGGCGCGACCAACACCGTCTACACCGGACCTGGCCACGTCAGCTACGTGCAGTTACCGATCATCCCGCGCTAGCCGGGTCTGTACAGAAGCGGGCGGGGCTACTCAGTGAGGAGTAGCCCGGCGTGCTTTTCAACCGCCGTCTTCGCTCGATGGACGTCACCGGCGATGATGGCGGCGACGAGCTCTTCATGCGTCTCGAGGCGGATGTGCAGCCATTCGGTCGCCGACTCGGGAGCGTCGTCGTGTGTTGCCGCCACCGCGTGCTCGCGCACGAACCTCGTCATCGACAGGTAGAGCGCCGAGGCTGTCTGGTTTGGTGAGATCAGCGCTATGCGCTCGTGCAGGTCCCAGTTCGCCAGCAGGAACGCGGTAGTGCCCCTGGCTGCCGCTGACTTGAGTTTGGTCAGGAGCTTTTTGATATCGGCGATGTCCGCCGCGGTGCGGTGCTCGGCAGCGTCGACGTCGATCAGCACCTCGAGCGCTTCCCGCACGGCCACGGCCTCGGCCACAGAGGTCGGGGCATCGGTGACCGCGAGAAGGGTGTGGCGAATTTTCACCATCGGCCCCGCAGCGGTGGCGAAAAGGCCGCCGCCTCGGCCGGGTCGGATCTCGGCGAGCCCGCGGTCCGCCAGCAGCCGGATCGCCTCAGCGACGGTCGATCGGGCAAAACCCGATCGCGCCCTGAGCGAGTCGATCGTACCGATCAGCTCGCCTGGTTTAAAGTCCCGGTCGAGAATCTGTTGCTCGATCTCACTCGCGAGAACGTTGGCGCGCGTCAGTCCGGCGAATGAATTCATCCGCTCACACTATCAAGAAACATCGCAACGATTACTTCGGTTGCGTGGTGTCGACAGCGGGCAAGGGGATCACCAGGACCACTCATTTGCCTGCAGCTCGGTGCCCTCACTGGAGGTGGTGCGAGTCCTGAGATGAGAACCGTGTTCGGCCAGGTGCGCGGCGTGGTCGCGGAGCGAGTCGTGCGCGAAGTCGTGGTCGAAGTCCCGAACGACGGAATGCAGGTGATTGCCGCTGTCAACGGCGTTGACCATCTCGATCAGGAGCGAGCGGGTCTGGACTCTGAAATAATGGGGGACACCCCGAACCAGGCCGCCGGCCCAGGCGAAGTGGATCCCAGCGGGACCGTCGGCGTCGATCTGGGTCCGATACTGCGCGGCCGCTGTCGCGGGAAGGCGTGCAAGGTAAGTGTCCAGCAAACGCGAGAGTGTGGCCCGCTGCGCATCGTCGAGACGGTCGGCGGCAATGCCGGAGGGTTTGTCGCGCACCAGAGCCAGCATCTGACGATCCGCGGTCGTGATCTGGTACTGCGGCATCCCCAGGTCGTAGTGATCCGGATACTCCAGTGCGCCGATGAGCGGGACCTGCCGTGAGACGAAGTCGGCTGGCGCCACGTCATGGATGACGGCGCCACTGCGCTGACCATCATCGAGTGCGTCGAGAAGGTCGAACCCGAGTCCTTCGTCCTCGGCCATCGGGTTCAGCACGCCCGCGCCGATCATGGGTTGCTGTCCGAGAGCGCTCGGGGTGGTCGATATCCAGCGCTGGTTCACGATCGTGATGTTGAGGCAGACGTGGTGCCCGAGGAAGCGCAGCGACCAAGTGTCTTCGAAACCGGGCCGACCGAAGATGCTCAGGAAGTAGGAGTCGGGCGTGCGCCACAGGGGCGCTGCGACGCCGAGGAAATCCGCTTCCCGGGCGCGAAGGACATGCTCGAGCTGCATGATGGCCAACACCTTGGTGTACGCCTCATGTGAGACGGCGAGACGGATGAGCTCGAGGACCACCACTTTCTGGTGCCGGTCGAGGTTGTGCATCGAGACTCCGACACGGTCGGGCTTCGGGATGATGTCCCAGTCGAGACGGCGGGGGTCATCGAAGCCGAACAACGCGGCGGCGCGCTGCTCCGCGGAGAACGTATCCAGCAGGCCGATCACGCCGACGAGCAGCTTCTGGATGGTCTGCGCGTCTTCGTGGGTCGGCTCGGCCGTGGACTCGGCGGACGTCATAGGGAATCCTCTCTGATCACAAAAAAGACTATAACCGTTGTGTGGGTTTGTCGACAAATAGCCCACGATCTTGACTCTCGACGCAAGGGGTGACCATAATCGTCAAAACATCACAACCATATGGATGTTAATCAAGGGAGCTTACGTGCCGTCTAAGGATGCTCGCTCTGTGACGGGCAGCCCGCGAAAGGGGGAAACCGTACGGGTGCTCGCGGGCGTGGTGAATGCTCCCGGTGCAGATCCGCAGGTTCGGTGGTGTGAACTCCCGTCCCGCTCTTCCGGAACCACACTGCTGGACGTCATCGCAGCTCCGTTGAATCCGCTCGATCTGCTGATCGCCTCCGGGACCTTTCATTCGGTACGCCACGAATCTCCCTACGTCCCGGGCAGCGAATGCGTGGGAGTCGTCCTCGACTCAGACCCGGATCCGCGAGTAAGAACTTTTTGACAGGGGTGTGTTAAACCGAACAAGTGCCCCTTGAGCTGGGAAAATAGTAGTTGCGAAGCCAAAATTTTCCAGACAGAGAAGGACACCTGTTCA
>NZ_JASISR010000051.1 GCF_030063245.1 Paenarthrobacter sp. PH39-S1
CGCAGCGCCAGGGCCTGGGAGGACTTGCGCCTGCGGGTCCACCGAGAAAGCTGATCGCGTTCTTCCTCGGTGAGGATCAGTTCAGCCTTCGGGCGTCCAGTGCGTGCCATACACCAATTTTAACACTCATTCAACGAATTTACGACGCAGGACACTAGAACCTCTCCGTTTAGTCGAGGCAGAACTCGTTTCCCTCCGGATCGTGCATCGTGATGAAACCGGACTCCATCGCCGCCTTGTCGGGCTCGACCCGATAGGCGCGAATCGCACCGAGCGCCTCCAATCGATCGGCCTCGGTTTCGAGGACGTTCATCCGATCGTCACCCTCGAGGCCGGGCGCCACACGTACATCGAGGTGAAGCCGATTCTTGACGACCTTGCCCTCAGGCACGCGTTGGAAGAAGACGCGCGCATGTGGGCCCTCGATGGGGAGGATCGCTGAACGTGAGTTCCACTGGTCGCGCGGCACGCCAAACGCTTCGAGGGCCGCATCCCACGAGTTGAATCCGTCGGGCGGCGGTTGCACCCGGTAGCCGAGCAACTCGGCCCAGAAGGCCGCCAGCCCAGCGGGGTCGGCGCAGTCGAACGTGATTTGCACTTCTTTCGTCATGGACTGATTCTCGCAAGACGACCAATCGACCACAAGCATCGTCCTATGGACGACGACGAACTGAAGGCAGCCCACTTCGACGCTGGACCGCGTGGTGGGGGACTCGATATACAGCGGTGCGCTTCCCTGCTTGGAACCGGGCCGGCGGCCCGTTCAAGGACGGCCTGAACCAGACGAGGAAGTACGTCGCCTCCTCCAGCCCCGACGCCGACTGCCCTGGCCGAACTCCACGCTCCTCAGCGGCGACGTCCCCGCCGAAGTAGCTGCACTGCATGGGACGGAGCTACTGATAGAACGAGCGGTCAGGGACAAGCCGAACAACTGAGCTGCTACGCACGCCGACGGGACGCTTCGCCGACGGCAGCCTTCGTCGGAAGTGAACTCCTGCCCCAAATCTAAGAGCCCGTCACATCGGCTGGGCGGCCGATGCAGCGGGCTCTTACGGTGTGCTTGCGGCGGAACTACACGCGGGACAGTTCCTTGTCGCGGGCATCCGCGGCCTCTGCCGCGCCGGCGACGTTCGCCGCATCCTCTGTGGGCGTGTCGTCGGCGAACGGGTCGCCGTTCCGCGGAGCGTTGTACAGGGCCAGATCGAGGATTCCCTGGCGCTTGGCCACGATGGTCGGAACCAGAGCCTGGCCGGCAACATTGACAGCGGTGCGCCCCATGTCCATGATGGGGTCGATGGCCAAAAGCAGCCCGACGCCGGCAAGCGGCAGGCCGAGGGTGGAGAGCGTCAATGTCAGCATGACGACGGCGCCGGTGGTCCCGGCCGTTGCGGCGGAGCCGAGGACGGAGACCAGCACGATCAGCAGGTACTGGCTCAGCTCAAGATGGATGCCGAAGAACTGCGCCACGAAGATGGCGGCGACTGCCGGGTAGATGGCCGCACAGCCGTCCATCTTGGTGGTCGCACCCAGCGGGACGGCGAAGGACGCGTAGCCGCGGGGGACGCCGAGGCTGCGCTCGGTGACGCGCTGCGTGAGCGGAAGGGTGCCAATCGAAGACCGGGAGACGAAACCGAGCTGAACCGCGGGCCAGACGCCGGAGAAGTACGCCTTGATGGACAACCCATGGCTGCGGATTAGGATCGGGTAGACCACGAACAGCACCAGCACGAGCCCGGCGTAGATGGCCACGGTGAATTTCCCCAGCGAACCGATGGTGTCCCAGCCGTAGGTCGAGACGGCGTGGCCGATCAGGCCGACGGTGCCGATCGGGGCCACCCGGATGACCCACCAGAGCAGCTTCTGGATCACGGCGAGGGCGGAAGCGTTGAGTTTCAGGAACGGGTCCGCAGCCTTGCCGACCTTCAAGGCGGCGATGCCGACGACGATGGCAATCACCAGGATTTGCAGCACGTTAAAGCTGATGGACGTGGTGACGGTCCCAGACTGTGCCACCGTCGAATTGGCGCCCAAACCCAGGAAATTCTTGGGGAACAAGCCCGTCAAGAAGGACCACCAGTCTCCGGTTTTGCCGGTGTAGCTGGTGGGGGCGGTCTTGTCGGTGCCGGCGCCCGGCTGAAACAGCAGACCCAGGCCGATGCCGATGCTCACAGCGATCAGCGCGGTGACGGCGAACCAGAGCAGCGTGTTCCACGCGAGTTTCGCCGCATTGGCGACTTGGCTCAGATTCGCGATGGAGCTGACGACGGCGGTAAAAATGAGCGGGACGACGGCGGCCTGCAGCAGCGAGACATAGCTGCTGCCAATGGTGGTCAGCGCCGTGTCCAGCCCATTCGGGACGGCCTGAGGACCCGTACCCAAGGATTTGGCGATCAGGCCCAGAGCCAGGCCGATGATGAGAGCGGCGATGATCTGGACGCCAAAGGATGCAGCCCACTTAGGCAGCTTACGGCCGTGCTTGTGGACGGTGGGGTTCTGGGCGGTTGAAGTCACTCCCATACGCTATGACCGAGCCAATAGCATATTCCAGTCCATGTTGCGAATTATGACGACCGTGATTTATTCCCGAGGCCGCAGATCGGCGTCATTCGGCGCATTTTGGGGTATTCCTCGATCTGCTGTGAAGAACCTCACCCCAGAAGGGCAGCCTTAAGCGAGTCCAGACCAACGGAGCCAAGATTGAGCGCCTGAGTGTGGAAGGCCCTAAGATCAAAATCCGCACCCTCCCGCAGCCGGCACTCGTCGCGTATCTGTTCCCATATCCGCTGTCCGATCTTGTATGACGGCGCCTGCCCGGGCCAGCCCAGATACCTGTTGAACTCGAAGTCCAGCTGACCGGCACTGATGTCCAGATTCTGCTGCAGGAATGCAAGCCCCGTCTCAGACGTCCAGGTTCCCTGCCCCCAGGCCGGCGGGATCTGCAGCTCCAGATGAACCCCGATGTCGAAGACCACGCGCGCGGCTCTCATCCGCTGACCATCCAGCATGCCCATCCTGTCGCCCGGATCGGAGAGATAACCCAGTTGGTCCATCAGCCGCTCGGCGTAGAGTGCCCAGCCCTCGCCGTGTCCGGAGACCCAGCAGGCGTTGCGCCGCCATGTATTCAGCAGCCCGCTTTGGTACGTGGCGGTGGCCACCTGCAGATGGTGCCCCGGCACGCCCTCATGATAAACCGTCGTTGTCTGCGCCCAAGTGGTAAAGGAAGCCTCGCCAGCCGGAACCGACCACCACATCCGGCCCGGGCGGGAGAAATCCTCACTGGGACCGGTGTAGTAAATGCCGCCCTCCTGGGTCGGTGCGATTCTGCATTCGAGCGTGCGCATGATGTGTGGAATGTCGAAGTGCACGCCGGCCAGCTCCGCCACCGCCTTGTCCGCAAGCTCCTGCATCCAGTCCCGCAGCGCCGCGGTTCCCTGCAGCTGGCGCGCCGGATCCGCATTCAGGACCTCCTTGGCCTCCGCAATGCCGGCACCGGGATTAATCTGTTCGGCCACCTGCTGCTGCTCGGCGATGATCCGTTCCAGCTCCTCGACGCCCCAGGCATACGTTTCTTCAAGGTCGACTGCGGAACCCAGGAAAGCGCGCGAGGCCAGTTCGTAGCGCTCACGGCCGACGGCGTCCTTCGCCGGTGCCGCGGTCAGCAGCTCGCCGCGAAGGAAATCGGTGAGTGATTGATAGGCCCGGCGCGCTGACTGCGCGCCGTCGGCCAACCGGCTGGCGGTATCCGCCGGAAGCACGCTCCCGGTTTCGGCGCCGCCGTCGGCCGTTTCAGGCCGGTCGAGCCGTGCATTGGCCGCCAGGGTGACGAAAAATCCGTCCTCGGCAGCATGCCGTTCGGCCTGTTCAATCACGTTCTCCACCTGCCGGCGGGCGGCGACGAGACCGCACCCGGCACCGGCCCGCAGGGACTCGATGTAGCCGTCCATCGCTGCTGGAACGTTGGCCAGCCGACCGGCAATGTGTTCCCACTGCTCCACCGTGGCCGTGGGCATCAGATCGAAAATGGCACGGATGTTCTGCGCCGGGCAGGCGATGTTATTCAGGTCCGCCAGATTCCAGCCGGTGGCATGCAGCTCCAGCTCCAGTCCGAGCCGCTCGCGCATCGCATGCAGCGTGGTCGTGTCCACGCCGTCCTCCGGCTCCAGGGCGGCCAGTTGGTCCAGCGTCTGCCTAGCCGCGGCAGCCATGGCATCGTGCCCGGCCGGGGAATAGTCGCGGTACTCGGTTTCGTGGCCGGGGAGCCCCAGCTCCGTGGCGAAACCGGGATCCAGCTCCAGCAGCCGGTTCGTGTAGGCATCGGCTACGGCGTCGATGGCGGTGGGCGTGCGGGTCGGTTTCAGCGCGTCGTTAGTCACCCGGACGAGCCTACCGCCAGAGTTTTTCCATAGGAAGGACAGCTTCGCCAGCACGATGGCCACCATTCGCGGAGGGGTGCCACAGCGACACCATCCATGGTAAACCGGAGTCATGAAACTGGTACGAGGTATGCTTTGCGGCGCCGCAGCAGGAGCCGCCGGCACCACCGCCCTGAACGCCGTCACCTATCTGGACATGGTCCTGCGCGGTCGACCGACCAGCGATACTCCCGAAAAGACGGTGGAAAAGGTCGCCGAGGTTGCCCACCTGAAAATTCCCGGCAGCGGCGAAGAACGGAAGAACCGGGTGGCCGGGCTGGGACCGATGACAGGGCTGGCGGCGGGGATAGGTGTGGGCGCCATCTTTGGGTGTGCACGTTCCGCTGGTCTGCATCCGGGGCCGGCAACCAGCGCCCTGCTGGCCGCTGCGGCCGCGATGGCCGGCGCGGACGGGCCGATGAGTGCGCTGGGCATCACCGACCCGAAATCCTGGTCCGTTGTGGACTGGATGAGTGACATCATCCCGCACCTTGCCTACGGAGCCGTGACCGCCGCGCTGCTCCGCGAACTGCTGCCCGCACGCACAGCCTGACGCGCCGCCCCGGAGTTCGGTTCGGTAGCTCCAGCGGCCAGGCCACAGTCCTTCCGCAAACCTGCATGCACTGATTGCAGTGCATGCACTGCAATCAGTGCATGCAGGATCACGCTGCGGATGGCCGCCAGCCGTTATGCCCGGCTGCGGCGCCATGCTCCAGGCCCTGGCTTCGGGGCGAGGTTCAGCGCCGCGCGGCGCACCCAATGACGTTGCGCGGGGCGTACAGGGGCGTCGTCTTCGGCCGGCTGTAGAGAGAACACGACGGCGGCCAGTGCGGCCAGTTCCTCGGCCGACGGCGTGCCCCTGAGGATCTGCAGGACCGGGGTCTCGGCGGGCTTGACCCGCGGCTGGGGTTCGGCCATCGGGGTGGGTTCGGCAGAGAGGCCGCCACGCGGCCGTGACCGGCCTTGGTCGACCATCGGCTCGGTGGCCGGTTGGGAGGTATCGGTACTCATAGCGGAATGTTTCCGTGTTTTTTTGCCGGCAGGCTGGCCCGCTTGTCCCGCAGCGCGCGCAGGCCCCGCACCAGGGCGATCCGGGTGTCCGACGGCGCAATGACGGCGTCGACGTAACCCAGCTGGGCGGCCTGATAGGGGTTGAGCAGCTCCTCTTCATACTGGCGGACGACGTCCTGGCGCTTCTGCTCAACATCTCCGCCGGCCTCGCCGACGGCGGCCAGCTCGCGGCGGTACAGGATATTCACCGCTCCCTGGGCTCCCATCACGCCGATTTGGGCGGTGGGCCACGCCAGGTTCAGGTCCGCGCCGAGCTTCTTGGAACCCATCACGATGTACGCTCCGCCATAGGCTTTGCGGGTAATGACGGTCAGCTTCG
Source organism: Paenarthrobacter sp. PH39-S1 (assembly GCF_030063245.1). Taxonomy (GTDB): domain Bacteria; phylum Actinomycetota; class Actinomycetes; order Actinomycetales; family Micrococcaceae; genus Arthrobacter_M. Next base: position 5,803 of record NZ_JASISR010000051.1, read on the forward strand.
GAACGGTCGCCTCGGCGTAGGCATAGAGCAGTTTGGCCCCGCGGCGGATGATGCCCTGGAACTCCTGGTCCTTCCCGGGCAGGAAACCGGGCACGTCCACGAGGGTGATGATCGGGATGTTGAACGCGTCGCAGTGCCGGACGAAGCGGGCGCCCTTCTCCGAGGCGTTAATGTCCAGCGTGCCCGCGAACTGCATGGGTTGGTTGGCCACTATGCCGACGGTGTGTCCCTCAACGCGGCCGTAGCCGATGATGATGTTCGGCGCGTACAGGGCCTGCATTTCCAAGAAATGACCGTCGTCGACGATCTGTTCAATCACCGCGCACATGTCGTAGGGGTGATTGGCGGAGTCCGGAACCAGAGCATCCAAGGCCAGGTCGCCGTCGTCGACCTCCAATTCCTGCTCGTGTTCCGTGACGGGACCCTCGGCCAGGTTATTGGATGGCAGGAAATCCAGCAACTCGCGGACAAACTCGACGGCGTCGGCCTCATCCGTGGCGAGGTAGGTGGAGGTCCCCGTGGTGGCGTTGTGCTGGCGGGCGCCGCCGAGGGTCTCCATGTCCACGTCCTCGCCGGTGACGGTTTTGATCACGTCGGGGCCGGTGATGAACATGTGGCTGGTTTTGTCCACCATGATGACGTAATCGGTCAGCGCGGGGGAGTACGCGGCGCCGCCGGCGGAGGGACCCATGATCAGTGAAATCTGCGGGACCACGCCTGAGGCATGGACGTTGTTGCGGAAGATGTCGGCGAACATGGCCAGCGAGGCGACTCCCTCTTGAATTCGGGCGCCGCCGCCGTCCAGGATGCCGACGACGGGGCAGCCGTTGCGGAGGGCGAATTCCTGGACCTTGACGATTTTTTCGCCATTTACCTGGCTGAGCGAGCCCCCGTAAACGGTGAAGTCCTGGCTGTAGACCGCGATGGGCCGGCCGTCCACGGTTCCGTATCCGGATACCAGGCCGTCGCCCAAGGGTTTTTTCTTCTCCATGCCGAAGGCCGTGGACCGGTGTATTGCCAGGGCATCGAACTCGGTGAAGGAGCCCGGATCGATCAACATGTCGATGCGCTCGCGGGCGGTGTGCTTGCCCCGGGCGTGCTGCTTTTCGACGGCGGCAGGGCCGGAAGGCTGCTCGGCCGCCGTCAGCCGGTCACGGAAATCCGCGATCTTTCCTGCGGTTGTCGTCAGATCATGGCTCATATGCTCTCCGGCTCGGTTGGCTGTTCAGGTTCTTAGGTCAGGTGCTGCAGTCAGTAAGTTTCGGTCCGGCCCGCACGCACGGCCAGCGGCGCGTTAACCAGCGGCGCGTTAAGTAGGAAACAAACAAAGCAGGGAACGTCCTCCCCAGTCTAATGAGGGATCGGCTGGCTATCTGTGTAGCAAACCTACAATTTCACCGCGATTCACTATCGCGGTTCAGTGCGGCCGGGGCCATGTTACTGATCAGTAATACAACTATTGATCGGGGATTAGGCTGGGTCCATGAGCACTTTATCCAGTTCAGGCGGTACGTCCTCATGCCGAGGGTGACGCATTCTGCAGGGGACGCCGGGACGCCGGGACGCCGGGGCGCACGCCGCCGGGGCCCAGGCCGCTGGGGCGTACCATTTCGGCAACGGCCGGTCGCAAGGTGAGGGAACGAGGAAAGTTCATACGGCTCCTAATGGTCCGGCCGCTGATGTTGCGCGTGCAATTTACGCGTCGGTTTTAAGGAGAAAGATGAACTCCTTGGCATCCGCTGCCGGTGGCTGTCCGTCCGCATTCTGGACAGCTACCGTCGCCAGCCCTGCGGCCGCAGGACGGCGCCATCCGTCGCCGTCGACTCTTCGACAAGCCCGAACTGCTTCACGGGCGTGGCGAGAGGATAAGGAGAGGGACCAGCGCGGAGCCCCCCTTCGGCCAGATGCACGCGGATGCCGCGGAGAGCCCGAAGTGCGGTGTCATCGTCGGGCAGGAGCGTGGAGGTTGGGCCGGCCAGGAAGATGGATCGGTAGCGCCGTGGCCGCGGTGAAGCTCACGTATGGTTCGGCGCTCTGGCTGGTCGACGTGAGAGGCGCGTAGAGCTCCGCGACCAGGCCGGTATCGAAGTCGGGTGGATCGATTGTCACATTCTACGGAGTACAGCCGGCCGCCATCACCGTAGCCAGATAAGGTGCCGTGACGCTGGTGTTGATGGTGAGCAGTTCCGGCGGGGTGGCGGCGGCAATGACTTGGCCGCCCTTGTCCCCGCCGCCCGGGCCGAGCTCTATTACCCAATCCGACGCCGCGACAACGTCCATGTTGTGTTCCACCGTGATGACCGTATTACCTGCGGCCGTGAGCCTTCCAAATACGGCGATGAGATCGCGGACATTTGCCGGGTGCAGACCGCCGGTGGGTTCATCCAGGACAAAAATGGTGCCGGTTTTCCCCGGCCGCTGAAGCTCAGTGGCAAGTTTGACGCGCTGTGCTTCGCCGCCGGAAAGCTCGGTGGCAGGCTGCCCCAGGCGCAGATAGGCCAGCCCCACGTCGGACAGTGCGTTAAGCGACCGGGCCACGGAGGGCGAATCGGAAAAGAATTCCTGGGCCTGGGTCACTGTCATGTCCAACACCTCGGCGATGTTCGCGCCGCGGTACGTGACTTCAAGGGTTTTGGGGTTGTACCGCGAGCCGTGGCACGTAGGGCAGGGGGAGTAATCGTCCGGCATGAATATCAGTTCCACGCTGATGAATCCTTCGCCACGGCAGGTAGGGCAGCGTCCGGCGTCGACGTTAAAGGAGAATCGGCTGGCAGTGAAGCCTCTGGCGGCCGCTTCCGCTGTGCCTGCGAAGAGATGCCGCACGCCGTCGAACAGGCCGGTGTAGGTGGCGGGATTGGAACGCGGCGAACGGCCGATAGGTTTCTGGTCGATGGAAATGACACGTTCCGGCGCCACCGCAGCCGCCCCGGCAGACGCTGAGCCAGCAGCGCCGGCAGGATCAGCGCCCCGCCCATCCGGCCCGCCGTCCCCACCGGGGGATTCACCCTGCTGGGATTCAACAGAGTTGATCAGCTCGGTCAGCAGGGAGGTCTTGCCGGAGCCGGACACGCCCGTGATGGCTGTCATCACGCCCAGCGGTATCCGGACCGTGATGTCCTGCAGGTTATTGCGGGCCAAGGGCCCGAAGGTCCGCCAGGACGACGGCTCCCGGACGGTGTGAGCGGGGGTGCCCCCGGACGGAAACATGAACGCCGCCGTCGCCGATTCATGTACCCGCTCCAGACCTTCCGGTGGTCCGCTGTAAAGGATCGTGCCGCCCGCGCTTCCGGCCTGCGGGCCGACGTCGACAATCCAGTCTGCGCGCCGCGCTATCTGAAGGTCGTGCTCCACGGCGAACAATGAGTTTCCGGCGCCGATGAGGTCGCGCAGCGAGGCATAGAGGGCGGTGGCATCCGCCGGGTGGAGGCCGGAAGACGGCTCGTCCAGCACGTAGAGGACACCGAAGAGTCCGGAACGCAGCGCACCGGCGAGCCTGATCCGCTGCAGTTCCCCGGGCGAAAGGTCCACGCTGGAGCGGCTCATCGACAGGTAGCCCAGACCGAGCCGGATGATGGCCTCGACCCGGCTGCTGAGATCTTTGACCAGGGACCGGGCGGCGGAGGCAGCGGGCGCACCATGCCTGTCCGGGCCGAGGGCCTGTGCCGTTAAGCCGACGTTCAGTACCTCGTTCAGGCTGGACAGCGGCATCGCCGCCAGCTCCGAAATGTCGAACCCGCCAAAGGTCACTGCCAGAGCCTGCGGATGCAGCCGTTTGCCGTGGCAGGTGGGGCACGGGCCGGTGATCATAAACGGCTCCAGCCGGGCGCGCTGGGACGCGGCTTCGGTCTTGGCGTACGTGCGCAACAAATACTTTTCCGCGGACTGCCAGGTCCCGTTGTAGGGCCGCTTATTGCCGCCTTCACGGGCGTGGACCACGACCGTTGGCTCCTCGTCGCCGAACAGGATCTGCCGGCGGTCCTTGGCTGGAAGCCTGCGCCACGGAACGTGGATGTCGTAGCCGAGTTCATCAGCGATTCTGCGGTAGTTCACGCCCTGCCAGCCTCTGTTCGCCCAGACCGCGATGGCGCCGTCGTCGATCGACAGGGACGGATCCGGGACCAATAGCTGCTCCGTGGTGCTCCGGGCAACGCCCCCTCCGTGGCAGGTGGGGCAGGCGCCGGCAACGGTATTGGGCGAAAAGGCGGCCGCCGGCAGGTGCTCGGCGCCCTCAGGATAGGTCCCGGCGCGGCTGAACAGCAGCCGGAGCACGTCCGACGTTGAGCTGATGGTGCCTAATGAGGAACGCGAACTGGTTGCCCCGCGGGCTTGCTTGAGCGCGACGGCGGGCGGCAGGCCGTCCAATAAAGCCACCTCAGGGACACCGGCCTGATCGATCAGGCGCCGCGCATAAGGGGCAACGGACTCGAAATAACGCCGCTGCGCCTCGGCGAAAATAGTTCCAAAGGCCAGCGAAGATTTGCCTGAGCCGGAGACACCGGTGAAGACGACGAACGAGTCGCGCGGGATATCCACGTCCACGCTGCGCAGATTGTGCTCGTTGGCACCGCGGACCCGGACCCAGCCCGAGGACCCGGCGGGAAGGTCAGCGCGGATCGCCGCGGGGGGCGCCTCGGGGGCCGCAATGTGGACCGCCTCGAGGGCCACAGTCCGGACCGCCGCGGGGGTCGCCTCGGGGGCCGTTCTCCGGATCGCCGCAGCGACGGGGACGGCGGGGACAGCTGTTTGGTTGGGATGCGCCATGGTTCCACCGTAACAACCGACTCTGACAGGTCACCTGTCGGTGCCGCCAGGTGACCTGTGGTTTTTGTTATTGCCTGCAGGCTAGTGCCTGCAGGGCGGTGCCTGCAGCCGGTGCCTTGAAGGTCGGTGCCTGCAGGGAGTGTCAGGAGGCCGGATAGGATCGGAGGTATGACTCCGGAGCCCGTTCCCCTAGACCTGAACCGGCTGCGTCGTGCGCTGATACCGCCTGACGGGCGCTACAGCCGGATGGATCTGGCCGCTTCAACTGGTTCCACGAACGCGGATCTGGTGGCGGCCGCGGCAGTGGCGAGCGGGTCCCCTGAAGCGGAACGGTGGCCTGACCTGAGCGCGCTGGCGGCTGAGGAGCAGCTTGCCGGGAGGGGGCGGCTGGACCGGACGTGGGTGTCCCCGCCGGGGAGTTCGATGATTGTCAGTGTGCTGCTCCGACCGGAAAATGCCGGCAAGCCGTTGCCGTTTACGGCGTATTCGTGGCTGTCTCTGCTTGCCGCGATTGCGCTGATCGAGTCTGTGGGAGACGTTGCCGGCGTCCGGGCCCAGCTGAAGTGGCCCAACGACGTTCTGGTCAACGGAAGGAAGGTGGCTGGGATTCTGGCGCAGCTGGCGTCGCCGAAAATGACGGCCGCGCAGACGGCCGTTTCGTCGTCGGCCGGCCCCGTCGACACGGCCGGTCCAATTGTTATTGTGGGGACAGGCGTCAACGTGTCGCAGAGCCCGGATGAACTTCCGGTGGAGACCGCAACCTCGCTGGCCATCGAGGGAGCGTTGACGCTGGACCGGAACGTCCTGCTGCCCGCCTACCTGGATCGTTTTGCTGCGCTTTACCTCGCTTTTTGTGCCGTGGACGGGGACGCTCGACGTCCGTTGGACGGAGGAGAGAGTCTGCTGCAGCGGGCGACGGCGGCAATGGTCACCTTGGGAACGCAGGTGCGCGCGGATCTCCCTGGCAATAAGAGCATTTTTGGGCTGGCCGTGGGTCTGGATATGACCGGTTCGCTGCTGCTGACCGATGCTTCGGGGACTACGCACACCGTTTCGGCCGGCGACGTGGTCCATTTGCGCCGCCACGTTGCCGGCAGCCCAGGTGGTTCTGGCGCGGCATGTGATTCGGCCGCGGCAAGTGGTGCCCGTGAGGCAAATCATTCCCATAGGGCTCGCGGTTCCGGCGCTTCCAGCCGCTATGCGTAGCCGGCTTGCTCCGGGGGAACAGGTCATTGTGCAGAGCCGGCCCCAAGCGCGTGCATTAACCGGCCCCGCCGTGGTCTTCATCCTGATTCCGGCGGTCGTCGGGTTTACTCTGGCGTGGCTGAGACGCGGCGGATTGGAGCGGTTGTCCAGCCAGACGGCGGCCTGGCAGCAACCGCTGCCGAGTGCCGTCGTCGTCCTCGGCATTGCCGGTCTTGTTCTGTACCCGACGCGCATGTTTCTGCGCTGGGCCGGCACTCGATACACGCTGACCAGCCGCCGGATCATCGTGCGGCGCGGCTGGCTGCGGCAGTCACGTCAGGACATTCCCCTCGGCGCGGTCCGTAATCTGGGCACGCGGCAATCCTGGCTGCAACGGATATTGCGCTCCGGGAATATAACCTTGGACATGGGGTACGAGGGGTCGGCATCCGTCAAGGACGTGCCGGAGGTGGCCCGGTTCCGTGATTTTGCGCTGGACGCGATCAACGAATTGCCGCACACGGCGCTGACCGGCCCCGAAGGTGATTGGAATTATCCGCAGGATGCTTGATCGAGATGGGTGGGAGGAACTGGACCATGGAAGACGCTAATGGAGTGCCGGAAACTTCCGGATCCCGGGCGGCGGTAGCGTTGATTCCTGTGTCCAAATGGGGTACCGAGCCGGCAGGATCCGCTTTCGCCGGACATGTCGGGGAAACCGGGCAGGGACCCGGGCCAGAGCCGGAAGTGCATCCGGAAACCGCTCCTGAACAGGAAACCGCTCCTGAACAGGAAGCCGCTTCGGCGGGCGAAGCCGAGCGGCTGCGGGAGACCGGCCCGGAAGCGGAGTCTGCTCCCGGTTCCGGGAGTTCGCCGGCTGGGGAACCCGCTGCGGATAGGAGTCCCGTTTCGGGAGCCGTTCCAGAAGCCGTTCCCGAATCCGTTCCGGAAGCGGCCCCTGAAGCCGGGGCACCCGAGGCAACGGACACGGCCGGCGGTGCTGACCTTGGCCCCGAACGAAGCGCGTTGCAGGCTTTGGAGGCCCGTCTGCTTGGCGGAGAGCGCAAGTTCCGCCGCCGGGAGGTGGCCCACGGCGCGGGCGTTTCGCTGTTGTCGGCGCGGAAGCTTTGGCGCGCCATGGGTTTCCCGAACCTGGGCGACGACGATGTCGCTTTCAGTGAGCGGGACCAGGATGCGTTGACCACGGTTATTGATGTGGTGCGGTCCGGGCTGCTCACCGAGGATGCAGCCATTTCGGTCACGCGGGCTGTCGGCCAGATGACGGACCGGATGGTGGTCTGGCAGATCGAGGCTCTGGTGGAGGACATCGCTGAAGAGCGTGGTGTCAGCGATGCCGAGGCGCGGCGCACATTGGTGTCCGAGTTACCGGATCTGATTGACCCGATGGAAAAAATGCTCCTCTATTCTTGGCGCCGTCAACTCAACGCCGGCGTGCAGCGCCTTGCCGTGCGGGCGCAGGCCGGTCTGGATTCGAGCGCCGAAGGCCGGCACGGGGCCGAGGACGACGCGCCGCTGCCGTTGGCCCGCGCCGTCGGCTTCGCTGATCTGGTCAGCTACACGAGCCTGTCCCGCCGGATGAACGAGAAGACGCTGGCCAAGCTGGTGCAGCGCTTTGAGAATAAGTGCGCGGAAATCATTTCCGTGGGCGGTGGCCGCCTGGTCAAGACCATCGGCGACGAAGTACTTTTCAATTGTGAGACCCCGGTGGCGGGGGCGGAGATCTCGCTCGCCTTGGCTGAGGCCATGGCGGCTGACGATTTCCTGCCGGAGGCCCGTGTCTCAATGGTCTGGGGCCGGGTGCTCTCCCGGCTGGGGGACATCTACGGGCCAACGGTGAATCTGGCTGCGCGGTTGACGGCCCTGGCGGAGCCGGGCACGGTGCTGATCGACTCGAGCACGGCTGCGGCGCTGAATGCGGACGACCGTTTTGTGTTGATTCCCCAGGAGGTCCAGCAGGTCCGCGGCTTCGGGGCGATCCACCCGGTCGTGCTGGCGCGCGGGCGCGGCGAGGGACTTGTCGTCGACTGACGGACGCCCGACTGACGAATGCCACGACTGACGGACGCCCGACTGACGAATGCCGCGGCGAGGGACTTGTCGTCGACTGACGGACGCCTGGCCGCCGGACCACGACTGACGAAAGCCCGGCGTCCGGGGACCGGCAGGTGCCACCGGATATCTTCGCTGTGGCAGCGCAACCAGCCTCTATGACAGCCGCACCGTGGATCTGGGCGGTCCGACCCTGATGGCCGGCATGGCCGCCGGTTACGATGGGGAAATGATTGATCAGCTCCCAGCCGTGGCAGATCCGTCCTGTTCTATGTCCACAACACCTCTGACATTGCGCAGGGATGACGGCCGCGGTTTCTTGAGAGGACGCGCATGAACGCTCATCAGGGCAGTCTTTCCCCTACGCCGTCGGATCCCGCGCCGACCATCCGGCTCAGCTGCGGATACGGCACGGACCGGGGGCTCCGGCGGGAGCTGAACGAGGATTCCCTTCTCGCGGCCGACCCGGTTTTTGCGGTGGCAGACGGCATGGGCGGCCACGAAGCGGGAGAGGTGGCAAGCCGGGAATGCGTTAGCGCGCTGAGACAATGCGCCGCGCTGGCAGCCGGTTCGCGGGATGCGACGGCGGCAGATCTCCAACTGGCCTTGCAGCAGGCCGACGCCCGCATCCGTGAGCTGACGAATTCGCGGGCCGGGACCACCGTATCCGGTGTGGTGCTGGTGGAGGAGCGCGGCGTTCCGTACTGGCTGGTTTTCAATGTCGGGGACTCGCGGACATATCGGCTCAGCCAGGGCAAATTTGAACAGGTGACTGTGGACCATTCGGAGGTCCAGGAAATGGTGGACGCCGGGTTCATCACCCCTGCTGAGGCGCTGGTCCATCCACGCCGTAATGTTGTCACCCGTGCCGTGGGAACGGGAGACGATGCGCAGGCCGATTACTGGCTGGTCCCCGTCGAAGAGGGCGACCGTTACATGGTCTGCTCCGACGGACTGAACGCAGAACTGACTGATGACGAGATCCACCGGATACTGAGCACCACGGCAGGTCCCCAGGATGCTGTTGATTCACTGGTTCAGTCCACTCTGCGCTCCGGCGGCCGGGACAACGTCACTGTGATCATCGTCGATGCAAGGGCTGTCCTCAATAACGCTGCCCAGTGACGGTGGTGCCTGAACGCCCCAAACGTCCGGTTCCTGATCCACGATGACGCATTTCGCGCCCAAATATTCATATCGACATCGAGTACCACGACGGTCCTGGACGTGTGCACGTTTACCCTCTGACCCGACTCCGTAAGGGCGCGCCACCCGGGAGAAGAGCAAGGGCACGTTAGAGGAGCTGATCGAGTACATCAACAGGATCTTTGACGGCTCCGGGCTCGACCCGTCAACAGCTCATGTAGATCATGCCGAGGACCTGCGCCAGATTGCAGTCGCCGATATTTGGGCGCATTTCTCGGCCAGAGAGTCCCATCACTCCCGACAGATTGCCGAGTCGTTCGGCTCTGATCCCGCACGCTACGACCGGACGCGGTCCCGCTACCCGCAAGCCATGGTGGTGCGGATCGTCGCCGCCAGTCCCGGGCTCGAAGTGCTCGGCGTCGGCATTGAACCGGTGTGTCCGCCCGAACCTTCCAGACGGCGGGCTGCCGGGTGCTCGGCATGGACGTCGATGTGAGGATGGCCGGGTTCGGCCGCCGCAGCGCGATGGTCGGCTGGCCGTGTTCTGGAACGTGTTCCAGCCTCCGTCCAACCTCGCGGAAGCCTTCGCACGCGGTCTACCGCCGGGTGCTGCCCGGCTCGCCGTTCTCCCGCGGGACATCCGGCGGCCTCGGCCGAAGGACTGGCCGAATCTCCACTCTGCGCCTGTGTCTGTGCCATAGGGCAAGATAGAACAGTGAGTAAAGCCAAGGATATTGTCGATGCCATTCCCGGGTCCGCCGGGCGCGTCATTCCGTCCGAGTCGCTGCGCGAGGACTACGAGGCGCTGGCCGATAAGGTGCGCTCGTACCGTTTTGCGTATTACAACGACGACGCGCCGCTGGTTTCGGACGCGGAGTTCGACGCGCTGTACAGGCGACTCGAGGAAATCGAAGCGCTCCATCCTGAGTTGATCAGCAATGACTCGCCCACCCAGGAGGTGGGGGGCGACGTGTCCGCAGCCTTCGCCGCCGTCGAACATCTGGCCCGGATGTACAGTCTGGAAGACGTCTTTTCGGTGGAGGAGCTGCAGGCGTGGCTGCGGCGCGCGGAAGGATCCGTGGCCAAACTGGGTGCGCAGGCGCCGCTGAAATGGCTGACCGAGCTGAAGATCGACGGGCTGGCCGTGAACCTGTTGTACCGGGACGGGAAACTGGTCCGTGCAGCGACGCGCGGGGACGGCACCACGGGTGAGGATATTACCCACAATGTGGCAACGATCAAGGACATTCCCCAGCGGCTTAAGGGCCAGAAGCTGCCGGCGGAGGTGGAGATCCGCGGTGAGGTTTTTATTGCCTCGAAGAATTTCACTGCGTTAAACGAGACGATGGTGGCCGCGGGGAAGGCGCCGTTTGCCAACCCGCGCAACGCCGCCGCAGGCTCCCTGCGGCAGAAGGATCCGGCGGAAACGGCGAAGCGTCCGCTGAGCATGTACGTGCACGGGATCGGCGCCCGGTCCGGGCTGGACGCGGCGAGCCAGTCTGAGAGCTACGAGCTGCTGAAGTCCTGGGGGATGCCCACCAGCCCGTATTTCAAGGTGCTGGACAGCGAGGACGAGGTGCTGGAGTTCATTACGCACTTCGGTGAGCACCGCCATGACCTGGTGCACGAAATCGACGGCATTGTGGTCAAGGTGGATGACTTTGCCACGCAGCGCGCGCTGGGCTACACCTCGCGGGTGCCGCGCTGGTCGGTGGCCTACAAGTATCCGCCGGAAGAGGTCAATACCAAGCTGCTGGACATCGCCGTCAACGTTGGCCGTACGGGACGCGTCACACCCTACGGGGTGATGGAGCCCGTGCTGGTGGCGGGTTCGACGGTCACGATGGCAACGCTGCACAATCAGGACGTGGTCCAGGCCAAGGGTGTGCTAATCGGGGACACGGTGGTGCTGCGCAAGGCGGGGGACGTGATCCCGGAAATTGTCGGTCCCGTCGTCGCGCTCCGTGACGGCTCGGAACGTGCTTTTGTGATGCCCAGCCATTGCCCGTCCTGCGGCACGGCGCTGGCCCCGGCCAAGGAAGGCGACGTCGACCTGCGCTGTCCCAACGCGAAATCCTGCCCGGCGCAGCTGACTCAGCGCGTGGCGCACTTGGCAGGCCGCGGCGCCTTCGATATCGAGGCGCTCGGAGATGAAGCGGCGCTGGCGCTGACCCGCCCGGCCGCACCGGACACCCCGCCGCTGACCACCGAGGCAGACATTTTCAGCCTCACAGCCCAGGACCTGTCCGAGGTGATGGTCCGACGGGAGAAGAAAGCGAAGGGGGTGCCGACCGGCGGAAGCGAGCTGGTGCCCTACTTCTATACCAAGGCGACGGCGAAGAAACCGTCGGTCCCGGCGGCAAACACGGAGAAGCTGTTCCGCGAATTGGAGAAGGCGAAAAGCCAGCCGCTCTGGCGGGTATTGGTGGCACTGTCCATCCGGCACGTGGGGCCGCGGGCCGCGCGCGCGCTCGCCACGGCGTTCGGCTCCATGGATGCCATCCGTGCGGCCTCGGTGCCGGAGCTGGCGCAGGTGGACGGCGTCGGGCCCGTTATTGCCGAGGCGCTAACGGAGTGGTTCACCGTGGACTGGCAGCGGGAGATCGTGGACAGCTGGGCCGCTTCCGGGGTGCGGATGGCGGTCGAGGTGGACGAGACCATGCCGCGCACCCTGGCCGGTCTGACCATTGTGGTCACCGGGTCGCTGCCGAACTTCAGCCGGGACGAGGCGAAAGAGGCCATCATTACCCGGGGCGGGACGGCTTCCGGTTCCGTTTCGAAGAACACCAGCTACGTGGTGGCGGGGGAGAACGCGGGCACCAAGCTGGACAAGGCCGAACAACTGGGCCTGACGGTGCTGGATGAGGATGGATTTGTGAAGCTACTGACGGAGGGAACTATATGAGCGCGGAACTGCTCGAAGAACTGTTGGCGGTGGCGCGGGACGCCGCCGCCGCTGGGGCCGCTGTGCTGGCTGGCCGGGACCCGTCTGCCTTTGCCGCCACGGCTAAAACCTCGGACGCGGACTGGGTCACCGCCTTTGATCTGGCGGCGGAACGCGCGGTGCGAAGCGCCATCTCGGCCGCGCGCCCGCATGACACCATAACCGGGGAGGAATTGGCGCCGGCCGTTTCCGCCAGTGCCTCCGGCTATCGCTGGTCCGTGGATCCACTCGACGGCACCATGAATTTCATCCGCAATATCGCCTACTACTGCACCTCGGTGGCCGTAACAGGGCCCGACGGCGGCTGGCTGGCCGGCGTCGTCGCCGCACCAGCGTTGGGCCGGACCTACTATGCGAGCCGCGGCGGAGGCGCGTGGCTGTCGGATCGAGGCCCGGACGGGGTTGCGCGGGTGCGCCGGCTGGACGGACCGCTGGCGGCGCGGAACGGAAATCTGCTCGCCACCTCACTGACCTACGACCGGACGATCCAAAGCCGGCTCGCATCGGAGCTGGCCGGGAGGATGCAGGGGTTCAATGACTTCCGGCGGCTCGGATCCGCCGCTCTGGAGCTGTGCGCCGTCGCCGACGGCGGGCTGGACGCTTATCTGGAATACGGACTTTTCGAGCACGATTTTGCCGCCGGAGCGTTGATTGCAGAAGAGGCAGGCGCCTGGGTGCGGCGACCGCAGCTGAGCTCTGCCCTGAACGGTCTTCCGTCCTCGAGCGAGACGCTGTCCGCGTGGACGGCGGCGTCGGTTCCGGTGCTGGCCGGAACCTACACCCCGCCGGAATAGCCGGGGACAATGAGCCGCACCGGGAGTACGGGACCCGTTGAGGTCTCGTTCTGCCCTGTAGGTCTGCTGGGGCGTAGTCTCGTGACATGACCGCAGAGCAGCTGCTGCAGAGGATCTGGCAGGGCCTTGGCGGCGCCGCGGACGGCGACGACGGGGTCCTGTTCCATGGCAGCAGGACGTTGCCGTCCGCCTTCGCGGTCACGGACCTGGCGGCAGCCTCGGTGGCAGCTGCGGGGGCGGCGGTGGCCGGGCTCGTTGAAACGTTCGGCGTGCCGCGGCCGCAGGTCCGGGTGGATCGGGGACTGGCCTCGCTGTGGTTCGGCCAGTCCTTCCGTCCGGTGGGGTGGGAACTTCCGTCGGCCTGGGATTCCTTGGCCGGGGATTATCGGACCCTGGACGGCTGGATCAGGCTGCACACCAACGCACCGCACCACCGCGCTGCGGCGCTTTCGGTGCTTGGCACGGCCGCCCCGCCGGAACCTTCGGGAGCGCGGGCCGTTCCGGAGCCGGCTCACCCGGGAGCCGGACCGTCACGCGCAACGGTCGCCGCCGCTGTCGAACATTGGCGGGCTGCGGACCTGGAGCACGCGGTGCTGGCGGCCGGTGGCTGTGCGGCGCAAATGCGCAGCGTCGCGGACTGGGCGATGCATCCGCAGGGCGCCGCGGTGATAGCGGAGCCGCTGATCCACTGGGACGGGCTGGGACGGGCTGCACTGCGGGACGCGGGCACGCCGGAAAGGCCGCTGGACGGCGTCAAGGTGCTGGATCTGACCCGGGTGCTGGCCGGGCCGGTGACGACCAGGTTCCTGGCTGGATATGGAGCGCAGGTGCTCCGGATCGACCCGTTGGACTGGTTCGAACCGGCGCTGGAACCGGAAATGACGGTGGGAAAGAACTGCGCGCGGCTGGATCTGAAGAAGCCCGACGGTTTGCTGCGGTTCAAGACACTCCTGGCTGAGGCCGACATCCTCGTGCACGGGTACCGGCCAGGCGCCCTGAATCGAATGGGGTTGGGGCCCTCGGTGCTGGCAACGGACTACCCGGGTCTTGTCACTGCCGCCCTGGATGCCTATGGCTGGACCGGACCGTGGGCCGGCCGCCGCGGCTTCGATTCGCTGGTGCAGATGAGCTGCGGGATTGCCGACGCCGGCATGCGCCACTACGGTTCGCCCGCTCCGCGGCCCTTGCCAGTCCAGGCTTTGGACCACGCCACCGGCTATCTGCTGGCGGCCGCCACCGTGCTGGCTTGGATCCGGCGGCGAGGCGGGGAGGCGACCGCCGTCCGTGCGTCGCTGGCCCGCACCGCCGTCGAACTTGTTGGCACTTCCGAAGGAATCGGTGCAGTCGGGCTGATGGGGACCGGACCTTCAGACGTCCCGTCCGCCGCCGACCAGGCGGCCGCGCCGGAGCAGACCGTTTGGGGAGCGGGACTGCGGCTGCCGATGCCGGTGGAGGTTGCCGGTGTTCCGGTCCGCTGGGATGTTCCGGCCCGCGGTTATGGATCCGCGCCGCCCCGGTGGTAGCGCAGAACCACCGGGACCCGGCGTCGGCAGCGCGGTGGTAGGGCAGAATAGATAGGCGGCATCCGCCGCGGCTTTCGTCCCGCCGTCGATAGGAACACCACGCAGCCCATGAGCGCCACGATCACCGTGCGGCCCGCAGCACCCCCCGATTATACCGAAATAGCCCGCATCACCCGGGATTCCTACCTGGCGGCGGGGTATTTTGACGACGCTGAGCATCCGTACATGCGGCAGATCCAGCAGGTTTCAGATCGGGCCGCATTTGCGCCGATCTGGGTGGCAGAGCGCGACGGCGTAATTGCCGGGTCGGTCACGCTGGCGCGGGCCGGGGACAAATTCGCGGACATAGCCCGCCAGGACGAGCTGGAATTCCGCATGCTGGTGGTGGATCCCGCCGTCCAGCGCGGCGGGATCGGCCGCGCGCTGGTGCAGGCGATCGTGGCCCATGCCAGGGAACTCGACGGTGTCAGCGCCGTCAGCCTGACCACCGGACGGGACTGGCACCAGGGCTCCTGACATGGTGAGGTATTCAGTGTGGGTTCAGGGGTTTTTGATTTCGTAGCGCAGGATGAGCCCGGTGCCTGGGTAGCGGATTTGGGTGGTGGTGAGGTGCTGGCAGAGTTCTCTGAT
>NZ_JASISR010000052.1 GCF_030063245.1 Paenarthrobacter sp. PH39-S1
CAAGGACCTGTCGTCAGCCTGACGCCGCCAACGAAGAACGTCAAGGACCAAACCAAGAAACCCAGAAAAATCAGGCCCGTCGTCAGGCAACGCGACCACCCACGGTCATCCACTGCGACGCGCAACAAGTCTCCTGACCGGGCACACCGGGCGGTGGGGCTTAAGCGTCCTGGGAGTCGGGCCCTTCCGACGGCAACGCCTCATGAGAGCAGTCGTCGCCAAGCGGGGCGTCGAGCCCTGCCGCGGGGGCTATGGGCGTTGACCTGGACTGGGAACTAATCCAAAGGCAGGCCCTGGTCAAATACACGCTCCGATGACACCGGAGTTGTCCCGCTGAATGCGTGGCCCTGCCATGAGTTGGTAGGACCCCGCTTTCAGCTTCGCCGGGCAAATCCCAGCGAAGCCACTTGCCGCCACCGGAAGCGAACGAGCCTTCAGGGAAGATCAGCCAGATGACCTGAAATACGGATCCGAGCCACACTGCCAACTCATGAGGCTCCGGCACGGCGAACGGCACCCATGCGGCGGCCAGCGTCTTCTAGGCCAGCGTGATGCGAAGCGTCAGAGCGAACAGCGCCTCCTTCGACGGCACAGGATGGCACGAGATGAACATCAACACAAGCACGTCATCGATCTGCACCCCTGTCGAACGGGGCATCCGCTCCCGGCTTCTCCGCATCAAGACCGCAGGCCCGCGGACCGGCCCAGCAGGGCCGGAAGTCTCAACAAGAGTTCCCTTGACAGGACCAACCGCCGCCGCTCTCTCATACCCAAACGTACTGCTGACGGGCCCTATTGTGATTCTTGGGCACCGTCAATGTCCTCATAGTTTGTCTGGGTACATGCGCACAGTGGTGTGTCGGCAGTTGGAAGCAGTAGCGGGTCGTGTGGATATTCCTGTGGTTGGGCTGCGGTGAATGGCACACTGCGTGCGAGGCGGATCAAGGTGAGGCTGGCGATGCTGCACCAGGCTAGGTTGGTGATCGCCGAGGGCCGGGCGTCATGGTAGATGCCGTTGATGGCCATGAAGATTCCTCCCCCGAGAAATGCGGCTTGCAGGACATATCCATTGGAGATGCGGTTCAGTGAGAACAAGAGGTACGCCGCGAAGGAGGTAAGAGCGCCGATCCATCCGAGGGCTTCAACAACGTTGTTCAACATGGTCCAGGCTGTTCCTTATCCGCTTGGAGGGTTTGGCATGGTTGGCGGCCCCACACCGTCAACCGAGGGGGGGTATTCACGGGTTTCCAGGCGATGGAAAGGCGACACTCGGGGGCGGGGCGCCCACAGGGTCTGCGTGGCTGAAGCTTCTGATCCAGCCCTAGGGTTGCCCTGGTTCGGACAACCTGTCGGTGCGAGGTCCGGCACCGGCCCCCCATAGAAGGGGTGGGTCAGGGTTTCCCGTTGTGCGAGCAAGTCAAGCTGTTCCTGCCCGGAACGTCCACTGGACTGCCTCGGGGGAGGCCTCGGCGGTGGCATCACGGGCGCTCTTCACAGGGTGACAGCAGCTTCTGGTTCAGGCACAACCAGCCTGCAGTCGTCCCGTTGGCACTCAGAAAACCACGATCGTTGGATCGTCTGCCGCCTGAAATAACAATCGCTTTGCGGGGCAGTCCGGACTCCCGAGGGTGATGATGGTATTAGGCCATTTGGCGGCCGAGACTCGCCTCCTGGCTGGCACCCTCCGCGGTTGTCCTTTCCGGGAGCCGTCCGCCGGCCGTTGGCCTGCACCAAACGCATGGGCGGACATGACTTATTAGGAGCCCGACCAAGAGGTCCCCTTCGTCTGGAGCCCTGGGCTTACCCGTTTCAGGATTTGGAAGCGCTGCTGTAGCGTTCGTCGCGCCAAGCGAGTGCCGCTTTGAGGCCGTCCGCAGAGGCTACCGCGTCGAATTCCTGTTGTTCGGGGGTGTTCGCTCCGTTGATCATGGCCGAGATGTCGATGTTTGCCTTGACGGCGGTTTGAAGTCCTTTGGCTTCGTAGGCGCGGTTAAGTGCCTGCTTGGTCAGTTGCAGGATCGGAAGGGGGGTCGGTGCGATGCGCAGGGCAAGTTCAAGTGCAGCCGAGCCGAGGTCCTCCCGGGGCACGGTCTTGTTGACTAGACCAAGGTGGAGGGCCTGTCCGGCATCGATCGTGTCACCTGTGAAGAGTAGTTCATTGGTTTTCTTCTGGCCGAGCACGAAGGGCATGAGCAGTGTGACCGGTCCGGACCCGTATTGGATTTCGGGCTCGCCGAACTGAGCATCATCGGCTGCGACAACCATGTCGCAGGCCATGGCGATTTCACAGGCCCCGCCGAGGCAGTGTCCCTGCACTACGGCGATGGTGGGCTTGGGCAGGGACCACAAACGCATGCTGACCTCTGAGTCCCGACGCAGCACCGGGAGCCATTGAAGTGGCGTCTCGGTCCCGCTCTCGATTTCGTCGGTCATGTCGAAGCCGGCGGAGAATGAACGCCCGCTTCCGGCGATGAGGACGACTTTGATCGAGTCGTCAGCAGTCGCCTGGGTGATCCGCTTGTCGAACTCGTCGAGCATGTCGGCATTGATGGCGTTGAGCTTCTCGGGGCGGTTGAGGGTGATCGTGGCAACGGGCCCATTGGTTTCGTAGAGCACTACATCAGACATTTGATTCCGGTCCTTCGTCGGTTGTGGGGCAGGTCCCTGGACATTGGCGGGAATGTCGAGGGTTCCTAGGGATGGTTCGTCGGCTTGAGGCTAGGCTGTTTGGTGGAGGATGATGCGTGCGTCGAGGGCGAGTGCCCGGGTGGGGGTGACCGCGATCGGATTGCATTCAATCTCGTCGATTTCGGGATGCTCGGCTGCGAAGCGTGACAGGGTCGCGACCAATTGTGCGGCTTTATCGATGGCAACCGCCGGTTTCCCCCGGAATCCGGTGAGGAGGGCGGCGCCTCTGAGGGAGAGGAGCAGCTCCTTGGCTTGCTCGGTGGTGATGGGGCCCAGTGCGCACCGGGTGTCCTTGAGCAGCTCTGTGTAGACACCTCCGACGCCCACGAGCACGATCGGGCCAAAGGTTGGGTCACGACGGACACCAATGATCAGTTCGACCGCCCCGTCAGTGTCAGCCATCTCCTCGATCGAGCAGCTCGGCGGTGCGAGTCGAGCCTGCACATCGTGCCACGCGGTCAGTAGCCCGTTAAGGTCGGGGATGTTTAATATGACCCCGCCGCTGTCGGATTTGTGCTCATCACCTAAGGCTTTGAGGACCAGTGGGTAGTGAAGGTTGGCGGCTGCGGCCTTGAGCTCGTGAAGGGTGGTGACCTCCGATGCAGGGCTGAAAGGAATACCCGCTGCCGCCAATGCACGGCGCGCCCTGCCGTATCCGGTCACCACCAGCGGAGCTGCTGTTGGTGCCGGAAGCACCGGTAGCGGTTGAGGGGCGAATTGGTGCCTGCGGACCAGTCGGCTCATCGCCCACGACGCGTGCTCAACGTTGCGGTAGACGGCAATCCCGCTCTCACGGAGCGCAACCACCGGGGCCGAGTCGGAAAACATGGTCTGGGCCACGAAGCTGGCCCCCGACCCGGCCACGAGGGAGCCGATGTCGCGGCCGGCCTGTACCTCACCATCCAGGACTGAGGGATCATAGTCGCTGTAGCCGCCGAAAAATCCGGTCATGAGGATTGAGTCCGACTCGCAGCTGGCTACCAGTCGTTTCACGACCCGTGCGAAGCAGGAAATGTCTTGCTCGCCACCACCAGCGATATCGATGGGGTTTGAAATCCCGGCGGTGGGTGGGAGTTCGCCGGCGATCTGCGTCGAGAGGTCGTGGGAAAATTCTTCGACCTGCAGCCCGGCTTCTTCGAGGCTGTCGCTTGCCAGAGAAGCGTGGCCGCCGCCGTCGGCCAATACCGCCACACGTGATCCGGCGGGGGGCCGGGTGCGCACCAAGGCTTGGAGAAGGTTTGCCATTTCCAGTGGGCTGGAAACGAGTTCGGCACCTGTTGCCTCACAGACGGCTTCGAGGACAACATGTGAGGTGACGAGGGACCCGGTGTGCGAGGCCGCCCCGCGGGTGGATGCTGCACCGCGGCCAACGGACAGCAGAACGAGGGGCTTGCCGGCGCGGGCGGCGCGGGCGGCGGCAGCAGCGAACTTACGACCGTCCTTAAACCCCTCGCAATAAACTGCGATGGCGGAGGTGCCCTCGTGATCGACGCAACTGTCGATGAGGTCGGCGACGTCAAGGTCCGCGCAATTACCCAAACTCGCGAAGCGGGACACTCCGAGTCCCTGTTCACAGAGGTGCTCGGCCAGGTCAATCGCAACGTTCCCGCTCTGGGAGATGATCGCTACGGAGCCGGGGCGGAAATCGTTGACTGTGGCATCGAGTCCTGTCGTGTTGTCCAGCACGCCAAGGCAGTTCGGGCCCAGCATGGGGATTCCTGCCCTCCTGAGCCGGGCGACGAGCGCGTCCTGGCGTGCCAGTCCCTCAGCGCCCGTTTCGCCCAGGCCCGCGGTAATCGCCACGATTGCCTTGACTTCGGCGGTGATGGCGTCATCCACGGCCTCGTCGAAACCAGCCGCGGGTACAGCGATCACCGCAAGATCAACCTGGCCTTTCAGTGCGGCCAGGCTATGGGCGGCAGGATGACCGAGAATCGTCGGCCGGGATTTGTTAATGAGATAGGCCTGGCGGCGGGCGCTGTCCCGCAACGCGCGCACGGCAAGCCAATTTCCATACTTCCCGGGATCGTTACTCGCTCCCACGATGGCGATCGAGGTTGGATCGAATAGCGCAGCAAGGTTCCTGCGATAAACAAGCGGGGTACTGGCGGCGGGGGTCATCGAAAGTTCTCCATCTAAAGCGGGGTGTTTAGCCTTGATTGGTCAAGTGGCCAGGACGGACAGAAGCGGTCAGGCGAGCATCTCAGTCCATCCACCCCAGGCCTGCCAGTTCAGCCGGCCTGAGGCAGTTGCACTAGCGTCGGTGGCAGGAATCCAAAGATGGCGGAGGCCGTGCCCGGAATCCTCCGCAACCTCCATGGTCTGCTAGGGGATAATCACGATCTTTCCTTGAACATCACCACTGTCGAGCTTCTTCAGTCCAAGCGCGGCATCGGCCAGCGGAAGGACCGAGTCGATCTGCGGGCGCAGACCGGTGGTGTCCAGCAGCGACAGAAGCTGCTCGAGCTCGCTTCGGGTGCCCATCGTTGATCCCAAGACCCGCAACTGCAGGAAAAAGAGACGATTCAGATCCGCGGGCGGGTTGGGCCCACTAGTCGCCCCGCACGTCACGATCGCACCCCCGGGCTTGAGGGATTTCAATGAGTGCGCCCAGGTGGCCTCCCCGACATTGTCAATGACGGCGTCCACCCGTTCAGGCAGTCGTACGCCGGACTCAAATACTTGGTCGGCCCCGAGCACAAGAGCAGCTTCACGTTTGGCGGCGCTGCGCCCCACCACCCAAACACGCAGGCCCGCGGCTTTCCCCAACGAGATCGCGGCCGTCGCCACCCCGCCACCAGCTCCCTGAACCAGGACCGTTGATCCAGGCGCAAGCCGAAGCTTGATGAACAGCATCCGGTAGGCAGTCAGCCACGCGGTCGGAAGGCAAGCGGCCTCTTCAAATGACAAGGAGGCCGGTTTCGCCACCAAATTGCGTCGAGGCACCAGAATCTTTTCCGCCAAGGTGCCGTCGTAGACTTCCGACAGCAGCGACCGCTTCGGATCAAGGGTGTCATCTCCGACCCAGCCCGGCGAGGTGACAACGCCGTGAACTACGACGTCGTTGCCTTCCTCATCGATGCCGGCCGCATCCCCGCCGAGAATCATGGGCAGCTGATCAGCGCGAATACCCACCCCTCGCAGGGTCCACAGGTCATGGTGATTCAACGCCGCCGCCTTCACGGTGACAGTTGTCCAGCCTTCACGTGGTTCGGGTTCGGGCCGGTCGGCGACAACCAGACCCGACACAGGATCGTTGGCATTAATGGCATTGGCGTAAGCAGCAAGCATGAGAAGGGGCCTTTCCCTAGATTTTATTGAAGTGATCTTGCTATAGAAACGGTTGAAATCCGCTGGCGATCTGAAGTGCTCCCGCTTTTATGGACTCGGTCCTATACAGCACGATGTCAGCCATCGGGTTTCCTTACCCGGTGGGGCAAACGTCGGTTTTCCAAGGATGCGGATGGCGTGCCACAGTCGTCATCTGGAGGGCGGAATAACCCGGACTAGAGGTCGTCGAGTTCGCCTTCAGCGAGCATCAGGGCGTCGGCTGCCAAGGCTTCCTGGGCCTCCTTTGTCGTGTCCAGCGATATGCAGGCGATCAGGTATACGCCGGCCGCGACGGGCAGACCGATGAAAACGGACAGGTCCATGCCGTTGAGCGCGTGCGCGACAGGTCCGGTGAACCACGAGGTACTGAAGAACGGGATCATGCAGGCGAACCCGGCTCCGTACGCGAGCAGTCCCCGCCAGCTCCACCGCCCGTAGATTCCCCGTGGGTTGAAGATCTCCCGTATCGAGTAGTGCGTCTTGCGCACCACGTAGAAGTCGATCAGGTTGATCGCCGTCCACGGAGTCAGCAGGTAGAACAACAAACCCAGGAAGCTGCTGAAGTTGCTCAGGAAGTTATTAGTGGCGGTCAGGGTGAGAACGAAGCAAATGGCGGCGATGATTACCAGTGCCGTGATCCGGGCCGCAGTGGTCGGGCGCAGCTTCTTGATCGAGTCTTTGACGCTCAACAGAGTCAGGGACCCGCCGTAGAAGTTCAGCGATGAGATCGTAATCAGGCCAGGAATGGTAGCGAGCAGCAGAAGAGTCCCGAAGCCCGGGAAGACGTGGTCTCCGAGGGCACGCAGCGCGGGTACCACGTCGAGCTGCATGTTTAGCACTGCGGCGACGGCCCCGAGCAGCATGACCCACGCCCCGCCGAGGAGCGTGCCGGTGTAGGTGCTCCAAAAGGTGGACCGGATCGGGACGGTCGGGGGCAGGTACCGGGAGTAGTCCGAGACGTAGATGGCCCAGCTGAGCTGGTAGGCGGCCGCGGCGATGAACTGGGCGAGGAAGGGCGTCACCTGGAAGTTGGCCAGATCGAACTGGCTCGCCGGTAGACGCACCATAATGAGGGCTCCAACGCTGGCGACCAGAAGGCCGGCGACAAGCGGGAAAGACAGCCAGCGCTGGGCCTTGTGGATCCAGTCATAACCGGCGATAGCCAGCAGTAGGGCCAGCGCCGTGAACACGACATAGGAGACAATCGGCGGCACGTGCGCGATGTCTTCCATCGCCTGACCGGCGAGCACCTGGTTGAACACGTTGTACCCGACATAGCTGACGAGCGCAACGACCCATACTACCAGCGCCCCCATGTAACCGAACTGCGGTCGTGACTGGATCATCTGGGGAAGGCCGAGCTGGGGCCCCTGGGTCGAATGAAAGGCCATGAAGAACGTGCCGAAGGCACACCCGGCGACGATCGCGATCATCGACCACAGCAGATTTGCTCCCAAACTTACACCGATGACCCCGGTCGCAACGGTTGCCAACTGCGCGCCGCCTGTAAACCAGACCGGAAAGAGGTGCCAAACCTTTCCATGCCGCTCCGACAGCGGAACGTAGTCGATGGACCGGGATTCGACCTGAGCGATCCGCCCCAAGGGTGGTGACAGGTCAAGACGCCCGTCAGCGGGAACCTGATCGCCGTCGAGCGACGAGACGTGAGGCCCAAAATCTGGCATAGTCATGGATTTTTCCCTTCGAGTAAAACCACGAAACTACGCGACCGGTGGAGGGTAACGATGATCGCTTCCAACGCAATCACGCCGTGGTGTAGATCACATCGTAGGCATCAACACAGCCAATGATGCATTGTGCTGGAGTATGATAAAAACTCCCCAGACAGTGTTTCGATATGAGATCCTCCGAGCACGTGCAGGAACTGTTGAGAACATCACCGGCGGTGATTTTTCTGGTCAAGATTGGATGAAAAAGCCACATGTCGTTGTCATTGCGTGAGCTGCTGCAGATTCCTCAAATCTCTACCGACCTGCTTGCCGGAGCCGAGGGCTTGGACCAGCCGGTGGTGTGGGCTCACGCCTGCGAGATGCCAGACCCCTGGGACTGGCTTGGGCCGCAAGAACTACTCCTGACCATCGGGTACTGCGTACCACGCAGGGCCGAACAGCAGGCCATGTTCATCCGCACGCTCGCACAGGCAGGCGTCGCCGGGATGGTGGTGCATGGTGAACCGCCAATGCCCAGAATCACCCAAGCGATGCTCAAGGCCGCCGACGAACTCTCGTTCCCGGTGCTGCGCTCCGGCAACGCGACCCCTTACTCCGTCATTGCGCGTGCAGTAGCCAGCGCCAACCAGCACGAACAACTGCATCGTCTGGGCAGGCTGTCCCGTCTAAGCACTGTGCTGAGCGACCCTGCGAACACTTCCCGAAATTTGCCGCTTGGCCGGATCGCCGATGAACTCGGACACCGGGTCTACGTGCTCGACGCCACGTCAGGCACACCAATCTTCCCCACCCCCGAACCGGTCGACCCACGCGTTAGTGCGGCGATAGTTGCCCAGGCCACGCCAGACGTCAAGCGCCTTCCGGGCCGCCTACATATCGATTTGGAAGAGCAGTCGGTGACTTGTTTCCCGGTACCCAGCAGCCGTCGAGCGGCCCTTCTCGTCGTCTTCGACAACGAAGCGCATCGGATGGACCCTTTTGCCGTTCTGCACGTAGCGAACCTGATCGCGATAGAGATCGAGCGACTAAGTGTCGCCTACGACATACGGCGACAACGCTCCTCGGATCTGATGCGCCAGCTGATCGATGGCCGGCTCGACAGCGAGTCCGCGACCCAGCAGCTCAAGGAATATGGCCTCTTCAGGGATGGACTTGTCGCCGCAGCCCTGCCAGAGGGATACCTCGCCCCCGACCACCTACTGATGGACCAGGACTTCCCTTATCTCATGACCGAGGACAACGGACACGAGATCATCCTGCTCCGCCGTCAGGACATCCCGACCCTCGTTGATCTTCTCAGCCCGTCCCTCGCGATCGGGACCTCCGACGTCATTCATGCACTTACACACATCAACGACGGAGTACGCGCCGCGAAATGGGCGCTGGAAAGCGCAAGCTCGCAAGGGGGAGGCCACGTCGACTACGCCAGCACACACCCGCCGTTCCTCCCGCGAACAGTCACCGAGGCCCTCGACCTGGTCCGCACGGTGCTGGGCACGATCTTGGACTACGACAGCGAGCATGAAACAAAACTCGTTCACTCCCTCGAGGTCTACCTTTCCTGCGACCGCTCATGGAAACAAGCAGCCACCGTCTTGAACATCCACAAGCAAACCCTCGGCTACCGCCTGAACAAGATCGAGTCCCTCAGCGGCCGCCGGCTGGCCAGCACCGCAGACATCGCTGAGCTGTGGCTAGCGGTGCTCGCACTCCGCGTTATCGGCGAGGAGAAGAATCCGTAATGACCAGACCCAATCAATACCCCCATGTGGCCGCGGGACGTGGCCGCCATGTTGAACCGATTTTGGTCTATGGCTCCAAGCGTCCCCTGGCGTCTGCTATTCTCTGTGGAAACGTCGTCCTGGAACCCGCTCACAGAACCATTCCACCCAACTCCAGATGGCTACCCGTGGATAACCCACAATGGACCTAGGAACTATGATGCTTGAACGATCCGGTGACCATGACTTTGGCTATGAGCTCCACGAAGGTTCGCCGGTGCGTATCCAATGGCATTTCTATGGCCAATCGGAGTTGCCGGTCGCGGTGCAGACCTGGGAAATCCCAGCGGGCGGATTCGAAGGTATGCATGCCCATACGGAGAACGACATCCCGCTGGAGGAGATCTACATCGTCATAGAAGGTACTGGATGCATGCGCGTCGATGACGAGACCTTCGACATAGCTACTGGAGATTCGGTGCTAGCCCGCGTTGGGACGAGCCATGATTTGCGCAATACCGGCAACGGGCCGCTCAAATTACTGGTCGTCTGGGGAAACCCGGGGACAGCGGACTATTCGAATTTCGGCTCCGCCAAGCTGGCACAGGCCGCACGTGCAACCTTTTCCGCGAATAGGCCTGCATAGGGACTCTCTTCGATGTTTGCGGCAAACACATGAACAACGTCGTTTGCGAACGTCCAGCGTCTCAATAGGAGAGACGAACAGGGCGGGGCGGTTAAAGGCGAAAACCCCTAAACATAAGGAAGAAATGTTTGTCACAGCCATAACGCTGCTCTGGCAACGCAAATGACCTCCTGCCCTCGCTCAAGCGCTTGGCGGGCAACCTCATAACCAAGCCAGGCAGCACCACCCAGAATTAGAAGCCTCATGTGCCCATCACTCCGGCTACGCGCTTGCAGAGATAGAGGTTCATCCGTCAGCGGATGTTCAGCGCTGCAGGAGTCTCTGAAGGATGTAGGTTTCACCGTAGGACAAATCTACGGAGGCTCGCATCGCCGGCCCGTCGTCGAAGGAGACGGTGAGTTCCTCGTCGCCGTTCTACATGCCGGAGCCACATGAATTGGATCGGTGGCTCGGTTCCGTTTTTCAGGTCCGCTGCCTGATCTTCCCTGAGGGCTCGTTCGCTTCTGGTGGCGGCGAAAGGATTCGCCGGGATTTGTCCAGTGAAGTTGAAAGCGGGGCCCTACCAACTGATGGTAGGGCCCCGCTTTCAGCAGGACAGCTCCGGTGTAATCGGAGCGTGTATCTGACCAGGCCTGCTTTTCGATCAGTTCCCAGTCAAGGTCAACGCTTAATCCAGGCTTGTCCGATGCCCTCACAAGTCCGTTGGAATCTATGCGGATCGGGTCAAGCGCGGCGTACTCCATCCGTTCCAATGGCATGGCCTGTTCAAAGTAGCGGCAATTGGGGAACGCGAGCATGAGGTGCAGGTGGCGGCTTGGGAGCGGATATAGCCCCACGACTGCAATTCGACATTCATCGAATGTGCCCGGGCGGCGGATACGATGCGTTGGTTCCGGTGACCGGCACGAGCCAACCGCCACGCCGCCCCGGTCCTCGCCAGGGGTCAATATTGGATCGGCAAAAAGGGATCAATCTGATCGCCCCACAGGGTTTGAGGTGCTCGGCCTCGGCACTGCAAAGGAGCATGGCGATCGCAACGATGAAGTCACCAGCCCATCGCTCGGCGGTTGAGGCGTTCGAGGTGGAAAAGTCAAATTGCTAGGGCCCCGGGCATGCGCCGGCAAGCACTGCCGGACATCCTGTTCCCACAGCAACTGGTTCACGACAGCTGCTGCGGAACCTGCGTTACCTTGAGCCGCGACAGAGAGGGCAGCACACAATCTTGCGCTCAACACCACCCAATAGCTCTACCTCGGACCCGGTGAGTTCCGGCGGGGACCTGGTCACGGACGAGCCGTTCCAAGGGATGCCTTGCGAACTTATGTCTGAGCATATGCGGGTGTACTGCGGAATCCCGGGCCCAGAGAACTTGCGGATCTTGGTCGATGTCCGCCGTCGCGCGACGTTCTTGGCCGCGGTCGCATGCACTCTCTTCATCCCCACCGTCTACGACGCAACGGACCCGCTAATCGGCGGCCGCAACCATATCGGCCTGGTCCTCGTGATCGCCATGTTGATCAGCTTCTGGCAATTTCACACCGCCACGGTGCTCGCCATTTTTACGGACAGAGTACGACGGCGGCACTACCTCGTGCGCGGACGGTGGGCCGTCGCTGTGGCGGCGACGGCCGTCGTCGTCGGCTTCAGAAGCAGCCACGTCGACGCAACGAACCACCTTCTGCCTCCCGCCCACGCCAATCAGCCAGGCATGCAGCTGTTCTTATGGGCAGGTTCAGGCTTCATCATCTGGGTCTGCGGCGAGCCAGCAGCAAACCATCTGCGTTTCCTGCCCAAAGTGGACTCTCCCCGCTTCAAGGCCGGATTCGGCTGCTTTGCCGGAGGATGCATATTCATGGGTCTGTCCCTGGCAAATCGGCTGACTCTCGGTTAGGGCTGTTCACTTCTTTGACCACTGCGCCCCGTGACGTGAGGTAGAGTGCCACTCCTGCACCGTAAGAGCCTGTGCCCTCGACAGCGACGGCCGCAATCACGCCGAAGGACCGCATCCAGTTCCACAAATCCAAATATGAATCGGCATAATGCCGCAGGACTGGGTTGCCACCAGCTGCCCCAGATGGTCGATGACCGCCGCCCCATGGATGTCCTTGTGCGTGTTAATACCTGTATAGATACCGGGAACCACTGCCGACAGATCCAAACGAAGATACGACGGTCAGTTGACAAAGCGGGACAGGCAACAGCCCCCGGCACCCACATACCATTCTTAGTGTTGACACCGTGGTTTGTGAGTTTTGGCGCGCAGGTGAATGCATGCCAAAAGCTTTTCCTGAAGAGTTCCGCCCTGTTCCATGAGCGATGGAGGCGGACGGATGCTAGGCCGATCCCAGGGCGGCAAGCACCGACATGGCCTCCTGAACGACATCCGTCACGGGGAACGACGGCCGGTTAACGCCGGCCATCTCCTCCATGACACGGACCACCTGACAGCTGTAACCGAACTCGTTGTCGTACCAGACGTGGAGACCACCTCGGGTGAGTCAATGTAATCGATCTGCTTGCGCAGGTCCGAGTGCAGTGACATCTCACGAAGGTAGTTGTTCACCTCGTCCTTGGTGGTTCCGTTTTGGAGGCTGAGGTTCAGGATGGCCAGGGAAACGTCCGGAGTGGGGACCCGGATGGAGCTGCCCGTGAGCTTACCCAGCAGTTCGGGCAGCGGCTTGGCCACTGCCTGGGCAGCACCGGTTTCGGTAATCACCATGTTCAGCGCGGCGGAGCGGCCGCGCCGGTCACCCTTGTGGAAGTTGTCGATCAGGTTCTGGTCATTGGTGAACGAGTGGACAGTTTCCACGTGGCCGTGGATCACGCCGAACCTGTCATTGATGGCCTTTAGGACCGGAGTGATGGCGTTCGTAGTGCAGGACGCCGCGGACACGATCTGGTCCGTGTCTTCGATGGTGCCGTGGTTGATGCCGTGGACGATGTTCTTCAGCTGACTCTTGCCCGGAGCGGTCAGCAGTACCCGAGCAATACCCTTGCTCTGAAGGTGCTGGGACAGTCCTTCAGCGTCACGCCAGCGGCCGGTGTTGTCCACCAACAGGGCATTCGTGATGCCGTAGGCGGTGTAGTCAATGGTGGCAGGGTTGTCCGAGTAGATGACCTGCACCTGGACCCCGTTGGCCGTGATGATGTCGGCATTCTCGTTGATCCGGATAGTGCCCTCGAAGGAACCGTGAACCGAGTCGCGGCGCAGAAGGCTGGCACGCTTGGCAAGGTCGTTGTCGGACCCGCGGCGGACCACAATGGCGCGCAGGCGCAGGCCATGGCCACCACCGGTCTTTTCGATTAGGAGGCGGGCCAGCAGCCGGCCGATGCGGCCGAAGCCGTAGAGCACGACGTCGGTGCTGGTACGGTCGTCACCGCCGCTCTTGCCCACGATCTCGGTGAGCTCGGCACGAAGGAATTCCTCGAGGGTTGCACCGTTGCCCTCTTCCTTGAACTTCTGGTTCAGGCGCGCGATGTCGATCGCGGCCGAGCCCAGCTTCAGCTGCGCCAATGTGTTCAGCAAAGGGGCAGTCTCCTCCAGGAGCAATTCGTCCTTACTGATCCTGCGCGCGAAGCGATGCGCCTAGAGGCAATACCGTTTACTTAGGTTTGGGAATTCGTTTGAGTGGCCAGTTGGACATTTTGCGTTTGATGGCCCGTGGGTTGGTTCTGGGTCTTCGCGGGGGGAGCAGCTCGTGGAGGATTTCGGTGGCGAAGGCCACGAAGCTGTTTTTAGCGTGATGGTGAGGGGGGAAAGGCCGGGCTGTCGGCGAGGGAACGCCTGGCAGCCCGGAGGGTCCTGGTGAAGGAAATCCTGAGGGGGTCTTCCTCGAAGTGTTGGGCGACGCCGGCGATCAGGGATCTGAGCGCGTAGTGGACGCAGAGATATCCGTAGATTTCCTGGAGCACTCCGTCCGGGGTTTTGGAACGCAGCACGATCGATGGTCCGCGCTGGTGGGTCTTAAGCTCGTCGAAGCATGATTCGATTTCCCAACGCTTGGCGTAGAGCCCGGCCAGGTCCTCCACCGGTGCCCCTTCGGGGTCCAGGATGGTGGTGATCAACCGGAATTCGCTCGTGCTCTCACCTGTGGTGACGGTGTATTCGATCACCCGGACCGTGATCGCACCGGTTTTGTTCCGGCGGCCCTTGGTATCGGGATACAGGACCGAAAGATATGATCCGTCCGGCAGTTCCTGGGCCACGGGCAGCAGGGCCGAGGTCTTCATCCGCCACAACAGCTGCGCCCCGTCCGCGGCGCTGTCTTTCCAGGCCGTGTAGCTGAAGAAGCCGCGGTCGGCCATCAGCAACATGGTCGGATCCAGGCGGTGGCGCAGGGCCGGATACATGTCGTGCTCGCTGGTCGTGCAGCTGGCAGCGACCGCCCCGATCACAGCGTGCGTGCCGCACTCCACGAGACCCAGGACCCTGGCCTGCGGGAAGGCGCTCTTGGCCTCGGATTTGGTGCCGGGACGGCCGTAAGCGCGTTCATTGACCGTCGTATCGGCGATGTCCAAGGTCGTGCCGTCCACGCTGACCAGCCGCCATGACTTGTAGAAACCAGGACCACCCGCAACGGCCAGCGGTTGGGCGACCTCGGTGAAGAGCTCGATCATGACCGTGGAGCCAAGCCTGGTCCTGGCCTTGAAAATAGCGGCCTTCGTCGGCATGACCCAGCCGTCGAAGCGCCCGGTGATCCAGTCCAGCCCGGCCAGCAACGACCGCATCACCTCCTCATAGGACCCGGCCGAGAACAACGCCATCGCCATCACGTAGTACACCATCAACCGCGCCGGCAGCAGCCGGGTGCGCTGCTGCCCGGCACCGGTCCGGGCGATCACCTTGTCCACCACATCAGGGGCGAAGACACGCGTCAGCACGCCCAGAGAGACGTGATCACTCAACCGTTCAGAACTTTCGGGCTTCACCCAACCGCTACGTGCCATAAAAAAAGATTAACAGACAAAATCCTAAGTAAACGGCATTGCAGCTAGGCCGGTCACGCTGGCCACATGCAATGATGCTTCCATGAGGACAACGGATCCAGGCCGCGAGGCCGGGCAACAATTGTGTTGGTGCTGTGGCCGAAAGTTCCCTGAAGCAGACATCCTCCGCCTAGGGGCCAGGCCCGAGGTCGGGGTTTGCGTCAACTGCACCATCTCGCTGCGCCGAAGAGCCCGGGAACGGATGGCAGAAAACCAGGGTCCTTGGTGCCGGTGGCAGGCACGAGTTCTTCGGCGGGGCCGGGAATTTATCATGGAGCACCATTGGCACGAGCGCCCCGTCATCGGCCCAGCACTGCGCTGGATCAACAACCACCTTCCCTAGACCTGCCACAAATACTGCGCCTGGACGGCGGCAACCGCGCCACAGAGCGTTCCGCTTGCGGACACGCAATCGCAGTGCAGACGGCTTCTGATATTCCGTGCAGTCGACTCCTGAAAATGACACTGGACATGGCTGGTTTCTTCGACTTAAAATATGTCAGAACTCGACTACGGAAACTAATATAGTCAATTCATGGTTTGTACCGTTGTTGACGATGAGGAGATGGGACATGAATCTGATTGGCTACGCCAGGGTCAGCACGACTGACCAGTCCCTTGATTTGCAGCTGGATGAGCTGGAGGAAGTCGGGGCCTTCAAAGTCTTTTCCGATCAGGCCTCGGGTGCCACTCAGGAGCGGCCGGCCTGGGAAGAATGCCGGGCTTACTTGCAGCCCGGAAACGTGCTGGTGGTCAATGACTTGACCAGGCTCGGCCGCAACGCGGCCGACCTCGCAAGCATCGTGTCCTCTCTGGCAGAGCAGAAGGTTGGTTTTCGTTCGTTGAAGGAGCCGTATCTGGATACTTCAACATCCCATGGATTGATGATCTTCCAGATATTCTCTGCACTGGCTGAGTACGAACGGAACCGATTGCGGGAGAGGACGATGGATGGCCTCAAGGCAGCCAAAGCGCGTGGCCGCACGGGTGGCCGGCCAACAAAAATGACACCAGATAAGGCAACAACTGCCCATCGTATGCGGACAGAAAAGCGCACAATCGCCGCGATCGCCAGCACCATCGGGGTCAGTGAGTCCACGGTCGTCCGGGAGCTAGCTAAGGAGCGGAAGTCGTTGAGGGAAGGCAGCAAAAAGCTGGAGTAGAGACGCCAAACACCGCCCCGCCCCGTTACCGTGGTAGCAATATCCGTTGAAAAGGGGACCCGGGCGTGGCACGCAGAAAGACCAAGTACGACATAGACGGCCAAATGAGTTTGGATTCACTGTGGTCAGAGCCGGAGGAGATACGCAATGAACACGCACGGGCGACACGCCATGGAAACGATGCAGAACCACGACCCGGAAGCGTTCAATCAGATCCAGCATCCCGAGGAGTACTTTTCGACTCTGGGGGACCAGATTCAGGAACAAATCTGGAACAGGACAGAGGAACTGCTGCCCCAACGAACCTTGGACCAACCCCCGATGGAGTTCATCGGTCTATCGAATATGGCCAGGCTCAGGGCGCGGGAGATGGTGTACCAGGAGATGATCTATTCGTCCCTGCCCCCGGAGCCGGAGGAGATGGAAGACTTCACACCCCTGACAGACGGGACGGACAGCGAGCTGGATCGGGAGAACAGCCAACAGTAGAGCCCGCAGCGCAAGGCCAGTCATTCCGGCCAGCGTCCCAGGCTGATTTGGCCCCATCGGGGCAGAAGGCCCGGTTCGCGGCCAACTATGAAGCCATCCGGATTGTCCGAGTCCTGGAGTCCGGGCAGCGTGCTGCCACGGTTGAGGAACAGCGCAGCCTTGCCCGATGGTCGAGCTGGGGAGCGGTCCCGCAGCTTTTCGACAAGGACGATTGGGCACAGGAACGTGCCAAGCTACGCGAGGTACTGACCGATAAAGAGTATGACGCGGCCTCGCGGACAACGATCAACGCCCACTACACGGATGCCGGAATCGTCCGCCGGATGTGGTCAGCGGTTGAACAGCTGGGATTCACCGGCGGGCAGGTACTCGAGCCGGGGTCAGGGTCGGGGACGTTCATTGGCATGGCACCGGCCGGGGCGCAGATGACCGGGGTAGAGCTGGACCCGCTCACCGCCTCCATTTCCCGGGCGCTCTACCCGCAGGCAACGATCCGCGCCGAGTCCTTCGCGGACACCCCGCTACAGAAGAAATCGTTTGATCTGGCCGTGGGCAATGTTCCCTTCGGCAAGACCGCCTTGTACGACAAGACATTCAACCCGAACAACCACTCGATCCACAACCACTTCATCATCAAGTCGCTGGAAGCCGTCAAACCCGGTGGCTACGTCGCGGTGCTGTCCTCCAGCTTCACCCTGGATGCTGCCAACCCCGCAGCGAGACGAGACATGAGCGCCATGGCAGACCTTGTGGGAGCCGTCAGGCTGCCCACCGCAGCCCACCGCCGAGCAGCCGGCACCGATGCCCTCACCGATGTCCTGATGTTCCGCAAGCGTGAGCCAGGACGGGTGCCGGCCAACACCGACTGGGAAACCGTGGGGCCCTTGATCATTGATGGAACGAACATCAAGATCAACAACTACTTCGCAACTCACCCGCACAACGTTCTTGGCAGGATCACTATCGGAACCGGAATGTATGGCGCGGAAACGGTCAGCGTCAAAGCCGACGGCGACCTGTCCGCCGCGCCGGCCTTACTGGGGGAGCGGCTGCAGGAAATCACGACCCAAGCACTGGCCGAAGACCGAGGCCACCGCCCCAGCCAAACCGAAGCCGGCAAACAGCCGGCCGCCATCCTGCACACCAGCCAAGCTGCATGGGATGGAACAATTAATGCAGAGATAGATGGCTCGTTCAGCATCGTTGAAAACGGTGCTCCCACTCCCTTCACGTTCCCGAAGACCCACGCGGTGGAACTGCGACAGCTGTTGGTGCTACGCGACGGCGCGCGGGCCTTGATGGAGATGGAGGCAGCCGATCGGAATGACACGCCTGAACTCGCGACGAAGCGGGCGGACCTTGTGTCCAGCTACGACAGCTATGTTGAGAATTACGGCCCGGTCAACCGTTACACGCTCCGGGAGAAGATTGACCAGGAAACGGGCGAAACACTCCTCACCCGCATTTCTCCGACTGCAGTTGCAAAACTGCGCAAGGTTGACCCTTTCGGAAGCCTTCCGGGAGCCCTTGAAAACTTTAACGATGAAACACAGGAAGCTTCCCTGGGCGGGCTGCTGCGGCACCGCCAGGTGCAGGTACGCAAGCCCGTGTTGGGTGCCGACACCATTGATGAGGCCTTGGCTATTTGCCTGGACACCTATGGTGCCCCTGACCTGGACGTCATTGCCGATCTGGTGGGCAGCACACCGGAGGAAGCCCGGGAGCAGCTGGGCATGCTCGTCTTTGACGACCCGGCTGCCGAGGCTCTGGTGACGGCGCCGGAGTATCTGTCGGGCAATGTCAGGGTTAAGCTCGACGCGGCCCGGGCGGCTGCGGGTGAGGATCCGCGGTGGAACACCAACGTGTCAGCCCTTGAAAAGGTACAACCGGTTCCCGTGGGCATGGAAGATGTTGAAGCCAGACTCGGTGCTGTTTGGATCAGCGTTGCGGATCATCAGCGATTCGTCCGCGAAACCCTGGGCGACCGGTCAGCGACGGTGACGAGCGTCGGCAGTGGTATCTGGCGGGTGAAGGCCAACCGCAGCTCGTTGAAGGCCACCAGCGAATGGGGAACCCAGCGCCGGCCCGCCCCGGACCTGCTGCAAAGCATCCTGGAACAAAAGAGCATCCAGGTTGAAGATAAGGACGATGACGGCAAGCAGGTTGCCAACCTTGAAGAAACCGAAGCTGCCCAGGAATCGGCCAACCAGCTGCAGGAATGCTTCTCGGAATGGGTTTGGGAGGAACCAGAGCGGGCCACCCGGTTGATTGATGAATACAACCGACGGTTCAACTCCATCGCATTGCGCGATTACACCCAGGAAGGCCAGCGCCTCACCCTGCCCGGGCTCGCCGCCTCGTTCACCCCACACGGGCACCAGCGCACCGCCGTGGCCCGGATTATTTCCGAACCGGCCGTGGGGCTTTTCCATGAGGTCGGGGCCGGGAAGACGGCCGAGATGGTTATGGGGGCGATGGAACTCAAACGCCTGGGCATGGCGACCAAACCGATGATCGTGGTTCCCAACCACATGTTGGAGCAGTTCACCCGCGAGTGGCTGGAGCTGTACCCGCAGGCACGGTTACTCTCCGCCGGCAGTGATGACCTCAAGACGACCGGGACGAACAGCAGCACCCGCAGGCGTTTTGTCTCCCGCGCGGCAGCGAACGACTGGGACGGCATCATCATCACCCAGACCGCGTTCAAGAGCATCGGCGTCAGGGCCGAAACGATCGAGGAATACCAGCACTCCCTGATCAGTGACGTCCGCGAAACGATCACCAACGCCATGGACTCGGGGGAAGACAAGACCACGGTCAAAAAACTGGAAACGAAGCTTCAAGCCGAAGAAGAACGGATGAAGAAGCTCATGGACACGGCCCCCGATCCGGGGCTGACGTTCGAGGACATGGGTGTGGACTATCTGTTTGTGGACGAGGCCCACGACTTTAAGAACCTGCGTACGGTCACGAACATTAAGGGCGCTGAAATCGGTGGCTCGATCCGTGCGACCGACATGCACCTGAAACTGGAATACCTGCGCGCCACCCACGGTGAGCGCGTGGCGACCATGGCCACGGGAACTCCCATCGCCAACAGCCTGACCGAGGCGCACGTGATGCAGCGGTACCTGCGCCCTGACCTCCTCAAAGATGCCGGGGTGGAGAACTTCGACATCTGGGGTGCGACGTTCGGTGAAACCGTGACGGCCATCGAGATGGATGCCGGCGGCCGGTTGAAGAACAAGGCACGCTTCGCTAAGTTCAAGAACGTCCCGGAAATGCTGCGCACCTTCCACGTCTTCGCGGATGTGAAGCTCTCCGAAGACCTGAACCTGGCCACCCCTGACCTGGTGAAGCGCTCCAGTGATGGGGAGCGCCAGCCCGAGCTGGTCCTGATCCCGCAGCCACCGGAGCTGGCAGAGTACATGGACGAGTTGGCCCACCGCCTGGACAACCTCTCAGGCTGGGCGCAAAAAGGGCAGGACAACGCCCTGACCGTCTACAACGACGGCCGCAAGGCGGCCCTGGATTTGCGCATGGTGAACATCGAGCCGCAGTCCGCCACGAAAATCGACCACGTTGTCGCGAACACCCTAAAAGTCTGGGAAGCGAACCGCGACAACCAGTACGAGACAGCATTCAACTCCGGTGATATCTCCGAGCAGCGCGGCGCCCTGCAGCTCATCTTTTGCGACATGAGCACTCCCTCAAAAGACAAAGACCCGGACGGACAACCGGTGTGGACGGCCTACCAACAGATCAAGGATCAACTGTGGAGCGTACCCGGTTTGATGGACGGGGTGGGGGTTGGTCCGGGTTCCCGACTGTAGGAGACTACTTTTATGGGTTCCACTCGCAGGAGCTTCACTGATGAATATAAGCGTGACGCGGTAGCGTTGG
>NZ_JASISR010000053.1 GCF_030063245.1 Paenarthrobacter sp. PH39-S1
TCGCTGAACGATCCCTCGGGGCGGGGGCGCCTCCTTCAAAGGAAATTATTACCGGCATCAGGATTCATCGGCTGCCACGCCGCCGAACATCAAACGGCTAAAACCACTACCGACCCATGCACCTAGTCGTGAAAGCACCGGGGGACGCCTTCCGCTCAGCCGGGAACGGGTGCTGCGTTGCGCCACCGAGATCGCCGATGAGGCGGGGATCTCGGCGCTCACCATGCGCTCGCTTGCCCAAGCACTCGGGGCCAAGCCGATGTCGCTTTACCACTACGTGGCCAACAAGGACGAGATCCTCGACAGCATCGCGGACCTCGTCTTCAGCGAGATTGCGCTGCCCTCGGCCGAGGGCAACTGGCGGACGGAAATGCATCGGCGGGCCAACAATGTCCGGCGCATATTGCACCGCCACACCTGGGCGATCGGGCTCCTGGAATCGCGGACCACACCTGGCCCTGCCGCGCTGCGGCACCATGACGCGACCCTTGGCGCCCTGCGTGCGGCCGGCTTCTCCGTGCCGATGACAGCCCACGCCTACGCCCTACTCGACAGCTACATCTACGGATTCGCCCTGCAGGAGGCCTCTCTGCCCTTCAAAGGCCCGGAGACCGTCGCCGACGTTGCCGCACCAATAGTGCAACTGTTCTCGTCTGGTGAATACCCCCACCTCGTCGAGATCGCTACCGAGCACGTCCTCCAGCCGGGCTACGACTTCGGCGACGAGTTCGAGATCGGACTCAACGTGATCCTCGATGCCCTCGCACGATGGATTCCGGACAACAGCGGCGACATTCCATCCTTTGCGGCGGCACGCAGCAGCATCGGCGGCCACCTTGTTCTCCGATGACCTGTTCGACCGGCCCGGGCGCGAACTCGGCGCCGGCGCAACCTGGGTTCCGGGATGGCTGACGCTGGAGCAGCAGCAGTGGATCGTCGCGCGCTTCCATGAGTGGGTGAAAGGACCCGTTCCGATCCGCGCCGCGAAGGTCCGCGGCAACGAGATGAGTGTCAAAACCGTCTGCCTCGGCTGGCACTGGCGCCCCTATGCCTACTCCCGGGAAGCCGTCGATGTGAACGGCAACAGGGTCCTCCCCTTCCCCGACTGGATGGTCCGCCTCGGACGAAAGGCTGTCGTCGAGACCACGGGTGACCCGCACGCCGGCGATGACTACACCCCCGACACGGCCCTCGTGAACTACTACGACGGCGCCGCCCGCATGGGCATGCATCAGGACAAGGATGAGCAATCCCTCGCTCCCGTCGTGTCGCTGTCCGTCGGCGACACCTGCCGGTTCCGGTTCGGCAACACCGAGAACCGGAATCGGCCCTTCGAGGAGATCGAGCTCGCTTCCGGCGACCTCTTCGTCTTCGGCGGTCCCTCCCGCCTCGCCTACCACGGCGTCACCAAGGTCCTCCCAGGCACCGCCCCGGAGGGGTGCGGACTGCGGACCGGGCGCATCAACATCACCCTGCGCGTCACCGGCATGACCTGAGCGTCGGCGTCGCCCGCGGTAAAGTCAGTCTCGGGATCCCGTGACCTTCAGCAGTTGCTGGGCCATAGCGCGGATCAGCCCGGGTGCTTCGGAAAGCGTCAGCCAGGCCTGCGGCAGGCAGTCCTCGCCGTAAAAGGCGCCCAGAATATTCCCGGCGACCGATCCCGTGGAGTCGCTGTTGCCGTCGTGGTTGACGGCCACCCGCATGGCGTTCAGGAAATGCTCGACCGGCGACGACGAGACCTCCTCCGTGACCAGCACGGCATAGAGGGCGATGGCCAGCGCCTGGTCGGCAGCCCCGCTGCCCAGCGCCTGGTCGGCGGCCCCGCTGCCCAGAGCCAATGTGAGTGCCTCGGGCCCCAGCACGGCAGCCGGTGACGGCTGTCCGGCGGATAGTTCCAAGGCCGTATCCAGCCGCCCCAGCAACCGTGCGTCCGCTGCCGGCTCGGCACCGGACCGGTCCCGCATGGAGAGCGCTGCGGCTTGCAGAGTGAGATTTTCGACGGCAATGCGGTGGATCAACCAACTGAACGCGGCCGCCGACTGCAGAGCAGCGGGATGCCCGTGCGTCAGAGCCGCTCCATTGGTGCTTAGGCTGTAGACGGCCTCCGCCGGAATATGGGGCACCAGGCCAAACGGGGCGGAGCGGCTGAGGGCTCCGCACCCCTCGGCGTCCGGATTGACCGGACGCGAACGGGTGCCCATCTCTCCGCCAGCCAGGCCGCTCAGGGACGCCCCGTCCGGGTGCCGGCGGTGGTGCAGCGTCTCCTGCCCGTCGATCCAGCGTGGCTGGGCGGCGGGCACATTGGCCGGCGGCGTGACTCCCTGGTTCGCCAGCCAACGCAGATATGCAAGCCAGAGGCAGGCAGTCTCATCCGCGGCCGTGCCGTCGTTGGCCCATTCGAGCGCCTCGACCAAGGCATCGACCGTGTAAAGAGTCATCTGTGTATCGTCGGAGAAGTGTACCGGCCCCGCGGCCTGCGAGAGGTCCAGCAGCCCAGCGCTACCGTAGCGGGCGCGGATGGCGGCAATGCTGTCGGAGGCGACCAAATATCCGAAGCTGTCGCCGAGGGCTCCGCCCATCAGCGAACCGCGCACACGTGAGGCGAGGCTGACGGCTGCGGCGGACGGTTCGGCGGTAGAGGAGTCCATGCTTCCAATTTAGCGCCTCTGCTTGCGGGCGGAACCCGGCGTTGGACACCGCTTCGGTCACCGCTGCGGCAGATGCCCGCGGCAAGCACAGTAAACTTGGGACAGTACCCCGCCCCATCAGAGAAGGATCACCATGCGCGAGCCCGCCTGGCGACGGACCGGCACGACCCCGGACTACAGATTTTCGCTGGCGAACGAGCGCACCTTCCTGGCCTGGATCCGCACTTCCCTGGCGCTGCTGGCGGGATCGGTGGCGATCGATCAGCTGGCCCCGCAGTTCGCGCCCGGGGCCGTCCGAGCGGTGCTCTGCGTGGTGCTGGCCGCGTTTGGCGCCATGCTGGCTGTGGTCAGCTACCGGCGCTGGGGTCACCAGGAACAAGCGATGCGCAACCAGCAGGAACTGCCGCATTCCTGGATGCTGCTGGCCATGACGCTGGGCGTTTCGCTCGCCGCGTTGGTCTTCGCCGTGCTGATTCTGATCCGGCCGTAACGGTGCGGGGACAGCCGTCAACTCGTGATCCGGGGTTGCAGCCCGAGCGCACGTCCTTGGCCTGGCGGCGCACCGTGCTCACCATGGTGGTGGTGGACCTGTTCATCTGGCGTGGCTGGCTGGCGTCCTTGGAGGCCGACGGCGGCGCCGCAGGTCTGTCCGGGCGTCCACTCGGCTTGGGGCTGTGTGCCGCGACGGCCGCGGCGACGACGGCGGTTCTCATCATCTGTGCGCTGCTGCGCCTGCACGAGCTGCACGGCCAGGCTCCCGGGACCCACGCCGCTCCCGCAGACGGGGTGCTGCGCGCGGCCGCGGGTTCCGTCGTCGCCCTTGGCGCCGCCGCTATTGTTGCCATCTTTTTGATCTGACCCCGCCACCTTCATAATCTGACGCCATAATCCGATGCCAAAATCTGATGCCGCGGCGCTCACCCGCACGGCGGCCCCGTCGCTTCGACCTCGAACGTGACCATCGCGGAACCCGCCTTTCGCGCAGCTCCGCGGCGCCGCCGTCGTCGTCCGGAAAGGCCGCGCCGGTCGCTTCCGGTCACAGCCTTCTGCCAACTCGGTAGAGTATCTTGGGGAACATTGAGCGGGAAGCGGCCCAGCGTTCGCTGCTGGAGAACACCCGCGTCAAGCCGACCAAAACCAATTGCCAAAGGATTTTTCACTGATGACTTCACCCAGTACTGTTGCGGGCCCAGCCGCCCGGAATGCCCGGACCTCCGTGGTCAAGCGTCCAGAATCCGGCCTCGCCGCCCGGCTTTTCGCGGAGGCGCTGGGCTCCTTTCTGCTGGTCTTTGCCGGACTGGGCATTGCACTGTTCAACGGTTCCGGCAGCTCGGCTGCCGTGCCCGTGGGCATCGGTTTCGGGCTCGCCCTGATTGCCGGGCTGATCGCCTTCGGCCATGTCTCCGGGGGCCATTTCAACCCGGCCGTATCATTTGCCGCGGCGCTCGCCGGCCGGATTAAGTGGATTCATGCCCTCTGGTACGTGCTGGTGCAGGTTGCCGCCGCGACCGTCGGGACCTTGGTGCTCTTTGCACTGCTGCAGGTCCTCCCCGCGGTGTCGGGCAGCGGTGGCAAGCTGACCACCCATACTCTGTTCAACAGTCTGGCCAACGGCTTTGACGCCCATTCGCCGTCGACCGTTCCGCTGGCCGGCGCATTGCTGATCGAGGTTGTCTGCACAGCCATCTTCGTTGCCGTCGTCCTTGGTGCGACGCAGGCACGGGCCAACCGCACACTGGCCCCGATCGGCATCGGGCTGGCCTTCGCAGCCGTCATTACGGTGGCACTGCCGGTGACGAACGCCTCGATCAACCCGGCCCGTTCCACGGCCGTGGTGTTCTTCGCGGACGGCTGGGCTGCGGAGCAGCTCTGGCTGTTCTGGGTTGCCCCGCTGCTCGGTGCTGCCGTGGCCGGCCTGCTGTTCCGCGCTTTTTCCGCCACCATTGGGGTCACCGCGGCCGGCGTCTCCGGGCTGAACGTTGAGGAAGTCGGGGAATTTGAGCTTGACGAAGACGAGGTTGTTGCCGGCACGGCCGACGGCGGCGCGGATGTTGGC
Source organism: Paenarthrobacter sp. PH39-S1 (assembly GCF_030063245.1). Taxonomy (GTDB): domain Bacteria; phylum Actinomycetota; class Actinomycetes; order Actinomycetales; family Micrococcaceae; genus Arthrobacter_M. The sequence continues at coordinate 4,705 of NZ_JASISR010000053.1, forward strand.
GCCCTCGCAAACGGTGCCGGCGGCGGACGCAGGGGACGCAGGGCTGCTGTTTTGGAGACGGACCCGGCAGTGAACGCCCCGGTTTCCGAGCTACCCGGACCGGTTCCCGCCGCCGGCGCGCCTGCGGGCACCGGCGCCACCAAGACACCCGCAACGACGGATGCGCAGGACTTCTTCGATGACAAGGGCACTGTCCAATAACCTTCCCTGCGTAATACTGCTCCACGGGGCGCGCCACGGGTGCTGCTGACGGCTACCGCTGACAAAACTGTCAGTGGTAGCCGTTAGCGTAGGAGCATGCGTTTACTTCATACATCGGACTGGCACCTGGGCAGGTCGTTTCACGGCGTCGGCATGCTCGCCGCGCAGCGGAATTTTGTGGATCAACTGCTGGAGACCGTCCGGGAGGAAAAGGTCGATATCCTGCTGCTGGCCGGTGACGTCTATGACCGCGCGCTCCCCGGTGTGGACGTGGTTAATCTGCTCGATGACGCTTTGTCCCGTCTGACGGCGGAGGGCGTGGCGGTGGTGCTGACCAGCGGAAACCACGATTCGGCCACCCGGCTGGGCTTTGCCGGCAAGGTGCTGGAGCGCGGGGGAGTCCACCTGCGCACCCGCATTGACGGGCTGGACGTCCCGGTGATGTTTGAGCTGGGCCGCGATGCTACGGGGAAGGACGCACAGCTGGCCATTTACGGGCTGCCGTTTCTGGAGCCGCGGACGGTGGCCGAGGCGCTGGGGGTGGAGCAGCCGTCGCACTTCACGGTCACGGAGGCGGCGCTGCAGCGGGTACGGACTCATCTGGCGCAGCAGAGCCGGCCAACGCACTCCGTCGTGCTGGCGCATACTTTTGCCAGCGGCGGGATCAGCTCCGACAGTGAACGCGAGCTCAGCGTGGGCGGCGTGGGGGCCGTGCCGCTGGACCTGTTCGACGGCTTTGCCTATACCGCGCTGGGGCATCTGCACGGCCGTCAGATGCTCAGCGAGACGGTCCGCTATTCCGGCTCCCCGCTGGCCTACTCTTTTTCCGAAGCGCGGCAGGACAAGGGCGGTTGGCTGCTGGAGATCGGTCCGGACGGGCTGGAATTCGTCAAACCGATTCCGTGGCCGGCCAGCAAGGAGCTCGCGGTTTTGCGCGGGGGCCTCGAGCAGCTGCTCACCGCAGGGGAGCACGCGCATGCGGAAACCGCCTACTGCCAGATCACCCTGACCGACAATGAACGGCCGGCGCACGCGATGGAGCGGCTGCGCAGCCGGTTTCCGCAGACACTGGTGCTGGCGTTTGAACCGGCCGATGCCCGGACGAAGGGACCGACCAGTTACAGCGACCGGGTGGCCACAGCCGCCAACGAGCTGGAGCTGTGCTGCGGTTTCCTGGAACACGTGCGTGGGCGCAGTACATCCGTGGAGGATAAGGCGGTCCTGCTCGGCTCCCTCGACGCCGTCCGGCTGCAGGAGGCGGGCAAATGAGAATCCACCGACTGGAAATCCAGGCCTTCGGACCCTTCGCGGAGCGGCAGATCATCGATTTTGACTCCCTCAGCGGGCAGGGACTGTTCCTGCTCAACGGCGCCACCGGGGCGGGGAAGACCAGCGTCCTGGATGCCATCTGCTACGCCCTGTACGGCTCCGTCCCGGGAGCCAGGCAAAGCGGCAAACGGCTGCGCAGCGACCATGCCGCTGAGGGGATGGAACCGCAGGTCATCTGCGAGTTCAGCGCCAGCGGGCGACATCTTGAGGTGCTGCGCAGTCCGGCTTGGGAGCGGCCCGCAAAGCGGGGTTCGGGGACGACCACGCAGCAGGCGAAGACCCAGCTGCGCGAGAAGGAAAACGGGGTCTGGGAGGAGAAATCCACCCGCAATGACGAGGCCGGTGCCGAGATCACCGGCCTGCTCGGCATGGATAAGGATCAGTTCACGAAGGTGGTGCTGCTGGCGCAGGGGGACTTCGCCGCGTTCCTGCGTTCCAAGGCCGACGACCGGCAGGAACTGCTGCAGAAGCTCTTCGGCACACAGGTCTACAAAAACCTCGAACGGCAGTTGGCGGCGGATGCCGTGGCGGCCAAGATGGCGCTGGCGGATAAGGAACAAGAACTGCAGCGGCTGGAATCCCTGGCCCGCAGCCAGGCAGAAAGCCTTCTGGGCGTGCAGGGCCGCACCCCGGACGGGCCGCCGCGGGAGGCCCCCGGGGCCGCAGACGTAGACCGCGCCGGGACGTGGTCCGGTCCGGTGGGAGTCCTGCCGGGCGCGGCGGACGGGGGCGCCGCGGATGCCGAAGCGGCGGCCGGCCGCCGGCTCTTCGACGTACTGCTCGGCCGGCTGGAACTTGCGCACGGGGCGGCCGAGGCGGCCGCCGCATCCAGCCGGTCGGACGAACAGGCCGCTGCTGCGGCGCTGGAGTTCGCCGAACAGCTGCGGACACGTCACCGGAAACTGCAGAGCGCAGAAGCTGAACGCAGCCGCCTCGCCCAAGCGGAGCCCGAATTTGTGGGTTGGCAGCAGCGCGCGCTGGCGCACCGGGAGGCGGAGGTGCTGACCGGGCAGCTGACGGGGCTGGCCCGGGCGGCATCGGTGTCCGCCACCGCCGAGGGCGCCGCGGCCCGCGCGCTTGACCGGTTGCTTGCTGACAAAACGGCGCTCCCGCTCACCGGCCTGACCGGGTACGGAGCGGGTGTGTCCGGTCCGGCTGCGGCTGGTTCGGCTGGGGTGGGCTCGGACGTGTCCGGTTTGACTGGGGCCGGGAGGGACGTGTCTGACTTGGACCTGTCCGGTTCAGCCGGGGCCGTTTCAGACGGGGTCGACCCGCGGGGTCCGAACCATTCCGTGCTGGTGGTGGCGCAAAAACGCCTGGATCGGGAGATAGCGATCGTTGAGGAGTCGCTGCCGGATGAGGACCGCCTGGCAGCCCTGCAATCCGAACTGGCGGGAACCGAAACCGCCTTGGAGAATGCCCGCGCCGCTGCGCTGACACATGCCTCGGCGTCCGCCGCCGCCACCAAGGAAAGTACCGCGCTGGCCGGGGGCCTGGAGGGATTACGGGTACTGGCCGGGGCCACCGGACAACGCAGTCTCGCCGTTAACGCTGCAACCGAACTGTTGGCTGTCATCCGCGCTCATCGGACGGCGGAGCAGCAGGTGGCCCGCTGCGGGCAGGAACATCATGACGCGCAGCTGGTCTTCCTGACGGCCAAGGAACATTGGCTGGAGCTGTTGAAGCGCCGGTTGGAGCTGGCGGCGGGCGAGCTTGCGGCGAAGCTGGTGGAGGGGAAACCGTGTCCTGTCTGCGGCAGCGAGCTTCATCCGTGCCCCTCGGAGCTTGCCACCACCGGGCTGCAGGCCGTTGAGGAGGAGGAACAGGCCAAGCTGCACCGTGACGAAACGGAGCTTGCCTCGGCCGCGGCTGTGCAGAAACTCAACGAGGCCCGGCAGCACCTTGCCGGGCTGGCAGCCAAGGGTGGAGCGGCCGACGAGGCGGCGACGGAACGGGACGCTGCGGCCGCCGGCCGAGCCTTGACCGAGGCGAAAAACGGCGCGGTTGCGCTCAAAAATCAGGAGCGGCAGCTGGAAATTCTCGGCGTTCAAATCCGGGAGCAGGACGGACTCTGCGCGTCTGCACGGGAACGGGCAGCCGGTCTTGCCGCTTCGCAGCTGGCCATGCATCGGGACGTGAATCGGCTCGACGCAAAGCTGGCAGCATCCCGGGAAGGCTTCGGCTCCCTGGCGGCCAAGCTGTCCGAGCTGCGCCGGGTCGCTCTGCTGCTGGTCCGGGCCAGCACCGCGGTACAGGCCAGCGACAGCGCTAAAGCCGCTTTCGGCTCCGCGCAGGAAGCGCTGGAACTTGCCCTGCCGGCCACACGCTTTGTGGACGCCGGATCTGCCCGCAAGGCCTTGCTGGGCGCAGACGAGGCCTCGGCCTTGCTGGAGCGGATCCGCAGCCACCAAGAAGACCTGGTCCGATGCGCCGCTTCCTTCGAGGCGGAAGACGTCATGACGGCAGCGGATGAGGCCGACGCCGGCATGGCAGTTCCGAACGACGCGCGGCTGGGGCAGCTGCATGCCCTGGCCCGGACCGCCGCCGAAACAGCGGGCGAGGCGGTGCTCCGTCGCGGGCTGGCGTCCCAGGCCCTCGACGCTGTCCGCGCCGCGGCGCAGCAACATGCGGAGCTCGATGAGGTGGTGGAACCGCTGCGCGGGCACGCCGACCGCGTGGGCAGCCTTGCCGACACGGTCCGCGGGCTGGGGGATAACACGTATAAAATGCCGCTGAACAGCTACGTCCTGGCCGCGCGGCTGGAACAGGTGGCCGCGGCCGCCTCAGGGCGTCTGCGCACCATGAGCGATGGCCGCTACACCCTCAGCTACAGCGACGCCCTGGCCGGCGGCAATCAAAAATCCGGGCTGGGGCTGCAGGTGGTGGATGAATGGACGGGGCAGTCCAGGGAGACGGCCACGCTCTCCGGCGGTGAGTCATTTATGGCCTCTCTTGCCTTGGCGCTCGGTCTGGCTGATGTGGTGCAGCAGGAAGCGGGTGGGGTGGATATTGAGACGCTCTTCGTCGATGAAGGGTTCGGCTCGCTGGACGAGCAGTCGCTGGAGCAGGTCATGGACGCGCTGGAGGGACTGCGGGCCGGGGGACGCGTCGTCGGGCTGGTCAGCCATGTGGCGGAGATGAAGCTCCGCATTCCGGCGCAGCTGCACGTGCACAAGGGCCGGACCGGGTCCACGGTTTCCGTGCTCGACGGCGCGGCCATGGCGAACTCTTAGCGCAGAATTTCGACCAACAGCACCCAGGCGGTGATGACAGAACCGATGAAGACCAGGATTGTGCCGGCAGCAATCCAGTAGACACCATCCGGATTAGAGCCGGTCAGCAAAATTCCACCGACGAGGAACGGAGCGATTTGGTCGGGCCCGAACGCTGCCTTGGTGAGGCTCTGACCCAGCGGAATTTCCGCCCGAAGAAAGGTGAATTTCCGGCCGGCGTCAAGGTAAAGCGCCATAGCACCGGCAGCGAATAGCACCGTCTCGAGACCGAGCATGAGATCGGATTGGCCGGGGATGAGCGAGGCAGCCGAGACCACGACGATGAGGACGAGTGATCCGATGGTCGCGGCTCCGCGCGAGGGCATGGAAGGGATGGCGATGATTTTGGCGATGTTTACCGACATCGCAACAATAATGAGTCCGGCCAGCGCCGCTGCGGCTCCTGCGGTTGCGAGGAAGAACTCATGCCATTTGGAGTTCAAATATGTCACGTCAGCCGTTCCTCTCGAGCCGCGAAATGATGTAACCGCATAATAGCCGGGCGATTTTTTCCGTGCAAACACATTGTCAAGGTCTCCGCACGGTCAGGGTCTCTTCACGGTCACCCTGGATGGCCACGTGCGGATAGAATTACCGGTGAATCCGGGTTGCGCGCATCGGGAGGGGGGACGATGCGCATAGTTTGAGGCGACCGGAAAAATGACTACCCCTCTTCCCTCTCGGCCGGAAACGGCCGACCACCGCTCTGAGCCGGCGTTTACCGCCCCCGTTCCTCGCCCTGCCGTGGCCGGCGCGGCCGCACCCGGTACTGCTGCCTCCGGCGGAATCTCCGCTGCTGGCGGTCCGCCCGGATCACGTCGCGGTCTGCTGGGCCGTTATGCCTCCCTGCCGCGTCTGGCAGGGCCAGGATTCATCCCCCTTGGTCTGTTCGCCCGTGTCCCGCTGGCCATGCTCACCGTAGGCGTCCTGACCCTGGTCACCAGCGTCAGCCACTCGTACGCCATCGGCGGACTCGCGGCCGGCGCGGTCGGAATCGGCTCCGCGGCCGGTGCACCCGTCCTCGGTTTCCTGGCCGACAAATTCGGTCAGCGGCATGTTCTGCTCAGCGCCGCCGTACTGAACGCGCTGACCCTTGCCGCCGTCGTCGTACTTACCTACAGGGCCGATGGCTTTGCGTCGCCGGCCGTCGCAATGGTGCTCGGGGCCGCCCTCCTTAGCGGCGCCACCTCGCCGCAGGTTGGGCCATTGGCGCGGGTGCGCTGGATGTCGCTGAGCGTCCGGCTGCCGGCGGGGCAGCGGGATGCGGCCGTGGAGACCGCGCTGTCCTACGAAAGCACGGCCGACGAGCTGACCTTCGCGCTGGGCCCGGCGCTGGTCGGAATCCTGGCCTCGCTCGTGGCACCGTGGCTTCCGCTGGTGCTGGCGGCCGTGATGACGTTGCTTCTCGTCTCACTCTTTGCCGTCCACCCCACCGAGGCCACCGTCCTCCGGCATCGGAAGGCCGAACCCGGGCCGGGCGCCGAAACGGCTGAGCCGGTCAGCCTGCGGCGGCTGGCCGTTCCCGTGCTCGGGATGGTCTGCATGGGGACCTTTTTTGGCGGCGCTCAGACCGGGCTGATCGCCTTCACCGGAAGCTTCAGCGCGTCCGAGCTGGCAGGACTGCTGTACGCGGTGATGGGGCTCAGCTCGGCCGTCGCGGCGCTCTCGGTGGCTTACTGGCCCGCGAGGTTCAGTCACCCGCGGCGCTGGGTGACCGTGGCAGCGCTGATGACGGTTCTCTCCCCGCTGCTGTTGCTTCCTGCATCCGTCCCCGCAATGATTGCCGTGCTGTTGGTCCTCGGCATACCGGTGGGGCCGGCCATGGTGACCATTTTCAGCGTTGGCGGGCTGCTGGCCCCCAGACGTTGGCTGGGCACCATCATGACCGCGCTGGCCAGCGGCATCGTTGCCGGCTCCGCCCTTGGCTCCGCACTGGCCGGCAGCGTCGCGCAATCCTCCGGGTATGCCGCGGCATTCCTGGTGTCCCTGGCCGCCGCGGCCGGCCTCTTTATTCTGGGCATCATTGCGGCGATGATGATGCGCGGGCGGACAGTGGCGGCGGGCGTCGTGAAAACCGAGCCCGAGCGACTTAACGAGCCGTGAGGTCATCCGAATCTTCCCTGTCCGTCTGCAACTCTGCTTCCGGATCAGGCACCCCCGTGCGCAATGTGCGGCGGTGAGTTCCCACCGCTACTGCGAGTGCGCCCAACGATGAGAATCGTTGCGACTGCGAACGTCATCCGCATTCCGGTGGCAACGGCAGCGGGAGGGGCCGTTTTGATGTCCATCGTCGCGGATCCGAGCGCGAACAAGGCGCCCATCACGGATGCACCCGTCGTCTTCAACGCCGCGATAAGGTAGGTCCAAAACAACACCAGATCGTTGTCACGCGCAGAGCTTGGTCTCCAGCAGTGGACCTGCCATGACCGCCTCCCCTTAGGACCAGTCGTCGTGCGAACCGCCACCCAGACACACGCTGGCAGTTGACCTGTTGTGAGTATCAATCGATCCTTCCCGCCATTGCGTGTACGACCGCAACGCAAAAGAACCGCCGACTGGGATCTGGCGTCCCAGGTGCGGACCCCCAACTGACACATTGCGCGCGTTTTCAGCCGAGCTGCGCCTGGATGCGCTGCGCGCCCGCGGCCAGTCTTGTCCCTATCATCTCCGGCTGTTGAGTAGTCCGGATATAGACGACGGCCAGGGCGGCCGGGCGGTGGCCGGGAACCAGGATCGGGGAAGCCACCGAGGACACGCCGCTGATGACCTCATCATGGCTGACGGCGTAACCGAGGTCATGCGCAGCGGCGGCCTCGGCGCGGTAGGGTTGGTCCGGGACGAGTTCGCGCCAGCGCTGTGGAGTCAGTGCGGAGGCGATGGCGATTCCCGGCGCTCCGAGTGCCAGTGGATGGCGCGTTCCCGGACGCTGCGCCAGAGCCGCGCCCGACTGCCGGGGCTCCACGGTCACCAGGGTGACGCAGTCCTCCCCATCCCAGATCCCGACAAAAGCCGTCATATTCAGCTCTTCGGCCAGCGCGGTGAGCTCGGGCAGCGCGGCCGTCTGCAGATCGCGGGAAACACTGCGGGCCAGCACTGCCAGGCCCGCCCCCGGAAGCAGACGGCCGCCGTCGTCGCGCACCACCAATGAATGATCCTCCAACGTGCGCAGAATGCGGTAGGCGATTGACCGATGTACGCCGAGCTCCGCGGACAGCTCGGCAATGGACAGCGGCGCTGATGCTGCCGCCAGAATTTCCAGCGCGCGGACGCCGCGCGAAAGTGTCTGGGAATGGCTGGGGGAGTCGGCCACGGTTTTCCTTTCTAGGACCGGGGTTCTTGTGCCCTGGCTCACACTCGGATACAATTCAATAGTAGAGCAAACAGTTCAATTATGGAACGTGAGTCCGCCGAGGAACCGATGATGACAGCGAAGGCAGAGGGAAAGGGGCCCGATCCCGTTTCCCTTTCGACAGGGCGCCGCAGTGCTCTCACGCCCCGGGCACACCATTTTCGCGGCAGCCTGGGCCGCTTTGCCACGGGGGTGGCCATCGTGACCTTTGATGGCGTCACCAAGCGGCACGGGATTACGGTCAATTCCTTCACCTCCGTCTCCATGGAGCCGCCTCTGGTGCTGGTGAGCATTGCGCGGAGCACCAAGGCGCACGATGAACTCGCGGGCCGGCCGTTCACGGTGAATATTCTCGGTGCCGAACAGCGCATGCTGGCGATGCATTTTGCCGGCCGGCCCGGACCCGATCCGGTCTGGGTTGAAGGTGGATCCGCACCGAGGCTCTCTCACGTGCTGGCCTATTTCGAATGCCAGCCGTGGGCGGCCTACGACGGCGGAGACCACACGCTGTATCTGGGCGAAGTCACGGATTTCGACTACCGGAGCGGGGATGCGCTGGCGTTCGCCAATAGCAGCTTCACTACCATTCCGGAGAGCCAGCTGGGCGTGGAGGACCTCCTCTAGCCGCCTTGGCCGGGCCGACGGCGGGCATGCACCCGCATGTGGTGATCGATGGCGAGGTGGTCTCGGAGAACATCGCCGAGCACCCTGCCGGAATGTGGTCCGCACCTACGCCAAGCTATTCGACATGCAGCATGATGCCGCATACCAGGACGCGTTGACCTAGACCTCGCCCACCACCGGAGACAGGGTGAGCGCCTCGTTCCTGGTCCCGCGGACCCCGGAGGACCTTCGGCGCCGCCGCGCCGCCATCCGGACTTGGGCGGAATATTCCAATGGGTTCCTGGGGCGCACCGGTGACTACATGAACAGCTCCCTGACCGCGCTGAGCGCAGCGGAGAAGTGGTTCTCCCAAGCGGACCCGATGTACGGGGAGAACATCCGCAAATACTACGAGCACTGCCGGGATTGACCTGCTCGCCACGCACACCCTGATCCCTCCGCAAGTGAACCGCTCGGTCTCCGGCAGCGAGCAGCTCGGCGGCCAGCGCCAGCCGCTTCGAGGAGATGGACGCCGTCGTCGTATTTCACGACGTTTTTGTGCCCAACGAACGCATTTTTATGCTCGGTCACCCGGAACTGTGCAACGGCTTCTGCTCCGAGACCGGTGCGGGCGCGCTGATGACCCACCAAGTGGTCACCCGCACCATCGCCAAGAGTGAATTCTTCCCGGGCCTGGCCGGTGAGCTGGCCGCGTCCATCGGCATTGACGGCTTCCAGCACATTGAGGAGGATCTGGCCGAGCTGATCCAGACGGTGGAGATCGGCAAGGCCCTGATGACGGCGTCCGAGGCGGAGCCGGACATGACGGACGATGGCGTGCTGTTGCCGAAGTGGACGACGCTCAACGCCGCGCGTAACTGGTACCCGAAGGTCGCGCAGCGCTTCCCCGGCGATTATCCGCAAGTTCTCCGCCAGCGGGTTGATGGCGCTGCCAGGGGAGGCCGATGTGAACAGTTCCGCGCTGCCGGACATTGAGCTGTTCCTGCAGGCCAAGACACTGACCGGACCCGAGCGCGTGCGGTTGTTCAAGCTGGCCTACGACGCGAGCATTTCCTCCTCCTTTTCCGGACGCCAGGCACTGTACGAATACTTTTTCTTCGGCGATCCGGTGCGGATGGCCGGTGCTCTCGTCAACTGCTACGACCGCGAGCCCGTCCGCGCCCGGGTGCGCAGTCTTCTGCAGCGCGAGGACTAAGCCCATCGGCCCGGCCCGGCACCGGACCGGCACGCGGCCGCCACCCGGCCCGCCGCCGTCGTCGCCTGTGGTCCGCGTGTCACATGTGCTCCGCATCACAATAGGATGGTAGGTTTCTTACCAACTGAACGATCTGTCGGTAATTCATCGCTCGCACCATTGAATTCGCTCGAACCACGAATTTGGGAGGAAAAATGTCCAGTACAGCAACCGAGGGTGTTCAAGGGGGCCCGCGGCTGAAAATGTCCGGCGAGGACCGCAAGGTGGTGGCCGCCACGATGGTGGGGACCACCATAGAGTGGTACGACTTCTTTATTTACGCCCAGGCGGCCGGGCTGATTTTTGCCCAGCTGTACTTTAGTCCGCTCGGCTCCACCGGGGCGCAGCTGGCTTCGTGGGCATCGCTGGGCATCAGTTTCCTCTTCCGGCCCCTCGGCGCGGTCGTTGCCGGCCACCTCGGGGACCGCGTGGGCCGCAAGGCCATGCTGGTGCTGACGCTGCTGATGATGGGAGGGGCGACGGCGTTGATTGGTCTGCTGCCGACCTATGCCGCCATTGGCATCGGGGCGCCCATTCTGCTGATCCTGCTGCGCATTATTCAGGGCTTTTCCGCGGGGGGCGAATGGGGCGGGGCCGCGCTGATGTCCGTGGAACATGCGCCCCTAAGCCGCCGCGGTCTGTTCGGCGCGTATCCGCAGATTGGTGTGCCGGTCGGACTGATCCTCGCATCGCTGGTGATATTCGTGCTGCGGGCGGCGCTGGGAACGGAGGCATTCCTGGCCTGGGGCTGGCGGGTGCCGTTCCTGCTCTCTCTTGTGCTGATTGTGATCGGCTACGTAATTCGTCGGGCCGTCGCGGAAAGCCCGGTGTTTGTGGAAATGGCACAGCGGAAGAAGGAGTCTTCGGCGCCCCTGGGCGTGCTGTTCCGCAGCCATAAGCGCAATGTCATCCTCACTGCCGTAATCTTCATCGGCAACAATGCCGCCGGGTATATGGTCATCGCCTTCTTCTCCTCCTATGCCACCAAGACGCTGAAAATGGATACTGCGCAGGTCCTGCTGGCCATTGTCGTGGCGTCCGTGGGCTGGCTGACGTTCACCCTGTACGGGGGCGCCCTTTCGGACCGGATCGGCCGGGTACGTACCTTCCAGATCGGATACGCCTGGATCTTTGTCTGGATGGTCCCGATGTTTCTGCTGATCGATACCGCGAACATCTGGATCTTCGGTGCCGCGGTGTTCGTGCTGACCGTTGGATTGGGACTCTCCTATGGGCCGATGTCCGCCATGTACGCGGAAATGTTCCCGGCCAATGTGCGCTACTCCGGCGTTTCCATCGGGTACGCCTTGGGCGCCATTCTCGGCGGTGCTTTCGCTCCGCTGATCGGTGATGCCCTGATGGGTGCGTTCCACTGGTCTCCGTCTGTCGGGATCTACATCATGGTCCTCTGCGCCATTTCCTTCATCGGGGCCACCATGGTCAAGGAGACCCGCGGTACTCCGCTCGGCGTGGCGGGTGGGAAGCTGAAGTAGCCGTGGCCCTGCAGCTACTGAACCCTGCTGCGCCGTCGGTCCAGCGGGCGGTCCCAAATTTCCTGCCGAGTCGTCCCGAGTTGGGGATAGTCAGCTCATCGAAAGTGTGATAAAAGGTGATCTCACCGCCGAACGGATGATATCCAAACGTGCCGGCCCGTCAGCGGAGACCCAGGAAGGATTGTCCTAAGGAATAGGCGTTGCACCGGGTCCGGTAGCCCGGCAATCTCCTCGCTGGTGAAGATCGCGCCACTAGGGACGTCTTTGAGCCGCAGTTCCCACTCGGACAAACTCTTTGGTTCGCGCTGATCCGAGCTCATGACGATTCGCCTACGATGGCGTCAGGATTCGGTCTCATCGTGTGAAGCAGTCGCCGGAGTACGACGAGTGTAGTGGCTGCAATGAAACTGATGGGAATCATCACCGACCAGCTCGGGACATCACCTCTAACCTGCGCCACGAAAGGCGTGCGGAGAATTGGCAGGCAGATGAAGCCAAGGAAGACCAACGATCCTACGGCGGTGCCGTAGCCGACCCGGTCGCGACGAAGCAGTAGCACGCCGCTGGCGCAGACGGCGGGAAGAAAGAGTGCGAGGTCGAGCACGTGTACGGGGTTGGTCGGGACCTCCCAGGTGGTTGCGCTGGTTGACGGTTGACCGGCCAGCACGTCTGGGCCGATCTCGCTCAACCACAAAACGGTGGGCAAGACCGCCGCCGCAATCAGGAACCACCCCGGCAGACGCACTGCCGCGCCAGCGAAAACATGCCCTCATGCCTGGCGTGTTCAGCGAAGCCAAACTACCGGCCACGGTGTACACCGATAGGCCGAGTAATGCCACCCAGACAAAGGGACAGCGGCTATTTGCGAACCGGCCATGCAGCCCCTACCAGGTTCCTGCCCCGAGGAACACGACCCCGGTGAACAATTCGAGACCGATCAGAGTTTCGTTCGCCCCGGGGACCGCGGTTGCGATGATCGGATCCGCTTCGCAGCCGCGAGTGCCCGCGTTGTCCACGTACTGAGTATGGTTGACCTCCCCACAAACTTCCACGGCTCGACGCCAAAACACGACGACCGCGGACGGCAATAGCCGAGGTCATTTCCGCTTTAGTGCTTCAGGGTGCACGCGAGCTGTGGGGCCGCCCACTTGGGAGTTCTTGAACAATATGACGGACTGTGCAGAGGGAAAAGCGCCAGGCCAAGGGCCGCGGGAGACGGTGGCGCACGTGGTTGCGGCGCCGTTCCTCACTCCCTTTGACACGGGGGATTGCAGGTGGGATGCTCGCCTTGCCGGGTGATGAGGAACGGCCCGCGTGAAAGCGACTGTTGAGCGAAAGGTGACGGATATGGATGCGCCGGAGCAACTAAAGCCTGCAAAACCCAAGAACCGCTCGTGGTGGATCAGCACGAACCACATTGTCCACTGCTATGCGAATCCGGCGGCCGACTGCGTTGTTACGTCACTGTGGGGGACCGCTGAGCAGGCGGCGACATCTTTTCACGATGCCGAGCTGGTGAGGGCGACGGGTGACATCAATGCCATCCTGACGAGGGTTGAGGAGAAAAAGGCTCAGGGCCGGAGCCTGTCCTTTATCGTGGTCGGCAACAGGCCGTTCCTGGTCTGGACAACACCGAGTGCGACAGGTCCCGATGAACCCGGGGCGATTGGTCCCCACGACGAATTTCAGACACTTATAAAGGCACTCGGACTGAAGGCGGACTTGGCTGCCAAACCGCATAAGCGCTCCTGGATACTCGGCCCGATCACGCACAAGATTTATTGCTTTGCGAGCCCGGCCGGTGACTGCCTTGTTCATGGATTATGGGAATCAGCAGGTGGGGCGGCGACATCTTTCCACGATGCCGAGCTGGTCAGGGCGACAGGCGACATCAACAGCATCCTGACAGGGATCAATGCGAAAGCGGGCCGGGGCAAGGACCTGTCCCTGATCGTGGTTGAAGATAGGCCCTTTTTGGTCTGGACCGAACCCGGCGCAGTTGGTTCTCATGATGATCCCGACGCCATCGAAAAGGCACTGGGGCTGAAAGGGCAGAGGTAGGCACCGGATACCTCTGCCCGGGTCGTGCAGTCTGTGCGACGGATTCGAAGGCGCGGTGAAAGCCGGTCTGATGCAAAGTTCTGGGCCGGAGCCGGCGGCTTGCTCATCACTTGCACAATCGGCCGCCAGGCAACGAATTCAACAGCCGCCGGGACTCCTCGGACCCTGTAACCGGGCCACCTCCGCGTCGCTGACCTGTTCGAAGTCCAGGTAGGCATTGCCGACGGCGCGGAAATTGCCAGGGATGCGCAGACAGATCACCGAATCCGCCGCTCCGGCGACGGTCTTGTATGCTTCCAAGGAGCCGACGGGTACGGCGGCGACGACGGCGGCAGGGCCTCCACGGCGGACTGCCTCCACTGCCGCAAGCATGGTGAAACCGGTGGCAACACCGTCATCGGTCAGGATGACAGTCATGCCCGCAAGATCGGTATCCGGGAGACCGTAGTCCGCAACCCGCCGCAGCAGCTCAGCGCGCTCGCGGTCTTCCACTTGATTCAGGTCTGCTCGGGTGATCCCACTATGAAGCAGCCGGTCCACGAATGGCGGATTGATCACGCGCACGATGTCACCTCGGCAGATGGCCAAGGCGCCGAAGGCGGTCTCGGGCTGACCGGGAACGCCGAGCTTTCGGACAATCAGAGCCCCGGATGGAATGCCGAGCTCAGCGCCGACCGCCACAGCAACGGGAACACCGCCGCGCGCCAGCCCAAGCGATATCGCCTCCGGACGGTTCCTGAACTGCGGCAGGGCCGCTGCCAGACACCGTCCGGCTTCCGCTCGGTTGGTATAGCGTCGCATCATGGTGCTTTCCCGGCCTCCGCGACCAGACTACTCCGCTTCCGCGACGCCATTGGGGTGAGCCGGATCGCCATAGGCCCCGCCGGTGCGCTGTCATACGATCGACGTATGACAGCGCGCCGTTTTGTCCAGGCTGACGTTTTGACCCGCATTCCATTTCGGGCAACGCGGTCGCCGTCGTGTTTGACGCCGACTCGCCTTTTCCGCCTTCATTGATCAGCAGAATGGGGCCGCCTGGGTGGGGCGGCAACACGGCGACGTGCATTAGCGGCGAGGTGTCCAGCTCACGGGTTCGACGGCGAATTTGTCGCTCCCCCTCTGCGTCAAGCTGGTTGTGAGCCACCCGGTTCTTTCATATTGATTGAAGGAGACAGCCATGACAGTTGCTATCCAGGGGTATACCCGTGAGGAGATCCGTCAGTTCGTGCACGAGTACTATCTGCAGCCG
>NZ_JASISR010000054.1 GCF_030063245.1 Paenarthrobacter sp. PH39-S1
CTGAACAGGTGTCCTTCTCTGTCTGGAAAATTTTGGCTTCGCAACTACTATTTTCCCAGCTCAAGGGGCACTTGTTCGGTTTAACACACCCCTGTCAAAAAGTTCTTACTCGCGGATCCGGGTCAGAATGGGATAGGTAGCGGTCAGCAAAGGGATGAGAACGTTAATGAGGCTCCTCATGCCGTCGCCTTGGTCGCTCAGCAGCGGCAGCGTCTCCACCTCCAACTGGTCGTCGGTTGCGTCCTCGTATTGACGCTTAGGACGGGGCAGCTTCGGTGTCCCCGCGCGCAACATGTACTGCTGGTTCAAGTCATCCAAGTGCAGACGTTTTTTGAACCGTTGTAAGGTTCTTGACTGTCAAATTGCTCCACTGCCGCGGTGAGGTCAGGAGATTCCGTTGCTTTCGTGATGTAGTGCTTTTCCGTAATGGCCGTTCCCGAATGCCGAGCTGCGCCGCGGCATGCTTTGAGCAATCACTACGTGGCCGGGGGTGTCTATGGGTGGTGATATCGCTGTCGCCCTAGCCGGAGCTGATATACGAGTCACAAGAGTCGCCGCGATCGTTGCTACGCCGGACTGGACCCGACTGCGATCAGTTTCGAGCTTGGGCAGCCGACACGCATGTTCCGCCGACCGGAGCTGCCCGGTTTCGTGAAGCGTTGGGCACCATTTTCCCCAAGGCAGCGGATGCCATACGGATCACCGTCGGCGATGGCGTAGATCATCTCGAAGCGGCACGGAGCCCGGATCTTCAGAACTGTGCCGTTAGCTGGCTTAGCGACGACGAGATGGTCGCCGACTAACGCTCCACCTACGGTGGTCGCCCGGGGCCAACGATCCACCTCCGGGATAGTGATCCGTGCCGTTAGAGGTCCCGCATACGGGTGCGGCGGCAAATGAGTTACTTCCGCTCACGGCCATGGTGCCAAGTGTAGCGGGATGCTACGGTCTAATTATGAAGACGATGCCAACTCGCATTGATGGGGAACTTTTCGGGGCCGCGAAGGTCGCCGGCGAGATTCAAAGCCGCAGTGCTGCGCAGCAGTTGGATCACTGGGCTCGCAATGGCCGCGAACTGGAAGCGTCGCCGATAATCACGCACGGAGCGATCAACAAAGTTCTGACGGCACAGTCGTCCTATGACAGTCTTCCGGATGCCGCGCAGGCCATGGTCCGGGTGGCGTGGGATGAGCAGATCTCGGCAAAGATCGCGGGACTGAGTTTGGAAGACCGCTTGCAAGAAGCCGGTCGGCCCTGGGCAGAAGCGGATAAGCAGGGCCATGCAGTTGTTCGCAACCCCAGCGCCAATCCAGCGTGAGTTCACCCGTCCTTCATGTCCTTGCGGGACCAAACGGCGCAGGTAAGACCACGTTCGTGCACGCTGTATTGCAACCAGTTACGCACCCTCCGTTTATCAATGCAGATGAGATCGCAGCGCTGCGCTGGCCCGGCCATGAGGCCGAGCATGCTTAAGATGCTTCCGCTGCTGCAATGGCGGCACGTGACGACGCGCTAAACCACCGGCGTTCCTTCATCACCGAGACCGTATTCAGCCATCCCAGCAAAGTTGAGCCATAAAAGAAGGCACCTTTGCCGGCTACCTTGTCACCCTGCACGTAATGCTCGTCCCAGAGGAAGTCACTGTCCTGCGAGTGAAATACCGGGCAGCACAGGGCGGACATACAGTTCCCGAAACCAAGGTGCGGGAACGCTATCGGCGCCTCTGGGACCTGGTCGCGGAAGCACGCGACCTCGCTGACCGCTGCATCTTCTACGACAACAGCCGCGCGCCCACGCCGTTCCTGCCCCTTGCCAACTACGAAAGCGGGCGTCTCATTGGTGATCCGGTGTGGCCCGCATGGACACCTTCCGCACTCACCGGACACCTGTAGTCCTAGGGACCAAGATCCGCTGCAGGGGGCCTGTGGTACCTAACCGGACCACGGGTCGTCAGGATCACACCCGGCGACGTCATGGTGTCCGCTCAGCGGTGCGGGCACTCAGTCTGCGCTGCCATTCTTGCATGGCGATGTGGCCGGATAACGTGTCGAGCAGCTGGAGGTACTCCTCGGCGTCGTAGCTGACGTCCCAATCGAAGTGGCGAACGACCACGTCCTCGAAGAGACCGCTTCGGTCGCTCTCGGCGCGGCTGTGGGGGATGTCGCCAGGCCGCAGCCAGGTTTCGCGCGCGGGCATCCCTCGCTGATCTCCTCGTAGACGTCCTGGATCTCGAAGAAGAACGGGGTCTCCGCCTTCGGGAATGACATGGGTGGCACTCCAGAAGGCGAGGTGGCCGCCGAGTCGCAGGAGCTCGTAGGCTCGCTGGTAGCGCAGCGCTGGGTCGATCCAGTGCCAGGCCGTGGCGGCGAAGACTCATCAACGCCATTCTCGATGCACCCGGAGCCGTCGTGACGACGTCGACCCGTGCCGACAACCTGGTGGTGACGATGCGCGCCCGGGCCTCCGGCGGCCGGCCAGTGACGGTGTTCGATCCACAGGGCACGTCGGGATTGCCGACGACGCTGCGGTGGTCGCCGGTCCGCGGTTGCAAGGACCCCGAGATGGACACCGAAGTCAAAGGCGAGAATGCCGCGTGGCAGAAGCGATCCGTCATTGTGCTGCAATGCCTGCTGCATGCGGCGGCGCTGTCCGGGGACAGGGTGAGGGCGTTTCGGCGCTGGAGATTCTGGGCCAGCCGGAAGCCGCGCTTGGCTGGCAGGCCGATCTGATGGGAATCATTGAAGATGACCCCGCAACACCTCAAACTCGTGGATCGGCGTCACGGCCGCCGTCGCGCCTCTATCATCTCCAAAAGTTCTGTCGGCACTTGACCCGCACGGTGAGGCAGAACAATTTGATCCCAAGGATTTCATCCGTCAGCGCGGCACGCTCTACCTGATTGGCACAAAATCCGGGGCCGCCGCAGCCGGACCGTACCTGTCGGCGCTGATCGAGGACATCGATTACGCGGCGCGGGAGATGGCGTTTATTGCCCTGGGGGGACGGCTGGATCCGCCGCTGTCGCTGATCCTGGACGAGATTGCGAACCTTTCACCATGGCCCGGACTCCCTGTGGCGCTCTCGACGGCGGCGGCATCGGCATCTCCACGATGGTCGTGCTCCAATCCCTGTCCCAGGCACGGTCCGGCTGGTCCATAGACGAGGCGGCCACCATCTGGGACGCCGCCATCATCAAAGTGATCTTTGGTGGTGGATCGGACGAACGCGACCTGCGGGCCCTGGACGGGCTCATCGGTGAACGGAGCACCACCGTCAATACCCGGTCATGGTCCGCTCAGGGGCGCCAGGATGGCGAACAGATCCGGGAAACCCCGGTCATCCCATTGCACGAGATCCGCCGACTTCCCGTCGGAACAGCGATCATGCTGGGCAGGCGAACCCGCCCCATTCTGTTGGACCTGCGCGAATGGCACAAACGCAAAGACGCCACGCAGCTCGGTGTGTCCAAAAACGAAACCGAACTCGAACTCGCCGCAGGCCACCGCCGGCGCCAAGAGACCAGCGAGAACGCCGCACCGGCAGACGAATAGGAAAACACCATGGATGAGGAAGAGTCCTTCGAATACACCGTCGGCGGAGGCGCCGAAGACGAGTTTGCCGCCATGCTGTTCGGCTCGACCGAGAGCAAACGCTCCAAACGGGTTCCGATGACATACCGATGGCGCGACATGGATCCTCGCACCGCGGAGGCGGTTTGGAAACACCTTGGACAGTGGGTGCAGTGGCTGGTGGATACTTACCATCTGCCAACCTCCGTGGTGCCGGACTGCTGGTGGAAACACAGCGACATGGTCGCCGAGCTCTACGGCCTGCAGCGCGCGGAACAGGCTTCGTACACAGAGGACGACGGCGGATTCGGTCCCATCACATTCCACGAACGGCTGACCTCAAGCATCGAGCGAATGCGCGAACACACCGCACGGCAGGCTGCGTGGGCCTATAGGCCCACCGGGAACCATCGGGAACCGTCGCGTCGTCGTGATGGAGGATCATGTGGCTAAATTCGTGCAGGATGATTTGCTGGCGGTGCAAGGGGGAGCGGGCGGGTGCGTGCAGGATCAGGTCCCGGCCCCGCATGACGAGCCACAGTCCGTCCATTGCTTCGCAAGAGGATGCCGTAACCGCGCAACAGCAACTGCCCGTGGGCTCAGGCTTTGTCCGTCTTCAGGCCGCGGCCCCCGTTTTGCTCCCGGGAGACCCGCTGGCGGACCTGCGGTGAGCATGTCGTTGGCCAATGAGACCAAACGGAAGTGATCCACGGTGACGGCCCGGCAGTGCGGCCGTCCACCGACGGTTACGAGAGTGTCTGCTCCCAGGTCTCCCCAAAGGGAACCGTGTCGCTGAGTGCGAGCGAGTACCGGGATGGATCATGGCGGGTGACCAGGATGCCGGCACACCGGTGGGCCATCGCTACCTGCCGGAGCTTGGCCTCTGCATCGTCGAGCAACTCGTAACGTTGACCGGGCGTGGTGAGGAGGACTTCCAAAGGCTCGATGGTCTGACTACGCATGATAAACAGCTTCCTTGTGATGTGTGTCACGATATTGTGAATATCCTTACATGAACAGGCGTTTAGGTCAACCGTTCATGATGAAGATGTTAAAGCTTTTCCATGGCGCAAGCAAGAGTCTTACTGTAAGGAAGTGCCCCTGTCGGGCCGAAACCAAGTGACTATAGAGTGAGCCATGCGGGTAGCCGCAGAAGACCGAAGTGAACAGTTAATTGCAGCGACGGTTGAACTGATGCGTCGTGAGGGTGTTCAGGCAGTGACCATCCGGGCCATAGCCAAAGAGGCCAATGCGCCCTTGGCTACGGCATATTATTGGCTCTTCAGAATTGAGAGTGTAGTCAGCGTTGCCACGTGAGGAGTCCGGGGCGGGAGGTTGTTTCGGTTGAGGTGAGGGCCTTGGGAGAGAATCGGATTGTCTAGATCTTGATTCCTCTTGCCTCTTGGCCCTCGTGTTCCACGCTACCTTCCATCGCCCTGACCTGACCACATTCTGCCGCCTCGATGAGCTCGGACTCGAGGCCACGGGGCAGTACCTGAGCCGCGATCAGGCCGTCCTGGCCTGCCGTGTTGTTGATCCGGATGACTGGTGCCGGAACTGCGGGAGTCAAGGCATCCCTCGGGACACGGTGACTCGTCGGCTGGGCCATGAACCCTTCGGTTGGCGCCCAACCACACTGCTGCTGAGAGTGCGCAGGTACAAATGCTCTGGGTGTGGGAAAGTATGGCGGCAAGACACGTCCAAGGCCGCCGAACCGCGGGCGAAACTCTCCCGCCGCGGGCTGCGGTGGGCGTTGGAAGGAATCGTGTGCCAACACCTCACTGTCGCCCGCGTTGCCGAAGGCCTGGGCGTGACCTGGAAATACCGCGAACAAGGCCGTCCTGGCCGAAGGCAAGTGTGTGTTGATTGATGACCGGCACCGGTTCGACGCGGTCAAGGTCATTGGTGTCGATGAGCATGTTTGGCGACACACCCGCCGCGGAGACAAGTACGTCACCGTCATCATTGATCTCACACCGATCCGTGATGGCACGGGCCCTTCCCGCCTGCTGGACATGGTCGAAGGCCGCTCAAAACAGGTCTTCGCCACCTGGCTGAAGGCACGCCCACAACCGTGGCGGGACGGGATCGAGGTCGTTGCCATGGACGGGTTCTCCGGGTTCAAGAGCGCAGTGGCCGAAGAGCTCCCCGACGCTGTTCCGGTGATGGATCCATTCCATGTCGTCCGTCTGGCTGGGGAGGCTTTGGATAGCTGCCGCCGACGCGTTCAGCAGCAGACATGCGGTCATCGCGGGCGGGCCGGCGACCCACTGTATTCGGCTAGGCTGACGCTTCATACCGGGGCGGATCTGCTCACTGACAAGCAACGCCAACGCCTTGAAACCCTGTTCTCTACGGATACGCATGTCGAAGTGGAAGCGAGCTGGGGCATCTACCAACGCATGGTTGCCGCCTACCGGGAACCAGACCGGCCCAAAGGGCGGGAGTTGATGCAAGCCGTGATCAAATCCGTCAGCACCGGAGTTCCCAGCGCACTCACCGAGCTCAGAACACTCGGGCGGACCCTCAATCGCCGGGCAGCAGACGTGTTGGCATACTTCGAGCGACCAGGTACCTCCAACGGAAGCAATCAATGGCCGGCTCGAACACCTACGCGGATCCGCTCTTGGCTTCCGCAACCTCACCAACTACGTCGCAAGATCACTGCTGGAATCCGGCGGATTCAGACCGAAACTACACCCTCAATTCTGAAGAGCCTTTCCGGCTCTTCCGCGGCCAAAAACAGTGGTGATCAGTGCTGGCGCATAGCCTCCCGACGCTGGTAAGGTCCTTCCTCATGGTCTTCGAAGGAGCGGCCATTCAATACCTGGCCGACCCGACGGCTACCGATCACCGCGCACAGTTCTTCATGATGGTGATGCACTCCTGATCAAGGCCGGCGACTAACCCTGACGTTGCAGGGCGCGCCACGGAGGTGACGTCCCACGGTTTTAAGGCCCTTCGTACTTGGCGTTCCAATGCCGCTGTGCGCCGTGGTGGTCGAACGCCCTTACTTGGTCTTAGGTATGGTTGGCGGGTTTGTTCCGCTATGGACGGTGACCGCATGCACCCACAGCCGCACCTCGGACGATCTATATTTCTGTTTCTGGGAGGGCTCTTGGGGTGCTACTTTTGTTGTGTTGGCTGATCCAGCCTTGACTCAGCCAACCTACGGGTAATGAAATAGCATCCGATAGCTCGGCAGTTGGCTGCATTCGAGAATTCTCCAGGGGCTGATCCTTGGAATGTGACACTTGGATCCAGTTACCGTTTTTCCCGCAGCGTTAAGTTGCATTCCCTGCTGGGTCGCGACTGCTTTAAACCCTCCAAGCCACCGCGCGGGAAGAGCGCTCCGGTTCTATGGGCATTTATTGTTGCGATATCCGGGCCAGTTAGCGCTGCGGTTCACGGTACCCTTCTCAGGCGGGGTAGGTTGTAAAAAAAGGAGAGTTCAATGAGTGAGAAATTGCGTTGGGGCGTCCTGGGCAGCGCCCGCATCGTCCGCAAGACAATTCCGGCGTTGCAGGAAACGAGAAACGGTGAGGTCGTTGGTATCGCTTCCCGCACCGAGGAAAAGGCCAGGGAGTACGCCGACAAGCACGGCGTCCCACAGGCGTTTGGCTCTTATGAGGCGCTGCTCGCTTCCCCGGACATCGACGCTGTCTACATTGCGCTGCCAAACGCACTGCACCTCGAGTGGATTCTCAAATCCTTGGACGCAGGCAAGCACGTCCTCTGTGAGAAGCCTTTGGCGATGAGCGCCGCCGAGTGCGAGGAGATTACGCGCAAGGCCGACGAGACCGGGCTCAAAGTCCTGGAAGGGTTCATGTACCGTTTTCACCCGCGTTTCGAGAAGCTGCAAGAGCTGCTCGCGGCCCATGCGGTGGGCACATTGACGTTTGTCCACGTCGGGCACTCTTTCGATGCGGGCGGGGACGACAACATCCGCTGGTATACCGGGCTCGGAGGCGGCGCACTTTTCGATACGGGGTGCTACTGCGTCAACGTGAGCCGGATGGTCGCGGCGCAGGAGCCCACTCGAGTCTCCGCCTTTGGCAACTACCGCGACGCCAACGACGGAGGTCGAATTGACGTCAGCATTGCGGGCATGCTGCGCTTTCCGGGCAGCGCAACCGCGCTTTTTGATACCGGAGTGAACCTCGAGCGCCGCAACTTTTTAGAACTCACGGGCACTGAGGGCCGGCTCTACCTCGACAATCCTTTTGGGCTCTTGGAGGAGGATTCGGTCTTGGAGGAGCATCACTTCGGGCAGGACACTATCTTTCACGAGGTCAAGGGTGTAAACCACTTCGTACGGATGGGCGAACACTTCGCCGACAGCGTCCTAAACGGTACGCCGCTCCGCTACGATCTCACGGACGCGGCAAACAACGCGCGGGTGTTGGAAGCTCTTGACCAGGAAGCGCGGAAACAAGAGGCGGGCGTCTGAACCGAGACCCCTTTCTGGCGCTGGCCCAGGCGTTAGCTGAAGATTTTGCCGCTCGAGCCGGAGACGCCGACCGCAAAGCCGGGTTTTCGGCCTTCCCGATGGCTGCCACGATTGCGTTGATCCCGTCGCCCGGGCAGGCAAAGACTTTGTCCACTCCCCATTGCAGAAGCCGATCCAGCCAATAGTCCCCAGCTGTTGATGATGCCACAGCCAATCTTCCTTTCGGACATCCTCGGGCCGTCGGGCCCTGGAGAACTTCCCTTGAGGCGAGAAGCGTGAGCCTGCAGGAGGCAGTCCCAGGATTTTTCGGCGTCGTTCCACCCGAGGAGTCCTCCTAGAGGGCTTGGCGCCAATCACTGTTCGAATCCTCATCACCCCCCCCACATGAGGGCTAGATTTTTCTTCGAACGGGGATTCCACAGGCGATAGGGACGAAATCCATGCCGGAATGCCGAAAAAGAAAGACGCCGCATCTATGACCCACTTCAATGACCGCACCATCCTCGTATCCGGAGCCAATGCCGCTGAGGTGAGCCGGCCTTTGCGACCCGTGATCGGGCAGACGTTTGACGCTGTCCTGTTCGATATGGACGGCACCCTCATAGACTCGACCCCCGCGGTGCGTCGGGCCTGGCTCGCGTGGTGTGCCGAACGTAAACTAGATCCATCGTTCCTGGACGGCGCCCACGGCCAGCCGGCCCAGGACATTGTGGCTTCCCTGGTTCCGACCGAAGAGTTCGACGAAGCCTTTGAGCGCATTCAACAAATCGAGATCGCCGAAGTCGGCGGCATCACCGTCCTTCCCGGAGCCGCCGAAGCGCTCTCGGCCATCGGGGAATATCGCAAAGCGATTGTCACCTCGTGTACGCGGTCCCTGGCCACGGCACGAATCACGGCTTCCGGGCTGGTGCCACCCTGCGTGGTAGTCACCTTCGACGACGTCGTACGCGGCAAACCGGACCCCGAACCTTTTGCGCTCGGCGCCCGGCGGCTGGGTTTCGACCCCGGCCGCTGCCTCGTCGTCGAGGACGCAGCGGCTGGCCTGCGGTCCGCCCATGATGCTGGGTGCACGACCCTGGCGGTGGCGGGTACACACGCAGCGGCGGATCTGAGTGCCGATCTCGTCATTACCAGCCTGGTTGAGCTCGAATTCTCGGCCACGGCCAGCGGCATCCACGTCGCGCGGCGTACGTCCCGAGGCGGGTGCCCCGTACCGGGCCACCAGCCCGCTGATCACCGACCGGGCCACCCCCAGCCGGGCGGCGATCTCGGTCTGACTCACACCCTGCCCGGCCCAGGCCCGGGCCGCCTGCCGGTCGCTGAGCTTGCGCGGACGGCCGGCGGCGCACCAGCCCGGCCGAGCCCTCCGCGCGGGTACGGCCGCGCAACATCGACACGTACTGCGGGGTCAACTTCGAACCCCTCTGCCGCCCGACGACACGCGACCCCGGCGTCCGGTAACGGCGACCACCGCCCCCTGACCTACCAAATCATCGGGACATAAACGTCAGCAACGAACCAAGGCCTACGCCATGAGGTCTGAGGTTCGCCTTGCTTGCGAGGGGATTAAGTTCAGTAAGAAAGTATTTATTCCTAAAAAGAATCGACTAACTGTATTCCGAGGCGTAGTTGTGCACGTGGGACGTAGGTAGGTGACCGGCATCACGTCAGCAGGGCTCGGAGCAGAGCTTGGCTGGCCCTCTGAGAATCACGGAATGTCGGGTTTGCAGGCGGTCCTTCCCGGAGCCCCAGCCGGGGTTCTGGCGTGATCTTCGGTGCAGTCCCATAGGCACCCGAAAATCATACTTTCGCAACACTATTCATAGAAGTGACCATGGAAACCCTCGTAGGAACCCTGAGCAAGGCCGGATCCATCTACAAGGTTGAAAACGGCTATATCGGATTGCCGCAGATGGACTTACCCGGGTGTGATGCCGCCATTGGTGACTCCCTTTCCAACCCCGACGGCTCGGTCATGAGTGCCGGATTCTTCGAGCTGAAGGCCTCCGATCCCTTGGTGTACACGTACACGTACGACGAGATGAAGGTCGTCGTGCAGGGTGAGTTCATCCTCACGGACCAGAGGACAGGGGGCGTGACGCATGCGAAGGAGCGCGATGTGCTGTTCTTCCCGAAGGGAACAACAGTGAAGTCTGAGACCCCTGACTACGCTCTGGAGTTCTTCACCGGCCACCGCTCCTTCGCACCCTAAGACCCTCTCATGCGTCCCGCATCCGTGACTGCGTCAGAAGACACCTACTGCGATACAGGTTTCCGTGGGCTCATCTGTGTGTCGTTTGGAAAAGCTGATTCCCTTACCGCGGACGACAACGACGGCCAGCCGCGGCATGACTTTCACTTCGATTGTGCAGACACACAAGCCCTTTCGCGTCTGAGGTCCGCAATCGAGCTGGCATGCGTGGGCGTCCGCGTCGTACTCACAGGACCCCCGGCTGACATCATGGCGGCTGCAGCTGTTGCCTCGGAATGCGGGCTGGTGGAAGAGGAGGTGATGCTCGTGAGCGACGGATCCGGGCATCGTACTGTCTTTTGCGCACATTGTCGTACCGCGACGGAAACGGTTGAGCCGGTCGTTCCGAATTGGAGTGTCAAGGTTGCGCCACTGTCCTGGCGATCTCCAACCACTTTTCCCGGCGCATCGCTGCGTACCTGGGATTCGCCGCCCATGCCGAGGAGGCAGCATGACAGTGACAGCACTCCAGACCGAGGTCCACCCTGCGGTGAAGGGAGGCCTTGTGCTGGAGGTGACAAATGTCAGTATTCAGACGGATTCCATTGTCAGCATCACCTTTGCTGATTCGTCGGGGGGGGGGTGTCCCTATGTTTTTGTCAAGCCGCTTTTGGGGTTTTTTCTTCGTAGATGCTCATGTCTCTGAGCATGGCGAAGAGCATGTCGCAGCGGCGCCGGGCCAGGGCGATCAGGGCCTGGTTGTGGCGTTTCCCTTGGGCGCGTTTTCGGTCGTAGTAGTCCCGTGAGGTGGGGTCCTTGAGGGCGGCGAACGCGGACAGGAAGAGAGCGCGCTTGAGGATCTTGTTGCCCTTCCTGGAGGGGTGGTCTCCCCGGATGGACGTCCCTGATCGCCAGGTCACCGGCGCCAGTCCGGAATAGGAGGCCAGATGCCCGGCGGTGGCGAAGTGTTTACCGACGACTTCGGTGAGGATCCTGGCTTCGGTCCTGATCCCGACCGCCGGTATCGAGCTCAGGACGAGGTGAAGAGGGTGGGCCTCCACGAGCGCCTCGACCCGGGTATGGACTTCGACACGGGCTTTACGCAGACCGGCGAGCATGCCTGCCAGTTGGGGCAGCACGATGCCGGCTCCGGCGGTGCCGGCGACGACCACGGTTTGCTCGCCGAGGGCGGTAAAGATATCGGCTGCCCAGTGTTTGCCTGCCCGCGGGGCGAACTTGGCCAGGTACGTGGCCACCCGTGCCTGGCCGGCGGTCTTCAGTGCGGTGGGGGTCGGATATTTCACCAGCAGCTCCGCCATTGCCGGGTGGTCCAGGTGTGCGCCGATCACCCGTTCGGGGGCCGGGTGGATCTGGGTCAGAAGCCCGCGGATACGGTTTGATGTAGCGGTGGTCTGCTGGGTCAGATCATCATCAAAACCGCACAGCATCGACAGCTCGGCGATCTGCTCATCGGCGACCTCGATCGAGCGCAGGGTGTGCGGCATCGTCCGGGCTGCCTCGGCGATGATGTACGCGTCCCGGGCATCGGTTTTAGCCTCGCCGGGGTGCAGATCCGCGATCCGGCGCATCGCCAACCCGGGCAGGTAACCGACCAGGATTCCGGCGGCCCGGGCCGTCGCTACGGGCAGCGCACCAATGGTGGCGGGCTGGTCCACGACCAGCAGTAGCGTGCCGTTTTTGGCCAGTGTGTCGATGATCGCCCGCAGCTTCGCTTCGTCCTGAGGCAAAGCCTTATCGAGCAGTTTCTTCCCGGATTTATCCAGCGCCACCGCGTGGTGATTGCTCTTGCCGACATCGACTCCGATGAAGACATCGATACTCTCGTGATCCTTAATCAATCTCAAAACCTCCTGCATCCGAGACTAGTAAAACAGCGCTGGTCTGTCCTGCGGTGACAAGAGTCGGCATCCACGTTACGGCTGACCTGGCACGATAAAAACTGCCGCTGGTCCGGTCCCTATTAGCGATCCCCTGACACCTATCGGATCCCGGTGACATCACCCCCCGGATCATTGAAGACTGGGGGCATAAATCATGCCGGGAACCAACAGGCCAGCAACCCAATTCTTACTCAATTAGGGGCTACTAAAAAGGTAACGGGGGGGCCGCTGCCTTCCTACGTCCCGGGGAGCCACCTTGTGGTCCAATACGGCGGTGGCGCCAATGCGTACTCGCTCACCGGTTCAGGCAGCGCCCCGTCCGAATACACCATCTCGGTCCTCCAGGTCGAGGGCAGCGCCGGCGGCTCCCTGACCATGCATCGGCTCGCCATCGGTGACCTTGTTCAGGTTTCGCTTCCCCGCAGTGCCTTTGCCCCTGCGGCAACAGCTACGCATCATCTGCTGGTTGCGGCAGGAATCGGAATCACCCCGGTGCTTTCGCACGCCCGGTCCGCTGCCGAATGGGGCATGGCAGCATCCCTGATCTACGTACACCGGCCCGGGGCGGGGGCCCACGTGCCGGAAGCGAGGGAACTGCTGGGACCTGCCCTGACGGAATGTAGTGATCGAGACAGTTTCCTGAAGGTCCTGGCGGAAAAGCTCACGACCCAGCAACTCGGAACTCACCTCTACGTCTGCGGACCGGCTGCCTTCATGGATACAGTCCTGGGCCATGCGTGCGAGCATGGCTGGTCAACGCCCGGCTGCATTCAGAAGCCTTTGGCGCAGCCGAGCTGGAGGAGGGCGAACCGTTCGCGGTGAACGTGGCTCGCAGCGGCATCAGATTGGAAGTTCCGGCCGGCGTTTCGTTGCTGGAGACACTGGAAAACGCTGGGAAGAGCATCCCCAACATGTGCCGCAAAGGCATCTGCGGGGAATGTTCCATCTCAGTACTTCGAGGGGCGCCCCAGCCCCGGGATCTTTACCTGACCGACCAGGAAAAGGCCGAGAACACCACCATGATGTGCTGCGTTTCACGCAGCCACGACGAAGAATTGGAGTTGGACCTTTGAGTACCACCATCACCGACAAAGACCTGGACACCGACGTCCTCCCGGAACGGATCAGACGCTTTCCCTTCCCCTTCTCCGGTGACAGCTACCGCTACAGCGCCAATGTTGAACCCGCCCGCAAAACAGTGGAGACAGAGGTCGGCTCCTGGGGGTCCTTCCTGATAGACACCGACGAACACTACCTTCCAGACCTACAGGAACGCGACCAGGTGCTGGAGAAGGACCCCACACGCACACAGGTCCTCCCCCACATGCGACTTGCCGTCTGGGATGCAATCACAACTCTGCTGCCCGCCATGGCGGAAGAACACCCGCGCACGATGTCCTATCACCGAAACGGAAATACCTGCCGCTGGGGGAACACCCTGCAGAACCTGGAACTGGAATTCACCATCGGCGACGACGATTCACTTCCCATGGGTCCACTGCGGTTCCTGGGCAGCCAAATCCAGGACGACATAGTTTTCCTTGACGCCCGCGAGGATACGCTGTGGCTGGACGCAGGTCTTGTCACCTTCGCCGCCGACTGGTCCTTCGGATTCGACGTGGGCATGAAATTCATGGAAGTCCACACCCCCGTTCCCCGCGTTCAAACAGAACCCGTCATCAACCGGGCCCATCAATTCCTCCTGCGGCTACAACCCGGGGGACAATTCCGCAGAACCAACTGGACGATGACCGTAGACCGGCGTCTGGACACCTCCACCGAAACCTACCCGGACTGGGCCCCAGACCGCGGAACCATAGCAGCAGACCCCGACCTGCCAAACAGGCTCCACCTGCGGGTGGAAGTTCAGCACATGCTCTGCCTCCCACACACCGGGGCCGTGTTATTCCTGATCCGGTCCTACCTCCTGCCCCTCTCCGACATCGCCCAGGTACCCGTCTGGCGCGAACGCCTGGGCCACGTGCTGGCCGAACTCCCCGAAGACATGGCCGAATACAAAGGCATCAGCCGCTACCGCAAAGCCGCATCCACCTGGCTGCTGGCCTGACACGTAGGGCGACTCACAGCATCACACAAAAGCGGCATCACACAAAAGCGAACTAAAAAATCCAATGAATGAGGAGAGCAGCATGGCATTGCGAGTTGGAATCATTGGTGCGGGCCCCAGCGGATTGGCACAACTGCGGGCGTTTGAATCGGCACGCCAAAAAGGCGCCGCCATCCCCGACATCTTGTGTTTTGAAAAGCAGGCGGACTGGGGTGGCCAGTGGAACAACAGCTGGCGAATCGGCCTGGATGCCCACGGCGAGCCTGTCCACACCAGCATGTACCGGCATCTGTGGTCCAACGGGCCCAAGGAATGCTTGGAGTTCTCGGACTACTCCTTTGACGAGCACTTCGGCCGCGCCATCTCCTCCTTCCCGCCCCGGGAGGTCCTTTTCGACTACATCAAGGGCCGCGTGGAAAAGTCCGACGTCCGCAAGTACGTCCGGCTCAACACCGTGGCACGCCACACCAGCTACAACGAGGACACGCAGGAATTCACCCTGACAGTGGAGGACCTTTCCACCGGCACCACGGAGACGCACATCTTTGACAAGCTCGTGGTCGCCACCGGCCACTTCTCCGTCCCTTCAGTCCCCGAGTTCACGGGCATCAAAACCTTCCCGGGCGAAGTCATGCATGCCCACGATTTCCGCGGCGCCGAGCGCTTTGCCGGCAAGCGCCTGCTCATGGTCGGCAGCAGCTATTCCGCTGAGGACATTGGCATGCAGGCCCACAAGATGGGTGCCGCGTCCATCACCTTGAGCTACCGCACGGCCCCCATGGGCTATCACTGGCCTTGGAACACGGTGGAGCGCCCGCTCGTCACGCATTTTGACGGCGGCACCGCGCGCTTTAGGGACGGCACCCAAGGCGACTTTGACGTCGTCGTGCTGTGCACCGGATACCAGCACAAGTACCCGTTCCTGCCCAGCGAGCTGTCGCTGAAATCGGCGAACGTGCTGTACCCTGCCAACCTCTACAAGGGCGTGGTGTGGCAGCAGAACACGAACCTGTTCTACCTGGGGGCGCAGGACCAGTACTACACCTTCAACATGTTTGACGCCCAGGCGTGGTTTGCCCGCGACGTCATGACCGGAGCGATCGAGATGCCCTCCCTTGCTGAGCGCGAGGCAGACATCCAGCTCTGGCTCGAGCGCCAGGCCGGACTGACGGACCACGACGCCGAGGCCGA
Source organism: Paenarthrobacter sp. PH39-S1 (assembly GCF_030063245.1). Taxonomy (GTDB): domain Bacteria; phylum Actinomycetota; class Actinomycetes; order Actinomycetales; family Micrococcaceae; genus Arthrobacter_M. The sequence continues at coordinate 15,371 of NZ_JASISR010000054.1, forward strand.
CTACCAATCGGACTACCTGCGCGAGCTGATCAACGCCACCGACTACCCATCCTTTGACTTGGACGCCGTCTCGCAGTTGTTCAAGGACTGGATGCGCAACAAGCATGAGGACATCCTCGGCTACCGGGACGCCGTGCACCGCTCCGTGGTCACCGGCACCGTGTCGGCCACGCACCACACGCGCTGGCTCAATGCCATGGATGACTCCCTGGAACGGTACCTGGAGGGCCCTTCGCAAGACGTGGACGGCGGTACGCCCGCCGCTGTCACCAGCTCCGTGGCCGTCTAGCGTGCGTGGGGTCAGTAAGGGTAGATCGTTTATGAATCCTACAAATTTGGAGCCGAAAAGGATCCAATCAACGCGAAATCTTGTAGGTTTTCACCGCAAAAAATCGGGGACATCGACTACTGACCCCGCGCACCGACTACTGACCCACGCACTACTTATGCGCATCACGACGACAGGCGCCCAATGCGACTGGTTTAAGTTCTCCCCGGAGAATCTCCCCCCCCCCCCCCCCCGGACCGAATTCTGCATTCTTTCAAGAAAAGGTTGGAACCATGAACACCAGTACCACTAAGCAGCAGCCCAGCCCGACACCGACGACGGGCGAGGCGATCGATTTCTGGCCAGCGGAGACTATGAAACCGATGAAGATCGGGGGGCCACGTTTACGCTGCCGGTTCATAAATTCCCACCCCACCGCCCCATGGGATGACTTCATACTCTCCGAGTGGGAGCTGGAGGCTTGCGCCTGGGAGGACTTTCACCCGCACAGCGAGACTAATTTCGTGCTGGAAGGCGAACTCCATATCGAGAGCCAAGGCAAGACTGTCATCCTGAAACCGGGCGATGCTGCGCGCGTCAATCCCGGCGGGGCGGGCCGGTACTGGGCCCCGGTCTACTCGCGAATGGTCACTGTCTATGGGCCCAATCCGGAAGGTCTGGAGTCCCATTCCTTCCGATACGAGGAAATCTAAGGCCCGCCGCGCCGATGATGCGCATCCCTAATTGATGAATTCCAAGGTGTTCGGCGGGGCTTAGCGGGTTTTGGGGCTAGGTTGTTCAGAATCGGCGGTATCTAACCAAAGGCCGAACCCGGAGGCTCTCGTGGACGCCGACCTGGACACCCCTGCCACAGCATTCTATGTCGCTGCCGACGATGTGTTGAAGGCCCATCCGGAGCGGGTCCCGTACCGCCCCGGATCGGCATCAGCCCCAGGATCACCGACGCGGAGGTGATGACCTTGGCAATGATGCAGGCGATGCTGGGCTTCGTTTCGCAAGGCCCGCTGGCTGGGCCACGCGAAGGGGCGCTACCGGGGAATGTTCCCGTATCTGCCGGGCCAGTCCGGCTACAACAAGCGCCGGCTCGGTGAGTGCATGACTGGCTCATCGGTGCCCTGGCCGAGGGCAACGGCATTTGCCGTGACGATGCGTGGTCGCCGATTCCACCCCGGTTGAATGCGCCCGGTCCAGGGAAGCAGTCCGCCGCTCGGACCTGGACGGATGGGCCTGTACCGACCCTCCCCAGACCCGTCTTTGGATGCGGCGAGGGCTTGGCCCCTCCAGGGTCTGGGGCGCCGTAGAAAGAATCGCCGTAGGCTAGTTATGTTGTAGCTGGCAAATACGGCGTGATGGTACGGGTAGTCCGGGTAGGTGGTACCGCTGGTTTCAGGGACCCGGTACTGGCCAGAAAACGTTGTCGTGGGTTTCTGGCCAGTACCCGGTTGTGACCGTCACCGGTCGGGGTGGTGGTGTCCGGCCGGGGTGTTGTTCCTA
>NZ_JASISR010000055.1 GCF_030063245.1 Paenarthrobacter sp. PH39-S1
CGAACACCTCGCCACCCTGACCCGCAACGACATCCGTTACGGCACCGACACCACGATGCCCGCAGTCCCGACGCTCGCGGCCCCAACACCCATCCAGCGCCGTGCCTACGAACTCATCGGCCAAACCGTCCCGCTGAACCTGAAGTAGACAGAAGGAAGAAACCCCAAAACCACGAAATCCCCGCCGGAAGTCAAGGACGGCGGGGATTTCCCACGTCACCACCCACGTAACTTCGGATTAGAAACCCCACGTAAAAAACCTGGTTCAGAACCCCGGATCTAGAATCCTGATTTTTGAGTCGTTGATTCGACGACGGGACTCGACGGAGCCGACTTTGTTTGGGCAATCTACAGGCGGGTTCGCGATATCGGTGGGTTGCGGGTTCCGATGGTCGCAAAATCGCTGGGCGTTTTTCCGGCCACCCTTCGCTGAATGGATCCCGCGATTCGTTCGGCCTGCAGTTTGGCCAGCCGTGCCTTCTCACCGTGGAAGAGATCGTCCACCGTAGCCGCCCACAATTCGAGCCAGCGGCCGAAGTGCGCGGCGGTCAACGGTTCCTTGGCGTTGAGGTCAAAATGGACCGCCAGCGCATTCCGACGGTATAGCCGGGCCCGGAACAGCACCGTCTCCCAAAAATCAGCCATAATCGGCATGTGCCGGGCCAGATCCATGTGCGCCACGTCAAGGAAGACCGGTCCCAGCAGGGGGTCGGCGAATGCGCGCCCGTAGAAGGCGGTGACGAGCCGTATCACGTCATCACGGTTGGTCAGATCACAGTTTCGCGGAAGGGTTCCGCTCTGGGCCGTTTCGGCGTGTGGAACGGTTACGCTCTGGGGTTTCGTGCCGCCCAGTGGACCGGCCGGATCGGTATCGGCCGTCACTGGCGCCGAGACTCCGCTTTCCATCGCCGCCATCTATATCGCTGCCAGGAGAATGGCAATGCCGGCCACCGGCAGCGCAGCGAATTTGACCACTTCCGCCGCGATGTAGCTCAGATGCGGCGCTGTGGCTGTTTTTGCGCCCGCGTTGGCAGCAACCGTGGCGACGTCGGTCCTGTCGATGCCCTGAAGAGTCCCCGTTCCACCGTTCCGGGCATCTGCTGCCGTTCTTCCGCCGGCGGCGGTCGCACTGTCGGCGAGCAAACGCGTCCGTTGGGCCATGTTTGGCCGCAGCACCACCAGCTGCAGGGCCAAGGCCAGCACGGCGACTCCGATGGCAACGCCGGCCGGTACTGGGACAACGTGCGGGTCGGCGACTAAGGCGAGGACCAGTACGACGGCGAACAGGCACTCGATCGTATTGAGGGCCTTGAAGACAATCCTGCCGATTCCCACGCCCAACGCAACCGTGATGCCTGGGGCCCGGAATTTGAGCGGTGTCTCGAGGAATGAAATGGCGGCAACCATTCCGAACCAGATGAAGGGTACCGCGGCCAGGACTATTAGCTGGAGCATTGCTTCCGTTCGATGCAAGGGGGCTCAGGATCACGCGTTTGGGGTGCAGATTCCGGACCTGGGAGCGAGATGGCGGCCACGCAGGTGTCCGCGGTGGCCCAGGGCTGGAGACGGACGTCGGCACGTCCTGCCCCCAGGCCCTCCAGGTATCCGCTGAGTAGACCTAAATGCGCGGCGCAGACAACCTCCGGCAGGGCTCTGGCCATGGAGACAAAGGGGCAGGCATGCAGATGCAGCAGGGACTCCGTCCCGGACGCGGCGGGTTCCGGTTCAAAGCCCAGCTCCGCCAACAAAGCGCCGACGGCTTCCGCTGCCTGCTGCTGGTCCACTGCGCCAGCCGGGGGTTCCTGCGGGACCGTGCCGGCGTCAGGTTGGGGCGGCGCGGCTGGACGATCCATCCGCCCGCGCACCCATCGGGCCCCGGCGGCCTGCGCCTTTGCCTGCGGGGTGTTCGCGGAGCGGTCGGTGAGCGATTCGGCCAGAATCTCGGCCAGCAGCCGGTAGCCGCCGGAGTCCGGTTCCCGATGGAAGGCCCGGTAGCGCAGTTGTGGGCGGCCGGGCCCGTTGGGGAAGTCGCGAACAGGTTCAATCAGCGCGGCGTGGACCAGGGCCTTCAGATGGAACCGGACGGTGCTCAGCTGGAGGCCGGACCGCTCAGCCAGCTCGGCCGCCGTCGGCGGCTGAACCGCGCCGCGGATGGCGGCGAGCAGCCGCACCCGGCTGGGAGAGGAAAGGGCCGGTTGGGCAGATAGTTCGGAGCGGGCAGCGGACACACGACCAGTCTACGATTAAAACGAAAGCCGTCGATTCAACCCAGTAGACACGATTCCAGGGCTCGCGGACGCAGGGCAAAAGGAAACCTCCCAAGCCGGATGGCTCAGGAGGTTTCTTCAGCTTTAAGCACAATGGTTAAGCGTTGGGACGCTTACCGTGGTTTGCGCCGCCACGCTTCCGGTCACGACGCTTGCGTGCACGCTTGGACATAGCTGCCTCCCATCTTCTAAACGATTTTGAAAAGATCCGCCCTCTAGTCTCCCACACGCCTTACCGGCTGACCTAAACGGTGTCTCCCGCCGTCGTCGTCCGTGGGTTGGGCCGGACGGCGGGAATGTCCGCGGAAAGACCGCGTTCACGCACTCAGTTTTCCCGCATCGGGCAGCTATCTCTTCAAGGTGGCCCGGATGGCTATTTGTGCCTGATCCAGCACGGTCCGCACGGTTTCCACCGTGAGTTCAGTGAGCTGCTGGCGGCCCGCGTGCGCTCGCAGCTCCACCCGCAGGTCATCACGGAAGGACTGCAGCATCATTTCTGTTTCCTTCAACAGACGGTGATTGGCGGGGGACTGGCTGCCGCTGTCGGGCATCCGCCGGGACGCGCCCCTGGCAGCTTCCGCCGTGGCGGCGAGATCGGCGCGCAGTCCCTTCATGTTGGCCCGGATATCGCCGCGCAGCTCGTCGGCCAGCCGGCGCACGGACGATGAAATGTCGTGTTCCACTTCCTGCAGTTCACCCCGGCGGCTCTCCAGCTCCGCCAGGCCGGCGTCGGTAAGAGAGTAGATGGTGCGCCTTCCATCCGTCGTCGTCGCCACCAGCCCTTCCTCCTCCAGCTTGGCCAGTCGTGGATAGACGGTGCCGGCGCTGGGGGAGTACGTCCCGCCAAAGCGCCCGCTGAGGTCCCGGATCACGTCATAGCCGTGCTTGGGACCTTCCTCCAGCAGCGCCAACAGGTACAGCCGCAGGGCACCGTGCGCGAAGACCGGGGGCATCAGCGACCCTCCTCCGTCCGCGCTGTCCGCGCCGGTTCGCCATGAATGACGGCGACGTTGCCGGAGACCGAGCTCGTGCGCAGTTTGAACATGCCTTTCGCCGGCCCGGAAGTAGTGCGGACGGTCTGGGCGGTTGCGGAGAAGCGCTGATCATCCACGATCACGGTGCCGGAGGTTGTTTTGGATTCCACGTCGACTCCGATGTTTTGCGGCAGCCGGACGGTGACGTCGCCGGAGACGGATTTGGAGACCATATCTGCGGGGGTGCCGAGGATGTCGAGGGACAGATCTCCGCTCACGGTACTGGCCCGGACGCTGCTGAGCAGGCCCGACGCGGTGATTTCCCCCGAAATGCTTTTGGCCGTCAATGGGCCCTTGTGCTGCCGGGTTATGATCTCTCCGCTGACCGTATCCGCCGTCAACATTCCTGCGGTGTGGTCCGCCATCACCGAACCCGAGACCGTTTTCAGGCTGGTGCTGGCCGAGGTGCCAGATACCAGCCCGTCGCCGCTGACTGTTGCGACGGACACATCGATGCCTGCCGGAACGGCGATGCTGATGATGGCCCGGTCCGAGGTATTCAGATTGACGATTTTCATAAACCAGTTGCCGGGATCCAGGTGCTCAACCTTTAGTGCCCCATCGTTGAACGTCACCCGCAGGGGCTGCCCTGTGACTTCGGTGACCTCGACGCGGGTGATGGCTTCGTCATGGGTGATGACGTCCAACCGGCCGCGGACGATGGCGGCGCGCAGGGAACTCACGCCGTCGACTTCCAGCGTCTGCGGTGTCGTGATGGACCAGCTTTGCGGGCTCATTGCTCCTCCAAGAGTTGCACTATATCGCGCATCTAGTCACGTTATATCGCGTTGATTGCGCCGTCAAGGGATACTGGTACAGAAGTCAATCGGGGGCGGCTGTTGTTTCCGCCGTTGAGAAGTGCAAGGCTCACGATATGACCAATACCAATACCAATACCAGCAGCAGCGGACCGGCAGGCGAGGGCGGTACCGGGGACGCAGCCCTCTCAATGGGCCGTCAGGACAACCAGGATCGTTACGAGGCGCGGGTCGGCGGCGAGCTTGCAGCCACCATCACCTACACGGCGCGCCCGGAAAGCATCGACTTTGTGCATACACAGACGGAGGAGAAATTCCAAGGTCATGGGCTTGCCACCAAGCTGGCCCTCTTCGCGCTGGACGACGCAATCAGCAAGGGTAAACGCATTATTCCGCATTGCCCGTTCGTTGCCGATGTTGTCAGCACCAGGGAGGACTATGAGGGCAGGGTCGATTGGCCGGGGACGGGGGCGTAACAGGCCCAGACGCCGTCAACCAGCCGGGAATGAAGCTGGGAATGTCCTGCCGTCCGAAACGGTCCGGAACCGTCCTAACCGTCCTAACCGTCCAGAAGGGGACAACGAATGCCGAAAGCAGACAAGAGCGGACATGCCAGAAAGAGCGAACTGCCCGGAACGCTGCGCCGTTCGGAGGCACATGCGCAGGCGACATTTGCGCAAACATACGATTCCGCGATGGAGGAGTACGACGACGGCGAACGCGCGGCACGTACGGCCTACGCTTCGCTGAAACACAGTTACGAAAAGGTGGGCGATCACTGGGAGAAGAAGGATTCCGCCGGCCCCTCGGACGGGCAGGCGAAGGGCGGGCAGGACACCAACCGGCCCACGGCAGGCGGGGTTGATGAGAACGCCTCCAAGGAACATCTATACCGGCTGGCCAAAAAACTGGACGTACCCGGGCGCTCGAGCATGAGCAAGGCCGATCTGGTCGACGCGCTGCAGAAGGCCAATGACCGGAAGACCCGGCAGAGCCGCGAGAAGGAATAACTCAAACCCCACGCCGCCCCCGCAGAATGCTGTGAATCAGGAAACCAAAAGCAGGAAACCAAAAGCAGGAAACCAAAAGCAGGAGATAATCGTGAGAACACTTCCGCTGTTGACCGCCGTCGAACGTCTTGAGGATGCCAAGCAACTGGATCCGCTGGCCGGCGTGGTCCGGGGCCTGGTGAAGAAGGCTGTTCGGCCACGCTGGCTGCGGGACGTGCTGCACGGTGTCCCGCTGGGCCATCCCCTGCATCCGTTGATGGTGCAGGTTCCTCTCGGCGCCTGGATTTCCGCGGCGGTCCTGGACTGCCTGCCCGGGGCAGAAAAGCAGGCCGCTGTTCTGGTGGGCCTCGGTCTGGCCACGGCAGGACCGTCGGCGCTGGCCGGCTACGTGGATTTTTCCGAACTGCATGAACAGCACCAGCGTATCGGCGTCATCCATTCAACCGCCAACGCCGCCGCCGTCGGCCTCTATTCCGTGTCGCTGTTCCAGCGGCTGACAGGCAAACCCGGCGGAGGTCGGATGCTTGGATTCCTGGGGCTCGGCGTGGTGTCCGCCGGTGGCTGGCTTGGTGGTCATCTGGCCTTCCGGCAGGCGGCAGGTGCGAACCATGCCGAGGACGTTCCGCATCGGATCCAGCCCGGCTGGCAGCGGCTGGTGCGTTTGGATGAACTGACGGCGGGCAGGATGGAGCGGCGGATGCTGGGCTCCGTCCCGCTTCTGGTGCTGCGCACCGCCGAAGGCAAGGTCAACGTTTTATCCGACACCTGTAGCCACTTATCCGGTCCGCTGAGCGAGGGCACGCTGCAGATCGAGGGCGGCGTCAGCTGTGTCATGTGCCCGTGGCACATGAGTGTATTTTCGCTGGAGACGGGCGACGTGATGCACGGTCCGGCCACGTCGCCGCAACCATCATTCCGGACGCGCATCACCGAAGGAACCGTGGAGGTTTGCCTTCCCGGCGCCGGCTAGGCCATGCTCCAGACTCCCCACCGATCGACGTAGCACTTGGCCCATGTCAGTCGGGAACCTGCGCGGTGACTGCGTCATCGATGGTGGGGAGGGGCGGAGATCAGCTGGGGATGAGGGTCAGCTGGCTTCGGGAATGTTGAGCCACTGGTACCAGCCCCGGTGCAGCACAAGCCAAGCCATCAGGCCATAGCCGGCCTGGCCGGGAGTGCCCCCGTTGCCCGCCAGATCGGTGCGCCACTGCTCGTGGTTCTGCAGCGGGGAGAAGGTGTCCACATAGCGGTGCTTGCGTCGGGTGCTGACGTCGGCGAAGGCTGTGTTGAGGTCGGCGAGCTTCCTGTTCAGCACCGGATCGAGGCTCGGCGGCGGACCGACCACGAACGCCGGGATGCTCAGCTGCGACGCGCCGTCCAGAATATTGGCGAGATTTAGCCTGCTGCGCGCGGTGGACAGCCCAAATTCGATGTCGCGGGCGGACAGCCCGATGATCAGCCGGTTTTCATGGAAGTCGTCAAAGCGGCGTCCGGCCTCCTGCAGCCAGCGCGCGGCCAGTGCCTCGGTGCCTTCCTGCGGGCTCGCCAGCGCGTAGGTCTCCACCGAGATGCCCTCCCGCGGGGTGCGGGCCAGCACTCGGCCCAGCCACCCCAGTGCGCGCGGGTCGCCTACCCCCGCAATGAGCTCGTCTCCGACCGCGGCAATCCGCAGTTTCCTGTCCTCCACTAGTGACCTCTCGTGTACTGCTGCATAATGGACCGCCTCAAAGAAAGCTGCCCGGCCTGTGATGCAGACCGGGCAGCCGAGGCGTTTACTTGCGTTCGAACGCCTGCTTGATCAGCAGCGCCTGCTCCACGGCGTGGCGCTTGGCAGAGCCGGTAGCCGTGGAAGCGGACGCCGGACGGGACACCAGCCGGAGCTTGCGCTCCAGCACCGGCGCCAGGTTCAGGCCCATGAACGGCCACGGACCTTGGTTGGCCGGCTCGTCCTGGGCCCAGACGATGTCCGCATTCGGGTACTTCGCCAGTTCCGCGTTGATCTCCGCGAGCGGCAGCGGGTAGAGCTGCTCCACCCGGATGATCGCGGACTTCGGATTTTTGGCATTGCCTTCTGCAGCAATACCTTCAGTGGCCTTCTGCTGGGCAGCCAGCAGATCGTAGTACAGACGGCCGGAGACCAGCACAACGCGTTCGACGGCGTTGCCGTCCTGCACCGCTGCATCACCGATAACCGGTCGGAAGCCGCCCTGGGTGAAATCCTCCACGGCCGATGCGGCGGCCTTCAGGCGCAGCAGCTGCTTGGGAGTGAAGACGATCAGCGGTTTGCGGGGCTTGCTGTAGGCCTGGCGGCGCAACAGATGGAAATGCGAGGCGGGAGTTGTCGGGTTGGCGACGACCATGTTTTCCTCCGCACACATCTGCAGGTAGCGCTCGATCCGCGCAGACGAGTGGTCCGGGCCCTGGCCCTCGTAGCCGTGCGGCAGCAGCAGAACCAGCGAGGAACGCTGGCCCCACTTCTGCTCGGCGGAGGAAATGAATTCGTCCACGACCGTCTGGGCACCGTTGGCGAAGTCCCCGAATTGGGCCTCCCAGATCACAAGGGCGTCCGGGCGTTCCACCGAGTAGCCGTATTCAAAGGCCATGGCGGCGTATTCGGACAGCAGTGAATCGTAGATCCACAGTTTCGCCTGCGAATCGCTCAGTTTGGTCAGCGGCGTCCACTCAGTGCCGTTGGCGCGGTCGTGGAAGACCGCGTGGCGCTGGACGAAGGTGCCCCGACGGGTGTCCTGGCCTGCCATCCGGACCGGTACGCCTTCCATCAGCAGCGAACCAAGGGCGGCGAGCTCGCCAAAGCCCCAGTCAATGCCGCCCTCCCGGGACATCTGCTCGCGCTTCTCGAGCAGGGACTGGAGCTTGGGATGCACGGTGAAGCCCTCGGGGACTTCGACGTGCGACTTGCCGATGTGGGCCAGAGTCTCGGCCGTGATGGCCGTCGACTTCGGCTTGTTGACGCCGCCGTCGGCCTGCTGTGCAGAGGGACGCTCCAGATCCGATACCGCCTGCGAATCGGCGGTGATGATCGGGATCGGGGAGGTCTGCGCGGCATGGGTTTCCGCGAAGACGCGTTCCAGGCGCTCCTGGTAGTCCCGCAGCAGCTGCTCGGCCTCTTCCTCGGAAATGTCACCGCGACCGATCAGGGCCTCCGTGTACAACCGGCGGACCGAACGCTTGGCCTCAATCAAGTTGTACATCAGCGGCTGCGTCATCGACGGGTCGTCGCCTTCGTTGTGGCCCCGGCGGCGGTAACAGACCATGTCGATGACGACGTCCTTGCTGAACTTCTGCTGGAACTGGTAGGCCAGCTGGGCCACCCGGACGACGGCCTCCGGATCGTCGCCATTGACGTGGAAGACCGGAGCCTGGATCATTTTCGCGACGTCGGTGGAGTACACCGACGAGCGCGACGACGACGGCGCCGTCGTGAAACCCACCTGGTTGTTCACCACGACGTGGATGGTTCCGCCGGTCCGGTAACCGCGCAACTGGGAGAGGTTCAGTGTTTCCGCCACCACTCCCTGCCCGGCGAAGGCCGCGTCTCCGTGCACCATGATCGGCAGCACGGGAAAGGCTTCGCCTTGATCGAGGCGGTCCTGTTTAGCGCGGACGATGCCCTCGATGACGCCGTCGGCGGCTTCCAAGTGGGACGGGTTTGCGGCCAGATAGACCTTGGTGTTATTGCCATTGTCCGAGGTGAATGTGCCCTCGGTGCCGAGGTGGTACTTGACGTCTCCGGACCCCTGGACGCTGCGCGGATCCTGGGTTCCTTCGAATTCGCGGAACACCTGGGAGTAGGTCTTGCCGGCAATGTTGGTCAGCACATTCAGCCGGCCGCGGTGGGCCATCGCGATCGCCACCTCGTCCAGGCCGTCGTCGGCGGCGTCGGAGATAATGCTGTCCAGCAGCGGAATCAGGGACTCGCCCCCCTCCAAGGAAAAGCGCTTCTGGCCTACGAACTTGGTTTGCAGGAAGGTCTCGAAGGCCTCGGCGGCATTGAGCGTGGAAACGATCCGCAGCTGTTCTTCGCGGCTGGGCTTCGAATAGGGGTGCTCCAGCTGGTCCTGGAACCACTTGCGCTGTTCCGGGTCCTGAATGTGCATGTACTCGATGCCGGTGGTGCGGCAGTAGGCGTCGCGGAGCACGCCGAGGATGTCACGGAATTTGAGCATCGGTTTGCCACCGAAGCCTCCGGTGGGCCACTCGCGGTCCAGATCCCAGAGCGTCAGACCGTAGGTGAGGACGTCCAGGTCGGGGTGCTTGCGCTGGACGTATTCCAGCGGGTCGGTATCGGCCATCAGGTGGCCTCGGACGCGGTAGGAGTGGATCAACTGCTGGATCCGGGCCACCTTGTTGATTTGATCGGCCGGATCGACCTGAAGATCGTGGCTCCAGCGGACCGGCTCGTAGGGGATCCGCAGGGATTCGAAAATCTCGTCGTAGAAGTTCTGCTCACCCAGCAGCAGCTGCTGCACAAGGCGCAGGAACTCGCCGCTGCCGGCGCCCTGGATGACCCGGTGGTCATAGGTGGAGGTCAGGGTGAGGACCTTGCTGACCGCGTTCTGGGCGAGAATCTTGGGGCTGGCGCCCTGGAACTCGGCCGGGTAGTCCAACGCGCCGACGCCGATGATGGCGGCCTGGCCTTTGGACAGCCGCGGAACCGAATGCACGGTGCCAATACCGCCCGGATTGGTCAGCGAGACGGTGGTGCCGGCGTAGTCTTCGGCTGTCAGCTTGCCGTTCCGGGCGCGCTTGATCAGCGTCTCGTATGTCTGCCAGAATTCGGAAAAGTTGAGTGTCTCCGCCTTTTTGATGCTGGGGACCACCAGCAGACGCGAACCGTCCGGCTTGGGCATGTCAATGGCAATGCCGAAGTTGACGTGTGCCGGCTGCACGGCAACCGGCTTGCCGTCGATCTCATCGAAATGGACGTTCATCGACGGGAACTGGGCCAGCGCCCGGATCACGGCGTAGCCGATCAGGTGTGTGAAGGAGACCTTCCCGCCGCGGGCCCGGCCGAGATTGGAGTTCAGCACCACGCGGTTGTCGATCAGCAGCTTCGCGGGGATGGCGCGCACGCTGGTGGCGGTGGGCACCTCCAAGCTGGTGATCATGTTCGTCGCGATGGCCTTGGCAGGTCCGCGCAGAACGGTTGTGCGGTCCTCTTCCGGAATCGAGGTGTCCTTTGCGGCGCGGGGGAGCTGCGCCGGAATCGGGGTGGAGCCGTTGCGGGCGGCGTCCTTGGCGGGGGCTGCCGAAGCCTTAGCGGGGGCGGCTGTGCCCTGGGCGGCGGGTGCTGCTGCGGCAGCGGTCGCGGACTGGGCGGCAGGTGCAGCTGTGCCCTGGGCGTCGGGTGCAGCGGCAGGGGCAAGTGCCGGCGGCGACGCGGGCCGGCCGGCCTGACCGGGGGAAGCCGCAGCTTTGGCGGGCGCCGCCGACTGTACGATCGGCAGTTCCCGGGTCACCGGACTGGCTTCGTTGCCCGCACCGGTGGAACGGAGTCCGTTGGCCGGATTCCCGCTGGCCGGATTCCCGCTGTCTGAATCGAAGGATTCAAAGAGCGGCCACCACTTGGTGTCAACAGAATTCCTGTTCTGCTGGTACCGCTCATACAGCTCGTCAACGAGCCACTCGTTTCCGCCAAAGTCCTCGGGCAGACGGTGGATAGGTTGATCTGGCACGTGAAATACGCCTCTTCCATGAGTTCTAGTTGCCCGCCGACATAAGCCGCCCCACGCAAGAGGGACTCCTCCGTGCTGACCGTGCGGCTTCTGCCTTTACCAGGTCCGGGTCCTTCAAACCTTTACCTCACGCCAGTCTAGTGAGGAGAGTAACGCGCAGGCCAATCCTCGGCACCGGGTTTCGGTGACTTTCTGGCTAGACTCGTCAAATCGGCACCAACGGCCCTTCCCCGGCCGGATCACGGTGTTTTATGCCAACCGAAGGTAGTGTCAATGCGGTTCCTCAGCGATCCCAGTACGGATCTGACGTACTCTGATGTTTTCCTCGTGCCGTCCCGCTCTGAAGTCGTCTCACGAATGGATGTTGACCTCTCCAGCGACGACGGTACCGGGGCCACCATTCCGCTGGTCGTCGCTAACATGACGGCGGTGACCGGTAAAAGGATGATGGAGACGGTGTCGCGCCGGGGCGGACTGGCCGTGCTGCCGCAGGACATTCCGCTGCCGGTGGTCCGGGATGTCACAGGCTGGGTCAAACAGCGGGACCTGCTCTTCGAAACCCCGGTGACACTTACGCCGCAGGACACGGTCATCGACGCGCTGCATCTGATGAGCAAGCGGGCCCACAATGCCGTGGTGATCATCGCCGGCAATGCTGGCGACGACGGCGACGCCGGCACCTTTGTCGGTGTGGTCCGGACCGTGGATTGCGAAGGGGTGGACCGTTTCTCCTCGCTCCGTTCCGTGCTGCACAGCAACGTGGTGACCATTGATGCGGCCGGTTTTGACGAGATCAGAGGCGGGATCAAACGCGACGCCACGAGCAGCAGCGGCGGCGCTTCAGCCGCCGAGGATGGCCGACAGGCCACGGACGCGGCTCTGCGCGCGGCCTTTGAGCTGATGGACGCGGCCGGCTCGGATTTTGCTCCGGTGCTTCGGGCCGGGAAGCTGGCGGGCGCGCTGACCCGCACCGGTGCACTGCGCTCGACGATCTACCAGCCGGCCGTGGACGGTTCGGGGGCACTGCGGGTGGCCGCCGCCGTCGGTATTAACGGCGATGTGCGGGCCAAGGCTGTGGCCCTGTTGGAGGTTGGCGTCGATACCCTCGTGGTGGACACGGCCCACGGGCACCAGCGGAAAATGGTCGATGCCGTCCGGGCCGTGCGCGGAGTGGCCCGCGGCATCCCGATCGTGGCCGGGAACGTGGTCAGCGCGGAGGGAGTCCGCGATCTGGTGGCCGCGGGGGCGGACATCATCAAGGTTGGTGTAGGGCCGGGCGCCATGTGCACCACGCGGATGCAGACCGCCGTCGGACGTCCGCAGTTCTCGGCCGTCTACGAGTGCGCTGCCGCCGCCCGTGAGCTCGGGGCGTCCGTCTGGGCCGACGGCGGCGTGCGTTACCCGCGCGACGTGGCCCTGGCGCTGGCCGCAGGCGCCAGCCAGGTCATGATCGGCTCCTGGTTCGCCGGGACGTACGAAAGTCCGGGGGACCTGAACGTCGACAGTAAGGGGCGCCGTTATAAGGAGAGCTTTGGGATGGCCTCCGCGCGCGCTGTGCAGAACCGGACCCAGCGCGACGGCGCGTTCGAGCGGGCACGCAAGGGCCTGTTCGAGGAGGGGATTTCCTCGTCGCGGATGTACCTGGACCCGGCCCGGCCGGGAGTGGAGGACCTGCTGGACCTGATCACCTCCGGTCTGCGCAGTTCCATGACCTACGCGGGAGCCACGACACTCGCGGAATTCCGGCAAAACGCCATCGTAGGCGTGCAGTCCGCTGCCGGGTACGAGGAAGGCCGTCCGCTACGCGAAAGTTGGTAAGCGGAGTGCGCGGCCGCCGGGGCGCGGACCGCGGTGCTGGTCACCGCAGTGCCCAGCATCGCCGCCGACTTCCACGTGCCCTCCACCGATGTCCACATCACGATGACGGCGTATTTTGTCACCGTGGCCATGTGCATTCCGCTCAGCGGCTGGCTGACCGTACGCTTCGGGGACCGCGCCGTCTTTTGTTCGGCCATCGCGGTTTTTACGCTGGCTTCAGCGCTGTGCGCGCTGAGTCCGGACCTGACGCTGCTCACACTCAGCCGGATCCACCAGGGGATCGGCGGAGCCATGATGTTTCCGGTCCTGGAGCCTGCCGCGCGCTCCGGCCTGGACTGAGTCGGATTCGGCTGCACCAGAATGGGAATCGGAGCCCTGGTGATCGGGCTGGAATTTCTCTCCACCGGCACCCAAGACGGCGGGGCAGGGCAGACGGCCCCCGCCGTCGTCGTGCTCATTCTTGCCGCTCTGGCCGGCGGCGGCGCCGTCCGGTGGATGCAGCGCCGGCGGCGGCCGCTCTTTGACCTGTCCACTTTTCGGATACGCACCTTCCGGGTCTCCAACACCGGTGGCTTCATCCTCCGGACGGCGATCAGCTCCGCGCAGTTCCTGCTGCCGCTGTTGTTCCAGGATGGCTACGGCTGGGACCCACTGCGCTCCGGGCTGCTCGGCGGCGACCTTTATTGCCTGTGCGCCGATGCCCGCGGTGACTCCGGATCCGCTGATTTTTGTGCTGTTGGTGGTTAGCGGCGTGTTCCGTTCCATCGGGTTCACCGCCTACAACTCCATCCAGTTCGCCGACGTCGGTCCGGCCCGAACTCGGCGAACGCGCTCTCAGCCACCATCGGGCACCTTGGTGCGGGACTCGGCATCGCGGCCGGGGCACTGGTGGTGCGGCTGGGCGCCGGGCTGGCTGGCGGCGGAGCCACCGGTACCCCGTTCGCCTTCGGGCCGGACCCGCTGATGGCGTACCGGATTGCTTTCCTGCGACCCCGCCTTGTGCGAGGCAGCCGGACCGGATATTCCCACCGTTCCGCCCGCACCAACCGATCTTCGCTAGTGTCTCGCGCCGTTAATTCGTTTTAATAGTCGTCCCAGTGATTCGAGGATCTCCTCGGCGGTCTTCGTCCAGATAAACGGTTTGGGATTCTCGTTCCACCCCTTGATCCAGTTGCGCAGATCT
>NZ_JASISR010000056.1 GCF_030063245.1 Paenarthrobacter sp. PH39-S1
TGAACAGGTGTCCTTCTCTGTCTGGAAAATTTTGGCTTCGCAACTACTATTTTCCCAGCTCAAGGGGCACTTGTTCGGTTTAACACACCCCTGTCAAAAAGTTCTTACTCGCGGATCCGGGTCAGAAGAGGGAATCCTGGACGATAGGGACTGCGGAACGGTGGTGGCCAAGGGTGATGCGTCTGCCCTTGAGCTGGCCCAGGTTGGCCACGAAGTCCGAATCGATGCCATCCATACCGGCCAGCACGTAACCGCCCAGCATGGCCCTGATCAACAGCCCGTGCCCGCCGTCGTCCAAGGTCGACGGATAAGCGTGCCGACGCTCCCGCGGCGCGGCGCCCGGATCGGCCAGTCCGGCCGCGAGAGCCGGCCGGTCCCAGCCTTCCCTTACGGTTTGGAAGCCCGCCATCCCGACGCCCCGCAGAATTTCCCTGACGGCACCGGCGTGGCGGCCGTTGACTGCGGCCAGTTCAGCGGCCGGCAACGGCTCCAGCAGCGCCGCCGCCTTCGCCGCGGATCTGATGTGCTGCGTCAGCCCCAGATTCGCGGTGACCAGGTCTTCCAGCTGCCGGACGATGCGGCCGTCGTCAGCGAGTGCGACGTACTGCGCCAGCACCGCACCCTGCTCCGCGAGCCTGCTCCATTTGCTGCGTTGCGATGCCGTGCCGACCTTCGTGGCCCCGTCGGCAAAGGTCGCAATGTAAAGCCAGTGCGGCTGGCCCAGATACGCCCTGAGCCCGGCGGGCGCGATGCCGCTGCGGTGAAAGTCATGCATATAGCGGAAATCATCGCGGGCAAAACACCGTCCGCACTGGTAGCCCCGCTCCGCGGCGGCCGATTCCGGACAGCGACGATGCACGGACACCGTCGGCCCCTGCACGACAAAGGAGCCCACGCACTGCCGCGGCCCGTAGTGAACACCGAACCGCAGCCATTGGCCGGCCGACAACGGGACGGCAGCATCGCCGTCGTCCGTTGTGCAGGACAGCGATGGTCCGGTTGCGTCCCACACCACCCCGCGGATCAGCATGCCACCACCGCTAACCCCGGATCCACTCCGTCGAGTCGGGACATCTGGCCCTTCAACCTCCGCTCCAGGGGCAGATGCCACCACTCACCCGGCCGGGCGCGGCGGGCGCGGCCACTGTGACTGGCCCGACGGCCACGCCTGATCAGACCGCCGGCTGGACGCCGAAGGCTACGGCCAGCTTGATGATCTTCTCGGCACGCCCGAGCCGCGGCAGATCCGAACCATCCCGGATCACGCCGCCGCGGGCATCGAAATCCGCCATGAAGTCCGAAGCCCAGGCAACGTCGGTGGGGGTAGGGCTGATGACCTCGTTAATGATCGTGGTCTGATCCGTGGCCAGGCAGAGCTTCCCCGTCATCCCCATCGCGACAGTGATGGCAGACTGCTCGCGCAGAATCGGGTGGTTGGTGCCCACCGTGGGCCCGTCGATGGGACCGGGAAGGTTCCCGACTCGGCTCGCCACCACCAGCTTGGCACGGGGATAGGCCATCGCTTCGCGGTCCGCGCTCATCCCCGTGTCCCGGCGGAAGTCACCGGAACCGAAGGCCAACCGGAATGCGCCCTCTGCCCGCGCGATGTGATTCGCTTCCTCGATCCCGACTGCAGATTCCACCAACGCCAGCACACGGCTTTTACCGTCCAGCCGGTGATAGGTCTCCTTGACCTGCTCCGCGTTCTCCGTCTTGGCGAGCATGACCCCCAGCAGCCCGGGAACATTGCGCAGACCTGCCACATCGTCAGCCCAGAAATCCGAGTGGACGTCATTGATCCGCACCCATGCCTGCCCGCCGTTGCGCAGCCAATCGATGACCGCCGTCCGCGCCGAGGGCTTGTTGACCGGGTCAACGGCGTCCTCGATGTCAAGCACAATGGCGTCCGCCCGCGACGACGCCGCATCGTCAAAGATCTCGGGCTTGGTCGCCGGGACCAGGAGCCAGGACCTGGCGATGTCTGCGGGAATATTGCGGGAACGGACATTATTGGCGGGAGGGGCGGTGTTGCCGACGGTGGAAGACATAGATCTACCGTATATCCGTCGGGGCCGCGGCGACTATTCCGCGCCCGTGTGGCGGGGGCGCCTCCCACACGTGGCGGGCTACTCCGCCGTCCGCGGCTTTTCCTTGCGCATCATCGCGGAGAGGACGACGGCGGCAACGGCGATGACGGCGGCTACCAGGAACGCCGTGCGGATTCCGGCTTCCTCGCCGGAGGCAAGGGTGGCGAGGGCAAAGACGGAAACCAGCAGGGCCGTGCCCGCAGCCCCGGCCACCTGCTGCAGCGTGCTCATGATCGCCGAGCCGTGCGAGTACAAATGCGGCGGGAGGGGATTCAGGCCGGAGGTAAAGGCCGGAGTGAACAGCAGCGCCAGACCGGCACTGAGCGCCATATATACCGTCACGATCCACCAGACCGGGGTCTGCGCCGCCAGCATGGAGAACTGCCACAGGCACAGCACCATGAGCACCGACCCGGACACGGTCAGCGGCAACGGTCCGATCCTGTCGTAGAGGCGCCCCACCACCGGGCCCAGCAACCCCATCGCCAAGCCACCCGGCAGAAGCACCAGACCGGTGGTGACACTTTCGAGGTGATGGACCTGTTGGAGGTAAATGGGCAGCAAAATCACGCTACCGAACAGCGCCATCATCGCCACCACCATCAGCACGGTCGAGACGGTGAACATCCGGAACCTGAACGCTGCCAGATCAAGCAACGGGGCTCCGCTTTTCTGCAGGCTCAGCTGGCGAAGCACAAAGGCCACCAGGCACACTATGCCGACGACCAAGGCGGCGAGCGCCGGGACGTTGGATCCGCCGTCGCCCTGGCCGCCGATCCGGCTCAGGCCGTAGACCACGCCGCCGAACGCCGGCACGGTGAGGACCACCGAGAAAACGTCGAGCTTATTGACTTCCTTTTCGCCGATGTTCGTCAGGTATTTGGCACCAATGGCGAGGGCCAGCAGGGCAATCGGCAGTACGAAAATGAACATGAACCGCCAGGACAGCACCTGCAGAATCAACCCGGAAACCGTCGGGCCCAGTGCCGGCGCCACCGAAATGGCGATGGTCACATTGCCCATCACCAAGCCGCGCCGTTCCAGCGGTACCAGAGTCAGAATCGTGGTCATCAGCAGCGGCAGCATGGTGGCCGTCCCCACCGCCTGAATCACCCGGGCCAGCAGCAGTACCTCAAAACCGGGCGCCAGTGCCGCCAGCGCCGTGCCGGTGCAAAACGCGCCCATCGCCAGCAGAAACACGGTCCGCGTGGTCAGCCGCTGCAGCACAAATCCCGTGGTCGGGATGACAACGGCCATGGTGAGCATGAAGCCGGTGGAGAGCCACTGGATGGTGGATGCGGAGACGTTCAGGTTGTCCATCAGGCGCGGCAGTGCGACGTTCATGATGGTTTCGTTGAGGATCACCACAAACGTCGCCACCAGAAGCGTCGCAATCACCGCGACGGATTCCCTGGGCATTTTGGTAGTTGCGGCTGCGGGCGCGCCGGTTTGCGTGCTGGCGTCAAAAGACATGAGGATTCCTGGGAGAGAGGGTTCCGAAACTGCTATTTTAGCTGTTTTTCACGGTACATGGCCAGGGCTCGACGGCGTTCCCGCCGTTCGCTCACCGCGGGCCTGAGTGCGTTGCACGAACTCTACGGCGCACCCCGTAGCCACGCGGTCAGTAGTGGTAACGGCATTGCCAGATAATCAGCTGCGAGGAGTCGAATGAATAGACCAGCCGGTGCTCCTGCGTGATCCGTCGAGACCGGAATCACGTCCGATCTGTACGTGCAAATTAACTCGCGCTTCACAGCAACGGGGCGCCGACCTACTCCGGCATGATCATGGTCCGCAGATCCAACTGCCGCAGCACGTGGTCCGCCGCTTCCGGATCCGTGCCGGGCTCATTCCGTGCCTCGATGATCTCCTGCCGGGCGGCGTCCAATGCTATGGTCTGTACGGCCACGACCAGCTCTCGGCTGCGCGCGCGCAGCTCCCGCGCCGCGGCCTCGTCCGGCTTGCCGCCGTCATTGGCCACAGTCGCCTGGGCCCCCGAGCCGTCCGTCAGCTCCCCATACAGCCGCGTCATCCGCTCCCGGACCAGTTTGACCTTCTCCGGCGGGAGTTCCTTCACGAGTTCATTGTTTTTCAACGCAGCCTTCGCCGCGGATTGTGCCCGGCGGGCCAGAATGCGGGCCGCGTCGCGCTGCACCGACGGATCATCGGACGCCTTCAAGACGCGCATCAGCCACGGCAGGGTCAGCCCAGGAAGCACCAGCGTGGCCAGCAGCACCGCGCAGGCGATCACGATGATCTCGTGCCGCCCGGGGAAGTCGCTTCCGTCGTCCAGCGTTAGCGGCAAGGCCAAAGCCAGCGCCAGCGTGGCCAGCCCTCGCATGCCGCACCAGGACAGGACGATCACATCCTTGAAGGAAACTCTGGACAGCTCAGTGCCACGCTTCTTGATCATCTGGGCCACCATCGTCAGCCAGAGCACGCGGACCACGATCACCAGCACGCAGACCACGACGGCTGGCACGGCCATGGCGAAAACCGCGGTTCCTTCCTCATCGATCACCCGCTTGATCGCCAGGCCCACCAGTCCAAAGGCAAGCCCGGTCGCGAGCAGTTCCACCACATCCCAGAACGCGGCACGGGTAATCCGTTCCGCCGCGTCCTCCGCCCGGGCGTGGCGCTTCAGTTCCAGCGCGGTGACGACGACCGCGATCACGCCGGACGCGTGCACCTCCTCGGCCAGGATGTACGCGGCAAACGGAACGACCAGGGTTACCGCGCTGCGCGCCACCGTGGATTGGATCAGCCGGGTCATCAGCGCCGTGATCCAGCCCATCGCTATGCCGACCACCACGGCAATGGCGGCTCCGAGCACAAACTTAAGAGCGACGTCCGGTCCGATTTTCGATCCGGAGACGGTGGCCATGGCGGCAGCCTGGAAGATTACGATGGCTGCCGCGTCGTTGAACAGTCCCTCGCTCTGCAGGATGGTGTTCAGCCGGCGGGGCATGTGCACGCGGGCGGATACTGATTCCACGGCCACAGGATCCGGCGGGGCCACCATGGCACCGAGCGCGATGGCAGCCGGAATCCCGATCCCGGGGATCAGCAGCCAGGCGGCTCCGGCCACCACGGCGGTCGACACCACGACGAGGGCAACCGCCATCAGCAGCAGCGTCCGCCAGCGGATCCGGAACACGGCCCAGGAACTCTTCTGCGCCGTGGCAAAAAGCAGCGGCGGCAGGAAGATCGGCAGGATCAGTTCCGGGGCGATCTGCAGATCGGGAAAGCCCGGTATGAAGGTGAGCGCAGCGGAAAGAATCAGCATCAGAACCGGGTAGGGAAGCCGCAGCCGGTCCCCCAGGCCGGCGGCGACAACCGTGGCAAAGAGCAGTCCAACTATGAGCGCCAGCTGTTCCACAGTGCCGCCTTCCCGGGTCGGGTGGAATTAGTCGGCTGCTGGCTCAGACGATGCCAGCGGCCACTACAAAGTTACTCTGTACGGAGCGCCGGCCGCGGTCAGGATCAGTACCGGCCTTCTACGACAGGTCCGCGGCCCTCAGGATCACCAGGCACCTCGCAATCAACGAGAAACAAGGCGCGGTACCCGGCATCGTTACACGGATCCCATGGCGGTGCCGTTCCTGGCGGCGCCACGTCCCATGACTGCGTCGAGTGGGCCATGAGTTCCGGAAGCCGCGGCGGGTGGTGGTCCGGTGGCGGGGGCGGGTAGAACCGCCCGGCCGGTGACGTCCACGCCGTTTGACCGGTATTAGTCATCGACGGGGTCCAACCCCGCATGCGCTGTCCGGGCGGATCGCCAACGCAGGTTTCCCCATCGGCTGATGTTCCATCACACGTTGCGAACTTGCCTTTCCTTTTGCCGTGGCAGTCCTTACCGTCTTTGAAGTGTTTGATCAGATGATGCTTTTTACACTCATCCGTGAGCTCATCTTCAGACGTCCCGCTACCGTGTTCCCAGCCGGTGATGTGATCGAGCTGTGTATCGGCAGTTACCGTGTTGCAGCCGGTGAACGTGCACGTCTGATCCCGGGCACGCAACCAAGTCCGTAGCCGTTTCGAAACCCGGTAGCGGTCTCTTCCGATGGCGAGGGGTTCCCCGGTGTGCGGGTGGATGAGGAGCCTGATGATTTCGGGGCATTCGGCGGCGAGTTTGCGGGCCAGATCCGGGGGAATCGGGCCGTAGCCTTCGAGTTCGGCCGGTTCATCGGTCAATCCCATCAAGGCGAAGACGGGGATGGTAACCAGGATCTGCGCCTGGGGAGAAGGGCACCCGTCAGGGCTCCCGGTTCCCGAATTCGCATCATCGAGATCGTCGTTCTCTGCCTCGTCGGCTGCGCTACCAACGGCTGAACCATCGGCAGCTGTGCCGTCAGCAGCTATCGGACCCGCCGGTGAGCCTTGACCGTTCAGCATCCAACCAGCAGCAATGTCGACCCGTAACTGAGTCAGTGTTCTGGGTTCCTCGGGACCCTGTGCAGAGCGGGCAGCTCTGGTAGCCCGGTTCCAGATACCTTGGGCAGTAGGGGCAGGCAAATACGCGGACAGGTAGGACATCCCGTCCCGGTCCGGCGTCAGCTGAAGCCGGCGTTGCGTCACGGCGGCCTTATGCCGGGAAACCATCGTTTCCGGGTGCTCCCGTTCCCGCCACTTCCGCGCTTTGGCCTTAAACTTCGGCACGGTCAGTCCCGGGGCTAAGGCCAGCAGACGGGATTCAAACTCCGCTGCCACGCAGGCGGGGATGCCGGGTTCCGCCGCAGCTGTCAGGGACCCAACCTCATCGAGAATGACCTCGGCATGTCGGTATGACAGATCCCCCGCCGCCAGCGCCTGAAGAGTCCGGGGCCTCTCATGAACTAAAATGAAGCTCTCCGAGAGCAGCCCGTTCGCGGCGGCTTCGGGGACGCACAGCGCGGCGGCCAGCTCGGCTGCGGTGGACGCCGCAGCCTCCTGCCGCTGCCACCAGTCCAGGCCCAGCCCCCTGCTGATCCGATCGCTGGCAGCATCGAGACGCTCAATCTCACGCGCCTTCCCGGCCGCAACGCGGGCTTCCAGCCGCCCCCACTGGATGAGCGCATCCACGGAACCGTTGTAGATTGCTTCCTCCGCGCTCAGCCACTCGTCCGCGGCCGCGACGCCGGCCTCGAAATCCGGATTCAAAACCCCGGAGCCCCGCCGGCGCTCCGGATAGCCCGGATGGGGCGGATACGGCTGGTGGGCGCCCAGCGCAGACTCGGAGCCCTCCGGCAGGACCAGAGCGGCGAGCAGCGCGGCCGTCGTCGGCTGCGCTTCTGACCCGCCCGGTGTGCCCGGTGCTCCTGCTGAACCGTCCATAACTCAACATTGCCACCAGCCACTGACATTATGACTCCGCCGGCACTTCCGGCCCGAACAGGCGGCGCTATCCACGCTCGGCTCGCGGCCCGCCCCCTTGGTCGTGCACCGGCGCCGTGAAGACCGCCAAGTTCGCTGACCTCGGTCATCCCGGCCGTTCTGCAGATCCACCGGCCCCTCGGTTCGCCTGAACAGTCATCGCACCTTCAGCGCCCACAACCGCAGGACGCGGTAAAGGATTCCGACGGCAAACATGGTCAGTCCGGCACTCACCGAGATCAGCGGCAGCGTAGCCACCAATACTACGCACGCCAGCGCGCCCACGACCTGCAGGGCCTTAGGATAGCGCCGGTCCTGCCGCGGCTGCGTATAGGCGGCGATGTTGGCCACCAGATAGTAGATCAGTACTCCGAAGGAGGAGAACCCGATGGCGCCGCGCAGATCCGTGACAAGGATGACGGCGCAGATCACCACGGCGAGCAGAACTTCCGCCCGGTGCGGTACCTTGTAGCGGGGATGGACCGCGGCCAGCCAGCGCGGCAGGTCGGATTCGCGTGCCATGGCGAGGCTGGTTCTGCCCAACCCGGCGATCAGCGCCAGCAAGGCGCCGAGAGAAGCCAGCGCCGCTCCGATTCGCGCCACCGGAGCCATGCCCGACCACGTACCGGAAGAAACCGCGGCAGCCAGTGGCACCGGCGATTCCGCCACACCCGCCGGGCCCAGCGAGGACAGCACCGTAACGGCGATCACGGCGTAGACGACGACGGTGATCCCCAAGGCAATGACGATTGCCCGCGGGATGGTCCGCCGCGGTTCACGGACCTCCTCCCCCATCGTGGCAATGCGGGCGTAACCCGCGAACGCAAAGAACAGCAGGCCTGCTGACTGCAGGATCCCGTACCAGCCGTGGGAGAGGAGCCCGCCGCCAGTGATTCGGGACGCATCCCCCGCACCGGACGCCCAGATCGCTGCCACAATGACGGCCAACGCGATCAGAACGCCGACGACGATTACGCGCGTCAGCGCGGCGGTGCGGGTCACTCCGTGGTAGTTGACCATGGCCAGCAGCACAACGGCGGCAATGGCCACCGGCCGCTCCCAGCCTACCGGGGCAGCATACGCAGCAAAGGTCAGCGCCATCGCCGCGCTGCTGGCTGTTTTGCCGATCACGAACCCCCAGCCAGCAAGGAACCCGGGCCACGGTCCCAAGCGCTCCCGCCCGTAAACATAGGTGCCGCCCGATACCGGGTATACCGTCGCGAGCTGCGCCGAGGATGTTGCATTGCAGAACGCCACGAAGGCAGCAACGGCCAGTCCGATGAGCAGACCTGACCCGGCCGATTCCGCAGCCGGGGTGAACGCCACAAAGACGCCGGCACCAATCATGGACCCCAGCCCGATCATGACAGCATCGACCGTTCCCAGTCTGCGCGCCATCGCCGGGCTGCTGCTCATGGAAAGTTCGCCTTCCGGATTTCGGGATACTCTACGGTGGGAAGCAACACCGTCCGCCGTCTTGGATTTACATCCGCCGTCACAGTCTTAACTTTATTGGGAAGTGCCCCTGCCGCAGAAAATGCGGCTCAACACGCAGAAAAGAACCCCCGGAATCACGCGGATTCCGGGGGTTCTTTTCGGTAGCGGTGGGGAGACTCGATCTCCCGACCTCACGATTATGAGTCGTGCGCTCTAACCAACTGAGCTACACCGCCGTAAATGAGTGCGGCCCATGCCAGCCGGCCAAAACCGCCTTGACACGAGCCTCTCATTCAGAGCCCCCCACCGGAATCGATCCGGTGACCTCGTTCTTACCAAGAACGCGCTCTACCACTGAGCTAGGGGGGCAACGAAAGAAAACTTTACCAGCGGATTTCCCAACTGCGAAATCCGCACGGACGCACCCGCCCGTGACACAGGGTCTTAGTCACCGTGTCTGTCCGCATTCTCCGCTTCCATCGTACGTCCCGTCGCGGATCCGGTGGGATCGGCCGGTCCAAGGAGAGGTTCGACGCCGGCGCCACCACCTGCCGGCGATGCTTGCCGTTCGCGGCCGGGTCCGAAACCCGTGTTCAGCGCGTCCTTCACCTTTCTCTTTGCGTCTTCCAGAAAACCCATCGGATGAACCTTTCACTGCGCAGTTCCGCGCAAGCCAGGAGTGCGCCGGAACCAGACGACTACGCCCTCGTCGTGACCTAACCCGATCGTACGTCGCGTGACTGACACCGCCAACGGGCAGGACGATTACTGCGTGATAGCCGCGTCAAGACGTCCGCTCGCGGGTCACCGACGCATGGCCAGGCGGCAGTGGCTTCCCACGCCGATGCACTCTTCACTGCAAGCAGCTCGGCCCGGGCACTTATGACGCCCGTCCCCGCCAATGACAAGGGACGCCGCCGTCATTGGCGGGGATGGGCGTCATTTCCGCCAGAAGGTCTCCAGAGCCGTAATGCGTGGTCCGCCGCGACGTGTTAGGTTCCGTCAACGGGGCTAGCTATTCATAAGGAGGACCGATGGGCAAGGAACGGCTCTCACACAGCAGTCAAAGCGTTGCGGATGCGCTCCGCGAGGCCGGGGCACTGGGGCAGGTGCGCGTGCTGCCGGACTCCACCCGCACGGCGGTGGAGGCTGCGCAGGCTCTGGGCTGCGAGGTTGGCGCCATCGCGAACTCACTGGTATTTATGTGCGACGGCGGCCCGCTGCTCGTGCTGACCAGCGGCAGCCATCGGGTGGACACCAAGGCACTGGCGACCGGGCTCGAACGGGGAAAGATCCACCGCGCAACTCCGGAGCAAGTGCGTGCGGCGACGGGTCAGGCCATCGGGGGTGTGGCGCCGGTGGGCCATCCGGTACGAGTTGAAACGGTGGTCGACGAGACGCTGGCGGATTACCCGATGCTCTGGGCATCCGCCGGCACGCCGCACAGCGTCTTCCCGACCGACTACAAGGAGCTGCTCTCGCTCACCCGTGGCCGCAGCGCCAAGGTCGACTGACAGCCTTCAGCAGCGTGCGTTAACAGACATACCTTAACTTAAGTGAACACAGCTTAAAAGGATGGGGTCCGGAACCTGACGGTTCCGGACCCCTAAATCGTTGAACTGCTTAGCTCACCCGAACTGCGTAGCTCGCCGAGCTGTTGCGTTTTACCATTTGCCCTTGCGGTTGAAGTCGGCGGCGCCGGCTTCCTTGCCACCGTGGCGCGGCTTGCGGTCTCCTGCACCGTTCGCGGTGTGCCCGGCATATCCGGACTCGGAGGTGCGGTTGTGGGTGCGCTCGCCGCCGCCCTGGTAACCGCCCTGACCGGAGCTGCGGTCGCCGTCGTACTTCTTTTTGAAGCCACCCTGTCCGCGGTCGTTTCGGTCCCCGCCCTGGTAACCACCCTGGCTGCGGCCCTTGTAACCGCCGCCGCCTTCGCGCTCGGAACGCGGGCTGCGGCCCTTGTCCAGTTCGAGGTGGATCAGCTCGCCGCCGATCCGGGTCCGGCTCAGGGCACGCAACTGGTCGGCGCTCAGCTCGGCGGGCAGCTCGACCAGGGTGTGGTCCGAGCGGATATCGATGCCGCCGATTTGTGCCGACGACAGGCCGCCCTCGTTGGCGATGGCGCCGACGATGGAGCCGGGCATGACGCGCTGGCGGCGTCCGACGGCGATCCGGTACGTGGCGTTGCCCGCGGTCAGTGTGCGTGTCGGTCCGCGGGAGCCGAAGCCGTCCTTGGAGCGCTCACGCTGCTGGTACTCCGGTGCTGCCGGCAGATCGTTGACGAGCAGCGGCTGGCCGCCCTGAGCCATCACGGCCAGCGCGGCGGCGATCTCCGCGGCGGGGACATCATGCTCTTCCTCGTAGCGGGAGATCAGGTCACGGAATTTGGAGACGTCCTTGGAGGAGAGGGTCTCGGTGATCTTGTCCGCAAACTTGCCAAGGCGCAGTCCGTTGATGGTCTCTGCGCTGGGCAGGTGCATCTGCTCCACCGGCTGGCGGGTGGCCTTTTCGATGGAACGCAGCAGGTATTTCTCCCGCGGGGTCATGAACAGGATCGCATCTCCACTGCGGCCGGCGCGGCCGGTGCGGCCGATCCGGTGCACGTAAGACTCGGTGTCATGCGGGATGTCGTAGTTGACGACGTGGCTGATGCGCTCGACGTCAAGGCCGCGGGCCGCGACGTCGGTGGCCACGAGAACGTCGATCTTGCCGTCGCGCAGGGCCTCGATGGTGCGCTCGCGCTGCTGCTGCGGGATGTCGCCGTTGATGGCGGCGGCCAGGAAGCCGCGGGATTTGAGCTTGTCCGCGAGTTCCTCGGTAGCCATCTTGGTGCGCACAAAGGCGATGACGCCGTCGAACTCCTCAACCTCAAGCACGCGGGTCAGCGCGTCCAGCTTGTGCGGGCCCATGACCTGCAGGTAGCGCTGGCGGGTGTTCTCGCCCGTGGTGGTCTTGGATTTGACGGAGATTTCTGCGGGGTTGTTCAGGTACTTCTTGGCAATCCGGCGGATCGCTGACGGCATGGTCGCGGAGAAAAGCGCTACTTGCTTGTTCTCCGGGGTCTGCGAGAGGATCTGCTCGACGTCCTCGGCGAAGCCCATCCGCAGCATTTCATCGGCCTCATCCAGGACCAGGTACTGCAGGTTGGACAGGTCCAGGGAACCCTTGGACAGGTGGTCAATGACGCGTCCGGGCGTGCCGACGACGACCTGCGCGCCGCGGCGCAGGCCAGCCAGCTGCGGGCCGTAGGCGGAGCCGCCGTAGACGGGCAGCACGCTGAATTCGTCCAGGTGCGCGGCGTAGGAGGAAAAGGCCTCGGCGACCTGGAGGGCCAGTTCGCGGGTCGGTGCCAGCACCAGGATCTGGGTGGCCTTGGACGGACCGTTGATGGCCATCAGATCGGCCATCCGGGACAGTGCGGGGACGGCGAACGCTGCGGTCTTACCGGTTCCGGTCTGCGCCAGTCCGACGACGTCGCGGCCTTCCAGCAGCACCGGTATGGTGGCTGCCTGGATGGCAGAGGGCTTTTCGTAGCCGACGTCGCTGAGTGCGGCGAGGACGCGGGAGTCGATTCCCATGTCCGCAAAGCGCATTTCGTGTTCATCGGACTCGGTGTTCACGCTGACGACCGGGTTGCTGGTGGCGGTGGTTTCGGGCAAGTTTTCGGGCATGGGGAAGATTCCTCATTCACATAGGGCCAGGCGGCGTGGATGCCGCATTACAAAGAAATCCAGCCGCCATGACCATCCCGTGGCAGGACCTCTCGCCATAGCTGCGTACCGCTTGCGCGGTGACGGGCAACAGCTGTGAGCTGCTGCCGTATGGCGTTTTCTTTGCCGGCGATCCCCTAATGAACTGAACAACCCCGCTTGCTGCTTGCGGGACCCATACACTGCGACTTCTGCCTCAAGAATTGGGCAGAAAGATAAAGGAGATACCGGAGTGGGGGATATTTCAAGTGTACTATATGGTGTCACGGCGGCAAACCCCGAAGCCTGTGGGTGCACCGTGAGGTTGCGCACATGCCTCCCCCGTTACCGGCGAGTCAGGATTCGCTGTCGAGCGCCGCCACGTCAGGAGTCCGCGCGGAGGATCTTTTCGAAATACGGACGGAGCGCACGCGCCAATTGCAGCTCGCCGTCGTCGTGCAGTTTCGTCAGTGTCCTTACGTCATCCGCCGTCGGACTGCTGAAGAACTTTCCAACGGTGATGCCATGTGCCGGTCTGGAAATCACGGTGATTTCATCGCCGGCCTGAATCGCGCCCTTGGTGACCACCCGCAGGTATGTGCCGATCAGCCCCACGTCGGTGAACCGCTTGACCCAACGCGGCTCGCGCATACGGCGTTGAAAGGTGGCACAGGGTGTGCGGGCCATCGTGACCTCGGCAATGACGGAGGCGCCGATTTTCCAGCGTTCCCCAATCACTGCCCGCGTGGTCTCGATCCCGGCGGTGCGCAGATTTTCCCCGAACATCCCGGGCGGCACCTCGCGGCCGAGCTCCGCAGCCCAGAATTCCGCCTCCTGCTGAGAGTAGGCGTAGAGCGCCTTGTCCGCCCCGCCGTGATGCTTCCGGTCCACCTGGACATCGCCGTACAGCCCCAACGTTCGGACCTTCACTGCGACCCCCACCGGCCGTTTATCAATGGCGGTCACGCCGTTGCCAACGTCCGGACGCAGTTCGTGGACGCGGCAGACGGCGAGCAGGGTTCCGGTGGTCACCGGCCCATCCTAACCGAGGCCCGCCGCGATGGTACCGCCAGGCCCCCATGACGCACTCACCAGGGTGGCCTCGCCGGGATGAGGCGGGGCGGGATGGGTGGGGCGGGTGGGG
>NZ_JASISR010000057.1 GCF_030063245.1 Paenarthrobacter sp. PH39-S1
CCGCGGCGCCGCCTTCAAAGCGACGGCAACATGCCAGCATCAAGCCGGCGCCACGGGACCGCCCGGCGACAATGGCCGCCCCGGACGGGCAGCAAACCCAACCACCCCCACCTCATATCGTCTAGAGCGACGCCGGAGGATCTCGCGTACCTTGGCGGTCTCCTTGACCAAGCCGATCTCGGACTTGAACAGGGATCAATTCTTGAAGCACAAAATGCCAACAACGAATTCCATGACGCCATCACCAGCATTGCGGCCAATGACTTTCTCCGAGCCGCCCTTGAGCCTCTCCAGGGTCGTATGCATTGGCTTTTCCGTCATGCCTCTGATCTTCCCGAGTTGATTCAGGAGCACCGGCGCCTTTTCGAAGCGATCGCCACCGGCGACCCAAAACACGCTGCACTTGTGTCATACGAACATATTCAGAAATATCGCAAGCAATATTACCAAACCCACTAATCCCACCCCATCCGCACACGAACTGCATCGGCCGGTACTGATCGAGTAGAGGCCGCGGGATTTGTGTACCCAAAAACAGGAGAAGCAATGGATGAATTAGCAGATCTGGTGATTGCAGACGCTACTGTGGTCAACGCCGATGGCCGCCGCAGGTCTCATGTAGTGGTCCGTGGCAGACATGTGTCCGCCGTGTTGGACGCCGATCAACCAGCGCCGCCTGCGGTTCGAACCATCAATGCGAGGGGGCGACTTCTCATTCCGGGCGGCATCGACGGTCATTGTCATGTTGCTCAGGTAACGGGGCAATTCCGGACTCTGGACGATTATAAGATGACTTCCACCGCGGCCCTCTGGGGCGGGACCACGACAATCATGGACTTCGGAATTCCACGAGATTCTTCGGAAACACCCCTTCAGGCTGCACGTAACAAAATAGGACTGTCCCGTGATTCTCGCTGCGACGTCGCGCTGCATGGGTCGGTGGTGAGCTGGGACGAGAGCGTACCGTCACAGCTGGAGGAAATGGCGGCTTTGGGGATCCGTTCCGTGAAAATGTACGCCACCAACCGTGGAACCACGATGGCAAACAACGACACTATTCTGCGGGTCATGCGGGAAATGGTCCGACTGGACGGATTGACCTACATCCACGCAGAGCATGACTCCATCATCATCGACTGCACCGAGCAGCACGCCGCTGCCGGTGAGATCGGTATTCGACACTTGCACCAGACAAGGCCTGAACTGGCTGAAGAGCTTTCCGTCAAGGAAACACTTGCAATGGCCGAATACACCGGCGCTCCGGTGTATTTCGTGCACCAATCCACGCCGGGAGCCGTAGACCTGGTCACTGAGGCCCGCTCCCGCGGGTTGATGGCATTCTCAGAGACCTGCCCCCATTATCTGACGTTGGACGATACTGTTTACGCGGGACATTTCCCCGAGTGGTACGCCTGTTGTCCACCCATGCGAAGCCGTGAGACTGTGCGGGCGTTACAAGGCAGAATGCTCGCAGGTGCAGTGCACACAATTGCCTCGGATCATTCTTGCTACGACTTACGCCAGAAGCGCGAGAAAAGCGACGACATCCGCCAGATGCCTCACGGCCTGCCCGGGGTGGAGACCAGACTTCCCGTTGCATTCACCACCATGGTGAAGGAAAACGGAGACGGCGCCGAAAGATTTGTCGAAGTATTCTCAGCCGGTCCGGCCCGTATCAATGGCATTCCGGGCAAGGGAGCAGTCGCCACGGGAAATGACGCCGATCTGGTCCTTCTTGACCCGACAGAATCACGGACCGTCGAAGGCGACAAGCTGCACATGGGAACCGATTTCTCCCCATTCGACGCCATGGAACTGCGCGGATGGCCACAGATCGTAGTCTCGGCAGGCCGCGTAGTCATCGATGAAAACGGCTTCCACGACCCTGGACCCGTTGGCCAATTCGTGCGGCGTTTCGGATTTGCAAATCAGGTCCAACACCGGCCAGAAATAGCCGCTGCCGTCAATGCCTAACAAAAATCACCGTCCAACACTGATTGACAAGGGAGTCACCATGGATAACGACAATGAGTCACTTGCAACGCTGGACCCAACGGGCCGGCTCTACAACGAGGACCTGGCGCCGGCCAAAGAACGAAAATGGGGCTCGTACAGCTTTTTCGCAGTGTGGATGTCCGCCATCCACAACATTGGCACCTACACCTTCGTTGCGGGTCTTTTCGTCATGGGTCTTACCGGCTGGCAGGTCCTGGCCGCCATCCTGATCGGCACCGGAATCCTCTTTGTCTGCATGAACTGGGCTGGGAAGATGGGACAGCGTACCGGCGTGCCATTCCCGGTTCTGGCAAGAATCAGTTTTGGAATCTGGGGTGCTAACATTCCGGCCCTTGTCCGTGCGGTCATCGCCATTTGCTGGTACGGCATCCAGACCTATTTGGCTTCGATGGCCGTCGTAGTCCTTCTCCTGCGCATCGACCCGGGCCTGCAGCATTGGCAGGACCAAAGTTTCCTAGGCCTGTCGCTGCTTGGTTGGGCCTGCTTCCTGCTCCTGTGGGTCCTGCAGCTGCTCGTCATCACCCGAGGAATGGAGGCGGTTCGCCGCTTTCAGGACTGGGCCGGCCCCATCGTCTGGGCCGTAATGCTCGGCATGGCTCTCTGGCTTTTCGCCATGGCGGGCTGGAACATCCCAATGGGCCTCTCCATTCACCCGCTGAGTGGACCCGAGGCGTTTCGCGGAGTGTTCACCGGCGCCTTCCTTCTAGTGGCAACCTACGCGACCATGCTGTTGAACTACTGTGACTTCACACGGTTTGCCAAATCAGGGAGGTCAGTCGTCCGCGGTAATTTCTGGGGAATTCCCGTCAATTTCGCCGCCTTCGCCGCAATCAGCATCACAATGACAGTAGGAACCGTAGTCGTGTTTGGTAAGGCCATCACGGATCCTGCTCTTATCTTGGCTAAGGTACCGAATACCTTTGTCCTCGTCGTTGGCGCGCTCATGTTTATCGTCGCAACCATCGGCGTCAACGTGGTACTGAACTTCGTCTCGCCCGCCTACGATCTGGCCAACGTCTGGCCCAAAAAGATCACGTTCCGCCGCGGCGGTATCATCAGCGCAGTGCTCGCGCTACTGGTGATGCCGTGGAATCTTTACTCCAACCCGGTTGTCGTAAACTACTTTCTGGGAGGACTCGGCGCATTTCTTGGTCCGCTGTTCGGCATTCTCGCCGCTGACTATTTTCTGATCCGCCGAGGCATCGTCAACATCAAAGACCTGTACCGTTCCGATGAAACCGGGGAATACTTCTACACGAAGGGAATCAATCCCAAGGCCATCGCAGTATTCGTCCCGACCGCAGCCATCACCGCGATCATGGCGCTGGTGCCGGCCCTTCAGATCGTCGCAGCGTTCGCGTGGCCCATTGGCGTTGTAATATCAGCCATAGCCTATTTCATACTGATGCGGGGTGCGGTAAAGCGAGGTCATCCTCAGGGTGGCTTGGAACTTGAACCACAGCTGGCAGAATAACAATCCTCGTTGCCCCTCCTGTCATGCCCGACCTGCGATCGAAGGCCGATCCCGGCAGGAAGTCCTGGTTCCAGGGGCGCCAATCCTAAGCAAAAAGGGGGAGTCCGCCATGCTGAAAAGGGGAGCGAAATTGGAGGAGAATTTTGACGACTTGGGGGAGTTAAGACGACTTGGGGGAGTTAAAAGGGAGTTGGCACCAAGTGGGTCTGACCTGCGAGATAAAACCGCAGGTCAGAGCCATGTTGTGCCCCGGACTGGAATCGAACCGGCGACCAAGAGATTAACAGGCCTCACTCGAGAGGCCGTGGCACTCGCCGGCGCACATGGCCACTGGCATTCTGGCGAAAAGACCCGCACTACGTCCAGCGGTGCCGACGGCGAAGTCCTTCGGCAACCCGGCCAAAACGCTGCGCATTCAGGACGGACCCTTCGCGGCGCATGTCGGCCGCGGAGACCTGCAGGATGCGGTCCAGCTTCACTTCGGTGGGCCGGCCCTTCGCATCCCAGGGCCCCGTGCCAAGGTCGATGTAGTCATTGTCGCCGCGGTGCTCGCTGCCGTGGTCCTTGCTGGTGAGCATGACGGCAAGGAGGCGGCGGCCGCTGCACCCCACCACCAGCACCGGCCGGTCCTTGCCTGGCTGTAGTCCTCTTCAAAGGGCACCCAGGTCCACACGATCTCGCCCGGGGTCGGGGGAGTCGTTGAGGTTGGGCGGGTACGCCACCCGTGCCGTGCCGCGGAAGTCCCCGGGGTACGGCGCGGACTTCGCGGACGACGGCGAACCAGGCGTCGCGCGCGCCGCGGCGGTTGCGCGCCGGGCGGGCCCCCGGTTCTTTGCCGGGCACCCAAACGTGGGAGACTTGTAGGAATGCGTGTCCGGCGCCCAGTTCGCGGCCACAACCCCTGCACGGCCCGGCACAACGTCCGGGTTCGTGAGTCCGTGCAACAGTGAGGAACCCCATTGTCACCCATGGCCCGCACCGCCCCGGTGCCCGCCGCGACCGATCCGGCGATCATCAGGAACTTCTGCATCATCGCCCACATCGACCATGGGAAGTCCACCTTGGCGGACCGGATGCTTCAGCTCACCGGCGCGGTTGAGCAGCGGAATATGAAGGCCCAATACCTGGACCGGATGGACATCGAGCGCGAGCGTGGCATCACGATCAAGTCCCAGGCTGTCCGGGTGCCCTGGGAAGTGGACGGCACCGCCTACTGCCTGAATATGATCGACACTCCCGGACACGTGGACTTCACCTATGAGGTGTCCCGCTCGCTGGCCGCCTGCGAGGGCGCCATTCTGCTGGTGGACGCCGCACAGGGCATCGAGGCCCAGACTCTGGCGAACCTGTATCTGGCGATGGAACATAACCTGACCATCATCCCGGTGCTGAACAAGATCGATTTGCCGGCGGCCCAGCCGGAGAAGTACGCGGCGGAGCTGGCCGGTCTTATCGGCGGCAAAGCGGAGGATGTGCTGCTGGTTTCCGGCAAGACGGGCGTCGGCGTTGAAGCGCTGCTGGATAAGATCGTGAGCGAGCTGCCGGCCCCGCAGGGGAATCCGAACGCTCCGGCGCGTGCGATGATTTTCGACTCGGTCTACGACACCTACCGTGGCGTGGTCACCTACGTCCGCGTCGTCGATGGACACCTCAGCCCGCGTGAACGCATCCAGATGATGTCCACCCGGGCCACCCATGAGCTGCTGGAAATAGGGGTCAGTTCCCCGGAACCCACCCCCAGCAAGGGTCTGGGCGTGGGCGAGGTTGGCTACCTGATCACCGGTGTGAAGGACGTCCGGCAATCCAAGGTCGGGGACACCGTTACCACCTTGTCCAAACCCGCCACGGAATCCCTGGGCGGCTACGAGGACCCGAAGCCGATGGTGTTTTCGGGCCTCTACCCGCTGGATGGTACGGACTATCCGGTGCTACGCGATGCGCTGGATAAGTTCACGCTCAATGACGCGGCGCTGGTGTACGAGCCGGAGACTTCCGCTGCGCTGGGCTTTGGCTTCCGGGTGGGCTTCCTGGGCCTGCTGCATCTGGAAATCACCCGTGAACGGCTGGAACGCGAATACAACCTGGACCTCATCTCCACGGCACCCAACGTGGAATACGAGGTGACCCTTGAGGACAAAAAGGTCGTCACGGTCACCAACCCGAGCGAGTACCCGTCCGGAAAAATCGCCGAGGTGCGTGAGCCGATGGTCTCTGCCACCATTTTGGCCCCGAGCGAGTTTATCGGCGCCATCATGGAGCTGTGCCAGCAGCGCCGCGGCGTGTTGGGCGGCATGGACTACCTGTCCGAGGACCGGGTGGAAATCCGCTACCGACTGCCGTTGGCGGAAATTGTCTTTGATTTCTTCGACCTGCTCAAGTCAAAGACCCGCGGTTACGGCTCGCTGGATTGGAAGGCCGACGGCGGTCAGGTCGCCGACCTGGTCAAGGTGGACATTCTGCTGCAGGGAGAGCAGGTGGATGCGTTCAGCGCCATCACGCACCGTGATAAGGCCTACGCCTACGGCGTCATGATGACCGGCAAGTTGCGCGAGCTCATCCCCCGCCAACAGTTTGAGGTGCCCATCCAGGCCGCCATCGGCGCCCGGATCATCGCCCGCGAGAGCATCCGCGCCATCCGCAAGGACGTGCTGGCCAAGTGCTACGGCGGCGATATTACGCGTAAGCGCAAGCTGCTGGAAAAGCAAAAGGAAGGCAAGAAGCGGATGAAGATGGTCGGCCGGGTCGAGGTCCCGCAGGAGGCCTTCATCGCGGCGCTGTCCTCGGACGAATCGAAAGACAAATCGAGGAAGTGAGCTTCGTGCACTCCAGCCGCACGTTTGTGCACCGCGCGCTTGCCGGGACGGTCCGGCATGCCTAGTGCTCTGCCGGTGGGGGGCCCTGCCCCGGCCGACGGCGTTCTGCCGGAGCAGGCGCTGACCGGTGCCGCGGCGCGCATGTTCAGCCTGTACGCGCACATCCCGTTCTGCGCCGTGCGCTGCGGCTACTGTGACTTCAACACCTATACCGCCACGGAGCTCGGCGGCGGCGCGTCCCAGGATGCGTACGCGGCAACGGCGGCTTCGGAAGTGACCTTCGCCGCCCGCGCAATGGAGGAGTCCGGGTTGCCGGCACGCACGCTGGGCACGGTATTTTTCGGCGGCGGAACACCAACACTGCTGCCGGCGTCGGACCTGACGGCTGTTTTGGCCGCGGCGGTGGCCGCCTGGGGCGTCGTCGACGGGGCCGAGATCACGACCGAGGCGAACCCGGATTCAGTCAGTCCGGATTCCCTGCAGGAACTTGCCGACGGCGGCTTCACCCGGGTCTCGTTCGGCATGCAGTCGGCCGTACCGCATGTGCTGCGCGTGCTGGACCGGACACACACACCAAGCCGGGTACCGCAGGCCATCGAATGGGCCCGGAACGCCGGACTCAAGGTCAGCGTCGACCTGATTTACGGCACCCCGGGAGAATCGGAAGCAGACTGGGAAACGTCCGTGCGGACGGCGCTGAGCTACCAGCCGGACCACATTTCAGCCTATGCGCTGATCGTCGAGGACGGCACCAAGCTGGCCGCCCAGATCCGCCGCGGCCAGGTTCCCCGCATCGACGACGATGACCACGCGGCGAAGTATGCGCTGGCCGATGGAATGTTTGAAGCTGCGGGACTTTCCTGGTACGAAGTCAGTAACTGGGCCCGCACTCCGGACGACGCATGCCGGCACAATCTCGCGTATTGGCGCGGAGATGACTGGTGGGGGATAGGGCCCGGTGCGCATTCGCATATCGGCGGCGTCCGTTGGTGGAATGTCAAACACCCCACGGCCTATGCCGGGAGGCTGGCTGCTGGACTGTCCCCGGCAGCCGGCCGCGAAACGCTGGACGCAGGGACCCGTGAAATGGAACGGATCATGCTGCTGACGCGTTTGTCCGGCGGGATTGCGGTGAACACCTTGTCGACGGGCGCCAAGCACGAGATTGCCCGGCTAATAGCCGACGAACTGATCGATCCACGCGCAGCCTTCGCCGGTCACCTCGTGCTGACGCTGCGAGGCAGGCTGCTGGCCGATGCCGTGGTGCGCCGGCTGCTTGAGGACTGACTGCCCGCCCGGGCTCAGTGAATCAGACGCAGGCTCCACAGGTAGCGGTAGGGCTGCCCGCGGTTGACCTGCACCGCAGCAATAACGGAATACACCGTGAGGAAAATCCAGATCGCCACGGCCAGAAACGCGAAAACCGTCCCCGCCAGCGGCGCCACACCGGCAAGCAGCACAGCCATGATGTTCGCCACCGCCGCCACGATCGTCGGCGGCACGGTGAAATTCAATGCCTCCTTGGATTCCTGCGCGGTAAACGGACCCCGCTCACGGAAGACCAGATATATGATCAGGGACGGGATGAAACCCAAAATTCCGCCGCAATGGGCCATGAACGCCCACTGCCTGTCCTCCACGGGGGTCAGTGCGGGAGCACTCGCCGGCACAGCCTCGTACTGGGCACGCTCCTGCCGCCCCACGGGCGGCTGCGTGCTGTCGGCTTGGTCACCGCGCGCTGTATTAGCCACTGGCTTTTTCCTCCGCATTGCGCTGAAAGTCGTTCGGGCCGGCCAAAATATTGGTGGCCGCTTCCTCTAGGATACTGGAACCGTCAGGAAATCGATGACTTCCTCCACCCGCCCGAGCAGCGCCGGTTCGAGATCCGCGTAGCTCCGGACGCTTCCGAGCAACCGCCGCCAGCCGATCGCAATATCGGCCGGTCCTTGATGTGGCCAGCCGAACGCCTGCAGAATTCCGACCTTCCATTCGACCGTGCGAGGCACCTGCGGCCACGCGCCGATGCCGAGCACCTGTGGTCTGATGGCCTGCCAGACATCCACGTAGGGGTGGCCCACAATGAGTACATTGTTCCGGGCACCCGGGGTCCGCATTGCTTCCGCGGCGATCCGGGTTTCCTTGGAATTGGGCACCAGGTGGTCCACCAGGATGCCCAGCCGCCGTCCTGGGCCGGGGGAGAAGTCACGGACCAGACCGGCCAGATCGTCAACTCCGTGCAGGGGCTCGACGACGATGCCCTCCACCCGCAGATCGTCGCCCCAGACCTTTTCGACCAGTTCGGCGTCATGCTTGCCTTCCACCCAGATACGGCTTGCCCGGGCCACCTGCGCCCGCATACCGGCGACCTTGACTGAACCGGAGGCGGTGCGCTGCGCTGTGACTGTCTTGCTCGTCCGGGGAGCGACCAGCTGAACCGGTCGCCCGTCCACCAGGAAGCCGAAGCCCAATTGGAATGACTTGGTCCGCCCGCGCCTGTCCTCAAGCACCACGATGTGCATGCCGCCGGACTTCTCAATCCGTACCACTGCGCCGACCCAGCCGCTTTGCACGTCCTCCAGCACAAGTCCTTGGGCGGCCGGAACCTCCGGCAGCACGGTGCCGACGGGGGCGGAAAGGTCCTGCGGACCCCACTGGTCATAGCTCACGGCACTGCCTCTCATAGCGGAATACTCATGCTAACAACCGCGCGCGGGAAAGGTATTAGACTTAGCAGTTGGACAGGCAGAGTGCTAATGCCGGCCGCGGAATGAAGCGCGGTCAGATCGAACCGGACCGGGCGGGAGGTGTGCCGATGAGTGAACCGCGCAAGCTGGAAGTCCTGCGGGCCATCGTCGAGGACTACGTCCATTCGCGGGAGCCGGTTGGTTCGAAGGCTCTGGTGGACCGCCATCACCTGGGGGTCTCCAGCGCCACCATCCGCAACGACATGGCTGCGCTGGAAGAGGAGGGCCTGATCACTGCCCCGCACACCAGCTCGGGTAGGATTCCCACCGATAAGGGCTACCGGCTCTTTGTCGACCAGATTTCAGCGGTGAAGCCTCTCTCCGGGGCCGAGCGGCGCGCCATCCAGGCGTTGCTGGACGGTTCGGATGACTTGGATGAAATTTTGGACCGTACCGTGCGGACGTTGGCGCAGCTGACGAACCAGGTCGCCGTCGTGCAGTATCCCCGGACGGCGACCGCCACGGTGCGGCACGTCGAATTTGTCCTGCTGGCGCCGCATCAGGTGCTGATCGTGCTGATTCTGGCATCCGGAAAGGTCGATCAGCGCGTAAGCGACGTCGGCCAGCAGCTCGATGAGACCACGCTCGCGCAGCTGCGGGGCAAATTTCTGACGGCGCTGCTGGGCACCGAGCTGGCTGCGCTTCCCGCCACGCTAGCGGGAGTTCCGGCAAGTCTGCCAAGGGAAACCCGGCCGGCCGGGCTGCGGCTGGCCGCGGCACTGGCGCAGTTGGCCGTGGCGGCGCGCGAGGACCGGATCGTGATGGCAGGCACGGCGAATCTGGCCCGCTCCAACGTCGATTTCCCGCTGAGCATCGGCCCCGTGCTTGATGCCCTCGAGGAACAGGTTGTGATGCTGCGGCTGCTCACGGACATGGCGCAGGATGCCCGCGGTGTTTCCGTGAGCATCGGGCGTGAAAATCCGTACGACGCACTGGTGGAGGCCTCCGTGGTTGCCACCGGTTATGGCCCCGATGCGCTGGCAAAGATCGGTGTGCTGGGTCCCACCCGGATGGACTATCCGAACACGATGGCGGCGGTGCGGGCGGTAGCCCGCTATCTTTCGCGGATTTTGGCCAGCTAAGACTGACCGGACAGGTTTGTCCGGCCGCTTCACCGAGAGGTGATGTGGGCCGGTCTGACAGAAGACACAGAGAAAGTAAGAGACCTTGAGTAACCATTATGAAGCCCTGGGTGTTTCCCGCGACGCGACCGGCGAGGAAATTAAGAAGGCGTACCGCAAACTGGCCCGCAAATACCACCCGGATGTGGCCGAGGGGGGCGACGCCCAGGAACGCTTCAAGAACGTCAGCCACGCCTACGAGGTGCTCTCCGATCCGCAGAAGCGCCGCATTTACGACACCACCGGAAATGAAAACGGCACCGATAACGGCGCCGGGGCCGGTTTCGGCGGCCAGGGCTTTGCCTTCCAGGACATCTTCGAGACATTCTTTGGCGGGTCCAGCCAGGCAGGACCGGCATCGCGCACGCGCCGGGGCCAGGATGCGTTGATCAATGTGCGGATCGATCTCAGCGACGCCGTCTTCGGGGTCAACAAAAAGATCGAAGTGGAGACCGCCGTCGTCTGCCCCACGTGCAACGGCGGTTGCTGCCAGCCGGGGACGCACCCGACCACCTGCGACATCTGCCACGGCAGCGGCCAGGTGCAGCGTCCGGTGCGCTCCATCCTCGGACAGGTCATGACCGTCGCCCCCTGTGGCTCCTGCCAGGGGTTCGGCACAATGATTCTGGATCCCTGCAACGAATGCGCCGGCGATGGCCGCGTCCGCAGCCGCCGCACGTTGACCATCAAGGTCCCGGCCGGGGTTGGAACCGGCACCCGGATTCAGCTGGGCGCCCAAGGTGAAGCCGGTCCTGCCGGCGGTCCTGCCGGCGATCTGTATGTGGAAATCAAGGTCAATAATGATCCGTCGTTCCTGCGCGATGGCGACGATCTGCATGCTACGCTCAGCGTTCCGATGACCGCGGCGGCACTG
This sequence comes from Paenarthrobacter sp. PH39-S1, assembly GCF_030063245.1. Lineage (GTDB taxonomy): Bacteria > Actinomycetota > Actinomycetes > Actinomycetales > Micrococcaceae > Arthrobacter_M. The sequence continues at coordinate 11,043 of NZ_JASISR010000057.1, forward strand.
GGCACCGAGCTGACCCTGGAAACATACGACGGCGAACAGCCCATCAGTGTCAAAGCCGGCCTGCAGTCCGGAGAAGTTATCCTGCTGCGCGGCCTGGGGGTGACCCACCTGCGCGGTCACGGCCGCGGGGACCTGCGGGTCCACATAAATGTGGAAACACCGAGCCGGATCGACGCCGCCCAGCAGGAGCTGCTCCACCAGCTCGCCGCGCTGCGCGGCGAGCAGGTCAGCGAGGGGAAGCTTGTCACCAGCGGCGGAATGTTCTCCAAGCTCCGCGACAAGTTCGGAAGCCTCTAGCCTCCGCATGACAAACCCGATCTTCTTCGCCGGACCCGCCGAGTTGGCCCCGCTGGCTGCTGGTTCGGTGTTTGTCCTGGGCGGCCCGGAAGGCAGGCATGCGGTCACCGTAAAGCGGCTCGGCCCCGGTGAGGTGCTGGATCTGGTGGATGGAGCCGGACGTCGGGTGACCGGCATTGTCACCGCCGCTGGCGCCGGCGAGCTGAGCGTCCGGGTGGAGCGCGTGTCCACGGAGCCTGCCCCTGCTGTGCGTTTAATCCTCGCCCAGGCGCTCGCCAAGGGCGACCGTGACGAACTGGCCATCGAGACGGCGACCGAACTCGGTGCCGATGGCTTCATTCCGTGGCAGTCCGAACGCTCCATCGTCCGCTGGAAGGGCGAGCGGGCGGCAAAATCCCTGGCGAAATGGCGCAGTACCGTCAGGGCGGCAGCCAAACAGGCCCGGCGAGCCTGGATCCCGGAGGTCTGCGGGGCGGTGGAGACCGCGGGTCTGCTTAAACGCGTCGAGACAGCCTCTCTTGCCTTGGTCCTGCATGAAGCGGCAGCCGACCCACTGAGCGGAACCGTGGGTCGGCTGCGCGCCCGTACCGGCGGAAGCGCCCGGGCTGGGATTGATATTGACACAGCCGGGATTGACACAGCGGGCAATGACATGCCGGCCAGTGGCCCAGCAGGGAATGACCCCGACCTGGATGACGCCGCGGCGAATGACGAAATTTTGATCATTGTGGGGCCCGAGGGCGGCATCAGCGGAAGGGAACTGGATCTGCTGACGGGTGCGGGCGCCGTGCCGGTCCGGCTTGGCCCGCATGTGCTGCGCTCCTCCACAGCCGGCCCCGCCGCCGTCGCCCTGCTCAGCGTTGAGCTGGGCCGCTGGTAGCGCTAGCTGGGCTGGGCCGCTGGTAGCGCTAGCTGGGCTGGGCGGCTGGTAGCGCTAATGGGTATTTTCGTTGGTTTGTCGGGGGTTATGCTGGGGTCCCTGTTCGTGTTTGCTCAGGCGTTGCAGGTACTTGGTGAGGCCGCTGGCGGGTGTATTTCTAGGTGCGTGGGTCAGTAGTCCGTCCTAGTTTTAAAACGCCGGCGAATTATTTAAAACGCCGGCGGATTAGCCGGGCTGCCGGATGTGGGGCTGGGAGAATTGGGGTATGGATGCCGGTTCCCAGG
>NZ_JASISR010000058.1 GCF_030063245.1 Paenarthrobacter sp. PH39-S1
GGACGCATATATCCATGCTGACCTCACCATCAAGGAAAAAGCACTCGCCCTCGTGACACCCACAGCGGCAACCCCAGGACGCTACCACCCGACAGACAAGACACTGGCGTTCCTTGAAAGCCTGTAAATATGCCGATATGGGAACAGTCGATTCTTGTCCGGACCCCAGTGGCAGGGCCTCTTCTGGTGCCCGCGTTCCCAGCACCTCGGCATAGTTACCGGCTCGGCATAGGTCGATCTATGCGGATATCCGCATAGATCGACGAACTTGGCTACCTTCCGATCGACACCGAAGGCGCGCGGCTCTTGTTCCAAGTCATCGCGGACGGCTATGAAAGACGCAGTCTCATCATCACCACGAACCTGGAATTTTCCCGATGGGGAACCGTCTTCGGAGACGACAACATGGCCGCCGCTGTCATCGACAGGTTAGTGCACCACGGGCGGCTGCTGCAGTTCCGCGGCGAGTCCTACAGAGTCAAAAATGCCCTCATGAAATAGCCAACCGCTCAAATGGACTAAAAACGTGCCGAGGTGGCCTAATTCTTAGCGCCGAAACGGCCTACTTAAATTTGACGAAACACATGTGGTCAGAGCGCAGTTGTCAGCAGTGTTGGATCACGGCTCGTTGCGACCCTGGATCCGCCGAAATATCGTTGACCGGGGTGCACCGGTCAGCCCAACAATCGTGGCGGCCGGGATGCCGGCCCGGAACATCCGCACCGTCTCACCTTCGCCTCCGCTGTCGTCCATGAAGTGGAGACTACCAACCCGGCTCGACCTTCGTGCCAGAGCCCAATGTCGGGCGGCAGATTTTCCCAGGATGTTGATCGTCATTTCGTCAGTCAACCAAAGAACCGGACACCTCAGTCCGCCAGAAGGGTTCTGCCCCCCTTTCCAGGCCGCTGCCAAGCCGCCGTCACCGAATGTCAGGCGCAGGACGGCGGAGTAGGTAAAACTGGCGGCGTGGATGCATAACGGTAGTAACCGTAGTAGTATTACTACGATTACTACTTAAGGAGAACCGCCGTGGCCGAACAGTCAGTGAAGGATCGCGTCTACGCCGCCGCCGAGCGGATCAGCGCCACGACGAACCCCACCGTCGCCACAGTGCGGGAAGCCGCCAGCGTGTCCAACGCCGACGCAGGCCGTTACCTGAAGGAATGGCGCGCCGAACGAGACAGCGCCGGCTCCAAGATCGCCGCCACCCCGCCAATCATCACCGAACAGGCACTCCGCTCGCCGGCACGGTCTGGGAGGAGGCCGTCCGCACCGCCACGGCCGAGCACGCCATCATCGAAAAAGCATGGCGGGAAGCCCAGTATGTGGCGTCCTCGCTCCCTGTGCGCAGCACCGCGTCTGGCTGTGATAGGGGAAACGGCTACGAAGCACTGCCGTCGGCGGCCTGCCGCCGGTAACCTTTGGGGAATGACGCATACAGCGTAGGAATACTTGGGGGAAACATGAGCGACGCCTACGACGCAGCAGTAAACGAGCTGTTCGACCACCTGCTGAAACTTGAGGATCAGGTCGTCTTCCTAATCACAGTCTGGAACAAGAACGACGAGAACTATTCGACGCTCGGGAGGGCCGTCCTTAAAGACGTCCGAGCATCGATCAAGACCGCGAAGAAGTACGGCGAGGACGAGCTTGTCCGCGCCCTGGGCCGGATGACCGCAGTCATCTCGTTCCTGGACGAGCACCACGTCCTGCTGAGCACGTGGAGTGGCAGCACGTCGTCCTACCGTGGGAAGGTCCGATCCGTTGTGTCCGGCGGCCTCCCCGGGCAAGGCAATCGTTCCTAGCCCTGGGGAAAGTAGCAGGATGAGTAAAATTTCAGTCTGGTCATGGACAGTCGCCGTGTTCGGACTTGCAGCAATAATTGCGGGCGAATTTTTCGACGGCTCGTATGCTCAAAGTATTTCCTTCAGCTTGGGAGCACCGCTTTGGTCCTGATACCGATCCTTCTCGTCGAACGAGCGATCGGGCGGCGACTTGAAAGCCAGCTCGACGACCGTGAGCTCATTCGTCCGGCTGATGTTGTGCTCCGCATGGACGAGACTTGGCGAGATTTCGGCCAGAAACTGGGTGGCAAGATCGAAGATCAACCTGTTGTCGAACTTGAGCGCGTATTTAGGAACTGACGGACACCGGCGATTTCGCCCATTGCCATCTCAGCAAAGGATCCCTTGCTGAGACGACCAGTAGTCGCTCAGGGGCGACTTTGAACGGGATCGCTATTTGGCGGCTTTCTGCGATCAACGGGTAATATTGTGGATTTGATCGCTTTGTGGCGGCGTTTTGTGATCGCTCGGTGACATTTAGCGTTTCGAAAAGGCCGCCATCTATCACTGCGATTCACACGCAAGCTTGATGGCCCCGGCCTTCGGGCCGGTTCGGCGGCTACTTATCTTTGCCTTTTCCTTTGTTGTTGCCGGGTGGTTGCGGGGCGGCTGGCGCGATGGTGGCCCCAGTGTGAAATGACGTGGCGTTGGTGCTCTGGCAACGATGAGTAGTCCCGCAGTGCGCCCGTGGGCTCATCCCTGGGACGAGAGGATGATGGCTTTCTGCTGCTGGAACTCTTCGTCGGTTAGGATCCCTTTGGCATGGAGTTTGGCAAGACGCTCAAGCTGTCCGATGACGTCAGTCGCCGGCGCTGCCAGTGCCTGCTGGGGAATCGGAGCAGCCTGGGCCGTCCGGATTGCGCGAATCAGAGAGTCACCCTGACCGTGTCCGAGCGCCGTGATGGCCGCTTTCGTCCCGGAGTGGTTGATGGTCAGCGTCTCGCCGCCCAAGGCTTTCTTCAGATCGATTGCTTGGATGGCCCCGAGCGAGAAGGACGTGAGGTCTTCCGATCCGATGCTTTTCTCCAGGAAGAGTAGCCGGCGGTCGGTTGCGGCGGCGATTCCGGCCTTGTTCTCAAACCTGCCGACGCCGATGGCGTCAACGTTTTCGCCGCGGTCCAGAACGTTGGCGAGGTGGGCGATTTCCTTCCGGCCAAAGATGCGCAGAGCCACCTGGCTGGCCGCTACCTCAATTCCATGGTCATCCAGCAGACCCTCCGGGAGACCTTCGGAGATCTTAATCAGGTGCTTGTAGTGCTTGTTCCCGGGACCTTCCACTCGCCAATCAATATGCGTCTTACCGGCGTCCGGAGTGATGGTCCCGGTGATCTTCGCCGCCCACTGGTTACTGGAGAATCGCCTGCGGGACGGTGACGGCGATTTCGCTAGGACTCAATGACTTGACTGTGAACTTCGCCTGCTCAACGGCTGGAGGGAGTATATCGAGGGCCGTCGTGTGGTCAGTGAGCAGAGTCCATTGGACTGTCCGGGAAATTGTCGCCATACCGGAACTGTACCCAACGCGGGCCGCGAAAAATCAGAACAACCGACACTGAATTGAAACCGGTGGCCGCATCGTCTCAGACAGTGCATGAGCAACGGCGACTTTCATTCATGAACTTTTAACAGAATGGCCGTCAAAAACGACCCTTTTTGACTGCCCTTTGAAGCCTGCTTTGGAGGCCGGCCGTTCATCTGGACGTGTGTGAAGTTCGGCGGTTCGTGGCGGCGTTCTAGGATCGCTCGGTGGCGCACTCCCCGGCTGTGCATCGTCTTGCATCGCATGGCTTTCGAGACGTTGAGGTTTCGAGACACCTTCGGCGCCCGCTATTCACTCAGGAGGCGTGGCCCATCCAGATTTTCTGTGGTTGTTGAGCACATGACGCCCACAAGGGGATCGCACTACGGACACAGAAATGGTATTGGTGGGGACACTACGCTCGTAACATAAGCGGACTCGACATCTGGGGAGCAGTGGTCCCCGCATGGCTCGGCGGGGTGGGCGGGCTGGCCGCTGCGGTCGTCAGCACTATCGCGCTCGTCAAGTCGATCAAGACCGAGGGAGGGGTAGAGACCCTGAAGGGCGCGGCGAACGCGGGCGTTGCCATTGAGACGCCAGCGGTCCCGCGGAGTGCGGCCAGCGCCGGGATCGGAATGTCGACACCGGCGCCTGCTCGGAGCCCCGTAAGCTGGACGGCCTGGCATGAGTCCAGGAGCCGGTACCGGCTCCGCAATGACTCAACGCACACCGGCGCAGCCGCGAAACTGACCGGATTCAGGGACGTCACGCCTGGCGGCGACGCCGCCGCCAGCTATCACGGCGCTCTGCCGGTTGAGCTTGCGGCCAATGAGTCGGTCCCGTTCACGATCGATAAGTCCCTCGTCAGCCCGAGCGTCACCGCAATCGAGCTGACCTGGGAAGACAGCGACGGCACCGAGCGCAGGCATACGCTCTACATCTAGCCGTGCCGTGCCGTGCCGAACTGTTGCCACACCCTCCGGGGACCAGTATCGGCTGCCCGTATGCCGAACCCCGAACGGGCGTTTTGACTGGGACGGCGTTCTTACACGGTGGCAACTAGCTCTAGTTCGAAGCCACCGGACTTCATGAGATAAGCGGCGTAGTGTTCGCGCCCGCCAGCGTTTGTGCACTTGTCCGCGAACAGCTGGCTCCACCCGTGATAAGCGCTCTCCCCAGCCAGAGCGTCTACGTCTTCTCGGCTCCCGGCATTGAATGCCAGGTGATTCAGCCCGGGCGCAGTGCGCTGATGGTCTCGGCTGCTCAAGTCCAGTGATTCTTCGGCAACTATGTAGGTGGGACCCCACCGCCAGCTGATCCCATTGCTCCAGTTCTGATAATTCTCGTATCCCAAGCGGGACAAGATCCAGCCCCATTCATCCTTGGCTCGCTCGAGGTTAGGTATCCACAGTTCAATATGGTGCAGGGCGCCTTTGGAATCATCGTTCAAGTTGGGAGTCTTTCATGCATCCAGATCCGTCAGGCCATCGCGCTAAGGGTGGCTCACGTCGTCCCCTTAAAGGATCGGCTTCAGCAGTGGTGCGGGGAAGTATGCGCTTCGACCGCGATTCTGTACTGTCAGGAGCAGGGAAGCGACGACCACAACTCTCTTCGCGTTCGTAGATAGGTTTCATGCATGACTGAAATATCCGATTGGCACCTGGTGCAATATCTAACAGAAATAGTGAACCAGACGGAGGCTGCCGAAACTCACTGCGACAACTACATGGCAGCCCTCAAGGACGTGGGCAACGGAGCGTCTCTTCGGGCGCCAATAGACCAGCTCTTCGCTGCCGGCCAAGGCATCCTCTCCGCCGCAGCAATCGTAAATCAGTTCCTTTGGATCGACACCGAGCCCCCCAAGCCCCGAGAGTACGAGCACTTTAGCGACGAGCAGTGGGCAAAGCTCAAGCTTCACGCGAAAGCAAGAGCTAAGAAGCTCAGGAAACTCCTGGCAGCCAAAGATTCATCACCTCTTCGAGCCAGAACGGTTCGAAACTCGCTTGAGCATATCGACCAACGCCTTGACGTGCGGCTTCTCTTCGGTTCGACGATCTTCGCGGACCGTACCGTCGGACCACAAAACGCGATCGGCGTACAAAACCAAGACCATACGGAGATAAACTTCAGACGAATTGATCCGCAAACGAGCGAGTTTTGGGTGCTTGCCCACAGCGCATCCCTCGGTGATCTCGTAGATGAGATGCATCGGATGTCACAGATAGCGCAATCGACGATTCGCACGCTATCGCCCGGAGGCCAACCAGCGATGTCTAGCCCAGCGGCGTCATACACCCGGAGCAACAATGTAGCTGAATAGCGGGAGCCGCAGATGTCCAGTAATCGCCTCTTCGCCATGAGCCTGGAGTCTCGTATCCCTAGGGATACGAGGCGTCTCGTTGACCCGGCGACCGCTGCAACGGCGATGTCCCAGTTTGGCGGGCTCGAGCGAGTTCATCCCCGGTCGATGATTCTCATAACTATGTCTCGAAACCTTAGGGTCGAATTGGTGTATCCACCGTTAGTTACGAAACACAGTGAAGCAACCCATGACGAAATCCGCATTAAGTTTTCCTGCGTGGATGTTCCGGATGAGCTGACTATCGAGCTTCATTCGTAAGGAGCAAAATGGGTGGAACTGTTGTTGATCGCAATCCTGACGGCGATGTCGTGTCCACCCAGGTGTACCCGATGAAACAGGTTGAGATCCTTATATAAATGCGTCAATCAGGGTCAGTTTCAACTATGCTTAGACATAATCGATGGAGGATCTTAAGAGTGGCTGGACATAAAGGGCAGGTGGTTGGCTACGTGCGGGTTAGCGCCGCCGACCAGAACGAGGCACGGCAGCTCGAGGCACTTGGCCCTGTGGACAGGCTCTTCTGTGAGAAGGTCAGCGGCAAGAACACAGACGACAGAGCCCAGCTCCAGCAGATGCTCATCTACGTCCGCGATGGGGATAAGGTTCGGGTGAAGTCACCGGACCGTCTGGCACGGTCCACGACGGACCTTCTCGCTCTGGTTGAGCAACTCAAAGCCAAGGGCGTCGCCCTGGAGTTCATCGACAACCCGGCCCTGAACACTGACACGCCGCAAGGGGAGTTCATGCTCACGGTCCTCGCCGCCATCGCGCAGTTGGAGCGCAAAACCATCCGTGAGCGTCAGGCCGAGGGCATTGCCATTGCCAAGAGGAACGGCGTTTACGACCGGGTTCCGAAGCTTGCACCGGAACAGATCCAGCTGGCACGCGAACGGATTGCCCAGGACGTACCCAAAGCCAAGGTGGCCCGGGATCTTGGCGTCTCACGGCAGACGCTGTACGCAGCCCTGAACGGCAGCGGAAAGTACGCCGAGGTTAGCTCGTGAACGAGGGTGATGGGGATGCGCTCGATCCCGCTGCGTGAGCCGGCTCATCTGCTGAACCGGGCGCATCCCAGACGCTGACCGCTTACAGCACGCCAGGATTGAAACCGTCAGGATGAGATCCGAGACCCGCGACAACACCCGTCAATAAATTGAAAAAGGACTTCATTCTGCCAGGCGAGAAGGCATCATGACTGACGTCTGGTTGGGGTACACGTTATGGGCAGACATTGGTGACGCGTTAGGCATCAGCCGCCAGGCAGCACAGCAGCGCTACGGGAACCGCTAAAACGTTCCAGAAAGTTCATGGATTTGGGTCGTGAATTCCCGTTCCATTCCTACCAAGACCCCCAAGTGGGACACGGCTTCTGTAACTAGGCCAGCCTCACAAGCCCATAACTATCGTTTGTCAGTGGCATCAGAGAGGATGAGGAGCATGGCTGAAACTATCAAAGCACGACTGCACCGGATGATTGGTGGATATCTGTGCCTTAGCCGGGGTCGTCACAATCTCGTGCTTGCTGAACATCATTGGCACGAGAGAACCGGTGTATCGCACAGCTCGAAGCTTGAGGGGCTGCCAGGTAGGTCGATCACGCTACACGAGGTCGAGCACCATTCCGCGAACCGTCCTTTCTGTATGACGTGTTGGCAGATGCCCGGAGATTGACTGTTCCACTTCTAAGGGCCTGGTGCTCCGGAAGGTGTCATGAGACGCCAAGTTGGGGTACGGGTCAACGGGATACATCGCCTACCTGCAGAATGTCGCGCAGACAGGGACTCAGGTTCATGCTCTTTTTGAAAATGACACAGCCTTACCTACACGGGCACAAAATGGCTGTGTAGATGAATTCTGAAAGTGACACCACTGCGTGCGTCATTACTCCTGATTCCGTGCGCCCCATTAGAGGATCATTTGTGAGAACTCGCCGTCGGGATTGATAGAAGTCAATTAGGCTCGATCAATGGATCCTAAGAGAAACCTCGCACAACCTGCCCGTCAGTCCTTCGCGAGGTTTATGAAGGCGGTGATCGTTAGTTGCTGGGTTGTTATGGCGGCTGGAGTCATCGCTGTAGCCATCGTTGGCCACGGGAGTCCTGCGGCACATTTGGGTCTGCCCAAGGTTTAGTTGACAGTTTGGGCTGATATTTCGGGGACCGGTTGAGAGGTCTTGTTTATTGTCTCAAACTCGATCGGTGTTAGCTTGCCGAGTCGTCGTTGCCGGCGTCGGCGGTGGTATGTTTTCTCGATCCAAACCACGATGGCCAGGCGTAGTTCCTCCCGGGTTTCCCAGCGTTTTTGGTTCAGCACGTTCTTTTGCAGCAGGGAGAAGAAACTTTCCATGGCGGCGTTGTCTGCGCATGCCCCGACCCGTCCCATGGAGCCCTTCAAGCCCGCTGTGCTGATCAGGCGGGTGTATTTCTTGGACCGGAATTGAGATCCTCTGTCGGAATGAATGAGCGTACCTTCCGGGGCGCGTTGACTGACCGCAGCAGCTAACGCGTTCACGGCTAGCGAGGCTTTCATCCGTGAATCGATGGAGTAGCCCACAATCCTGTTGGAGAACACGTCCTTGACCGCACACAGGTACAGCTTGCCCTCACCGGTGTGGTGTTCGGTAATATCCGTGAGCCATAACCGGTTCGGCGCCGTGGCGGTGAACCCGCGCCGGACGTGGTCGTCGTGGACAGGCGGGCCGGCTTTCTTTCCCGTGCCCCGCCGACGGTGAATGACCGAGAGAATCCTGTTCTCGCTGCACAGCCGCCCCACCCTGGTCTCGGAAGGCACCAGCCCCAGCTCGTGAACGAGTTCGTCATGGATCAGCCGGTACCCGAACGTGGGGTCCTCGGCATGGACATCCAGGGCGGCGTTGACCAGGTGGGCTTCCTCCCAGTCCCGGTCGCTGACCGGGTTCGCACACCACTGGTAGAAGGCTTGGCGGGAGAATCCCAGTACCCGGCAGGTCACCGCGACCGGCACCCGCACAGGGGCTTCCGGGGCGGCCAGTTCAAGGACCAGCGGGTACATCATTTTGGGTTGACATCCCGGGAGAGGTAAGCCACCGCCCGGCGCATCACCTCCGCCTCCTGCTCCAAGAGGCGGATGCGTTTCTTCGCCTCACGCAGCTCGACAGATTCTTCCTTCGTTATCCCTGGAACCACCCCATCCTGGACGTCAGCGATCTTCAACCACCGATGCAAGGCAGCCGGGGAAACACCGAAGTCCTTCGCGATCTGGACCAGGGATGATTCGCCCTTGCGGGCCACCGCGACCACATCACGGCGGAACTCTTGAGGAAAAGCTTTAGGCATGTTCAACATCCTTCACTTGCGAGCCAAAACTCACAAATCAGATGTCAATCAAACCTTGGGCAGACCCTTTAGCCATTGCTGGGGGCGTGGCTTGTCTGGCGGGCGTATTCGGCGTTTTGTTTCAGGGGATGCATAAGTGGGCGCGTGAACCCGAATACTCGCTCCGGGGCAAGGGACTCGCGCTCCTGTTCGTTCTTGGCGCTGCCTCAATGGTGCTGATTTTGTGGTCAATCTCCCTGTGACCGCGGGCCGGGGGCGGCCCCTTCATGGCGCCGGCGCCGTCCCCGGTGGGTATATCGCATCCTAGGAGTGACGGGGTAGGAAATCCGTCAATCAGGCCGAGATTCCTTGCCAATACTGGGGGTGAAGAGCCGTTTACTCTACGAGCTTTGACGTGCTCACTTTCGGTGCCGGCAACCGCAGACTGTGTTCCTGAGCGAACACCGACGGGTCTGCGGCGGTGAGACCAACACCGAGCACGGTGGCCGATGCGTGTACTTCAAAGACGCGTCCGGACACGGTCTGGAGCTCATCACCCGCCCTTTACTTCTAAACCGAGTCGGTCGTGTGTCTCGCAACCACGACGTCTTGAATCCCATGTGATGCAAGACGGCAGCTGGTGGCGACAACTGCGACATCGAGCGAGCATGGAACGCTGCCACGAAGCGCCGAACTCCACACCAATGTGCACCGCGAGTCTTGATCTCCGGCGTCCCATCAAAGGATGATTTTGTCTGATTTCGAGAATATCGGGAGGAGACACATTATTGAGACAACTCGGAGCCGCGAGAATCCGCACCCTTGCAGCGCAGAAGGCCACCCGCGGGGATCCTGTCAATGGTTCCATTGTTGAGACGTCCAGCCGGCCGGTGGCGGCCGCAGTAGACGGATACCGCAGGGGTTATCTAAAAATGAGTGGAGTGGCATGTCGTCGTGGGGCAGGCCATTTTTATTCAGTTCGTTGGCGGCCTGTAGAAATGGCCTTTTGTGAGGATTGGCCGTCACACCGCAGGATTCTGCCGGTCGTCAGGTGTCGGAGAGGGATGTTGCCGTGGGGGCATCTTGGAGGTAGTCGGGGATAGGGCCGGAATAGTTGCCCACGATGCGTTTGTATGATTGCACGTCCCCGGATGCCTGGTTAGTGGATATGAGCAGTTCCAGGGTGTCGAAGCCGGAAGCGCCGGGGCTGTTGAAGAAATCGACTGCGTTCCGATTGCATGCGCTGTACCTGCCCGTCGGGTCGTAGATCGAGGTGATGGCGTCCCTTGGGGTAAATCTCCCACCGCCGTTCGTTGCGCCGTTGATGGCCGCCGTCCGCCCTTCCGCCCACCGGGTGTAGGCGTGTTCGAGCGCCGTCTCCTGATCGACCTCCACATCCAGGAGAGTCACACCGCTGTAGTCGTTCAGTTCGAGCAGTGAAAGGTAGCGGGCCGGCAGCCCACTCCATGAAAGTGTCCCCTCAATGACTACATTTTCCCGGGCTTCGAGGCAGCGTTCGATTAGGCGATCAGCGAGGTATACGGACTCGTTGTGGACCAGGGATGACACCTCGTTGGGCATGATCGGGTACCCGTCCTCCAGATGCTGCGCGAAGACCCCATCAAAGGTGCCTTCCTGAACGGCGGCATCCAGGAGCTTGAGCTTGATCGCGTCGGCATCGATGATCCGCCATCCCGGACCGGCAAGTTCCAATTTCCGCAGGAGCGTCGACTTGCCGGCTCCCGGTGGCCCGGCCGTGATGACCGCGGCCAGACCGCCCTTCTCGACGTCTTCCTGGCCTTCGGAGAGGAAATCATCCAGCAGCCGCCGCTGGAAACGAAGCCGGGCAGGGGCCACAGGCATTTTGGGGTCAAAGGTCGCGTTGGTTGAATACCTATGCAACTCGGCGCCGGGGGAGGTGAGGTCGTTCAGCTGCTGCGCTACCCGCAGCAGGACTGTGTCCTCCACCTATGCGGCCGTCGGGTGGACGGCCTGCACGATCGCCTCGTAGTCCTCCATATCGATCAGATCCCGATGGACAGCGTCGGAGATGTCATCCCAGCTCCCACCAGTCAGGGCACCGAGCGGATTGTCTGGTTCAGCGTCTGCAGAGAAAGTGTAAGACCACGTCTTCAACTGCTCCATCATTGCGTCGTGACTGATGCGTTGTGCATGGAAATCAAGGATGACCTCACGCGGCGTGTGCTTGAGCAACTCCGGGAAGTTCGCAATCTTGCGCAGAATCCGGTGGACCTCCGGCTGGGAGATGGAGAGCCGACGCGCGATCTCGGCTTGGGTCAGGCCCTGGCTACGGGCGGCGGCGCACGCGCGCAGCAGATCGAGCCGGTTGAGCTCGCGGTCGGCGAAAATCCGGGCCAGCTCGTCTTGGATTGTGAGCATCTGGTTTTCCTCTCCGCGTTAACTATACGAAATGTATGAGTCTCACGTTACCCCAGGCCGCTGTTGCCCGGAAGGTGCTCTCGGCGTGACGTCGAATATGACCGTTTGAGCGTGTTACTTCACGCGCGTCTCAGGTTGTGGCCTGTCGGCGATCGGCTGGCTATAGCTGTTGGTTGCTGTGGCTCTTGGTCTAGCGCCGTGGTGCCAGGGTTGAGATGACCATTTGGCATGGGAGGTTTCGGTAGTGGTCGTGGCGCGCTGGGTCTAGGAGGTCCCGATCGCCGAGCCGGCCGCAGGTGTAGCGGTTTGCGACGGCGAACCGCTAATGATCAAGCCTCGGCTCCCGCCTCGGTTGTTGCAGCGGGGGTGGTATCCAGGTGCTCAACATCGGCGATAACCGCAAGCGCGGAGGAATAACGCTGTGTGAGATCGGGGGCGGTACATTTTTGGACTATGCGGCTGGCTTTATCCGTTCCAGTTGAGAGCGCGTCTCGTCCGGTGAAGATGTAGGAGAGCACCCAGCCCACCGAATACATCTCATTAAGAACGCCGTAGTCCTTGAAATTATGGAGCTGAGGGTCACGGATGGTTCCGCGCATCTCAGTTTGCGTGCGTGTGAAGAGGGAGGCCTGGTCCTTGACGAGTCCGAAGTCCGACAGCTTGACGAGAACAGCCCCGCTGCCGAATACCTTCATCAGCACATTTTGAAGACGGCGGTGTCAAGCCGTCGTAGCAACATTGTCGTTGAGTCGTTTGGTGAAGACTTCTCGTGGTGTGAGGAATCCCAGTACGGCGCGGGGACGGTCGTTTAGCTCGTCGGCGATGGCGTCCAGATAGGG
>NZ_JASISR010000059.1 GCF_030063245.1 Paenarthrobacter sp. PH39-S1
CTGTTCCTCGAGGAATCGTCGTGCCGTGTTCTCATATCGGTGCACCGTTGTCGGGGCGAGTCCACGTTCCTGGAACATCCAGGAACGATATTCATCCATCAGCTCGCCAAGTGCTGTCGCCAACGGGATGCCGCCGGGGCAATACCGGAGTACCGCAAAAATTCCAGCAGTGGCACCAAAGCCCGCGGGCCAGGGAATCTCCGAGTTACCACTGCTTTCTGGGCAGACAAAAACCCGCTCAGGACCTGCTCATTCAACTCCTCGGCCCTCAACCCCTCGGAAGAGAGCCATCGACCGACCCGCCCAATGTCCTTGAGCATGTTCCGGATTGTGCCCGGCGTGTAGCCCCGCCGCACCAACCATGCCCGATACCCCTCAACCTGCGCACCCAGTTGACCGTCATTTCTCTTCGGTCCAGACATGAGATTTCGCCTCCTTCATGGAAGCACCGTTGCTTCCATGACCAGCGTCCTCCCACGGAAACTATGCCGATATGGGAACAGTCGATTCTTGTCCGGACCCCAGTGGCAGGGCCTCTTCTGGTGCCCGCGTTCCCAGCACCTCGGCATAGTTACCGGCTCGGCATAGATCAATCTATGCGGATATCCGCATAGATCGACGAATTTGGATACCTTCCGATCGACACCGAAGGCGCCCGGTTATTGTTCCAAGTCATCGCCGATGGCTACGAAAAACGGAGTCTGATTATCACCACGAATTTGGAGTTCTCCCGGTGGGGAACGGTGTTCGGTGATGACAACATGGCAGCTGCCGTCATCGACCGCATCGTCCATCACGGGCGACTGCTTCAGTTCCGCGGCGAGTCCTACAGGGTCAAGCATGCCCTGATGAAATAGGCAACCAACCCAAATGGCCGGAAACGGTGCTCAGATGGCCTGATTCTTAGCGCCGAAACGGCCTACTTAAAGTTGACGAAACACAGGAGTCCATACCGGGTTTTGAGGTCCTTCGCGAGGGCCTCGAAAGCGGTCGGGTCCGCCGTGTTCCCTGGCACGACCCGGACGGAGACGGGACGGCCTTCCGGGTCGGTGAGCAGGCCGTATTCGATCTGCGGCAGTCCCTTCTTCCCGTCCCGGGAGTAGCCCCGTGCGGCCAGCGGGCAGTGGTGCCCGGTGACCCAGGAGGAGGACAGGTCGAACAGGGCCAGCCGGTCCGGGTTCGCCCCCCGGGACAGGTGTTTTTTGGCCAGGGCCAGGTCCCGCTGCGGGCAGGCGGGCCCGAGCAGGGCCGGCAACCCGAGGGCCTTCGCCTGCGCGGTGACCGCGGCGACGTGCCCGTGCGGGCGGGAGCGCAGGATCGTGGCCGCGGCATCGGCCGGGATTAGGTGCTGGCCCTTGAGTCCGGCCTCGATCAGGTCTACGACGTGGTCGGGCAGGGCCGAGAGGTTCGCCACCGTCTCGTTGCGGACCTTCCCGCCCTCCCGGAAGCTGCGGCGCAGATAAGCCGAACGGTAATCGCGTTCCTGGCCGTGCTTGTCAGTGTGGGACTTCCTCACTCTGACTACGTGAACCGGCTTCTCCTGCTGACTCATACCAACAAACTACACCCGTGTGTGGTCAGCGCCGGTAACGACACGCCAAATATTCTGTCTACAGTTATTGACCGAAAATGGACCTTTCGCCAGGAAACTCAAGGAATCAGAGCCAAAGGTCCACGTAACTTCGGCCTAAAGGCTGGGCTCGCAAGGACACAACCCTGCCCGACACGTTCGGTATCGAGCAGCCGGGCGTTGATGTCCCCAACTGTGCGAGCGGCACAGGCATGGGAACCCGACAGAAGGACCCCGTCCGAGGAGACGCGCTTCCCATGTTCCAAATATCGCTAGGACGGAGATGAATTTTATAAAAAAGTCTGGACTGTATGAATCCCCTGCCGTAGCCTTACCTACAGGGATGACGATCCGTGACCCGGATCACAGTGTCCGATTCGAGTAAGCTCAACTGACCCTCTATAACTTCAGGAGTTTGGGACGGCAGTCTGTCCATCCCGGCGGCCCAACCCGCGTTGTGGCGTGCCGTCATCGCAGTCTTTTATAACACCACCAGTGAACTGTTCTGACAACGGTGAACACTTTTCCAACAGTATTCAAAGGAGAGACCACGGAAACCCTCGTAGGAACACTGAAAGGCCGATTCCCTCCTCAAGGTGGAAGGCGGTTTCATCGGTCTGCCGTCGATGAAACGAGCCTGGGATGGTCGCTGCATTCGGCGAGTCCCTCCACAACCATGAAGGGTCGGTTATGAGCGCCGGGTTCTTCGAACTGAAGGCGTCCGAGTCGTTGGTGTACATGTGCACCTACGGCTAGATGAAGGTCGTCGTCGCGGGTGAGTTCATCCTCCCCGACCAGGCGACCGGGGAAGTGACGGGCGCGACCGAGGGAGCGCGACGTGCTGTTTTCCCGAAGGAAATGACGGTGAAGTTTGAGACTCCTCAGTATGGTCTGGGGTTCTTCACTGGCCACCGATCCTTTCCCACCGTAAAGACCGGCCATGCAGTCCTGCCGCCGGCAGCAGGCACCAACCTGGAACCGGGTTTCCGCAGTGTCATTCTCCGCGTCATTCGGCGCCACAGGTGAGACCGTGGGTCACGACGCCGGCGCCCCCACACAAGAAATCTGACAACGTTTAGTTGTCCAAAGGGAGATTGTTATGAGTGAAAAGCGTTTAGTTGGAGGCGAGGACCTGGAAAGGTCCATCGACTGGAAGCAGGGCCTGGCCATCGCGCTGGGTGTGCCCTTGCTGATTTTGCCCTCTTTGGGCTATATCCCCTTGTATTTGTCTGCCGCAGCAATCCTTATCTGGGGATTATCGGTCGTTCAGGGTTTCTTTCAGAACGCCGCGTACGCCGAGATGGCCACCACGTTCACCAAGGCCTCTGGTCTGCCGGGTTTCGCCCAGCATGTCTTTCGCACACCGAACTACCAGGGCAAGTACGACAAGGGCAAGCTGATTGGCGGCTTCAGCGCCTGGAGCTACTGGTTCGCCTGGACCCCGGTGCTGGCGATCTTTTCCATCCTGGTTGGCAGCTACCTACACGGGCTCTTTCCGGTGCTGGGCGAGACATTTACCGAGAATCAGCTCGCCTTGATGACAGGCCTGGTGATTTTCGGCGGATTGTTCGCGGTGAACTGGTTCGGCCTCAAAGATGGCGCCAAGCTGGGTTATATCCTGGCGGCATTTTCTCTGATACCGCTGATTGTCCTGACCGTAGCGCCTTTTGCCACGGGTCACGTTGAGCTGGCCAACATCACCGGCAGCTGGCTACCGGTCGACTGGGCCTGGGACATGCACCATATCCTGATTCTCTTTGGCATCTTCGCGATCGCGCAGTGGAGTGCCTGTGCCTGGGAAACGGCAGCAATTTACGGCCCTGAATACAAAAACCCGGCCAAGGACGTTCCCAAAGCGCTGTTTGCCTGCGGCATCATCTGCTTCTTCTCGTTCGTATTAGTGCAATCTTCAGTGATCGGCGTGCTTGGTGTTGAGGGTGTACTGGCCGAACCTGTGTCGCCCCTGATTCCGGTCGCCCAGGCTGTCTTCGGCCAAGCCGGCTCCATGATCACCATCATCATGCTGATCGCCGCCATGGTCCTGATCATCCAAACGGCTTATCTGGGTTCCTCCCGCGCCATGCACTCCATGGCGGTCGAAGGCAACCTCCCCAAATCCCTCGGCAAAACCAATCGCCACGGCACTCCCTTTATTGCCATGCTCGTCATCGGAGCCTTCAACCTGGTGCTGATCTTCATGGGAAACCCCGCGGCAATTGTTGCGGCCTCGGCGATTGGTTACACCTGCGCCAACGGCATCAGCCTGTTCGCCTATGTCAGGGCCAAAAAGCACCCGTCCTTCGCTGATCTGGAACGGCCCTTCAAGGCACCCAAGGGCTGGAAAAACGTCGCCATGATCTTTGGCCTGTTCAACTTGCCCCTGTGCCTGATCGGCGTGGTCTACCTGAACAGCTTGGAAATCGGCTGGACCCCGACCTGGGTCGGCTTCATCGTACTGGCCCTCTACATCCCCATCTGGTTCTACTCTCAGCACGAATCGAGCCGCTCGAAGGACAAAGCAGCAACTGCGGGTTCCTCGGACCACGATGGCGCAGGACTTGAAAGGCGTTCCACGTCCTAGATGGACGGAACCCCCGCCTCTTGGCTTTCCCGTTGAGAGAGTCAGTCCTGCCTGCAAAGACCCTGGTCACAGTGCACTGATGAACGGGCTCGGTGCCGGTGCTGATGGTCAGAATCAGCGCCGGCACCCGTGTAACTCCTCGCGGCGGCACTCCCCGTCAAGGCGGACCTCAGGTTCTGGGTCTTTTCTTCATCGCACCAAGGCCCCCGGGCAGCCGCTTTCCCGTCCAGTGTTGCCTCGCCCGGAGACTGCCGTGCGTTTCGGCCTGGCTAAGGGCAGGACATCCTGGCCATGCAATCGCCTGCCCTAAAGGACAGTAGAAACCATCCGGAATCAGCGTTTCCCCTACCCGGAAATGGCAGGACGATGGATAGCAAGCCCCTCTCTGTGGAGCATCTCAGGAGCTGAAGCTCAACAGATTCCACCCTTTTGGAAGGCAGTCCGATGCTAAAAACCTCAGTTTCTCGTGATGAATGGATGGGCCGGGAGGCCCTCGCCGAGGCCATGATCCCGGTAATCGGCCGGCTGTACCGTGAAAACAACGTGGTCACCAGCATCCATGGCCGGAGCCTGATTAACAAGTCCACCATGAACATCCTCAAGGCCCACCGCTTCGCGCGCCGGATCAGTAAGGACGAGCTGCTCCTGGAGGAGACGGCGCCGCTGCTGAACACGCTGGCACAGCTGGACCTTGGCGCTGCCGCCATCGACATTGCCCGCCTGAACCAGAAGTTCAAGTCCGACGGGGGCGACCTGACTTTGGAGGAATTCCTCCGCGCCGAGCTGGCCGAGGTAGTGGGCAAGGGCGGCGCTGACGATTGCGCCAGCACCGACGTCGTGCTGTACGGCTTCGGCCGGATCGGCCGCCTGGTGGCCCGCCTCCTGATCGAAAAGGCCGGTGGCGGGCACGGCCTGCGCCTGCGCGCCATCGTGGTCCGGCGCGGCTCCGATAACGACTTGACCAAGCGGGCCAGCCTCCTGCGCCGCGACTCGGTCCACGGCTCCTTCGAAGGGACCATCAGGGTGGACACCGATGCCAACACCATCACGGCCAACGGCGTCCAGATCCAGGTCATCTACTCGGACAACCCAGCCACCATCGACTACACCGCGTATGGCATCAACAACGCGCTCGTGGTGGACAATACGGGCCGGTGGCGCGACGCCGAGGGCCTGTCCCAGCACCTGCAGAGCAAGGGCGTAGCCCGTGTCCTGCTGACCGCACCGGGCAAGGGCGAGCTGAAGAACATCGTGCACGGCATCAACCACCGCGACATCACCGATTCGGACCGGATCGTGACGGCGGCGTCCTGCACCACCAATGCCATCGCCCCGGTCCTGAAGGCCATCAACGACAGGCTCGGCGTGGTCCACGGCCACGTCGAAACGGTCCACTCGTTCACGAACGACCAGAACCTGATCGACAACTTCCACACGGGTGACCGGCGCGGCCGCTCCGCTGCGCTGAACATGGTGATTACCGAAACCGGCGCGGCCAAGGCAGTGGCCAAGGCCCTGCCCGAGCTGCAGGGCAAGCTCACCGGCAGCTCCATCCGGGTCCCCACCCCGGACGTCTCCCTGGCCATCCTGAACCTCAACCTGGAAAACGGCACCACCAAGGATGAGGTCAACAACTACCTGCGCGAGATGGCGCTGCACTCGGACCTGCGCAAGCAGATCGACTACACCGACTCACCCGAGGTCGTCTCCACCGACTTCGTCGGATCCCGCCACGCCGGCATCGTGGACGGCCTCGCCACCATCTCCAACGACAAGAACCTGGTGCTCTACGTCTGGTACGACAACGAGTTCGGCTACAGCTGCCAGGTCGTGCGCGTCATGGAGGAAATGGCCGACGTTAACCGGCCATCCTTCCCCCGCAGCGGACGTTGTCAAGGAAGCCATATCGGGACCGGCCGCCGGGGGAGCGGTCGCTCCCAGGATTTGAGCCGAACATGAAAATTGGAATCCTCACCAGCGGTGGCGACTGCCCCGGATTGAATGCAGTTATCCGCGGGGCCGTCCTGAAAGGCATTGCCGTTTACGGCCACGAGTTCGTCGGGTTCCGTGACGGGTGGCGTGGTGTGGTGGAGGGCGACATCGTTGACATCCCCCGCACCATGGTCCGCGGCATTGCCAAGCAGGGCGGCACGATCCTGGGCACGTCCCGGACGAACCCGTTTGAGAACGGCGGTGGCCCGGACGTTATCAAGGCGAATCTGGACCGGCTGGGCATCGACGCGATCATCGCTATCGGCGGTGAGGGAACCCTTGCGGCGGCCAAGCGCCTGACGGACGCAGGGCTGAAAATCGTGGGTGTTCCCAAGACGGTGGACAACGACCTTGATGCGACGGACTATACCTTTGGTTTCGACACCGCCGTGCAGATCGCCACGGAAGCTATCGACCGGCTGCGCACCACCGGAGAGTCCCATCACCGCTGCATGGTTGCCGAGGTGATGGGCCGGCACGTCGGGTGGATCGCGCTGCATGCAGGCATGGCTGCCGGCGCACATGCGATCCTCATCCCGGAGCAAAAGGTCAGTATCGAACAGATCTCCCAGTGGGTGAAGGAAGCTCACACCCGCGGGCGTGCACCACTGGTTGTTGTGGCCGAAGGGTTTGTTCCGGAGAACCTGGAGACCCCGCACTCCGAACGCGGCCTGGACACCTTCGGCCGTCCCCGCCTGGGCGGCATCGCCGACCAGCTAGCCCCTGAGATCGAGGCCCGGACCGGCATCGAAACCCGTGCCACCATTCTGGGCCATATTCAGCGCGGCGGCGTGCCGTCAGCCTCTGACCGCGTCCTGGCCACGCGCTTGGGAATGGCGGCCATCCATTCGGTGACCGAGGGCCGCTGGGGCACCATGGTGGCCTTGAAGGGAACGGACATCGACAACGTCGGCTTCGAGACCGCCTTGGGCAAGCTCAAGACGGTCCCGCAGCACCGCTACGACGAAGCCGCGGTCCTCTTCGGCTGAGCTCTGAGACAAACTCAAGTCGGCGAGGCGGTCCCGGACCACGACCGGCATCGCGTCCAGAAACGGCGTGGCCGACGTAACAGCCGCGGTTTCCGGCGAAGAACATGCAACCACACGTTCCGAGGCGTAGACCTATGACACATCTCATTGCAACGACTCGCAGACCATGGCTAACAAGGTCAGGGCACCACCAGAGCAGATTTGTCCGGTTTGGTCCTCGTCCCCCTGCCGAAGACCAGCAGACCGTCGGTGGCCTACCTGCTGAGGCGTGGCGCCTCCGGGCCGAGGGGGGAGCTTTGAGGGTCTATTGCAAAGAGCTGTAAACACGTTGTCAAAATTGCTGGACTGCAGTATTCGGCTGCCCATTCTGCCGGGCCCGCCTCTGGCGTCATCCCGGTGGTCCTAGACACATTTGGTGCGATTCGGGAGTGGTTTGTTTCGACGTCTATTTCCGAGATACGCGACATCGGAGACGAACATTCGGCTATTGCCGCCACCACGGTCCGTCTGGCGTGTGAGCGCGCGGAAGCACATGACTTGGAGCGTCTTCAGGAACTTGCACGGGCATTGGTTCTGGCCAGGACCCCTGAGGTGCGTGCATCTGCTGACAGCCGCTTCCACGTCGAGCTGGCAGTATCGGCGCAGTCACCGAGGCTTGCCAATGCCGAAATCCGGCTTCAGGAAGAATCAGTTCTACACCTATGGGCCCCCCTTGGTGGGGAACCTGACCCCGAAACGGCAACCGCTGAACACTTGGAGTTGGTCCGGGCAGTGGCCCAGGACCAGCCCGAGAGGGCCCAGAAACTGGAGCTTGAGCACATTAGGCGGAATATTTTTCACCTGATCGACACCAGACTGACGCTCAGTTACGCCCAATCAACCCAGGAACCCAATGAAACCGGACATCGATGTGCGGGCAGAGCCTGTCCTCGACAGACGACCTGTACACGGACAAGCGTCCCTCGAGGGTGTGCTACTAAGCCCTTTGAGGATCGGATGCGGTGAAACCCGGTGCCGAACCGACAATGATGGCTGCCACGCTGGAACAAATCCGAGTTCCACGCCCGGGAATGGGAAGACCGCAGACGCCCCAAGCGGGTCTTGGTAGACAGGGCCTGCACACTAGGCCAACCGTACCGGCCTGGCCAACCGTGGGATTAAGGGCACCATCTCGAAAAAGGCGACCCATGCAACCCGCAGGAGGCGGGAGGCCGCCTCCTGCGGAGGGGCGCCAGCGCTCGACAGCGAGGCCTATGAGGGACGTAGCGTCGTGGGAACGTGGGGACTCCACCGGTTCAAACTGCCAACCATAGGCAGACGTTGGTCAGAATCTCCGTCCTAGCGGCCCGATCCGGAGCCGGGGCCCCCACGGCTCCTAATGGGAACCCGGGCAAACTTCAGCCTTTACGAAAAAATAAAATAATCATCCTTCAGGCAACTTTTTCATAAAAAAGTCTGGACTAGATGAATCAGATGGCGTACCTTTGCTTGTGGGACGAAATGCGTGACCGGCATCACACCGGCGGGGCTCGAAGCGGAGCCCTACTGGAGGTAGAGGAGTGCCGGAGCGATTCCCTCCCGGAGTCATGGGGGGGTCTGGGAGGTGATCTTCAGCGCAGTCCCGTCCGCACCCGAAGCCGAACGGTTCTGATGACGAGGACCGGTTCTTATGGATCATTTACGACACTATTAATTCCAGGAGAGACCATGGAAACCACCCAAGGAACACTGAGCAAGGCCGGATCGATTCACAAGGTGGAGGGCGGTTATATCGGTCTGCCGTCGATGAACGAGCCCGGGACAATCTCTGCTATCGGTGACTCGCTCCACAACCCCGAGGGCTCGGTCATGTGCGCCGGGTTCTTCGAGTTGAAGGCGTCCGAGCCGTTGGTGTACACGTACACCTACGATGAAATGAAGGTTGTCATCAAGGGTGAGTTCATCCTCACTGACCAGTCGACCGGGGAAGTGACACACGCGAAGGAGCGCGATGTGCTGTTCTTCCCGAAGGGGACGACGGTGAAGTTTGAGACCCCTGAGTATGGTTTGGGGTTCTTCGCAGGCGACCGCACCTTCGCACCGTAAGGACCGACCATGCGTTCCGTGTCCATGCCGTCGGCAGCAGGCAGCGGCCTGGAACCCGGTTTCCGGGGTGTCATCTGTGCGTCTTTTGGCGTCACAGGTGACACCGCGGGTCACGACACCGGCGATCGGCCCCGACATGACCTGCGTTTCGTATCTGCAAACCCGGAGGCCCTCGCGGACCTGAGGTCTGTGCTCGGATGTTCGCACGTCGGGGTCCGTCTCGTACTCG
Source organism: Paenarthrobacter sp. PH39-S1 (assembly GCF_030063245.1). Classification (GTDB taxonomy): domain Bacteria; phylum Actinomycetota; class Actinomycetes; order Actinomycetales; family Micrococcaceae; genus Arthrobacter_M. The sequence goes on from NZ_JASISR010000059.1 coordinate 9,447, forward strand.
CCGGTCCTCCTGCGGACATCCGTGCAGCTGCTGCCGCCGCTGCCGAGTGTGGTCTGCTGGAGGAAGAGATGACCCTTCTGTGCGACGAAGCGGGACCCCGGGTTGTCTATTGCCCGCATTGCCGGGCCAGGACAACGGTTGGGGCGGCCGGAACAGAGGCGGAGTGCAGCGGATGTGCCACTACCCTGTTCATCGCTGATCACTTTTCGCGCCGAATGGGCGCGTACCTGGGATACTCAGCCCATGTCGAGGAGGCATCATGACAACGACGGCGCTCCCGATCAGTGCGCATCCAGCGGTGGAAGGAGGCCTTCAGCTTGAGGTGACAAGCGTCAGCGTCCAGACAGAATCGATTGTCAGCATTATATTAGCTAATCCGTCCGGGGGAACACTGCCTTCGTATGTACCGGGCAGCCACTTGGTGGTCCAGTACGGGGACGGCGTCAATGCATATTCCCTTACGGGATCGGGTAACGCCCCGTCCGAGTACGCCATCTCGGTTCTTCGGGTTGAGGACGGTGCCGGCGGATCTATGGCCATGCACCAGCTCGCAGTCGGTGACCGGGTGTATGTTTCGCGGCCCCGCAGTGCCTTTGCTCCGGTGTCGACAGCTACGCATCATCTGCTTGTCGCGGCTGGAATCGGGATCACCCCGGTCCTTTCCCACGCCCGGGCCGCGGCCGACCGCGGCACGACGTCATCGCTGATCTACGTGTACCGCCCGGGGGCGGGGGCCCACGTGGACGAGGCGCGGGAGTTGCTGGGACCTGCCTTGACTGAATGCAGCAACCGGACCGGTTTCCAGGAAGTTCTGACCGAACAGCTCGCGTCCCAGAATCTGGGAACCCACCTTTACGTCTGCGGGCCGGGTGCCTTCATGGACGGAGTCCTGGGCCAGGCGCGGGAACTTGGGTGGCCAGAGGCTCGGTTGCATTCAGAAGCCTTCGGCGCGGCCGAACTGGACGAGGGCGAACCATTCTCGGTGAACCTGGTCCGCAGCGGCATCAAACTGGAAGTTCCGGCCGGCGTTTCGCTGTTGGAGACGCTCGAAAACGCCGGGAAAACCATTCCCAATATGTGCCGTAAAGGCATCTGTGGTGAATGTTCCCTGTCAGTACTTCGAGGGGCACCCCAGCACCGGGACCTTTACCTGACTGACGAGGAAAAGGCTGAGAACACCACCATGATGTGCTGTGTTTCGCGCAGCGAAGACCCAGAATTGGAGTTGGACCTTTGAGTATCAACATCGACAAAAACCCTGAGAGCGACGTCCTTCCCGAACGGATCCGGCGCTTTCCCTTCCCTTTTACCGCTGAACAGTACCGCTACAGCGCCAACGTCGAGCCAGCCCATAAAACAGTAGAGACAGAAGCGGGCGCCTGGGGGGCCGGGCTGATCGATATCGACGAATTCTATCTTCAGGAACTGGCCGATCGCGACCAGATACTGACCCGCGATCCCTCACGCATGCAGGTCTTGCCCCACATGCGGCCTGCCGTGTGGGACGCCCTCACCGCCGTACTGTCCTCCATGGCCGAGGATTACCCGGACACGATGTCCTTCCACCGGGAAGGAAACACCTGCCGCTGGCAGAACACCCTGCAGAACCTCAACATTGAGTTCACCGCCGGTGACGACGACTCACTGCCCGGAGGTCCCATGCGGTTCCTGGGCAGCCAGATCCAGGACGACATCGTCCTTCTGGACATCCGTGAGGATACGATGTGGCTCGACGCAGGTCTGGTCAGCTTCGCCGCGGACTGGTCCTTCAGTTTCGACGTCGGCATGAATTTCCTCGAAATCCACGGCCCCGTCCCGCGGGTCAAGGAAGAAAACATCGTCCGCCGCGCTGAACAATTCCTCATGCGGCTACAACCCGGAGAACAATTCCGCCGCACCAACTGGACCATGACCATCGGCCAGCGCCTGGACACCTCCACCGAAACCTACCCCGAATGGGGCCCGGACCGCGGAACCATCGCCACCGACCCCGACCTGCCGGACAAGCTCCACCTCCGCGTCGAAGTTCAGCACCTGATCCGCCTCCCACACACAGGCGTCGTGATGTTCCTGATCCGCAGCTACCTCCTGTCCCTCACCGACATCGCCAAGGTACCCGTTTGGCGCGAAAAGCTCGGCCACGTACTGGCTGAACTCCCCGAAGACATGGCCGAGTACAAAGGCATCATCCGCTACCGCAAAGCCGCATCCGACTGGCTGCTCGCCAGCTAACCAACGTGCCTGCACCCGGGGGCAGGCGCCCTCATCCTGAACAAGATCGTCCTGAATAAAGAATCAAGGAGAAAATCATGAGTATCGACACTGAAAACCAAACCGTAGTAGGGGTGGCGCATCCTTTGGATCCGCTGTCGCGGGCTGAGATTTCCCGGGCGGTCTCGATTTTG
>NZ_JASISR010000005.1 GCF_030063245.1 Paenarthrobacter sp. PH39-S1
GGGCAGACTCAGGCTCCGGCCCAGGCCCCCCAAACGAAGCCCCCTGCTGCTCGTGTCCTTCGGTAACCGTCATGGCAATTCCTCATCTCCAACAGGAACCTTAATACACAGTTAAGTAGACACCCCCTCTCGCCTGCCCCGGTCAGCACCGCCACTCCCTGGTCGAAATCGAGTTGATCAACCGCCACACGGCCCAGCAACGCCGCCAACGATGAGGGATCGGCGCCCACGATCGCCGCCATGGACCACGCACCGGGCAACGCCCCCGCACCGGCGGGGTGATCGTCCCCGCCGAAATGCTCCTGCGCCTGCGGTGTCTCCATACCTAAAGTCAACCAGAGGGGTCCGACAAAATGACCGTCAAAAACGACCCCAAACCCCACCCGTGGAAAAGAAAAAACAGAATCCTTTTTGCATGGATTTCAACGAAACGGAAAGCGCGGCCTTGAGCGCGGTGCCTGTCCGCATTCGGATCCCGGTTCATCGAGATCTGAATGCAGGATTGGATTCATGGCGCCGGTGATGGCGTGTCCCTATCGATCAATCGGTCCTGCAAATGACCCCTCGCGCTGAGCGCCGTCGCCTTGCCCACCACAGCAAAAGCCGTGTGGCGGGGCCCTCGCGCTGAGCGCCGTCGCCCTGCCCACCACAGCAAAAGCCGTGTGGCGGGGCCCTCGCGCTGAGCGCCGTCGCCCTGCCCACCACACCAAAAGCCGTGTGGCGGGTTGCGCAGGCTAGGCTTGGGGGCATGACTGAACCGTCCGAAACAAGCCGGACTGTTCCTCCCACAGCTGCTGCACCGGTGCCGCACCGGCTCGCCGTTGTGACCGGGGCGGGTTCCGGCATCGGCGCCGCGACCGTCCGGAAGCTGCGCGCCACCAGTGGGACGTCATGGGCGTCGCCCGCCGCACGGAGAAGCTCCAGGCCCTGGCCTGGCGAAACTGGTGCTGTGCCGTTCACCGCAGAAGTGACGGACGACGACGACGTGGAGCGGCTGCGGGTGTTTGTCACCGGCCGCGGTGGTCTGGACACGCTGGTTATCATCGCCGGAGGTGCCCGCGGAGCGGACAAGGTGGCCGCCGCCCAACAGGACGACTGGGACTGGATGTACCGGGTCAACGTGCTCGGGACCATGAAGACGATCCGGGCGTTCCTGCGCGCGCACGGCGAAGGCACCGTGCTGAATCTCACTCCACCGCAAGCCTTGAGGCCTATGAGGGGGCGCCGGATACAACGCGGCCACATTCCCCCAGCACGCGCTGACCCAGTCGCTGCGGCTGGAGGAAGTGGAGAACAACCTGCGGGTCATCGAGGTGCTGCCGGGCCTGGTGCGCACCGAGGAATTCGCGCTGAACCGGTTCGCCGGAGACAAGGACACAGCCCGGAAGACCTACGCCGGTGTGGCGAAGCCGCTGACGGCCGACGATGTCGCCGAGGTGGTGGGCTACTCGGTGAATCTTCCACACCACATCAACCTGGACCAGATCGTGATCCGCCCGGTGGCCCAGGCCGCCGCGCAGAGGGTCATCCGGCGGTCCTGATCCGCCTGAAGGCCCGTGTATCCCGGAATCGCCGGCGGTGGCAACGGGGGCATCGTCACCGCCGAACCACTCCAAAAACCGGGTAGACACTCCCCGCATGAACCAAAACCAGGCGCATCTCACCGACCGTGGTCACCTATTTTCAGGTCAGTAGTCATCGACGATCGCATAGTCGGCCGGGACCGTCCCGCCGCTGCGCACGGCGAGGTCATGCAATGCCTTCTTGACGGTGTCTGCGTACAGGTGTGCCCCGAAAATTCCGGGATGGATCTGGTCCGGCTGAAGCAGATCCGGTCGCTGGGAAATCGCCTTGTTCCAGTCGGCAATGATGGCGTTCGGACGGTCTTTCACGGCGTCCGCGAGAACCTTATTCGCGTCCGGTACCCACGGGCTGGCCCCGTAAAGATTGACGAGGACGACCATGCGGTCCCGGCCGAGTGAGTCCAATACCTTGGAGACCATTGAGGGATCCGAAACACCGGCGTTCGTGCCGAAGTCAAGAACAACCGCCCGGCGCATGCTACCGTCGGCGATCCGGGCGCCGACCGTAGCGACGCCGTCGGGCCATTGCCGATTAGACACGGCGTCGAAGGACATGCCGGGGAACCGGTCGCGTAGTCCGTCCGCACTTGTCACCACCAGGGAATCCCCGATGGCGATGACCTCCTCACCCGTTGGGTACGCCATCGGGGCGCCGGACGCCAATGGCGGCACCGAGGGTTTGTCCGCCATCGGTGTCGCGGCCGGCTTCGGGGTGGACGTGTTATCCGCCAGCGCGGCATCTCCGGACGGAGACGCTGTTTCCGACGGCGAAGCATGTTCCGTAGTCGGAGCAGCTTCCGAGGCCGAGGCTGCGGGATGGTTGGCGGCCGCCTTCGAATCGGAGACGATCATCTGGTTGCGTTCCAGTGAAGCCTGCACCTGCGATTTTGCCGGGGCAGTGAGAATTCCCGCGATGGCGAGCAGCACCAGCGTGGCACCGAGACCGGCGGCCAGTTTGGCGCCGTCGAACTTCCGGCCTCCGCGCGTCACCGCCGCAACTGCTGCCTCCCAAGCAGCCCGAAAGCCGAGCTTGCGAACGGGCTGCTCAACATACCTGAAGGACAGTGCGGAGATAACGAAGGTGAGGGCAAGCGCGATGATCCGCGCAAACCACCAACCCGCTGTGCCAATGGCCTGTGGCATCAGCGCATCAGAAATGAGCAGGGCCGGCCAGTGCCACAGGTAGATGCCGTAGGAGCGCTGGCCCACCCACGTCATCGCCCGATGGCTCATCATGGACTGCAGCGGACCCGTTCCCTCCAGCAGGGTCAGGATCAGCATCGCTGTGCACAGGCAGGCCAGGAAGATTCCGCCTCGGTAGGTGAACCGGGAAGCCGCGTCCAGGACGAACATGCAGGCGATCAGCAGGGCGAGGGCGCCCAGGCCCACAAAGACGCGGCGCTGCCGCCAGTTTGGACGGCTCAGATTCATCCCGGTTCCGCCGGACCACGCGAAGGCCAAGGCAATGCCGATCATCAAGCCGAAGGCGTGCGTATCGGTGCCGTAGTAGACGCGGGTGGCGTCGGTGCCAGGGAGATAGAGGCCAGCCATCAATGCGGCGGATGCAATTGCGCATCCAGCAGCAATGCCGGTGCGTGTTCGGCGTCTGGTGACGCCGCGCATGAGCAGTAGGAATCCGAAGGGCCACAGGATGTAGAACTGTTCCTCCACCGCCAGGGACCAGAAATTGGCGAACAGTTGGGGTGACGTATGGGCGAAGTAGCTGGACCCCGCGGCGATTTCGAGCCAGTTGTTCGAGAACGTCACCGCTCCGAGCGTCTGGCGGCCGATGCCGACGAGCAGGTCCCGGCCAATGAGGAATCCGAGCGCGGTGCTCGCCATGACGACCACCATCAGGGCCGGAAGCAGACGGCGCGCCCGGCGCAGCCAGAACTGCCTCATCGAGATCCGGCCGGTCGTCGAGAACTCACGCAGCAAAAGGCTCGTGATCAGGAAGCCGGAAACGACGAAGAACACATCGACGCCAAGGAACCCGCCCGGCAGCAAACCCGCGTGCAAGTGATAGACCAAGACCGCGAGCACGGCGATGGCGCGCAACCCGTCCAGACCATTGATACGCCCGGTTTCAGACCGAATCTTGTCCCCGATCTGCCCCTGCCTCCGTACCGACTGCTTGAGAACGCCTTTTTCCATGTTCACTCTCCCCCGGATCCTTACTGCCCTGCTGTCGAGCCGGATCACTGTGTCGGCTCTCTCATCAAGGCTAAACGGCCTCGGTGACGAAACCGGGTAGAAGCCCCGGGGACGCGTTGAATTGACCTATTGTTACGTGTGGCAGGGGCGGACCACAGGCAGGAACGCCAGAGGGGGCCTGCATAAGCTGTCAACCGGCGTTGAAGCACGACGGCGGCGAACTCGGGAGACGATGCCGTTGCCGCGGGACCGGCGGTTTGGGGTTGTGCTTGTTACTCGGTACCCCAGTTGCTCCGACGAACGAGAAGCGTCAGGCTGGGCACTCCGGCAACGGGGGAGATCTCCCGCTACCGGTGGGGCGTTTGAAGGGCCAGATCTCCACCTGAGGGTCCCGGAGGAGCGCTGCGAAATATGCCGTTTCCTCTATGCAGCGGGGGTCTGCTGTGGTTAGCCTCAGTCATGGGTGCAGAGGTAAAGTCCGGGACGTTCAGCCGTGAACAGCGCACGCGCTATCGTGAGCGGCTGTTGGAGAATTTGGATACGTTTGACAAGTTTCTGGTCACGGCGCATTTTGCCGATGACCGGTCGATCGGCCTGGAGTTGGAGCTCAACCTCGTGGATGAGCATTTCGCCCCCACGCTGCGCAATGCGGCCGTCCTGGGTGAGATTGCCAATCCGGCGTTTCAGACGGAAATCGGCGCGTACAACATTGAGCTGAACCATCCGGCGCTGCGGATCGCCGGCGGCGGCCTGCGCACGCTGGAGGACGGGCTGCGCCGCGAGCTCAACGAGGCCGAGAAGCGGGCCGCGCGTGCAGGTGCCGGGATTGTGATGGTCGGGATCCTGCCGACCCTGACCCGGGAGCTTTTGGACGACGAGAACTGGATGAGTCCGGAGAAACGCTACGCAGCGCTTAACAACTCCGTGCTGCAGGCCCGCGGTGAGGACGTGCTGTTGGACATCAGGGGCATTGAAGCCCTGCGGTTCTACGCCCAAAGTGTGGCACCGGAGGCTGCCTGCACCAGCGTCCAGCTGCATCTTCAGGTCTCTCCCCGAGAATTCCCGGCCGCGTGGAACGCCTCTCAGGTCATCGCCGGCCCGCAGGTTGCACTGGCGGCAAATTCCCCCATTTTCATGGAGAAGCTGCTCTGGCAGGAAAGCCGGGTCGAGGTGTTCAAGCAGGCCATCGACACCCGGCCGCCGGAGATGCGCAATCAGGGCGTGCGTCCGAGAGTATGGTTTGGCGAACGCTGGATCACCTCCGTTTTTGACCTCTTTGAGGAAAACGTGCGCTACTTCCCGGCGTTGCTGCCGGAACTGGCGGAGGAGAGCGGGCAGGCCGGGCCCACGGCGAGCGGAGCGCCGTCGCTGCACGAACTGCGGTTGCACAATGGCACTGTCTACCGGTGGAACCGTCCGATCTTCGAGCCGAGGGGAGAGTCTCCGCACCTGCGCGTGGAAAACCGACTGCTGCCGGCCGGTCCCACGGTGTTGGATACCGTGGCCAACGCAGCCTTCTACTATGGACTTGTCGAAATGCTGCGCGGTTCCGAACGGCCGGTCTGGTCCCGCATGGCGTTCCGGACGGCCCACGACAATTTCAGGGCGTGTGCCCGGGAAGGCCTCGAAGCCACGGTTTACTGGCCCGGCGTGGGGGACGTACCGGTGGACGAGCTGCTGATGCGCCGGCTGCTGCCCATGGCGGGCGAGGGACTCCGGCGCCTGGGAGTGGATGCGGCGTGCGTCGAGAGGTACCTGGGCGTGCTGCGCGAGCGGACCGTCAGCGGACAAAACGGCGCGCGCTGGATGCTGGATGCGGTCCGTCGGTTGGAGGCCGCCGGGCTGAGCCGGCGCGAGGCGCTGGCGGCGATGACCGCGACGTACTCCGCGCGGATGCACAGCAATCAGCCCGTGCATGAGTGGGAACCGGTCCAGCGCGCAGCTACAGACGCCGGTACCCGGGGCTGACGCACCGGAAAAGACCAGCGCCCCCTGCTGAACCCCACGTGAAGCGGGGGCGCTGCTCTTCTTGCAGGTGCGGCAGTACTTTCAACCGGTGCGGCAGTACTTTCAACCGGGCGGCAGGGTTAGCCGCCAGGACGATTCATCCGTCGTTCGCCGCCAGGAGATTCACCCGTCGGCCAGGCTCAGCCGGGCCAGAACGGCCGCGTGATCGCTGCCCCCGATGGGCTCGGTGGTGTACCAAGCGGGAGGGAGGTCCGGGCTGCTCAGCACATGGTCAATGGTGGCGAAGGGCGGGACAACCGCTCCGAACGGCCACGTCGGCACCAGCGCCTGCCCCGTTCCGGATCCTGCATCCGTGAATCCAGCGGCCAGCAAATCCCGGAAGCCGGCATGGTCAATCGTTGAATTGAAATCCCCGAGCATCACCTGGGGCGTGCCCGGGCGCGCCGCGTCCCTGACGAGCCGGTAGGTGCGGGCCCATTCGTCCGTCTGATGCGGCCGAGGTGAGGTGATATGGACTGCCGAAAAGAGCACCGGAATCGTGGAGCCCCCATTCTCCACCAGCACCGTTGCCTGGCGCAGACTGTTGTCTTCCGGAACGGGTGCGTCCTCGTGGCGCAGTGGAAAGCGGGAGTACAGGCCGCTGCCGCCGGGAACGGGACGGACGTCGCTCTGCGGCAGCTCGAGGGAGAGTCCCGCGTTCCGCAGATCGCGTGCCAGATAGCGGTTCAGGTCCACGACCACCAGAACGTCCACTTTGTACCGGCGGACCGAGGCCACAATATCCTCCGGCGACGCCTTCGCGTCGCGGGCGTTGATGGACATCACGGTCAGGAACGGCCCTGCCGTGCTGACGGGATGCGCGACGAACCGGGGAACCAGCCAACACAGCTGCAGCACCAAGGTGGCGGCAAAAATGCCGGCAAGAACGCGGTGAAACGCTGCCCGGCTCCGCCTGAAAGTCATCCATGCGCCCGCCGCGGCCACGGTGAGCGGCAGCGGTGAATACGGCGTGAACGTGACGAGTTGGACCCACGGGGTGCCGAGATCATCCGGGACCAGCCGCACAAGCGTCAGCAACACCGCCGGCAGCCCGAGCAGAATGGCCACCGCCGTCCACGACGCTGCGCGCCGGCGCCTGGCCGCCTTTGGTAACGCTGCCGTCGTCTGGCGCTTCATTGCGTCAGCATAACGGCACGCGCGAAGGCGAGGGAAGGCGCACCCTTTCCGCACCAACGCGCCGCCCGGACAACGGGCCGGTAGGAAGTTTTCCCGCCCGGCGCCTAGACTGTGTAGACCAGCATCGATCCGGCCATCACCGGGGAGCTTCCGGAAGAACTTTTCGGCGCGGACCACGGCGCGGGAATCGGTAGAACCGGACGGGTAAGCCCGTCACAGCAGCAATGAGCGGCCGACGCCGGCAGGTACCTTGGTACCGCGGGCTGCGGTAAGTGAGGTGGTACCGCGGTATCTGTCCTGGTGGCGGCGAGCAATTCGCAGCGAAGCCCGGATGGGCGCCGTCCTCGCATCCTGAATGCAGTATCGTTCACTTTTCCCACAGGATGATGAGATGACCCACTACCCGAAGGCCAGTTCCGCCGCCGCCGCTCCGGCCGGGGCTGCCACCGCGCACGTTCCCGCCGCCGCCCGCTTCCCCGAGATCGAGGAGCGGATCCTCAAATACTGGGCCGAGGACGGCACCTTTCAGGCCAGCATCGATCGCCGCGACTCCGCCCTCGCCGGTCAGGCAGCTGGCAGCAACGAGTTCGTCTTCTACGACGGCCCTCCCTTCGCGAACGGTCTGCCGCACTACGGTCACCTGCTGACGGGGTACGTGAAAGACCTGGTGGGCCGCTACCAGACGCAGCGCGGCAAGCGGGTGGAACGCCGATTCGGCTGGGACACGCACGGCCTGCCGGCGGAGCTGGAGGCGATGAAGCAGCTTGGCATGACGGACAAGAAGCAGATCGAAACGATGGGCGTCGACAAGTTTAACGATGCCTGCCGCTCCTCGGTGATGAAATACGCCGGCGAATGGCAGGAGTACGTCACCCGCCAGGCGCGCTGGGTGGACTTCGACAATGACTATAAGACGCTCAACGTCGAGTACATGGAATCCGTGCTCTGGGCGTTCAAGCAGTTGCACGAAAAAGGCCTGACCTACAGCGGATACCGGGTGCTGCCCTACTGCTGGAAGGACGAAACCCCGCTGTCCAACCATGAGCTGCGTATGGACGATGACGTCTACAAGATGCGCCAGGACCAGAGCGTGACGGTTACCTTCCCGCTCACGGCAGGGGAGTCGGAAATCTCCCGGCGCTTGGCTGGTGTCCTGGCGCTCGCCTGGACCACCACCCCCTGGACGCTGCCCACCAACCTTGCCCTCGCCGTCGGCCCCGACATCAGTTATGTGGTCGTGCCGGCGGGCCCGCACGGAACGCTGGCCGAGCTGTGGGCCACGCCGGCAGGGTCCACCGGGCAGCCTGGCGGGGACAGCGGACCGGCGGGGAGCGGGACCGGGACGGTGAACCGTGGTGTTGACAGGTCCGGTCAGCGTTTCCTGATCGCCTCGGATCTGCTGGGCTCCTATGCCAAAGACCTTGGCTATGGTGAGGGGGCCGACGCCGCAGCCGCTGCGGCTGAAGCGGTCGCCGAAACGTTCCGGGGCGCGGAGCTGGCGGGTCTTTCCTACCAGCCGCTCTGGGACTATTTCGCGGACACGGACAAATACGGCACGGAGAATGCGTGGCGCATTCTGCTGGCCGATTACGTCACCACCACGGACGGCACCGGCATTGTGCACCAGGCGCCCGCCTACGGAGAGGACGATCAGAAGGTCTGCGAACAGGCCGGCATTCCCGTGCTGTTGTCCGTGGACGACGGCGCCAGGTTCCTGCCGCTGTTTGCCGCCGGCGATCTGGACGGGATCGTGGGGCTGCAGGTGTTCGAGGCGAACAAGCCGATCACCCGCGTGCTGCGCGCCGACGGACGGCTGCTGCGGCAGGCCAGCTATGAGCACAGCTACCCGCACTGCTGGCGCTGCCGCAACCCGCTGATCTATCGCGCCGTGTCCTCCTGGTACGTCCAAGTCACCGCGTTCCGGGACCGGATGGTGGAGCTGAACCAGGACATCAACTGGATCCCGGGCAACGTCAAGGATGGCCAGTTCGGCAAGTGGCTCGCGAACGCCCGCGACTGGTCCATCAGCCGCAACCGGTACTGGGGCAGCCCCATTCCGGTCTGGCAGTCCGACGACCCGCAGTACCCGCGCACGGAGGTGTACGGATCGCTGGCAGAGCTCAATGCCGCCTTCGGGCGCCTGCCGCTGAACAAGGAGGGCCGGATTGACCTGCACCGCCCGTTCATCGACGAGCTGACGCGCCCCAACCCGGACGATCCTCGGACGCCGGAGGAGGGCCAGTCCACGATGCGGCGCGTGGAGGATGTGCTGGACGTCTGGTTTGATTCGGGCTCGATGCCTTATGGGCAGGTGCATTACCCGTTCGAGAACGCGGACTGGTTCGACACCCACAACCCGGCGGACTTCATCGTGGAGTATATCGGGCAGACCCGCGGCTGGTTCTACATGCTGCATGTGCTCTCCACGTCACTCTTTGACCGGCCGGCGTTCCGGAACGTCATCAGCCACGGCATTGTGCTCGGCTCCGACGGGCAGAAGATGTCCAAGAGCCTGCACAACTACCCGGATGTTTCCGAGGTGCTGGACCGCGACGGCTCGGACGCCATGCGCTGGTTCCTGATGTCCAGCCCGATCCTGCGTGGCGGAAACCTGATCGTGACCGAACAGGGCATCCGCGACGGGGTCCGGCAGGTCATTCTGCCGCTGTGGAACGTGTACAGCTTCTTCACGCTGTACACCAACGCGGCCGGCAACGGGGCCGGCTACGAGGCGGCGCTGCGCTACGACGGTTACACCGACACGATGGACCAATACCTGCTGGCCAACACCGGGGATCTGGTGCGCACCGTCACGGCCATGCTGGACGACTATGACATTTCCGGGGCCTGCGATGCCCTGCGCGGCTACCTTGACATGCTGACTAACTGGTATGTCCGGCGCAGCCGCCAGCGGTTCTTCGACGAAAACCATGACGCGTTCGACGCGCTGTACACGACGCTCGAAACCGTCTGCCGCGTGGGCGCGTCCCTGCTGCCGCTGGTCACCGAGGAAATCTGGCGCGGTCTCACCGGGGGCCGTTCGGTCCATCTGACGGACTGGCCGGACGCCGCGCTCTTCGGCGCGAATGCCGCACTCGTGGAGCAGATGGATCGGGTCCAGCAGATCTGTTCGACCGGCTCCAGCCTGCGTAAGGCCGCGAAACTGCGGGTCCGCCTGCCGCTGCAGGAACTGACAGTCGTCGCCCCCGCGGCCGGGAAACTTGCCGGGCACGCCGCGGTCATCGCCGATGAACTCAATATCCGTTCCGTGCGGCTGCTGGACCGTGCCGGCGCCGCGCCGGAGCAGTTCGGCATTGAGGAGAAGCTGGTGGTCAACGCCCGCGCGGCAGGTCCGCGGCTGGGCAAGGACGTTCAGCGCGCCATCAAGGGCGCCAAATCCGGCGATTGGTCCGTCAGCGCGGACCGCGTCGTCACTGCAGGAGGGCTGAAGTTGGAACAGCAGGAGTACACGCTGGAGACGGTGGTCGCCGAGTCAGCGGACGGGACCTCCGCCGCGGTGGCGATGCTGCCCGGCGGTGGCTTCGTGGTCCTCAATACCGAGCTGACTCCGGAGCTTGAGGCCGAGGGTACGGCCCGGGACCTGGTCCGTGCCATCCAGCAGGCCCGCAAGGATGCCGACCTTAGGGTCAGCGACCGGATCGTCACCACGGTGTCAGGTCCGCAGGACGTCATCGATGCGCTGCATGCCAACGCGGGCCTGGTCCGGAGGGAAACGCTGTCCCTGGCGCTGGAACTGGTGCCCGGAGATATCGACACGACAGTCACGGTTGAACGGACGGCGGCACAATGAGCGCAGCTGACAACATGCACGACGAGTTCTCGGTGGAGAGCGTCTACGCCGAACTGCTGGGGCGGGCGCCGGAAAATAAAATGGAGCCCCGACTGGCACCGCTGTTCCGGGCCATGGATGTGCTGGGAGAGCCGAACAAGGCTTTCCCTGTCATCCATATCACCGGCACAAACGGAAAAACCTCAACTGCCCGGATGATCGAATCGGGCCTGCGCGCGCACGGCCTGCGTACCGGCCGGTACACAAGTCCGCACCTGTCCAAGGTGACGGAAAGGATCAGTATTGACGGCGAGCCCGTCCCGGATGGGACGTTTGTGCGGATCTGGGATGAGATCCGGCCGTATCTGGCCATCGTGGATGCCGAGCTGGAGGCGGATTCGCAGCCGCGGCTGACGTACTTCGAATGCTTGACCATCCTGGCCTTCGCGGTCTTTGCCGACGAACCGGTGCAGGTGGCCGTGCTCGAGGTGGGGCTAGGTGGGATCACCGACGCAACCAACGTCGCGGATGGTCTGGTGGCCGTGGTGACGCCGATCTCGCTGGACCATACCGAGCTGCTGGGGGACACCACGCGCGATATTGCGCTGGAAAAATCCGGCATCATCAAGGAAGGCGCCTTCCTGGTCAGCGCGGCCCAGCCCGTTGACGCCGCCCAGGTGCTGCTGGAAGCGGCGCGCGACAAGAACGCCGAGTTCCGCTTCGAGGGGGTCGAGTTCGGGGTCGAGTCCCGCGCTGTAGCCGTGGGCGGCCAAATGCTGACGGTGCAGGGTCTGGCCGGACGCTATCGAGATCTCGTGCTCCCGCTCCACGGGGCGCACCAGGCGGAAAACGCCGCCGTCGCCGTCGCGGCACTTGAGGCGTTCTTCGGCGGCGGAACCAAGGAACTGGATATCGACGTCGTCCGCGAAGCCTTGGAAACGGTGACCTCGCCCGGTCGGCTGGAAGTGGTGCGCACGGCTCCGACGGTGCTGGTGGACGCCGCCCACAATCCTGCCGGCATTGCCGCCAGCGCCGAGGCGTTGCAAGAAGCCTTCGCGTTCAGCAAGCTGGTCGTCGTGCTGGGCGTACTGCAGGAAAAGGACGCGGAGGGAATCCTGCGCCAGCTGCGCGAATCCTATGGCGACGACGCGGCGGAAATCTGCCTGACGCAGTCGAAATCGCCGCGGGCTATGCCGGCGGGGGAGCTCGCTGAACTGGCCTCGGATCTGGGCTGGAACGCGGAAAACATCCACGTCGCCGAAGGGCTCGACGACGCGATCGAGTGGGCCGTGGAACGCGCCGAAAGCCACAATGACCTGGCCGGCGGGGTGCTGATCACCGGCTCCATCACGGTGGTTGCCGAGGCCCGTATCCTGCTGGGCAAGGAAGGGACCTAAATGGCTCGTCTGACCAAGGCACAGCGCGAGTGGCGCCCCGGTATGCCGAAGAAGCGGCGCTCCACGAAGGTGATGTTCGCTTCCGTGGTGCTGGCGCTGGAGGCCTTTGTTGCCTTCTTCGCCACGCTTGCCGTTTTCGGGCTCCGAGCCAAGGACGTGTCCCAGCCGCTGATCCTGGTGGCCGGCATTGTTCTGAGCATCGTGCTGATCTCGGCGTGCGCCTTCGTTTCCCGGAAGTGGGGGCCGGCGCTGGGCTGGATTCTGCAGCTGGTGCTCATTGCGGCCGGTTTCCTGGAGCCGATGATGTTTGTCATCGGTGTGCTGTTCGCGCTGGCCTGGTGGTACGCGCTGCGGACCGGAATCCGGATCGACCGGGAAAACGCCCGGAGGGACCGCGAGCAGGCCGAATGGGATCAATCCCACCCCACTAAGCCCGTAAACTGACTACTGAATTCCTCCTGTACAAACGCTGCAACTACGATATTGGAGTCACTGTGAGCATTGAGCGCACCCTGCTACTGGTCAAGCCCGACGGCGTCGCGCGGAACCTGTCCGGCGAAATCCTGGCCCGGGTGGAAGCGAAGGGCTATACATTGGTCGAGCTGAAGAAGACCGCTGCCACCCGGGAACAGCTGGAACAGCACTACGAGGAGCACGTCGGTAAGCAGTTCTATGAGCCGCTGGTGAAGTTCATGCTGAGCGGACCCGTGGTGGCCGCTATCTTCGAGGGCCACCGCGTCATCGAAGGCTTCCGCTCACTGGCCGGCACCACCGATCCGACCACGGCGGCGCCCGGTACCATCCGCGGTGACTTCGGCCGCGACTGGGGGCTGAAGGTGCAGCAGAATCTGGTGCACGGCTCAGACTCGGTCGAGTCGGCGGAACGCGAAATCGCCATCTGGTTCGCCTGAACCATCCGGGGCCCTGTCCGCCAGGACCCGGGTCTACCCTCCCGACTTACCTTCGCGGGAAGAGATGGTTAGCCGGCCCCGCCGCCAACGAAGAGATTCACGAAGCGGAAAAAGATGCTCGCGGCGACGCCGAGATAGAGCAGACCAATAATTACCCAGGCCCAGTCGGCAAGGAACCTCCTCACACCGGCAGACGCCGGAATGACGCCGTGTTGAACGTTGCGGACCGTGGTCCAGACGAAAAGCGGAATCATCATGGCCCAGACCACCATGCAATATGGGCACAGAATGCCAATAGCGTACAGTGCCTGCGACCAAAGCCAAGCGATCATAATCATCCCGAGGGTGACACCGGTCTGCAGCCCGATCCAGTACGATCGGTTCATCCGGGCCCCTGCGAACAGCACCATGGCGGTCGTGATGATGACAGCAAAGGCGAAGACGCCTATCAGCGGATTCGGGAAACCGAACAGCTCGGCCTGATGCGTTGCCATCACCTTCCCGCAGGAAATCCATGGGTTCACGTCGCAGCTGGTGACGGCATTGGGGTTCTTGTAGAGTTCCAGCCGGTCCAGCACCAGCGCTCCAGAGGCCAACCACGCGACGACGCCCGTGATCAGCAGCAGCCAAGCGAACGGCTTTCGCCGGGTCAGCAGCGGAAGGCGTGTTTCGACGTCAACGGAATGGCTGGGAGCGGCAATCGGGGGCGCAGTTCGGGACGCCGTAGCGGTGCGCGGGCCGTTCCGCGACCCGGTGCCTGTGGTCAACGTGGTGCCTGCGGCATTTTTGGGCCGGGCCATTTTCACCTGTTTCGTTGGTATGCGGATCTGTCCCGATTGTAACCCGATCACCTTCCTGCTGCCCGGGCATGAAACCGACCGGCGCGCCGACGGACGATGGTGAAGGCACCAAAGCGACCAGGGCGCGGGCCGTTCAACGGCGCTGGAATACGGACAGCCGGGCGTCCCGTATGAGACAATGAACTTGGCTGGCGCCCGATCCATATGCGGGTTACGGTCCAATCGCAAGCTTTCAAGCTCGCCGGTGACGCACCGGGAGCGGACGGGGTGAAGATACCCGCCGTGTTCCGATATCCACCGCGCGGCCCCTGCTGGGCAGACCACCAGCGGGAGAGGGAACATGCAATTGGCTTTCGAGTGATGCCGCACCCCAATGATGGTGCGACCTTGAAAGTATCCAGATGACTTCTGTCAACGCCCGCGGGTTTTGACTATTTCGCCCTCCTGGGCGCCGGATGTGGCGACGCCTCAAGGGCTGGAGTAATGCCACAGATGGATAAAGACCAGACGTTCACAGGGACCGACGCGGCAGAGGATGCCGCAGTACCGGCAGACACCGAGGCAGAACCAGCGGTGAAGCGTGCGGTGCGCAGCCGACGCAAGGTTGTCACGACGGACAACGGCGGGACGAACCCCGTGGAGCCGGGTGCGGCGGTGGCCGAAACCGCCCAGGCCATGCAGAGCTCGGAGAGCGTTGAGGGCTCAGGCCTTGCGGAAACCACGGAGGCTGGCCCCGTGACGGAGGCGTCGGTGCGGAAAGCATCGGTGCGGCGCAGCCGGGCGAGGAAGGTCACCGGCCCGGCAGCGGCCGATAACGGCGCAACGACCCCCGTCGGGATGGCCCCGGCACAGACGGTGCTGGTGCTCCCCGAGGTGACATCAGAGACGGCCGGCAGCGCGGTTGCTGCTCCCGTGGAGCGTTTCTCCCCTGCGGTTCCGACAGCCGAAATTCCTACGGCGGTTCCTGCCAACGGGATTCCCACAGTGGTTCCGTCCGCCGGAATCTCGGCAGGCGGAACTGACGGAACCGGCGAATCCGCCGCGAAGGCGCCGAAGCGTCCGGCCCGCCGCCGTGCTTCCTCGCCGGCAGCCTCCCCTGCCGTCACGGTTGCCACCGGTCCGGCCGAGCCCGCCGCTCATCCTGCTCCCGCCGCTCATCCTGCTCCCGCCGCTGTTGCGGTTTCAGCTGAGCCGGGCGCCGGCGCTGTGGCTGCGGAAGCCGTCGTACCTGAAGAAGTCTCCGTGCCCGCAGCACCAGATGACGCCGCGCCGGCGACTGCGCCTGACGCTCCTGCGACTGGCGGGCCTGCGACGTCCGCGGGCGCGCCTGCGGCGGCACCGACTGCAGCAGACGCAGAGTCCGCGGCCGCACCCGCTGCGGAGCCGACGCAGAGCCCGCTCTTCCTGACGCCGGGCCTGTCGGTGCTGTTCCAGGCCCCGGACCTAAGTGCCGTGGTTGTTCCGGCCTCGACCAAGATCGCCGACGCCGCCGACTCCACCGACGAGGACGAAGATTCTGAGACCAGCGAAAGCGGCCGTCGACGGCGCCGCGGCCGGACCCGTCGGGGACGCTCCGAGGACACCACTGATGAAGGCACGGATTCCGCCCGGACCGGTGACGATACCGGTCAGGACAACAGCGACAAGGGAGCCGACGGCGTAACCTCTCGTCGCCGTCGTCGTCGTCGCCGCGGCGATCAGGACCTGGAACTGACCGGCGGCACCGATGAGGACCCGCCCAACACGGTGACCCGCGTCCGTGCCCCGCGGCAGCCGTCCGAGGCTCCGGTCTCGAACAAGGTCACCAGCCTTCGCGGATCCACCCGGCTTGAGGCCAAGAAGCAGCGCCGGCGCGAATCCCGCGACACCGGCCGCCGCCGCCAGGTCATCACCGAGGCCGAATTCCTGGCCCGGCGGGAATCCGTGGACCGCACCATGATCGTCCGCCAACGCGACGAACGGATCCAGATAGGCGTGCTCGAAGACGGCATCCTCGCGGAGCACTTCGTCTCCAAGACGCAGCAGGACTCGCTGATCGGCAATGTCTATCTTGCCAAGGTCCAGAATGTGCTGCCAAGCATGGAAGCCGCCTTCGTGGACATCGGACGCGGACGCAACGCCGTGCTGTATGCAGGTGAGGTCAACTGGGAAGCCTCCCGGTTGGACGGGCAGGCGCGCCGGATCGAAAACGCGCTCAAATCAGGGGACTCCGTGCTGGTCCAAGTGACCAAGGACCCTGTCGGCCACAAGGGCGCGCGGCTGACCAGCCAGATCTCGCTGCCGGGCCGTTACCTGGTCTACGTCCCGGGCGGTTCCATGACGGGTATTTCCCGCAAGCTCCCCGACGTGGAGCGGAACCGGCTCAAACGGATCCTGAAGGACCATCTGCCGGAAAACGCCGGCGTCATTGTCCGTACCGCGGCCGAGGGCGCCAGCGAAGAAGAACTCACGCACGACATCAACCGGCTGCGCGCGCAGTGGGAAGGGATCGAGGCGCAGGCCACGTCGACCAAAACGCTCGCTCCGGAAATGCTGTACGGCGAACCAGACCTGACCATCAAGGTGGTCCGCGATGTCTTCAACGAGGACTTCAGCAAGCTCATGGTCTCCGGCGAAGAGGCATGGGACACGGTCGAGGCCTATGTGACGTATGTGGCCCCGGATCTGGTGGATCGGCTGGAGAAATGGACCAAGGGCGAGGATATCTTCGCCGCGTTCCGCATCGAGGAGCAGATCGCCAAAGCATTGGAGCGCAAGGTGTTCCTGCCTTCCGGCGGCTCCCTGGTGATTGACCGCACCGAGGCAATGACCGTCGTCGACGTCAACACCGGCAAGTTCACCGGTTCCGGCGGAAACCTCGAAGAAACGGTCACCAAAAACAACCTGGAGGCGGCCGAAGAAGTTGTACGGCAGCTGCGACTGCGAGACATCGGCGGCATCATTGTCATCGACTTCATCGACATGGTGCTCGAATCCAACCGTGACTTGGTGCTCCGCCGGCTGGTCGAGTGCCTGGGCCGGGACCGGACCAAACATCAGGTGGCGGAAGTGACGTCGTTGGGCCTGATCCAGATGACGCGTAAGCGGATGGGTACGGGGCTGCTCGAGGTGTTCGGCGAGCAGTGTGAGGCCTGCGCCGGCCGCGGCGTCGTTACGCATGAGGTTCCGGTGGAACACCGACGCCCGCATACGGCGACGGCGGAACAGCACCTTCCGTCAGCCCGCAATGAGCAGCCGCGGCAGGAACCGGCCCGCTCACCGCGCGAGAAGAAGCGCCGCAGGGGCCAACAGGCCGTTGAGACCGAGATATGGGATGCGCCGGTGAACGAGCCGGTCGACGCAGAGCGACAGGCCAAGGCGACGGCGGCCCGGGCCGCCCTGGCCACGATCGCCGCGGCCACCCATGCCGCGCATCATGAGGGCGCAGAGCATCAAACCGCCGTGCAGCCCGACGGCACAGGACGGCAGTCGGCTGTACCGCGGCAGGACGACCGGAGCACATTGGGACAGCGCCAGCTGGACCAGAACCGGCAGCCGGGCAAATCGCAGGCAGCGGACGCTGAATCGGCGGGCACCTTCGCCGCGAATGCTCCGTCGGGGGATGCGCTACCCGGGAATGCTCTACCCGGGAATGCTCTGCCCGCGAACACGGCGCCCGGGAACGCGCTGGCCGCCGGCGCGGGCAGCCCGGCCGCGTCTGTGCTGAATATCGGCGGGGAAGCAATTGAACTGCCGCACGGCACGAGCGGGCAGCCGGGGTCCCCGGTGGATCCGTCGCAGGCCCTGGCCGGTCTCGCCCAGGTTCTCGATCACCTGTCGGAGGGACCCACCGGGGAGGTCCCGGATCATTCGGGCCTGGACGCAAACGGTCAGCCACTGCGCACCCGTGAACGCCGCGGCCGCCGTAACCGCGGCGCCAGCCGCGCACAGGGATCGGCCAACGCGAACGAGGTCCAGCAGCGTACATCCGGGACCACACGGCAGGCCAATTCCTCGGATATTGGAGCTCCAGGACATTCCGTGCATGTTCCGGCCAAGCCCGCCCAGGCTCCCCAGTCCGCAGCGAAGAACGCAGCGAAGACCACCGCGCCGATCATTCTCGGCGTTGGAGTGCCGGCCTCCGAACTGTAGGCCTTCCGCTGCATACCTTCCGGCAGACATGCAGGCGTGATTAATGCCCCGGCAACCCCGCGAATACCCGCGGGGTTGCCGGGGTGTTGCCTGTGGCCACCATTTCTGTCGGTGCGGCAGAACCGTCACGGGGCTCGCTAAATTGCTGTGAGCTATATCGTTGTGATCAGGGCGGGGGACCGCGAAGCCCTCGGCCTGAACATCGCCGGTCGTCGGATTTTCTCGGTTTTGCAGTCGTCCGGAACCTTCACTAACGGGCGCGGCTTCAAGGCTGGCAGGACGAGGCGGCGGCATCGGCTAGTGTTGGTTTCCGACACGGGGTGCCGCGCCAAAGGGCCGGTTGAGATCCAGACCCGTTGAACCTGCCCGGTCAGCGCCGGCGAAGGGATGTCCGTCCATGCGCAGCAACCAGCAAAACAACCAGCAGGCCAGCCAGCAGCACCGCAGCCCGGATCCGCGGCCCGCTCTGAACCGGGTGCCGCGCGTGCTCAGCATCGCCGGCTCCGATCCTTCCGGTGGGGCAGGCATCCAGGCGGACCTGAAGAGTATTGCGGCGAATGGCGGCTACGGCATGGCTGCCATCACGGCCTTGACGGCGCAGAACACCCGGGGCGTTAGGTCGGTCCATGTTCCCCCCGTCGGATTTCTCAAGGAACAGTTGGACGCCGTCACCGAGGACATTGAGATCGATGCGGTCAAGATCGGCATGCTCGGGGACGCTGACGTGATCGACACGGTCGCCCGATGGTTGACACGGACCCGGCCCTCCGTCGTCGTTCTTGATCCGGTGATGGTGGCCAGCAGCGGAGACCGTCTGCTGCCGGCCAATGCCGAGCATGCGCTGCGGGAGCTCCTGCGGCAAGCCGATCTGATCACGCCGAACCTCCCGGAGCTTGCCGTGCTGGTCGACGAGCCGCCGGCACGCAGCTGGGACGATGCGCTGGCGCAGGGCAAGCGGCTGGCGGCGGGCAGTGACGTGCGCGTGCTGGTCAAAGGCGGGCACCTGGACTCGCAGGACTGCCCGGATGCCCTGGTGTCCCCGGACGGCTCGGTGCACCAGTTCAGTGCGTCCCGCGTGCGCACCCGCAATACGCATGGCACCGGCTGCTCGCTTTCCGCCGGCCTCGCCACGGTGCAGGCGCAGCTGGGGGACTGGCCGGCCTCCCTGCAGCGTGTCAAGGCGTGGCTGCAGGGTGCACTGGAGCACGCGGACGAACTCCAGGTCGGCGGGGGCCACGGCCCGGTCAATCATTTTCAGTCGCTCTGGGCGCACCGGCCACCGGCAGACGGCGATTTCTCAGGCCAGTTGTGGCAGGAAATCGCCGGCGTGCGCCGCGACATCTTCGGGTTGGACTTCATCAGGGCCTTGGGCAACGGCAGCCTGCACAGGCGGCACTTCGAGTACTATCTGGCCCAGGATGCGCTGTATCTCAACGGGTACTCACGCGTGCTGGCGCGGGCCAGCGCCCTGGCGCCGACCGAGGAAGAACAACTTTTCTGGGCCAACTCGTCCCGGCAGTGCCTGCTGGTGGAGACAGAGCTGCACCGCAACTGGCTGGGCGGCCAACTGGCGGATGCAACGCCGGGCCCGGTGACCAAGGCTTACCTTGATCATTTGCTCGCGGCCAGTGCCGGCGGCAGCTATGCGGAACTCGTGGCGGCCCTGCTGCCGTGTTATTGGCTGTATGCGGACGTGGGAGCGACGCTGCACGCCCAGTTCCGTGCGGACCAACCGGCCGACGACGGCGAGCACCCGTATGCGGCTTGGCTGAGCACCTACGCGGATGAAGACTTCGCGGCCGCCACCCGGAGGGCAATCTCCATCACGGACCAAGCTGCACGGAACGGCTCGACGGGGGAGCGGGAGCGGATGCGGCAGGCGTTCGGCGGCTCAGCCCGCCTCGAACTGGCATTCTTCGACGCGCCGAGGCTGTATTCCCAGTAGTGCCATTCCCAGTAGCGCGATCGCCCATACCGCGATTCCCCGCGGCGCGCCGGGCAGCCTGTCGCGGGAACCGGGCGCATTCGGGCTATGCTTACGAAGCACGGTTCCGGTGACGGGGTGATGCGGTTCCACTTGGTGGCGTCCTCACATACAGTCTCCGAGGACCAGTCTCATTTGCGGCCGAGGGTAGATTTAGCGTATTCTTGATCTTCGGTGCTTACGCCAGTACAGGGCATTTACTCCTTTGAGAGGTCCTCGGCGTCGAGGCACGGTGCGAAAACGCGAAGTGTTCATGAAACTGTTGATACGGCAGGAACAGGGAGCGGTGAGCACAGCTGGTATCCGGTCACGATCTTCCGGGTCCGCACGCAAACTTTGTAATAAACGTCGAGAGAAGTGAGTTCCACAGTGGTGTACGCGATTGTCCGCGCAAGCGGCCGCCAAGAGAAGGTTTCCGTTGGAGACTTCGTAACCCTGAACCGCGTCCCCGGTGGAGCCGGTAGCACATTCGAGCTGCCCGCTTTGCTCCTGGTTGATGGTGATAAAATCACCTCTGCCGCGCAGGACCTGGCTGAGATTAAGGTTACGGCTGAGATTCTGGAGGATCTTCGGGGACCGAAGATCGTTATCCAGAAGTTCAAGAACAAGACCGGCTACAAGAAGCGCCAGGGTCACCGTCAGGAACTGACCAAGGTAAAAATCACCTCGATCGCGTAGTTGCGATCCCGCGGTTTAGTCGTCTTTAGTCGAAAAGGTAGGCATTTCAAATGGCACATAAAAAGGGTGCGAGTTCCACTCGCAACGGCCGTGACTCTAACGCCCAGTACCTGGGTGTAAAGCGTTTCGGTGGTCAGGTAGTTTCCGCCGGCGAGATCATCGTCCGCCAGCGTGGAACGCACTTCCACCCAGGCGCCGGGGTCGGTCGCGGTGGCGACGACACGCTGTTCGCGCTGATGGCAGGTGCTGTTGAATTCGGCACCGCCCGCGGCCGCCGGGTCGTGAATATCGTTACCGCTGCCGCTGCGCAGTAGCAGCAAGGACGGTAACACCAAACGCTTTTCGCAGTGGAGCGGGCCGCTTGGCTCGCTCCACTGGCTTTTAACTGCAGCGTTTGCTTTAACCGCAGCATCTGTTTTAACTGCGGCGTTTGTTTCAACTGCGGCGTTTGATTTGCATGAATTGCTTTACTGCCCGCGGATAGAATTGCCGCAGGGCAGAACTACTCAAGGAGAATCCATTGGCCAGCTTTGTTGACCGGGTTGTAGTGCACGTATCCGGCGGGTCGGGTGGCCATGGCTGCGTCTCGGTCAAACGGGAAAAATTCAAGCCGCTGGGTGGGCCCGACGGCGGCAACGGCGGCAACGGCGGCGACGTCATCCTGCGCGTTTCGGCCAACACGACCACGCTACTGGACTATCACCACGCCCCGCACCGGCACGCCAGCAACGGCGGTCCCGGCATGGGTGACTGGCGCAACGGCAAGACCGGCGAGACCCTGATCCTCGAGGTTCCGACCGGAACCGTCGTCAAGAGCAAGGACGGCGATGTGCTGGCCGATCTGGTGAGTGAGGGCGCCGAATATATCGCTGCCGCCGGCGGCCAGGGCGGACTGGGCAACTCCTCTTTATCCTCACAGAGGCGCAAAGCCCCCGGATTTGCGCTGCTCGGCGTCCCCGGCGACGCCGGAGATGTGGTCCTTGAGCTGAAAAGCATCGCCGATATCGCGCTGGTCGGATTCCCCTCCGCCGGTAAATCGAGCCTCATCGCCGCGATGTCCGCGGCGCGGCCGAAGATCGCCGACTATCCGTTCACCACGCTGATCCCGAACTTGGGCGTTGTCCAGGCCGGGGACGTTCGCTTCACCATCGCAGACGTGCCCGGGCTGATTGAGGGTGCCAGCGAGGGCAAGGGACTGGGACACCACTTCCTGCGCCATGTCGAGCGCTGCGCGGCCCTGGTGCATGTGCTGGATTGCGCGGTGCTCGAATCCGACCGTGATCCGCTCAGCGACCTCGCGATCATCGAGCAGGAGCTGGACCGTTACGCCGTCGACATGAGTTTTGCTGGTTCGGACGGCGAGGTCGTTCCGCTGAACGCACGGCCCAAGCTGGTCGCCCTCAATAAGATCGACACCAAGGACGGCCGCGACATGGCCGAATACGTCCGGGGCGATCTCCAATCCCGCGGCTACAAGGTCTTTGAAATCTCCGCAGTCAGCCACGAGGGCCTGCGTGAATTGGGCTTCGCGATGGCCGAAATTGTCAAAGCCGCCCGCGAGGACGTTAAGGCCGAGGCAGCCCGGGTGGCCGTTCCGGTGCTGCGTCCCCGGGCCGTCAACGACGGCGGATTCACCATCCGCCGCGAGGAAAAGAATCTGGAGCCGCTGTTCCGTATTCTGGGCGCTAAGCCGGTGCGCTGGGTGCTGCAGACTGACTTCAACAATGAGGAAGCAGTCGGCTATTTGGCGGACCGGCTGGCCAAGCTCGGTGTGGAGGATAAACTCTTCAAGGCCGGGGCCACGCCCGGAGTCACGGTCATTATCGGCGAGGGTGACGGCATGGTCTTCGATTGGGAACCCACCATGATGGGCGGGGCCGAGCACCTTGCATCCCCGCGCGGCACCGACATCCGGATGGCGGATTTCGGTGACCGGCCGACCCGTACCCAAAAGCGCGAAGAGCAGCAGGAGCGCAAGGATGCCAGGGCGGCCACGCGGGTGGAGCTGGAGGCCGAGCGTAAGTCCGGTGTCTGGACCGGGACGCCCGGGCCCGGCAAGAAGGCTGCGCCGCTGCGTGAAAGCCAGCTGGTCGAGGATGGTGCACTGGACCACGACGGCGATGACTCCTAAGGCGCAGCTGGAGCCGGGGCGTCCGGCGGCAGCACAGCTGCGGGACCGCTCCGGGCTCGCCACCGCCGGCCGGATCGTCGTTAAGGTCGGCTCGTCGTCCCTTACCACCGTGGCCGGCGGAATTTCTGAGCGCGCTCTGGTGTCGCTGGTGCAGGTGCTGGCCGAACGCCGACTGCAGGGCACCGAGGTGATTCTGGTCTCTTCCGGAGCGATCGCCGCCGGACTGGCTCCGCTCGGGTTGGCCCGACGGCCCAAGGACTTGGCCACCCAACAGGCTGCGGCCAGCGTGGGCCAGGGATTGCTGATGGCCCGGTACAGCCAAGCGTTCGCCGCGCACGGTGTCACGGTCAGCCAGGTCCTGCTGACGGCGGAAGATCTGACCCGCCGGACGCAGCACGTCAACGCCCACCGCGCTTTGGAACGGCTGCTGCACCTGGGCGTCGTGCCGATTGTGAACGAAAACGACACGGTGGCCACGCACGAAATCCGCTTTGGCGACAACGACAGGCTCGCGGCATTGGTTGCGCACCTGGTCAAGGCCGAGGCACTGGTGCTGCTCTCCGACGTCGATGCGCTCTATGACGGGCCGCCGCAGCACGGGGCGCAGCGGATCAGCCACGTTGCCGGACCTGCGGATCTGGCAGGCGTGACGATCGGTACCGCCGGTAAGGCCGGCCTCGGCACCGGCGGGATGGCCACCAAGGTCGAAGCGGCCGCCATCGCCGCTGATACCGGCATCCCCGCGCTGGTGACATCCGCGGCCAACGCGGCCGCGGCGCTGGCCGGCGCCGACGTCGGCACCTGGTTCAGCGTCAATGGCGCGCGCCGCCCGGTGCGTCTGCTCTGGCTGGCTCATCTGGCCGATATCCGCGGCACGCTGACGCTCGATGACGGCGCCGTTAAGGCCGTTCGAGAGCGGCACAAGTCCCTGCTGCCGGCTGGCATAACGGCTGTCAGCGGCAATTTCGAAGCCGGTGACGCCGTCGAACTTGCCGACTTGAACGGAGTGGTTGTGGCGCGCGGACTGGTCAACTATGCGGCCGCCGAACTCCCGCAGATGCTGGGCCACGGCACCAAGGAGCTGGCCCGGGCGCTGGGCCCGGAATATGAACGCGAAGTTGTTCACGTTGATGATCTGGTACTGCTCTGAGACACGCTTGGCCTAAACTTGTGCCATGACTGAGCTGGCTGTGGAACAGAATGTGACCGAAGCGGTGTACGCCATCGCGGACCGGGCCCGGACGGCATCGCGCCGGATGGCGCATGCCAACCGCTCCTGGAAGGACCGGGCACTGCTGGCGATCGCTGCCGCCCTCGGGGAGCACCGCGGCCGGGTGCTCGCGGCCAATGCCCTGGATCTGGCCCGGGGACGGGGTGACGGAACATCCGCTGCCATGCTCGACAGGCTCACTCTGACGGAGGACCGGATGGCAGGGCTTTCCCAGGCGCTGGAAAATCTTGCGTCGCTGCCGGATCCCGTGGGCAACGTGGTCCGAGGTCAAACCCTGCCCAACGGCCTGCGGATGCGCCAGGTGAACGTCCCGTTGGGCGTGGTGGCAGCCATCTACGAGGCACGGCCCAATGTCACCGTCGACATCGCCGGGCTCGCGCTTAAAAGCGGCAACGCCGTCATCCTTCGCGGCGGCAGTGCCGCCGCGAAGACCAACGAAGCACTGCTGGGCATCCTGCGCGACGCGCTGGAAGAGTCCGGGCTTCCCGCCGACGCCGTGCAGAGCGTTGACCGCTACGGCCGGGAAGGTGCGGACGCTCTGATGCGCGCACGCGGCCGTGTGGACGTGCTCATTCCCCGCGGTGGCCGGGATCTGATCCAGTCGGTGCTGAACAACGCGTCCGTACCGGTGATCGAGACGGGCGAGGGGAACGTGCACATCTTCATCGACAAATCAGCGTCCGCCAAGATGTCGGTGGACATTGTGCTCAATGCGAAGACCCAGCGCCCCAGCGTCTGCAACACGGTGGAGACTTTGCTGGTCCACAGCGAAGCCACCGTGCTGCCGGAGGTCCTGACAGCGCTTTCCGCCGCCGGTGTCCGGCTGCACGTGGATGAACGCATCATGGCGGCCCTGCCCGCCGGACTGAAAGCCGTGCGGGCCGACGATGAAGACTGGGGACGGGAGTATATGGACCTCGATCTGGCCGTGGCCATGGTCGACTCCCTGGACCAGGCGGTCAGCCACATCCGTCGCTGGAGCACAGGCCACACCGAAGCCATCCTGACCAACGATCTGGCGAACGCGGAGCGGTTCATCGCGGAGGTGGACTCAGCCGCAGTGATCGTCAACGCCTCCACCCGGTTTACCGACGGCGGCGAAATGGGGTTGGGCGCCGAGGTCGGCATTTCGACGCAGAAACTCCATGCCCGCGGACCCATGGGTTTGACCGAGCTGACCACGACCAAATGGATTGTGCAGGGCGAAGGTCAGGTCCGGAGCTAGTGTCAGGATTGTTTGGGTAATGCCCGACGGCGGCGCCCGGAGCGTCCGGGTGCCGGCGGCGGCCCGTTCGCGTAACATTAGCTTCAGGACACACCACCGACGGTGCGGGTGCATTCCCGGAATGTACCTGCCATTGATACTTAGGGGAGAAATATGTTGACCCAGCTTGCTGGCGTTCTCGCAGCTGCCACCGAACATGAGGAAAAAGCGCCGCTGTTGATGCCGTGGTGGATGTTCGGCGTGTCGATTTTCGTCGTTTTGCTGGTGCTGATGTTTATCACCCTCTCCTTCACCAATATGGGTAACCGGCACACCGCGGTCGATGAGAGCGCCGATCCGCACCGCCAGCACACGAACAAGCACGACCATGGCGAGGGCGAAAAGATTTCCCATTCCTGACATATCGCCATCCGCACAACCGGTGAACGGGTCCGCGCGTCGCTTCCGACTGGGCGTCATGGGCGGGACCTTCGACCCTATTCATCACGGTCACCTCGTCGCTGCGAGTGAGGTCGCCGCCGTGTTTAATCTCGACGAGGTTGTTTTTGTACCCACCGGGCAGCCATGGCAGAAGGATAGACAGCAGGTCAGCACGCCGGAACACCGCTACCTGATGACGGTTATTGCGACGGCATCCAACCCGCGGTTCACGGTGAGCCGGGTCGATATCGACCGGCCCGGTCCCACCTTCACCATCGACACGCTGCGGGACTTGCGCCGGATGCGTCCGGAGGCTGATCTGTTCTTCATTACGGGCGCGGACGCCATGGCACAGATCATGTCCTGGAAGGAAAACGACGAGCTGTGGTCGTTGGCGCACTTTGTTGGTGTGACGCGTCCCGGCCACGTCCTCGACGGCATGGGCCGCTCCGACGTCAGTTTGTTGGAAGTGCCGGCAATGTCAATCTCGTCCACCGATTGCCGCAATCGCGTCCAGGAACAGAACCCGGTGTGGTATCTGGTCCCCGATGGAGTGGTGCAGTACATCGCGAAATACGGGCTATACCTTGAATCAGGACACAACGGTGTGGGTTCCAATCAACAAGTGAGTTCCAGTACTGAATGAGTAGCAAATGAGCAAGGAATCAGACCCGGTGCCCGGTCGCAGGGAAGGCAGACCCGCGCAAGGTCCTTCGGAACAGCCGAGCGCCGCTGCCGTTGACCAGGGCCCTGTACTGCCGACCCGGCGTGCCCTCCGTTTGGCCCGGCTGGAGGCCGAACGCGGAACCTCTTTCGGCGACACCTCTTCCCGGGGCGCCGGTCCGGCCGTGGAAAGTTCCTTGAGCGTCGAGGAAGCAGTCGCGGCGGCTCACGCATTGGTCGAGGACGCGCGCGAGCAGATTGACAACCTGCCGGCCGCCGCGACGGCCGATCCGCTGGCCGTGGATCCTGACATCATGGCTCAGCAACGTGCCATGGCCGAACGCGCCGAGGTGCTCAACCGGCACACCCAGGCCAGGGAGTGGCCGGCGCAGGACAGCACCCAGAGCAACCCACCAATCAGTGATCCGGCAGCTGCCCACAATCTGGCCATGGTGACCCCGCTGGAGTTTATCCGCGTGCCTGGCATCGACAGGCCCGTCATGCGGCCGCCGACCACCTCCCATATTCCCGTGGTTTCACGACTGATGCCGCTTACGCGCACCGGGCCCGCGTCGTCTCCGGCTGTTCCTGCCGCGGATGTACCGGCACAGTCGCCCACCCGGGATCAGCTGCCGGCTGCTGCATTCGAGCGAACCGAAAGGCCGCCGCTGCCGGCAGGAAGCGCTAACGGTCTGGAGCCGCTGGACGCCGTAACCGCGGGCTTGGGACGGCTTCAGCGCAACAGACTGATCCTTTGGGGCGCAATTTTGATAGCAGCCGTGGCTCTTATCACCGGATTTATATTGATCATTACCGGACTGGCCCGCTAGGCCACACCGCCCAACCAGAAGGAAATCAGTGACCGCAACAGAAAGTTCCGTCGCCATCGTCAGGGCAGCCGCCCGGGCAGCCTCGGACAAGCTCGCCCTGGACATCATTGCCTTGGATGTGAGCGACGTACTGGCCATCACGGACATCTTCTTCATCGCGTCCGCGCCCAGCGAACGGCAGGTGAACGCCATTGTCGACGGCATCGAAGAGGAACTGATCAAGGCGAACCTTCGCCCGGTCCGCCGAGAGGGCCGCTCCGGAGGCCGTTGGGTTCTGCTGGACTATGCCGAAGTGGTGGTCCACGTCCAGCACGAAGAGGACAGGATCTTCTACGCGCTGGAGCGCCTCTGGAAGGACTGCCCCGTCATTGACCTGCAGCTTGAGGGCGAGGACACATCCGCGAAGGCGGATGCCCAAGGTGCTGCGGAGGCCGGATCCGCTGCCGCCGATGGATCAGCGGACCCGGCAGAGTAGCACCCGGACCACAACGTGAAGAGTTCAGGATTGTCACAATCCGCCGGTGAACGCCGGCGGATTGTGTTCTGGCGCCACGGGCGGACCCGGTGGAACGCGCAACGCCGCTTTCAGGGCCAGGCGGACATAGCGCTCGACGACGTTGGCCGCGCGCAGGCGGACAAGGCAGCCGCTCTGCTGGCCGCCGTCGGGCCTTCCCTCATCGTCTCGTCGGATCTTCGGCGTGCCCGGGACACCGCGCAGGCCCTGGCGGATCTTACCGGGCTGGAAGTTGGAACGGATGTACGGCTGCGGGAGACCTATGCCGGAAAGTGGCAAGGCCTGACGTTCGAGGAGATCGCCGAACGCTATCCGGATGAGGTACTGCGCTGGGAGCGGGATGAGGGTGGAGTGCGGGCCGGCGGGGGCGAGACCCGGGTAGAAGTGGCCGAACGCATGAGAGGGGCGGTTCTGGCCGCGCTTAAGGGTCTGGAACCGGGAGGGACCATGGTCGTCACCACGCACGGGGGAGCGGCAAGGGTGGCCATCGCCCGGCTGATGGGACTCCCCTACGTAAACTGGGCCTCATTGTCCGGGCTGTCCAACTGCAATTGGTCCGTGCTGGAGGAACCTGACGGCGGCGTGATTGGGGGACCAGACGGCCTCTGGAAGCTGACTGAACACAACGCGGGCACTCTTCCAGAACCGCAGCTCGAACCCGTCGAAAATTAGCAGTCGGTTCCCGGCCCGACTTTAACCCACCGCCGTGCGGTCAATACGCCGATTTGGTATCTGGGGATTTACTGTTCTAAGATTGAAAAGTTGCTCCGGCGAGGTCGTAAAACTCCGAAACGAAGCAATAGAGATTGGGGCTGTGGCGCAGCTGGTAGCGCACCTGCATGGCATGCAGGGGGTCAGGGGTTCGAATCCCCTCAGCTCCACCAAAAAACCGCTGGAACTCAAGGAAATTGAGAGTTCCAGCGGTTTTCTTTTCGTCCGGGTTTCAAGTGCAACCGTCCCGTACTATGTCAACGAGATATGGTTGTCCTCATGGAGCCGTCCCAGCAGATCTCGGAAGCGCGCGCGACTGAGCCAGTCAAAACTTGCCGAAGTCAGTGGGGTTGCGCAGCCGAACGTCTCCGCCTGAGGCTGGGGTACGTGTGCCGCGACCGGAGACTTTGGCAACAATCCTGAAGGCAACGCGCCTGCGACCATCTCTCACTATGGACGCTCACAGTGCTGAGATTCGCCAAGCCGCCGTCCGAAACAGACTCTCTAA
Organism: Paenarthrobacter sp. PH39-S1; assembly: GCF_030063245.1. Lineage (GTDB taxonomy): Bacteria > Actinomycetota > Actinomycetes > Actinomycetales > Micrococcaceae > Arthrobacter_M. The sequence goes on from NZ_JASISR010000005.1 coordinate 28,806, forward strand.
AGTCAGAGTTTTCGGCTCCTGCGCAACGGGTGCGGACACGCCGGACAGTGATGTTGATTTGCTGGTCCATGCACCCATGGGCGTTACGCTTCTCGACGTTGCCGGATTCCAAGCGGAGGCGGAAGACATCTTGGGTATTCCTGTAGACGTCATTACTGACGGCAGCAGCGGCTACGGGATGGCTCGCATCCTCACAGAGGAAGCGTCGAGGAAGTTGTTATCTGGGAGACTATTCGCACCAGCATTCCGGTAATCGGTCAACTAATCCAGACGGCATTCGGTAATCGGCATCCGTAATATCAGCAGGCGGAGGCCGGCCGCTTCGAATGGTCTCAGCTCCACTGTTAGTTAGGTCGCGTCGGGGTCGCCATCCGTGTCGGCGCCCGGGTCGGCGTGGAAATACCTGCCGTAGCCGGTGGAGTCGGGTCCGCCGCTAACAAGGCATCGGACAGGCCTGTCCGGATAAGTTCCTGCGACGAGTCAGTAGGCATCCGTCAGCCGTACGTTGACGAACCTAAGCTGTCTACGTTTCGTTGACGCCCCACTCCTGCTGACCTGAGCAAGGCATAGCCAATTGCATGGCCTTACCGCCCGTTCTGCGCTTTACTGGGGCTATACCTATTGTGGTCAACGGAATGAGGCGGATCGTATGGATACAACTGCGGTGATCTGGATAATCGTCGTCGTGATCGTCGTCCTGATAATTTTGGGACTCCTGATTTTCTTGGGTCGCAGGCGAAAGGTCACAGCGGATCGGCAACGCGCCGGAGAGCTCCGCGAGTCGGCGAAGAACGATGAGTTCAGCGCCCGCGAAAGCGAGGCGAAAGCCGCCAGGGCCGACGCGGACGCAAAGGAAGCGGAGCTCAACGCCGAAAAACTGCGGAGGGAAGCAGGCCGGCGTCAGGACCACGCCCAGACCGCGCGAAGCCGTACCGAGGAACAGATCAGGGAGGCGGACAGGGTTGATCCCGACGTCGATTCCCACGGTCGACGGACCGCTCCAGAGGCCGGGAATTCGGCCCCCAAAGAGGCAGTGGAGAGGGAAGGCAATTCCGTGCGCCCGGACGACAGGCAGATGGGGCACCAGCTCCCGCCGGAGACCAAGGGATCCGAGGACCGGCATCAAGACTAAAGGCGACTCCTACGAAAAGACTCCAGACGCCGCTTATCCCGACGCGGACGCCAGGTGCCCGTGCCTCAGCGGCGAGACCTATGGCGCGTGTTGTAAGCGCTACCTGGAAGGAGACGAGCCACCGCCCACAGCCGAGTCACTGATGCGTTCGCGCTATACGGCCTTCGCCGTCGGCGACACTGCGTACCTGCTGCGGAGCTGGCACCCGAGCAGCCGTCCCGAGCAATTTGAGCTCGATTCGAGCCTGCGCTGGTACCGGCTGGACATCCTCTCCACAACGGCCGGCGGCCCGCTGGACACCGAAGGAACGGTGGAATTCCATGCCTATTTCAAGCACGACGGCGGCGCTGGCAGTCAGCGCGAGTTCAGCCATTTCGTCCGGGCCGGCGGGCGCTGGCTATATCTCGACGGCGTAGTCGCCTCCTGATCGGGTCACGGAAAACACATCGAAGTGACTATTGCCTGCTGAAGCCGCTGCCTGCTGAATTCATTGCATGGTGAAGCGGCGTGCCACGAAATCGTGCACAGCGGGCACGGCGATCAGTCGTGCCAAGGTACAGTTCCGCATAGTCATGATGGCAGGCGGCAGCGGCCGTCCCAGGGCCATGTTGAGATGTGCCTGGCGGACGGCCTGCCGGGCAGCCCGCTGCCGTCGCTGTTCGAACGCCTGCAGTGCGCCGGAGGAAGGTTTACCGTCGAGTGCGGCGGTGATGATCGGGGCGAGTTCTGCGGCATCCAGCCAGCCCAGGTTCATCCCCTGACCTCCAATTGGACTGATCTCATGGGCGGCGTCTCCGATCAAGGCCACCCGTCCGTGGATCAGTCTGCGGGCCAGTCTTGCACGGACGGTGAAGGCGCTGAGCATGCTGTTCGTGCCGGAATCGACAACGGCGCCGGTCCGCGCCCGGATGAGCTGCGCCAGCGAACCAGCATTGGGCCGCACGCACAGGGAGTCGGTATGGACCACCCAGCGCCTTACGTCGCCGGGCAGGGGGAAGGATTCCACGATGCCCCCCGGCTCCAGATGCAGCACCGCCGTTGAGCCGTCACCTGTGTCGTCATGAAAATCGCCCATCAGGTAAGTATCTGGATAGTTGCGGTTAAAGGTTGCGACGCCCAGCTGCGAGCGAAGGCCCGATCGGGCGCCGTCGGCGGCCACTAGCAGACGCGCGCTGAACCCAGTCTCGACCTGCCCGTCCTGCCTGTCCTGCCCGAGCTCCCTGTCCTGCCCGATCTGCCCGCTCTGCCTGTCTTGCCCGATGCCCCTGTCTTGCTCGATGCCCCTGTCAGGTTCCGATCGGCGGACGCGGGCCGAGACGGTGACCTGCCTGCCGTCGTCGTACGCGTGCAGTACCTGCGCCCCACGCACCAAGACCCCGGGCCCTTGCGCCTGCAGCCGCTCTTCCAAGACCGATTCCGTGACGGACTGCGGTACCGCCAGCACAAACGGATGAGCCGCCCGGCCGCCGGAAAATGACAAACCGGCGAGATCTGCGCCCCGGGTTCGTGCCATCCCGTTGTGGATCTTCACGCCTTGAGCGATCAGGGGTGCCGCGACTCCAATGGATTCCAACGCGGCCAGGGACGGCGGATGGATGCCGATGGCGCGAGAATGATTGCTCCGTTGGGCGCGTTTCTCCAGCACCAGGACGTCCACGCCGGATTGGCGCAGTAAGGTACCCAAAAAGAGGCCCACCGGCCCACCGCCGGAAATGATGACATCATGCATGGCGCGCTGACTCCGGGGAGCTGACTACCCGCCCGTGGGCGACGGCCGTGTACGTCAGCAGGTTGCGGAACGGGCCCTGCGGTTGCACTCGCCACGTCGGCGGTACGGCGGACCGAAGCTCGGACGCGGTGTAACTGCGGCGGATGGAGGTCAGGCCATCGCGGCGGATAAATGAGCGGTGGAAGACGGGCAGTGTGCCGGCGGAAAAAAGGGCGTAAGCCAGCGGGCTGCGCGCAATGTCGCTATGGACGCTGGCCTGCGTGGCCAATAGCTGTGAATCTGCGAGCAGACCGTGTAGCTGCAGCGCGCTGAGGTGGTGGAGGACATGGTTGGAGATAACCAAATCAAACGTTGCCCCCTCCGCCACCAGTTCCGAGCTGAAAGCCCGTCGGAACGTTAGCCGGGGGACAGCGGGCCGGGCGGCGGCAAAGGCATGGGCCCGTTCATCCGGATCGATGGCGGTGATGCGCAGTGGCAGTCCGTCCCGCGCGGCCCACGCGGCGAGCCGGCGTGGAACATCCCCTCCGCCGCAGCCTATGTCCAGCAGCGTAGTTGTCCGGTCGGCGGAGAGCAGCGGACGCAGCTGCTGGATGTAGGTGCCCCGCCAGCCGGCCACGGCGGCGTTGATGAGCGGGAACTGCGCGTAGGTCCGTTCCAGCAGCTGCGGATCACAGTCCGGCTTGTCCATTTCCTCCACTGCCCCCGTGGCCCGGTGGCGCAGGAAATCACCGGCAGCCCGGTGGCGCAGGAAATCCCGTGTCATGGCAGCCCGGGCGTCAAAGTCCGCGGCATCGTGGTCAGACTGCCACCGGTTGCGCGAACGCCGCAGCCTGTGACGCGGCGCCGGCCGCCCTGGGCTGGCCGGGGACTTTCGTAAACAACCCGGTCTCCACCGTCAGCCCGGGGCCGAAGGCCATGGAACAGATCCGTTCCTCCGCGCCATCTGCGGTTTCGTCCGGGACCTGCTCGAGAATGTGTTTGAGTACGAACAGCACCGTAGCGCTGCTCATGTTGCCGTAGTTGCGCAGCGTTTCGCGGGCGGGCTTCAGCTGTTCGGCGCTGAGGCCGAGTTTGGCCTCCACCTTATCCAGAATGCTGCGGCCCCCGGGATGGATGGCCCAGTGCCTGATGTCGCGGTACGGCAGAGCGCTGACGATAGGATCCCGGGCCAGCAGCGGCTCCAGCGCACCGACGATGTGCTCGTCAATGATGTGCGGGACGTAGCTTCCCAGAACCATCTCGAAGCCCTGATCCCCGATGTTCCAGGCCATGGACTCCTCGCCCACCGGGGTCAGCGTCGTCTCAAAATGGTCAAGACTGATTCCGGCGCCGGTCTGCGGCAGTTCCTTGGCGCTGACGACGGCGGCGGCGGCCCCGTCCGCGAAAAGTGAAGAGCCCATGATGGCATCGGGGTTGTTGGAGGTCCGCACGTGCAGGGAACACAGTTCCGCGCTGACCACGAGCACCACGGCCTCGGGATCAGCCTCGCAGAAGGACTTGGCCGCCCGCAGCGCCGGGAAGGCGGCGTAGCAGCCCATAAAGCCCAGATGGTAACGCTGGACGCCGGGATTGAGCCCGAGCGCACGGACCACCTTGTAATCGGGGCCCGGGTTGAAAAATCCGGTGCAGGAAACGGTGATCACGTGTGTGACATCCGAGGGGCCGATGCCCGCACAGGCATCGAGTGCCTTCCGGGCCGACTCGACAAAGAGCTTCGTGGCTTGGACGGCAAAAATGTCATTGCGGACCTTGGTGCTGGGGCTGAACATTTCTCCCGAGGCGGCATCGAAGAAGACGGGATTTTCACTTCGCTGCGTCCGGGTCAGTTCCTCCACGGCCGTATAACGGGTATCAATCCCGGAACCGTCAAAGCAGGTTCGTACCAGACGAGTCCCCAGCCGGGTCAGACCCGGTTGCGCGGCGAAGACGTCCCGGGCTTCGGTCTGTATCAGGACCGTCGGCGGGACGGCAGTTTCCAATGCTCTCAGGATGACCGTCATAGTCCATTGTGCAAGGACGGGGTGACAGAAGACAATGGTGAGCCAGCTGTTGTTATGGTTCCACCGGCTCCCGGGCGCCGTAACCACCGTGCCCATCGGCAGTTCGGGCGGGCAACTGGGCCGTTCGAATACGGCCGGAATATTACAAAATAATAGACAAAAGAGGAAACACCATGACGTATTCCCCCAGCACAGCCATTGTGACCGGTTCGGACTCGGGGATCGGACGGGCCACCGCCGTCGCGCTCGCGGAGGCCGGGCTCAATGTCGGCATCACCTGGCACCAAGACGACGCCGGGGCGCAGCAAACCGCCGCGCAGGTCCGCGCCCTTGGCCGAACAGCCGTCGTGGCGAGGCTGGACACCACGGAGTTGCCGGAATGCGGCGACGTCATTGACAAGATGGCCGAGGAGCTCGGCGGACTCGATGTGTTCGTCAATAACGCCGGCGCCGGAGACGGGCTGAAGTTTCTGGAGCTTGGCTATCAGGACTGGTGCCGCACCGTCGATACGGATCTCACCGGTGCCTTTGTCTGTATCCAGCGAGCGGCGCAGCGGATGGTCCGGGCCGGCCGCGGTGGCAGGCTGATCGCCGTGACCAGCGTCCATGAGACGCAGCCTCGGGTGGGGGCCGCGGCCTATGATGCCGCGAAACACGGACTCGGCGGCCTGATGAAAACGGTGGCGCTGGAACTTGGCGAGTACGGCATCACCGCGAACTGCGTGGCGCCCGGGGAGATTGCCACCCCGATGACGGGACAGACAGACGAAGACCCGCGGGCCTCGGAACGTCCCGGCATTCCGCTCGGGCGCCCGGGCGACGCACGGGAGGTTGCCGCGGTGATCGCATTCCTGGCCTCCCCGGCCGCCAGTTATGTCACCGGTGCCTCTTGGGCGGTCGACGGCGGCATGCTCCAGATGGGCCCACAGGGCGGCTCGAACATCACCAGTGACGAGTGGCGAAAAGGCCAGTGAATGAGGCAGTGAATGAAGACCGGGTTGCGTACCTTGACTCGGTGCTGATCGGCGGCCGGGAGCCCATATCGATTCGTATTGTCGAGTATGCTCCGGACTGGCCCGCGCACTTTGACAGGCTGGCGGACAGGGTCCGGCAGGCCCTCGGCGAGCGGGCGCTTTCCGTGCAGCATATCCGGTCCACTTCCGTACCCGGACTGGCGGCCAAACCCATCATCGACATGCTGCTGATCGTCGCCGACCTCGCCCCTGAGGAGCAGTACGTTCCGGCGCTGGAGACGTCCGGATTCATCCTCCGGGTCCGCGAGCCGGGACACCGCATGTTCCGTACTCCGCAGCGGGACGCGCACCTGCACGTCTACGCAGCGGGGGGCTCCGAGACGTCCGACTACCTGGACCTCAGGGACTGGCTCCGGACGAACGAGCCGGACCGGCTTCTGTACGCGGAACGAAAACGGGAGCTTGCCCGGCAGACCTGGACCGACATGAACTACTACGCTGACGCCAAAACCGCGATAATAGCACAGATCCTCCGCAGGGCCAGGGCCGGATAGTCCGCCATCCGGCATCCGGCTCTGGCCCGACACCGGAACGCGTGTCATTCTTCGGCGGCGGTGCCTTCGTCCAGATCCGGATTCTGTTCGCGCGCGGGCCCCGGTTCGGCCAGCGCTTTCCGCGCGTGCAGAATGTCACCGACGAACAGATCGTAAATCAGCACGCCAATCACCCCGCCGATCAGCGGGCCGATAATCGGCACCCAGAAGTAGGCGCTGAATGAGCCGTCGACCGTCCCCGGCAAGGCGACATCGCCCCAGCCGGCTACCCAGGCGAACAGCCGCGGGCCGAAATCACGGGCCGGATTGATGGCGTATCCGGCGTTGGCTCCGTAGGACATGCCGATCGCTGCGACCGCGAAACCGATCATCAGCGGGCCCAGATTGGCCTTCACCGCGGTATTACGCAGATCGATGATGGCCACAATGAGGAGAATCAGAAAGGCGGTGCCCACAATCTGATCGGTCAGCGGACCGATCATGTCCCCGTTGTAATAGGGGGCCGGGAAGGTGGCAAAGATAGAGAACGTGGCGTTCCCGCCGGGATCGGTCCTGGCCACCTTTGAGGCCCGGTTGAACGCGTCTATCGCCTGATGGTAAACGAGATAGACCAGGGCCGCGCCGGCAAACGCCCCGACCACCTGCGCCGCAATATAGGGAAGCACCTTTTTCCAGGCAAAGTTCCGGCGGACGGCAAAAGCCAGTGTGACCGCAGGGTTCAGGTGCGCCCCGCTGACACCGCCGGCCACGTAAACGCCCAGTGCCACGGCGAACGCCCAGCCCCAGGTGATCAGCAACCAGTCCCCGGCGGCATTGAAGATGGTGGTAGAGGTCGCCGCACGGCCGCTGCCGGGGAGCGCGGCCACGGCCGTGGCCACGACGCCGTCGCCGAAGGCGATCAGGACAAAGGTGCCCAGGAACTCGGCCAGTACCTCACCCCAGGTTCCGCCGACCCGTTTGAGACCGCTGCCGTTGCGGATCGCATTCCGCAACGGAGTTATTTCGCTCATGATGACCCCTTTGGTCGTCGATGACGGCGACGCCCTAATTGATTAAATGAACACCCTTAAGTTGACTAACCAAACGTCCTTATGCTAGCAGCAGGCATACCGTCTGGCCATGGCTGGGCAGAGCTGGGTCCGGGTTGGGGAATGCGCGGCTAAACTGGTCAGGTTCTGATTCCGACCACGACGCAATCGACAGTCCGAAGGATGGCATGGCAGACGGCACGGCAGACGGCACGGCAGGCAGAGCGGATCCCGACGCGCTGTTCAATTTCAGCGCGCTCCGCCGTTTCCCGGATGTGGAGGCAGAAAACCTCTTCGCCTTCGATGCCAGTGACACACTGATTCTCTCCGAGTCCGCGGCAGCCCTTAACGGGCTCGACGGCGACGCGCTCGACGGCGGCGCGCTCGACGGCGGCGCCGTTGCGGTCGTGGGCGACAGGTACGGCGCGCTGACCCTCGCGGTGGCGTCGTTTCTGGGTTCCGTGGACCTTCGCGTTCAGCAGGACCTCGTTTCCGGCGCGCGGGCGCTGGACCGCAATGCCGCCGAGCTCGGACTGTCCGGCGGATTTCGCCGGGTCCCGCTGGGGGAGGAGCTCTTCGCCGGCGTCCGGGTGGTGCTCTGGCAGCTCCCGCGGAGTCTGGCCGAGCTTGCCGAAGTGGCGGATCAGATCGCCCGCTACGCGCACCCTGGCGTCGTCGTTTTTGCCGGCGGACGGATCAAGCATATGACCGTGGCGATGAACGCTGTGCTGCAGGAATCGTTCGCCGATGTCCGGGCCGGGCTGGGGCGGCAGAAGTCACGTGTGCTCACCGCCCGCGGGCCGATCCGGCCCTCGGGTGAATCCCTCTACCCGGTGAGGGAATTCAGCCACGAACTGGGGCTGTGGCTGTGCGCCCATGGCGCCACGTTTGCCGGCGCCAGGCTGGATATCGGTACGCGGTACCTGCTGGGCTTCCTGGACGGGATGAAGCCGGACGCCCGGCAGGCGGTGGATCTAGGCTGCGGCTCGGGGGTCGTCGCGGCCGCCCTGGCCGCCGCAAGGCCCGCCCTCACCGTAACGGCCACCGATCAGTCGGCCGCCGCCGTCGCCTCCGCCGCCGCAACGGCACACGCCAACGGCCTCGCCGGGCGGATCACCGCTGTGCAGGACGACGCCATGGCGGGTTTCCCCGGCGGCAGTGCCGATCTGATTCTGCTGAATCCGCCCTTTCACTTGGGTGCCACCGTGCACACCGGGGCGGCCCTCAAGCTCTTCGACGCCGCCGCCCGTGTGCTTGCTCCGGGAGGAGAGCTGTGGACGGTGTACAACAACCACCTGGACTACCGGGCGCAGCTTCAGCAGCGAGTGGGCCGGACCTCGGTACAGGGACGGAACGCTAAATTCACCGTGACCGTTTCGGTGCGCGGCCGGACCGGTTAGTCGATCGCTTCGAGGATTTCGCCGAACGGAATCCGCTCATCCAACACGGCCTGGATCTCGTCGTGCTGGAGGAGCTTAACCCTTACCCCGTGCAGCCTATCGGCCGCTGACTGCTGAAGTACCGGTTTCACCGTCGCGACCACTGCGGCCGGTTTGCCCTCAAGGTAATTCAGGTAACTGGCTGGGAGTATATTCATGGCCACAGCATAGACCTGCGGCCGGGGAGCGCGGAAGTGCCAAAATCGGGCCCCGCGACGTGCGCGTCCGGGTCAGCTCTGCAGGCCCAGGCGATCGGCCGATTTGGCCCGCATCTCCATCTTCCGCACCCGTCACGGTCATCGGAAATTCGTCGACCACCAGAACATAGCGCGGAACCTTGTCCGACCCGCAATATTGACGTAGCCGTCATCGCGCATTGAGCCAGATCGCCGGTGTGCATCCAGCGGGCCTGATCGATGGCCTCGTCGGTTTTTACCGGGTCATTCCAATAGCCCAGCATGACCGAATAGCCCCGCGTGCAGAACTCGCCAGGTGTTCCGCGCGGGACGGTGAGCCCGGTGAGCGGGTCGACGATCTTGACCTCCAAGTGCGGATGGACCTGGCCGACGGTGGCGGTGCGGCGTTGCAGGTCATCGTCCGGACGTGTCTGCATGGAGACTGGAGACATCTCGGTCATGCCGTAGGCAATCGCGACCTGAGTCATGTTCATCTCGCTGATGCAGCGTTTCATGACCTCCACGGGACAGGGCGAGCCGGCCATGATGCCGGTCCGCAGGGTGGAGAGGTCGTAGCCGGCGAAGTCCGCCAGGTTCTGTTCGGCGATGAACATGGTGGGGACGCCGTAGAGAGCCGTGCACTTCTCATCCTGCACTGCCTGGAGCGTGGCCCTCGGATCGAAGGAGGGAGCCGGAATGATGATTGCCGCGCCGTGCGACGTGGCACCAAGGTTGCCCATCACCATGCCGAAGCAGTGATAGAACGGCACCGGGATGCAGAGCCGGTCCTCGTTGCTGAACCCTATGGTTTCCGTCACGAAGAAGCCGTTATTGAGAATGTTGTGATGGCTGAGGGTGGCGCCCTTGGGATAGCCCGTGGTACCGGACGTGTACTGAATATTGATCGGGTTATCGGGGCTGAGGGTTGCCATCCGGACGGCGACGGCGTCGGCGGCCAACGTGCTGCCGCCTGCGAGCAGGTCATCCCAGCCGGGATCGCCGATGTACACCACGTCCGTCAGATCCGGGCACTCGGACCGGACCGCCTCCACCATGGCACGGTAATCAGTGGACTTGTGCCCGGTCATCGACACGAGCAGCTTCAGACCGGACTGGACCAGTTCGAAGCGCAGCTCGTGCTCCCGGTAGGAGGGGTTCACATTGACCAGAATGGCGCCGATCTTGGCACTGGCGTACTGCACCAGCACCCACTGGGCACAATTGAGGGCCCAGATCCCCACTCGGTCGCCCTTGGCCACACCCGCTGACATCAGTCCACGGGCCAGCGGCGTCGACGTCGCCATTTAGTTCCGCATAGGTCCAGCGCCGGTCCGCCCCAAGGTCCACCAGCGCTTCGCGCCCGGCATTCCCCGTGGCGATCCTGCTGAAGTTGGCACCGATGGTCTCGCCCAGCAGCGGCAGGGCGGACGTACCGGAAACGTATGAAGGGACGGCGGACCGGGCATCGGCAGGCGCGGGAGCAGGGACCCGGGTGGCGTCGTGAACATCATTGGTCATAATGCACACGCTAATGCGGGCAGGCGCGATGGGTAGTCGTGCCCCATGCCGTGGACGGCGTGGCCGGAATCCGGACCGGTTCGGCGAATTAAGCCAGCTGCTGCGGCAGCGGTGCCGGTAGGAAACCCGTCCTCGGAGGCGACTGGTCAGCGGTGGAATTTGCGGTTAATTCGGCCGAAGAGGTCCCCGCCACGAGGTTTCCGCATATTCGACGGCTGTATTCCGTAAAGGTACGTCTTAATTCGCCCAGCGGTTGTGCTGCCGGCACCGGGTGCGTAGAGTCTTTTTCAAGTTACTGAAAGTAACGTGTCAGCGATCCTCGCAACGGCGTCCGGCCAGCTTCCGGATGCCTGAGGGTGTGGGTGCCCCCATGTGGGCCTGACATTTGCACGCAGAACGCCGATTGCCTGCCTCCGGTCCAACCACGGGGACGGCAACGCCGCGATGGTTTCCCTCCTTCGGGACGGGCCCCATTCCGGCGGGCCCTTCTGGCGATCCTTTTTCGCATAGCATTGGCGTTCGCGCGCTTGTCGGCTAGCACCGGCGTCGCGGGCGTCAATGGCAACCAGCCAAGGACAGCAAATGTCACCTCCAAGCCTTCTGCAGGCGCACCCGAAACTCTCCGGGACCGCTCCCAATGCCCTCTCCTACGAGCTCTATCCGCCCCGCACCCCGGCGGCGTTGGCCAACCTTTGGACCACCATCCGGGAGCTGGAAAGCACCAATCCGGACTACGTCTCCGTCACCTACGGTGCCAGCGGCTCCAACCGGAATACCGCGGTGGAGCTGCTCAACCGGCTGCTGACCGAGACGACACTGCGGCCGCTGGCGCATCTGACCTGCGTCGGCAATACCGCGCAGGAGCTGGCGGCCATCGTCACCGACCTGCTGGACCACGGGGTGCGCGGGATTCTTGCCCTGCGCGGAGACCTTCCGAATGGGGCGCAGCCTCAACATCGTCCCGGATCGCTGACCTACGCCCAGGACCTGGTCGAGCTGATCCGTCGCGTGGAGCAGCGCCGCACCGCCCTGCTCTGCGCCGGAAAGGTCGCCGTAGGCGTCGCCGCCTACCCCAAAAAACATCCCGAGTCCCCAAGCGAAGAACACGACGTTGAGGTGCTTCTGGCCAAGCAGCGTTCCGGTGCAGACTTCGCCATCACCCAGGTTTTCTTCCATCCCTCGGAGTACGAGGAGCTGCTGGTCCGGGCCCGTCGTGCAGGAGTGACCATCCCGCTGATTCCGGGCGTCATGCCGCTCACCAGCGTGCGCCGGCTGCAGCGTTTGGGGACCCTGGCCGGCGTCGAACCATCCCCGGATCTGGTCCGGGCGCTGGCCGCGGCGGACGATGACGGCGAACGCCGCCGGATCGGAGTGCGGGCCACCGTCGATCTGGCCCGCGCCGCCCTCGACGCCGGAGCGCCGGGGATCCACCTGTACACCTTCAACGAGCATGGCGCCGCCCTGGACGTGCTAGACAAACTGCAGCTGCTCCGGCCCGAACGGCCCCGCTCTGTCCACCGGCAATCGGCACTATGAGCCGGCTCACCCCACCATAGATCCCGACTGACCCGACTGACCCGACTGACCCGACTGACCCGACTGACCCGGCTGAGCCGGCCTGACCCGAACCGCCCGCCCGAACCGAACCGCCCCGCCCGGCCCGGCCCGGCCCGCCTGAGTTGCCCGACCCGGACCGAATCGGCCCGACTGACCCGCCTGAGTAATTGACTACCATTGAGGACCTGAATCATGACTGACATCACCGACACCACCGCTGCCGACGCGACAACTGTTGACACGACAACTGCCGGCACTACGGTTGCCGACACCGCGCCCGCGACGGCAGCCGACACCAGCGCCGCAACGCCGGTGTTCCCCGCCGCGTCCATTCTGGGCTACCCGCGGATCGGCCGCCGCCGGGAACTGAAGAAGGCGGTCGAATCCTTCTGGGCCGGCCGCATCGATGCCGCGGCCCTTGACACGGTGGCCAAGGACCTGCAGCTGGCCACGGCCAAGCGGCTCCAAGGCCTGGGCCTGACCGGGTCCGCGGCCATCCCCGGCACTTTTTCCTACTACGACCAGGTACTGGATGCCGCCGCGCACATCGGCGCCGTTCCGGCCCGCTTCGGCGCACTGCTCGATCGCGAAGGCCGGCTGGACATCAACGGCTACTTCACCCTGGCCCGAGGCACAGCCGCGCAGCAGCCGCTGGAAATGACCAAATGGTTTGACACCAACTACCACTACCTGGTGCCGGAAATCGGCCCGGAAACCGTCTTCTCACTGACATCAACCCGCATTGTCGAGGAATTTGCCTTCGCCCTGGCCAACGGTATCCACACCCGGCCGTATCTGGTGGGTCCGGTCACCTTCCTGCTGCTGAGCAAGGCTTCGGATGACGCCCCGGAAGGGTTCTCTCCGCTGAGCCGCCTGGCGGATGTCCTTCCGGTCTACGCCGAGCTGCTCGAGCGTCTGGCGGCGGCGGGTGCCGACTGGATCCAGCTTGACGAGCCGGCCCTGGTGGCGGACCAGAACGTTCCCGTCGCTGAGGTTCAGGCGGCCGTTGCCCGGGCGTACGAGGTACTCAGCGCCGATGCCGCCCGTCCGGCCATTCTGGTCAGCACCCCCTACGGCGCCGTGGACGAGCTGCTTCCCACGCTGGCCGAGAGCAATATTGATGCCCTGCACGTGGACCTGTTCAAGGGTGCCGTACCGTCGCCGGATCAGCTGGCCCTGCTGGCCGGCAAGACCCTGGTGGCCGGATTGGTGGACGGTCACAACATCTGGCGCAATGACCTGCAGTCCTCGGCGGGCAAGCTGGCCGACCTGCGCAAGAGTGGGCTGACCGTCGCGGTCTCCACCTCAACGTCAACACAGCACGTTCCGCACGATGTGCAGGAGGAGACGCAGCTGCGTGCCGAGCTGCGCAGCTGGCTGGCCTTTGCGGATCAGAAGGCCGCCGAGGTGGTCACTCTGTCCGGCCTGCTCACGGATCCTGCGTCGGTGCAGCCGGCCATCGACGCGGCGTCGGCTGTCATCGCGTCCCGTGCCGCCGCCGTCGGCGTTCACCGCGCTGAGGTTCAGGCGAGGCTGGCCGCGCTGACCGCCGCGGACTTCAGCCGGGACGCCTACGCCGCCCGTGCCGCCGTGCAGGAAACGGAGCTGGCTCTGCCGGCGCTGCCGACCACCACCATCGGCTCGTTCCCGCAGACCAGTGAAATCCGCTCCGCTCGCGCGCGCGCCAACAAGGGCGAGCTGACGCAGCAGCAGTACGAGTCACTGATGAAGGACGAGATCCGGCGTGTGGTGGACCTGCAGGAGGAACTCGGGTTCGACGTGCTGGTGCACGGTGAGCCCGAGCGCAACGACATGGTGCAGTACTTCGCCGAGAACCTCGAGGGATTCGACGTGACGGTACACGGCTGGGTCCAGTCCTACGGCAGCCGCTGCACCCGCCCGTCCATTCTCTGGGGCGACGTCACCCGCAGCCGGCCGATCACGGTCGAATGGGCGCGATATGCGCAGTCCCTGACGGCCAAGCCGATGAAGGGCATGCTGACCGGCCCGGTCACCATCCTGGCGTGGTCCTTTGTCCGCGATGACCAGCCGTTGGGGGAGACCGCCAACCAGGTTGCCCTGGCACTGCGCGACGAAATCGCGGATCTGGAGGCCGCCGGGATCCGGATCATCCAGGTGGATGAGCCGGCGCTGCGCGAACTGCTTCCGCTGCGCAAGGCGGATCAGGCGTCGTACCTGGACTGGTCTGTCCAATCCTTCCGGCTGGCAACCGGTGGGGCGGCAAACGGCACGCAGGTCCACACCCACCTGTGCTACTCCGAATTCGGCGCGATCATCGACGCCATCGACGGACTGGATGCGGACGTGACGTCCATCGAGGCCGCCCGCTCCCGGATGGAGGTCGTGCATGACCTGGAGGACCACAGCTTCGCCCGAGGTGTTGGCCCGGGCGTTTATGACATCCATTCGCCGCGTGTCCCCGGCCAGGCTGAGGTCGTGGAGCTATTGGAGACCGCCGTCCGGCATGTTCCGGCGCGCCAGCTCTGGGTCAACCCGGACTGCGGGCTGAAGACCCGCGGCTACGCCGAGACCGAGGAGTCGCTGCGCAACCTGGTTGAAGCGGCCAGGGAAGTCCGCACCCGGATCGGCTGACGGGGGCGCTGGTCCAGCCTGGCCGGCACCCCCACAGGTTCGGGCCGCGCAAGATCAACCGTCCGTGCCGCCGTCGTCGTACCGTCAGCCAACGGAACGACGACGGCGGCGTGCGTTTTGCAGGGGAGTGAGCTGCCGCCCGGGAGTAGATTGGTGCCATGACCGAGGACATCTCCGGACAGGTCGCCGCCGCCCGTGCCGTGTTTAATTCCGGCGCCACTCGTTCCCTTGCGTGGCGGACCGAGCGGCTGAGAGCGGTGCGGCGCATGCTCACCGAACGCGGTCAGGAATTCGCCGATGCCCTGCGGCAGGATCTGGGCAAACATCCCAGCGAGGCGTGGCTGACCGAGATCGGCTTCGTCACCGCGGAAATCAGCCACACGCTGAGGAACCTGACACGCTGGCTGGCTCCGGAGCGATCCGCCGTGCCGCTGGCCCTGCAGCCGGCCAGCGCACAGATTATCCGCGAGCCCCTCGGCGTCGTGCTGGTGATCGCGCCGTGGAACTATCCCGTGCAGCTGCTGCTGGCACCAGCGGTTGGCGCGCTCGCAGCGGGTAACACGGTGGTGGTCAAACCCAGCGAGGTGGCCCCGGTGACCTCGGCCGCGATGCAGCGCTGGATTCCGCAGTACCTGGACAGCGCCGTTTTTGTGGTGGAGGGCGGCGCGGCAGAAACCACGGCATTGCTCACGGAACGCTTTGACCACATTTTCTACACCGGTAATGGGGTGGTGGGGCGGCTTGTCATGCTGGCCGCGGCCGAGCACCTGACCCCGGTTACCCTGGAATTGGGCGGGAAATCGCCCGTTTATGTCGACGATTCGGTGGACCTTCCGGCAACGGCGATGCGGCTGGCCTGGGGCAAATATCTCAACGCCGGCCAGACCTGTGTGGCACCGGACTATGTCCTGGGCTCCGCGGCGGTGCTGGTGGAACTCGCGCGGCTGCTGCCGCTGGCCATTTCTGCGCTCTATGGTGCGGATCCGCGCCGCAGCACCGAATACGGCCGCATTGTCAACGACCGGCATTTTCAACGTCTGGTTGGATTGCTGGACACTGCAGATGTGATCACGGGAGGGGAACGGGACGCTGATTCGCGGTACCTGGCACCGACGGTGGTGCGCGCCGGCGCGGCCTCACCTCTGATGCAGGAGGAGATCTTCGGCCCGGTGCTCCCGCTGGTGGAGACATCTGACGCGGATGAGGCCATCCACTTCATCAATGAGCGGGACAAACCGCTCTCCCTCTATGTCTTCACGGAACGCGCGGAGATCAAGGTCCGGTTCACGGAGCAGACGTCATCGGGCGCGCTCTGTTTCGGCATTCCCGCGGCGCATCTGCTGGTGCCCGGACTGCCGTTTGGCGGCATCGGGGCCAGCGGAATGGGCGGTTATCACGGGCGCTTCTCCGTGGATACGTTTTCGCACCGGAAGGCCGTCCTGGATAAGCCGCTGAAGCCGGACACGATGAAGCTTGTCTACCCGCCGTTCAATGCGCTGAAGAATTTGGCCATCCGGAAAGTCGTCGCGCCTAATGCTGCGGTATGCGGCCCAGCCGGTGCAAAATTCCGGAGAGCAGATCCACGAAAACCCCGACCTGAGCGGTCTGCTTCTCGTTGATCAGCAGTGCAAAGATGTTCCTGGCGAGCCGGATTTCCGGAACATCCAGCACAACGATGCCCGGCGGCCGCTCACGCAGGGCCAACTCCGGCACCAGCGCAGCACCGAGACCGGCCGCGGCGAGCTCAAGGCTGGCATTGAAGTCGTCGCTGTACACCGCCACCGTGGGGTACAGATTGCAGCTGGCAAAGAGCCGTTCGATCACCGATGCGTCGCTGGTCCCCGGATGGTGCATGATCCAGGGCATATCTGAAAGCTGCGCCGCGGCAACGACCGCCCCGGTTCGGATTCCCCAGGCTTTGGGAAGCACCACGCGGAAGTTGTCGTCGCCGATCCATTGCCGGTTGACCGTGTGCGGCCAGGCGAGACCGCCCTGTCCCACCTGATAGATCAACGCGACATCGAGTTCGCCCCCGGTCCGCAGCCCGGCGATGGTCTGCGCCGGCTCGGCCACCGATACCTTCAGGTTGATGCCTAGATCGTGCCAGGCAGGGTCCGCCAGCAGCTTGGGCAGGACGTGACTCGCCAGCGAAGGGAAGATGCCTAACCGCAGTTCCTGGGTGGTAGTCGCATGCGTCCGGGCGGTAGCCGCCAGCAGCGCGTCGATGTCGGTTAGTACCTTGGCTGCGTGCCTGGTCATGACGATGGCGGCTTCGGTGGGAAGGACGCTCCGGGCGGAGCGTTCAAACAATATGACGCCGGTATCCCGTTCCAGGGCCGACATCTGCTGCGATACCGCCGACGCGGTGTACCCCAGCCGTCCGGCCGCGGCGGCGAACGAGCCCAGGCGCGTGACCTCGAGAAGAGTCCGGAGGTGAATCGGATTGACCATAAGAGTTCCTTTTCCCGTTCCGTCGCCAGCGCCAGCAAGACTACACCACGCCGACGGGGTGAATCGTCCGCGTTCTGCTGACGCAGGACATCGCTACCCATCATTCAAGGCGCCCCCGACACGCCGACCCGCGCAACACGCCCGTGGATTTATGTGGCTAACTACTCCACAGGCTGTGGATAGCGGGGCCTTTATCGGCGGGATTCCGCTGATTTTCCGGGCCGGTCCTGTGGACTACCGGTGCATAAAATGACATACTTGTAATACATCATGTTGGGGTCACTTCCAGCGGCGCGCACTACATGTAGTATTGAAGTACAGAATCAAGCACCCCGGGTTTAAGCTACCGGGACGCTGGCGAGACCGATCTTCAGTCCTCACCGCCGCACCGGCTGCCGCCGGCGAACTGCATCAGGCAGGCAGCGGAAACGGACGGATTGGGCCCGTCATCAGAGGGTTTGCCGGAAACGGTCAGGCCGCTACATCAGGTACCGAGAGGTGCCGCCAAGTAATAAGGGGACAGGGAAATGACCGTTACGGTCTACACCAAGCCGGCCTGCGTTCAGTGCAACGCCACCTACCGGGCATTGGATAAAAAGGGAATCACCTACCAGAGCGTCGATATCTCCCAGGACCCGGACGCACTGGAGCGCCTTCGTGCTCTGGGCTACCTGCAGGCCCCTGTCGTGGTCACCGATCAGGACCACTGGTCCGGCTTCCGCCCGGACAAGATCGCCGAGCTGGCGCTGGCGACCGCTTCGGTGGCCTCCTAATACTTTGCGGATGGCAGTCCGGACGGGCCGCCCGGCGCGGATGGACTGCCGGGACCAACGACCGGGGAACAATGGAGCACGAGGCGGCGCAATGCAGGCTCTGGCACTAGCACAGACAAAGCGTTCGACGACGGCGGAACTGACGGCGCCGCCGTCGTCCGCCTCAGCCGGCGCGGGCAGCACCGCCAGCAACGTCATCTACTTTTCGTCCGTCTCGGACAACACGCACAGGTTTGTCCGGAAGCTCGGCGTGGATTCGGCCCGGCTCCCGCTCTACACTTCCGAAGAGACGTTGCTTGCGCTGAAGCCCTTTGTGCTGATTTTGCCCACTTACGGCGGTGAAACAGGTCACGGGGCGGTGCCCAAGCAGGTCATTAAGTTTTTGAATGTCGGGCAGAACCGGGCACTCATTCGCGGCGTGATCGGCGCCGGGAACACAAACTTCGGCGAAACCTACTGCCTTGCCGGCGATGTCATCGCCGCCAAATGCAGGGTTCCGCTTCTTTACCGCTTCGAGCTCATGGGGACGTCCGTGGACGTTGACCGGGTTAATCAAGGATTGGATACGTTTTGGACACGACTGTTGCAGCACCGGCCGTAACCGGCACCCACACGGGAACCAAGGACACGGCCACCAAGGACGCGGGCATGCCGGCCGCCTATAAGGGGCTCGGCTATCACGAGCTCAACGCCATGCTGAACCTGTACGGTCCCAACGGCGAGATCCAGTTTGACGCGGACCGCGAGGCGGCCCACCAGTACTTCCTGCAGCACGTGAACAACAACACCGTGTTCTTCCACGACCTGGAGGAGAAGCTGGATTACCTGGTCAAGAACGAGTACTACGAGCGCGAGACGCTTGACCAGTACACGATGAACTTCATCCGCGAGCTGTATCAGCGCGCCTACAAAAAGAAGTTCCGCTTCGAGACGTTTCTCGGCGCCTTCAAGTTCTACACCTCCTATACGCTCAAAACCTTCGACGGCAAGCGGTTCCTGGAGCGCTACGAGGACCGGGTCTGCATGGTTGCCCTGCACCTGGCCCGCGGGGACGAAGAGCTGGCCACCAAGCTGATGGACGAGATCATCGAAGGCCGGTTCCAGCCCGCCACCCCCACGTTCCTCAACGCCGGCAAGGCCCAGCGCGGCGAACTGGTCTCCTGCTTCCTGCTGCGCATCGAAGACAACATGGAGTCGATCGGCAGGTCCATCAACTCCGCCCTGCAGCTGTCCAAGCGCGGCGGCGGCGTGGCCTTCGCGCTGACCAACATCCGCGAGGTGGGCGCACCGATCAAGCAGATCGAGAACCAGTCCTCCGGCGTTATCCCCGTGATGAAGCTCCTCGAGGACAGCTTCTCCTACGCCAACCAGCTCGGTGCCCGGCAGGGTGCCGGCGCGGTCTACCTGCACGCCCACCACCCGGACATTAACCGCTTCCTGGACACCAAGCGCGAGAACGCCGATGAGAAGATCCGGATCAAGACGCTCTCCCTGGGTGTGGTGGTCCCGGATATCACCTTCGAGCTGGCCAAGCGCGACGAGGACATGTACCTGTTTTCCCCGTACGACGTCGAAAACGTCTACGGCATGCCCTTCTCCGATATTAACGTCACCGAGAAGTACTACGAAATGGTCGATGACGCCCGGATTAAGAAGACCAAGATCAAGGCCCGCGAGTTCTTCCAGACCCTCGCGGAGATCCAGTTCGAATCCGGCTACCCGTACATCATGTTCGAGGACACGGTAAACCGGGCCAACCCGATCGACGGCAAGATCATCATGAGCAACCTCTGCTCCGAGATCCTGCAGGTCTCCGCTCCCACGGTCTACAACGATGACCTCTCCTACGCCGAGACCGGCAAGGACATCTCCTGCAACCTCGGCTCGCTGAACATCGCCAAAACCATGGACTCCCCGGACTTCGGCAGCACCATCGAAACCTCCATTCGGGCCCTGTCCGCCGTGTCCGTAATGTCCAACATCACCTCCGTGCCGTCCATCGCCAAGGGCAACGAGCAGTCCCACGCCATCGGCCTGGGCCAGATGAACCTGCACGGCTACCTGGCCCGGGAGCGCGTGCACTACGGCTCCGCAGAAGGCCTGGACTTCACCAACATCTACTTCTACACCGTGGTGTACCACGCCATCCGCGCCTCCAACCTGCTGGCCATCGAGACCGGCAGCCCCTTTGGCGGCTTCGAGAAGTCCAAGTACGCCTCCGGCGAGTTCTTCGACAAGTACGTCAACGAGGAATGGGTTCCGAAGACGGCCCGCGTGGCCGAACTCTTCGAGGGTACCCACATCCCCACCCAGGATGACTGGGTGGAGCTGAAGGCCTCCGTGATGGAGCACGGCATCTTCAACCAGAACCTGCAGGCCGTTCCGCCCACCGGTTCCATCAGCTACATCAATAACTCCACCTCCTCCATCCACCCGGTGGCCTCCAAGATCGAGATCCGCAAGGAAGGCAAGATCGGCCGCGTCTACTACCCGGCGCCTTACCTGACCAACGACAATCTGGAGTACTACCAGGACGCGTACGAACTCGGCTACGAGAAGATCATTGACACCTATGCCGTCGCCACGCAGCACGTGGACCAGGGCCTGTCGCTGACGCTGTTCTTCAAGGACACCGCCACCACCCGCGACATTAATAAGGCGCAGATCTACGCCTGGCGCAAGGGCATCAAGACGATCTACTACATCCGTCTGCGCCAGCTGGCACTGGAGGGGACTGAGGTGGAAAATTGTGTTTCATGTATGCTATGACAACCTTTATCGGTTGATATGAATGGAACGACGACGGCGACAGATGGTTTGGTTTACGGCATCCGGCTTCGGCGGGAGGTCGAGTACCGTTACGTCGGGATCACGACCAAGACGGTCAGCCGTCGGTTCCACCAGCATCTCCGTGTTGCAGCCGAGGGCCGCAAAACACCGTTCTATGACTGGCTCCGGAAGCAGGATCTTTCCCAAGTCATCGCAGATGAATTGGATTGGATCGAAGGCCTATTGGAACTCGGTCAGGCAGAAATTGACTGGATCAGTTATCTGCGGAGAGAAGGGGATCGCCTGCTGAACCTCTCCGAGGGAGGCCTTGGTCCCACCGGTGTCGTCTGGACGGAAGTGCAGCGTGAAGCTGCCCGGATCAGGAACACCGGTCGTAAGGGACTTAGCCGTCCAGGCGCAGAGAACCCGTTTTATGGCGGCAAACATAGTCTGGAGCAGCGCAGGAAGTGGGCAGGCGACCGCAAAGGAACGAATTCCGGTCCGCACAACCCGAACTTTGGGAAATTTGGTCCAGACCACCCCGGGTACGGGCATGTGATGTCCGAAGAGTCTCGCAAGGTGCTTTCCGAGGCCAGGAGGGGTGCCAAGAACCCCAACTATGGAAAGGTTCCTTCTGCAGAAACCCGGGCGAAACAGTCAGCGGCCCAAAAGGGGCAGCCGAAGCCTTCGAGCCAACGTAGCGCCCACACCAGACATCACACTAACAAAGGCGTCGAGAAAGCCGACTGCAGGTTCTGCGTCGAAGACTCAGCCAAACCTAGTCTCTCTTCAGAAAGTGAGTCGGAGTCATGACCGAAAAAGTAAAGCTGCTCAGCCATGTTGAGGCGATCAACTGGAACCGGATTCAGGACGACAAAGACGTTGAAGTCTGGAACCGCCTGACCAACAACTTCTGGCTGCCGGAGAAGGTGCCGCTGTCCAACGACATCCAGTCCTGGGCCACGCTGACCCCGGACGAGCAGCAGTTGACCATGCGCGTCTTCACCGGCCTGACGCTGCTGGACACCATCCAGGGAACCGTGGGCGCCGTCAGCCTGATTCCCGATGCGCTGACCCCGCACGAGGAAGCCGTCTACACGAACATCGCGTTCATGGAATCCGTGCACGCCAAGAGCTACTCGTCCATCTTCTCTACACTCTGCTCCACCAAAGAGATTGACGACGCCTTCCGCTGGTCCACCGAAAATGAGTACCTTCAGAAGAAGGCCAGGATCGTGATGGACTACTACGCAGGAGATGACCCGCTCAAGCGCAAGGTGGCCAGCACCCTGCTGGAATCCTTCCTCTTCTACTCCGGCTTCTACCTGCCGATGTACTGGTCATCCCGGGCCAAGCTGACCAACACCGCGGACATGATCCGGCTGATCATCCGCGACGAGGCCGTGCACGGCTACTACATCGGCTACAAATTCCAGCGCGGGCTGGAGAAGGTCTCCGAGGCCAAACGCCAGGAGCTCAAGGATTACACGTTCGAGCTGATGTACGAGCTGTACGAAAACGAAGTCCATTACACGCACGACCTGTACGACGCGGTGGGCCTGGCTGAGGACGTCAAGAAGTTCCTGCATTACAACGCCAACAAAGCACTCATGAACCTGGGGTATGAGGCTATGTTCCCGGCCGCTGTCACGGACGTGAACCCGGCGATTCTCTCCGCGCTGTCCCCGAATGCGGATGAGAACCACGACTTCTTCTCGGGGTCCGGGTCTTCATACGTGATCGGCAAGGCTGTGAACACGGAGGACGACGACTGGGACTTCTAAGTGCGCTGTGCCGTTGATGGGGCGCGGTGGGGGAGCAATAACCCTCGTGCAGCAGAACATTAGGGGCTGGAACTCAGAACATAATCTGAAGTAAAATGTCGGTATGTCCACCATCCTTCCCCGCCGCGTCTTCCAGTCGTCAGAACTCTCCCGGCAGCCTGCGCCGCTGTTCAGCGCTGCTGAAGAGTCGCCGATCGAGGTGACTCGGCGCGGCGGTGATGCCCTTGTGCTCATGTCGGTCAAGGAAAATGATGCGCGCGACCGACTCCTCGAGCTTGCAGCTCAGATCATCGCCATTACCGTCGACGATGCCGGCCG
The DNA here is from genome assembly GCF_030063245.1 of Paenarthrobacter sp. PH39-S1. Taxonomy (GTDB): domain Bacteria; phylum Actinomycetota; class Actinomycetes; order Actinomycetales; family Micrococcaceae; genus Arthrobacter_M. The sequence continues at coordinate 51,621 of NZ_JASISR010000005.1, forward strand.
CTCGCTCGGCGACCGGTTCGCTGACCGATTCGATTGGATGCTGGCCCTCGACGCTCAGGATCGGGAAGTTTGTGCACGCGATCTACTTCGGTCGGCCCGCGCATCATTCTCTACCGGTAGAGCCCACCTTGCAATAACGGAGATGGCCATGTGGCGCTCCACGGCCACAGCGATCGCCGAAGGGCTCCACTCGCGCGAACTGACGTGGTTTGACCAGCCGGTCCCGATCTCTCGTCCTTAACTCATGCCGAAGGGAAAACGCGTCGAGCGGTCCGTCGAATCGACGGAGTACGCGATTCAATTTGGAACCCGCGAAGCCGAGCGCGGTTGGGGTGACCTTCTGGCCGTGCAGCGTAATGTGTTGACGGCAGCGTGGGACCCTCTCTCGCGCGATCCGAACGAGGTCACGCCGACCATGCACCCGCTCAAGGGGAAGCTCGCGACGTTCACGCACAACGGCGGCGTTCGGGAGCGGTGGCAATACGAACTGTCCGGTGGGGCTGGAATCTGGTATTACGTTTCGGGCCGAACGGTGGTGCTGGAGCAGGTGCACACCCGTCATCCGAACCAGACGAAGTGACCCGACGCTTTTCTTACGGACCAATAATGTAGCCATCTCCCCCCGCTCGGCACAAGCAAACTCATTCCGGGCGGGGAAGCCTCTGCGGGACCCGCGGCATAGCGGTGCCCGTCGATCTCGGTGATCGGCAGCTGCGCCCCAACGTGCGGGACTCCCCTGCGGACCCCCTTGAAGATCCGGCCGCTTGCGGGTAGAAGTGGATTGGCCAGGTCGCAGTGCCAGGCCGCGCCAATCACATTGGAGAACTTCATGGTCGAAAAGGTCCAATCCACTGACGGGACAACTATTGCCTACGAGACAGCCGGGAGCGGGCCCCCGCTCATTCTGGTCGGCGGGGCGCTAAACACCCGTCAGTCGCCCGGGGGCCTGGTGCCGCTGCTCGTGGAAGATTTCACTGTCGTCACTTACGACCGCCGCGGCCGCGGCGAGAGTACGGATACGCCGCCGTACGCCGTCGAGCGTGAGGTCGAGGATTTCAGCGCACTGGTGGCAGCCGTTGGCGGGTCTGCGGTGGTGTACGGCCATTCGTCCGGCGGCATCTTGGCTCTTGAGGCGGCCGCCGCCGGGGTGGGGATCAGCAGGCTGGCCGCGTATGAGCCGCCCTATCTCACGACCCCGGGAGGAGACGTGCTCTGGCAGGTTTTTGTTGACAAGGTGCAGGCGCTGGTGGACGAGGGACATCCGGATCTGGCGGTGGAGGAATTCATCCGGCACACGGGCGCCGACTTCGACGCGGGAATGAAGCAATCGCCTTGGTGGCCGTCGCTGGTGGCTCTGGCGCGGACCCTGCCCTACGATCTGACGCTCACCGGGGACAATATTGTTCCTGTGCAGCGGCTGGGCCGCATTTCCGCACCGACTTTGGCGTTGTACGGCGGTGCGAGCGCTGCATGGGCTCAGGCTTCTGCGTCGGCAGTGGCGATGGCGGTCCAGAACGGGAGGCAGGACGTCATCGAAGGGCAGGAGCATGCGGTGGCGCCGGAGACGGTGGCGCCGACGCTGTTGGAATTCTTCCGCTGAGATTTGCAGAACCGCTGGGTGCAGGAGTTTAGGAACGGCGCCCAGCAGGGCCAGAAAGAGATCCGCGGCTGCAAGGCCCGGGATTTCAACACCGTTCTATGCGTCTTGCTGGTTAGCGTATCGCTGGCGGCACACTTCTTCCCGAGGTGTAGAACTACCGGGGAAATGTCCCTCCGCATTTGCTCTTCCGTACGATATCATGGGATACCAGGGAGGTGCGTATGAGCGATATTCTGATCCGGGATGTCCCAGAGCCAGTACTGGCTGCCATCGACATAAGAGCGACGCGAATGGGCCTTTCGCGCACCGAGTATCTACGTCGACGGCTGGCGCAGGACGCTGTTAGTGGGGACACCGTGTCGGCCACGCAGCTGGAGGTCTTCGGCAAATTGTTTGCTGACTTGAGTAACGACGCGGTCATGACCGGTGCTTGGGATTGACGTCGTGGCTGGTAGACAAGTCTGCTCTCGTTAGACTCGGCACTAGCCCCGACGCTGAGGAGTGGGCCGCCCGGATAGAGCGCGGTTTGATGCGGATTAGCACTGTCACCCGCTTGGAAGTGGGCTTCTCGGCGCGATCTGGAGACCAAGCCAGGAACGCGTTTCGAGGAGTGCCCCTCAGGCTTATGCCAGTTGAGTATCTGACGCCGTTAATGGAGGATCGAGCGCTCGCTATTCAACTACTTCTTGCCGACCGTGGACAACATCGTGCGCCTTCGATCCCCGATCTGCTCATAGCTTCATGCGCTGAGCTTTCCGGGCTCACCGTTCTTCACCTGGACAAGGACTTCGAGCTGATACGCGGAATTACAGGGCAGGCAATGGAGAGACTTCGGGTTTGAGTGGCCTCATTGGCGGGTGACCGGCCGAAGCCGCCGTGCTCCGCACTCCCTTGACGCGGTCCAGCAGGCCTGAGGGCTGAAAGTTGTCGCCGGGATGAAGCTACTCGGCGGACGGTCGTTGGCGTTGCCGTTTTGTTGCTGACCGCTGTTGCTTTGCCGCGAGGTGCCGCCGCCGCGAGCTCCGGGTGGGTTTAGTCGGACGGCGGTGGGCCATATCGGGAGCAAGACCCGTGCTGACGAGTTCGGCGAGTTTGCCCAGGGCGATCTCGCGATTGCGGAGTTGAGAGCGCCGCTCGGAGGCGGTCACGGTGATTACTCCGGCGATGAGACGGCGTCCCAGACGGCTAACCAACGTCAGCCGTTGTGCATCGGAGAGCACAGCTGAGTCGGAGATGTTCCAGGAGAGTTCGACGCGACTGTCCGACGTGTTCACATGCTGACCGCCGGGCCCGGACGAACGCGAGAACCTCCAGCTGAGTTCCGAGGCGGGAATCGTGAGCGCGGGGGAGACGACCAGATCCATGCAATAAGTGTTACACGATGAGGCAGGGTGAGCTTGGCCGCCGTTTGGGGAAGGCGATTCGGTCAAGGTCTTGTGCAGCTGTCACGGTGGCTCCGCCGGCGCGGGCGCGGGCCTGGTCGGCGAGCGGGGCTACGTCGACGTAGCGGGACGAAAAATGCGTCAAGACCAAGGTACCGACGGCGCCGCCGGCCGCCAAGGCGCCTGCCTGGCCCGCGGTGAGGTGGCGGTACTGCCCGGCAAGGTCGGCGTCGTCGTCGCTGAAGGTGGATTCTGCCACAAGTAGATCGGTGCCATCTGCGAGCTGCTCGGCGCCCGGACACGGGGCTGTATCCATGACGAAGGCGAAGCGCTGGCCGGGCCGCGGCACGCTGACGTCCTCGAGGCGGACACCGTAGAGTGTTCCCTCGCTCTGCAGGCGGCCGACGTCGGGGCCGGCAATGCCGACTGCCGCGAGCCGGTCCGGCAGGAGGGTTCGGTCGTCGGGCTCAACGAGCCGGTAGCCGTAAGTCTCGATCCGGTGATGCAAAGGCTGGACTGCTAAGCCCGGGGCGATCGGCCCGGCTTCCCCATGCGGGTGCAACCGCAGATCAATACCGGGGGTGGCAACGGATATCAGCGCCCGGACCACGTCCGCGCCGGAAGCGGGGTAATGCAGGTGCACCGGGTGCGCCACGCCGTCCAGGGCCATCCGCGAGAGCACGCCGGGCAGGCCGAAGCAGTGGTCGCCATGGACGTGGGTGAGACAGATGCGCGTGATGTTTCGGACCGAGACGCCGGCGTAGATCATCTGCCGTTGTGTGCCCTCGCCCGGGTCGAAGAGCAGGCCTTTGCCGTCCCAGCGGAGCAGGTAACCGTTGTGGTTGCGCGCTCGCGTCGGGACCTGCGAGGCGGTGCCGAGAACGACGAGTTCACGCATGCTGAAGAGCTTAGAGGTATTCGGCGGAGATCAGGATCGGCATATGGTCGGATTTTCCTCGCGGCAGGGTTTCCACGTTTGTGATGTCCAGCCCCAGGGAAGTGGCGAAGTCGAAGTGGCCTTTGAACACCTTGTATCGCGTGTACGTTCGGCTGTCACTCATCGTGAGGTCGTAGCCGGTCTTGTTCATGTGTTCCGTGAGGTTTTTCCTGAAAAAGGGGTAGTTGAAATCCCCCACCATAAGGGTGACGAGCTCACCACCCATGCTGAGCATTTCCACGTGCGCTGCGTGGATCTGCTTGCGCCGCAGTGAATTGGACGCGGTCAACGGCGCGGCGTGGAATGAGGCGATGGCTAGATTGCGATTGGTTTCACGGTCGATCAGCCGGGTAGCGATCAGTCGTTCGTGGGCCGGCGCGAGCATGCGGTCGTGCATGGATTTCTTGAGCGCGAAGGCCTTTGTCTCAAGTGCGGTGAATCGGTCTTGGCGGTAGTACATCGCCAAGCCGAGCCTGTTGCCCTTGGTTGAATCCGCCAAGTGCAGGTGTCCCACGGTGTCTGGGAGTTCCGCGGCGTCGCACTCCTGCAGACACAGCATGTCGATTTCGGAGTCTTGTGCCAGGTCGACGAGTTCATCGCTCGCGTGGTTCTTGCGGAGGTTGTAACTGATGACTCGTAACAGGGGAATACCTCTTCCGGTTCGTGGGCGGGGGTACCGTCTTCAGCCCAGTTTAGCAACGGCGATGAGCGTGCGGGCGTGGTGAATCGCCGGACGCGGCCGGCCCTCCTTGAACTGGAAACAATTTGCAGATAGGTGCAAATTGTTTCCGAACGTGCCGATGGGCTCGTCGACGCCGTCATTGAGGATCCTGCCGGCGAGGAAGGACTGCAGTGGGCAGCCGAGTTTGCGCAGCAGGCCGGTACGCACTCGCAGACGCGGGAGCGTCGGGACAAGATCGCCGAAGCGCACGGCGCACCCGGAACCGTCGCACAGCTGGCGGCAGGCCCGTTGCACAAGGCCAAAGATCCCTACGCAGCTCAGGCCGCCGTCGACGCCCTGGCCGCCGGCATCGAAGTGTCCTTCGAGACCGGGGCGCAGGTGGAGCGGGAAAAGATTGACGAGCGGCGCCAAAGCCCCGAGTCGGCGGCCCAGCGTTACCTGTTCGCGGCGGAACGCGCGGCCCGCAAGCCCAGGAACCTTAACATCGGGGCCGCCAGGAGCGTGGCCCGGTCCGGCGTCGTCGGCGCCGGAACCATGGGCGGCGGTATTGCCATGGCACTGGCAGCCGCGGGAATCCCCGTCACCATCGTCGAGGCGGAGCAGGACGCGCTGGACTGCGGCCGGCACGGTCCGGCGGCAGCTGGACCGGCAGGATGAAGCCTTCGGGTCCTTGGAACCCGGCCTTGAGCTGCCTGAACGGATCGAGCGCTACTGCCAGCAGCGCGCCGTGCTGCTCGAATCGGTGGCGCCGCTGGTACGCGCCGCCGACATTCAGCGTCCCTTTTCACCGGCACTGCAGGAGAACCTGCAGGAGAATCTGCGCCGCATCCGTGTTGCCTTCGAAGCACTCTTCGCGGCCGAGCTCGCTCCGTTAGAGCCGGGGTACCGTGAACGGTTAACCCTCGCTGCCTGTGCCGCAGCGGACTGGGCCAGCTGGCAATTGCTGCGGGACCAGCTGGGGCCGAGCGTGGCGCAGGCGAGCAGTTGGCCCTGACCGCCCTGCTGAGCCGCCCTGCAGAGCAGGTACGGCTGGGCTGCTCTTGCACAGTTGACCCTGCTGAGCCGTCCGGGCTGATCGCGCCGTTTGCAGACAACCGACAACGCCGGGGCAACGAAAAGGAACAGTAAACATGAGCGTTTTATCATTGGCCGCAATCCTGGCTGAATCGGCTCGAAATACCCGCAGAAGACGGCCGTCGTCGACGCCAGCGTGCATTTTCCTACGCCGCGCTTTGGCAGCAGGCACGAAGCGCAGACGCCGATACCTTGGATCAGCGACGGTTAGCCGATCAACGGTCTCAGTGGTGGACACGGGCGCAGTGGGCTCTCGATGCGTCCTTATCAGATGACTTGCATCGGCAGGAGATCGGATTGGGGATACTCGACTTGCTTGCGCAAAGTGATCTCGCCGGAGAAGAGGAAGTCGCGCTCATCAGTATCGCATGGGCACAACCGTTGAGGCTGCCCGTGGAGGAGACCGAATCCGTGGGGGGACAATGGAACTATATATGGTCCAACGAGCGAGGAGGCTAACTGTGAGATGGAGCTGCGGAGCACGTACTCGCAGTCGGCGTAGACGCAATCGGTCACTGGACCGAGCGGTCGATTGAGGATGGTGCCGTTTTCGTAAGCTCTCTTGTTCTAAAGAGGTCGCGTCGCTATCCGCGCGCCTGCGCGAAGCGGGGGGCCATGGATTCCATCTGCTCCATGACCAGCTTGATCGCGCCGGGCTGTTTGTCCGGCGGGTAACCGAACTTGACCAGCAGCCGTTTGATGGAGGAGCGGAGCTTAGCGCGGACGTCGTCGCGGACGGTCCAGTCGGTGCGGACGTCGCGGCGCATGACGGAGACCAGCTCGCGGGCGATGTCCGCCAGAATTCCTTCGCCCTGCACCCGAACGGCGGATTCGTTATGCGCCACGGCATCATAAAACGCGAGTTCGTCGGAATTGAGCGGGGGAGTGAAATGTTCGCCGCGCTGGGACTCGGCGGCAACTTCACGTGCCAGCGCCACCAGCTCGGCGATGACTTCGGCGGATGTGAGCTGGGCGTTGGTGTATTTTTTCATCAGCTCGGTGATCCGCTCGGAGAAGGCACGCTGGCGGATTACGTTGTTCCTGGTGGACGCGACGGTCTCGTCGGCGAGGAGTTTGCGCAGCGCCTCGATGGCCAGTTGCGGGTTTCGCGCCCGCTGGGTTTTGGCGATGAACTCGGGCGTGAGGTCATCCAGCGACGGTTTGGGCATGCCGGCGGCATCGTAAATGTCCAGTACTTCGCCGGACGACGTTGCCGTGGCGATGAGTTCGCCCAGCAGCCGCTGGATCTCCTCTGGCACGGGTTCCCCGCTGGCCTGCCTGTCAGCGGCATCGTACTTAGCCATCCAAATGCGGATTTCCTCGTAGACCTGAATGTCCGGGCGGAGGGTGGCCAGCGTCTCGGAGCCGGAACAGAGCGCCCAGGCGCGGGACAGTTGGCTGGAGAACCGGCGGTACTTGGCGGCCGAGGTCTCTTAGCCGGCGGCCGGCTGGTTTCCCGGGGTGGCAGGATCGCGCAGGTAGGCGGTGGCGCCGCTGACGGCGTTGAGGAAGGGCCGTTTGCCGCCGGCGTTGAGAACCCTCCGCCAGTCGTAGCCGGCCAGCAGCGCAGCAAGGGTGTCCACCAGGGACACGGTCAGGGCCACGGCCTCATCGATGTTCTTTCCCACGGGCTTGTTCGCCTGGTCCCCGGCGGTGTATTCGCCCAAGGCCTTGGCCAGGTTCTCGGCCAGTGGTGCATAGGCCACCAGCAGCCCGTCCTCCTTGCCGCGGAACGTCCGGTTGACCCGCGCCAGGGTCTGCATCAGCAGCGCGCCCTTGAGCGGCCGGTCCAGATACAGGGTGTGCAGGGGAGGGGAGTCGTACCCGGTGAGCATCATGTCCTCGACGATCACGATTTCCAGTTCATCATCGACGTTCTTGAGCCGCTCCTTGATCGCGGCGTTGGCGGAATCCCGGCGCACATGCTCGGACACGGGGGCAGATCCGACGCCGAGCCGGAATAGACCACCTTGATCCGCCCCTTGTCCAAATCCGGCGAGTGCCAGTCCGGCCGCAGCCCCACGAGCGCGCTGTAAAGCTTGGCGCAGATCTCCCGCGTCCCGCCCACAATCATCGCCTTGCCGGGGGCATTGATGAACTTGTGCATCCGCGCCCGCCGGTTTTCCCAGTGCTCCACCAGGTCCGCTGCCAGGGCAGCGATGCGTTCCGGCGCGCCATAGACGGCATTGACGACGGCGACACTGGCCTCAAGGCGCGCACGTTCCGTATCGTCGAGCCCCAGCGTTGCCTCATCGGCGGCGACGTCCAGGATCTCCTCGGTGATGTTCTCCGCCAGCCCTACCTTAATCAAGCGCGGCTCGAAGTACACGGGCACCGTGGCGCCGTCGTCGACCGCCCTGGAGAGGTCGTAAATGTCGATGTAATCGCCAAAAACGTCACGGGTATTGCGGTCGGCGAAGGAAATCGGCGTGCCGGTGAACGCAATCAGCGTCGCGTGCGGGAGAGCATCGCGCAGGTGCCGTGCGTAGCCGTCGAGGTCGTCGTAGTGGCTGCGGTGCGCTTCGTCGACAACGACGATGATGTTCCGTCGGGCGCTGAGCAGGGGATGGTCCGTGCCCGCGTCCTTCTCGGACTGGCTGCGGCCGAATTTCTGCAAGGTGGTGAAATAGATGCCGCCGGTGGTCCGGTTGCTCAGCTCCCCGCGCAGTTCGGAGCGCCGGCGGATCTGCCGGGGGGCCTCGGGCAGCAGCAGACTCTGCTTAAACGTCTCGTAGAGCTGGCCGTCGAGTTCGTTGCGGTCGGTAATGACGACGACGGTCGGGTTCAGCAGCTTGGGGTGCCGGATCACCTGGTTGGTGTAAAGCTCCATTTCCATGGATTTGCCCGAGCCCTGGGTGTGCCAGACGACGCCGGCTTTGCCGTTGCTCTGGACCGCCTGCACGGTGCTGCCCACGGCGCGCGTGACCGCGAAGTACTGGTGCGGTTTCGCGATCCGCTTGGTCAGGCCGGCGGAGCCCCCGTCGAAGGCGGTGAAGTTCCGCAGCAGCTGCAGAAAGCGGGTCAGGTTGTACCGGCGTCCAGAGCGGTCTGCATCGGGGTGACGGCTTCCCCCTCCAAGAGGAAGCCCGGCGGAACCGGGACGCCGTCGTCGTCCACGTTCCACGGCGAAAAGTGGTTCAGCGGCGTAAACGGCGTACCGTATTTGGCCAGAATTCCATCCGAGGCGAGGGTGAAGATGCAGAACCGGAACGCCATGGGGAACTCGCGCAGGTACGTCTGCAGCTGCGCATGCGCGCCGGCAACGTCCGCGTGCTGGCTGCCGGCCTTCTTCAGTTCCACGATGCTTACCGGCATGCCGTTGCAGTACAGGACTAGATCGAAGCGGCGACGATAATCGCCCCGCACAACGTCAGCTGGCTGACGGCGAGCCAATCGTTGGCGTCCTCGTCCGCACTGAGCAGCCGCAGCGTCGGGTTGGCCTCGCTGCCGTCGGATTCGATGAAGCTGATTCCGCGGAAGCCGTCCACCAGGTAGCTGTGCATCCGATGATTCTCGGTGATCGCATCCTGCGACTTCGGCACGGCGATCTCCGCCGCGGCCTGCTGCAGGTACTGTTCCGGGACGGACGGATTGAACTTCCGCAGTGCGTTCAGCAGCCGCGGACGGATCAGCAGCTCGTCCCACGAATCGCGTTCACCGGTACCGGGCGCGATGTCCTCGCCGTGCTTGGGCCGCCAGCCAAGCTCAGCCAGCTGCTCGAGAGCCAGGCCTTCCCAATCGGCCTCGGAGAACGCGGTCGCCGTTTGTGTCATGTTTTGTCTTCCCCCATTTGGCTATTCGCTTAGCCTATCCTTCGGCAGGCCTGACAGCTCCGCTTCGATGTCCGCCACGCTCAGCAGACTTGACGCAAATTCTTCCGGCAGCGACGCGACGAGTTCAGTCTTCCACCCCGCGACGCCAATGGGCATGCTGAGACCACGCAGCGCATATTCCGCGACCCAGCTGCCCAACGTCGCGTGTCGCGGGATCATCTACGTTCTGCATGAGGGCGATGTGGTGGTACCACGGCAATTGGGCAAGCGGCGCTTGCCCAATTGTGTCGGCGTCCCAACTTGCGGAAAAGGTGCGCATATAATGAAAATTTCGAGGAGAGAATCCTCGCTAGCTAGGGAACTGAGAGCGTAAGTCCCCTCACAGCCGCGCGATAACTTTTGTTCCCCATCCTTATTCTCCTTGGCGGGCAACAATATCCTGGCCGATGGCCCAATAAGTTGCCACGAGTTACTGGTTGACCGTCGCGACAACTCGAGCGCGGCCAGTCGTTACCCGGGCTGCCACGGTTGCCAAGAACTCTGGGTACCACTCCGGCATCGAGCCGCGCCGGTGTTGATGGAAACGAGGCCCCGCTCGTCTCCAAGCTCGATTGGGCATCTTCATTCGCGGTCTTCATCAGAGTTCTCCTTCCACATCGGTTTGGTCCAGTCAATGTCGAATCCGGCAATCCGCGTCGCGTGCGCACCGACCCGCAGCACGAGCAGACCAAAGGCTTTCCTGTCCAAGGTCCTCCGACCCAGCGGCTCCGATCCGCCGCCGTACACCCGAGAACGGGGGTGCCCCACGACACCGGGGCCGGGCAGCACCGTTCTCGTGGGCGCGCCCCGTTGTCAGCGGCGCGCTACGACTACTCCAGGTGCGCCACTGCCGAAAACGAGAAGCGCGGCATCTCGGCGGCAGCGCCGCCGTCGTCAATAACGCCGGTATTGCCTCCCGACACCATCGCCGACAACGACGACGATGAATGGCACAGCGTGCTGGCCATCAACGTTCCGGCCTGGTCCGGCAGGCCAGGGCGCACTGCCGAACGAGGACGGGGCGGCCCCGCGACACCGGTGCTGCGTCCCTCCGCTCTCACGGGCCAGACCGTTCCTCGCGGGCCGGTACCGTTAATGCCATGCCTTCTTCATATCCACCGCTGATCGACATCAAGGTCGTCCGCGAATTGGTCGGTCCTGCGTCGTACACGCGGGACACGGCCAATGCCCGGAAGCAGTCGGTCCAAGAGGGGCACGACGAAGTCATTTCCTGGCGATCATCATTGCGCGCATCGGGACTGGGCGGGCGGCTAACGTACGGGCGCCGGATAATGGGGGAAAACCAGCGACCAGCCCGCCGCTCCAATCTGAGGTGCCACCCTGAAAATCCTGCAACGCGTCCCGGTGTCACCACTCCCGGCTGCAACGATCCAAACTGCCGCCATCCGCGCACGGCGACGATATTGCGCGGCGGCGATGGCAGGTGTCGTCACGTATATAGGGGTGGACGCAGTACTGCAGCGGTTGCCGCCGCATTACAGCGCGATCCGAGAGGCAGAGAGCAATCTGGCGGTGGGACCGTACGGCTGGGTGATGAATCTGAATTTTTTGGGCCGCGCGGTCACGACGTTCGCCGTGGCGCGTGCCGTGCTGGGAACGGGCCCCGCGTCGCGGATGAGGACCACCGGCGCCACCCTTTGGGCATCGGCGGAGTGTCGTCCGGGGTCTTGGCTTTCTTCTCCACCGATATCTTTACGGACATCCCCGGTCCTATCCCCAGCGCTGACGCCGCGGGTACTGAGCCCGCGGGCGCGTCCGTGGCAGTGCAAGCAGCAACGGCTACGCCCGGCGGTATTGTGCACCTAGTCGTAGCGGGGACGGGGTTTGTCGGCGCCTTGGCCGGAATCGCCGTGCTGACGCAATGGCTTCGGCGCTACCCGCCGCTGCGGCGCACGTCCCGGGCGGCCACCGTATGTGCCGGCGTCGGCGCCGTCGGCCTCGTTTCCCTGGGGTTGTCCATCAGATTCTTCCCGGCCGTCCTCGGCCTTGCGGAGCGGGTGGCGCTGGCCGGAATTCTCGGCTGGGCCTTTAGCGTGTCAGCGGGAATCCGCTCGCTGTCGCGGACCCGATGACCCGGTCGCGGACCCGATGACCCGGTCGCGGCCGGAATACACGGCGGCGACGCACAGGGCTGCCATACCTGCAGCGATAACGGTCAGGGGCAGGGTCCAGCCTCCGGTCCAGTCGTGCAGTGCGCCAAAAAGGACGGGGCCGGCCGCTCCCACGGCGTACCCTACAGACTGGGCCATCCCGGACAGGGCTGCGGCCTGTGAATGATGCACCGTGCGCAGGCTGAACAACGACAGGGCGACGACGATGAGGCTTCCGCAGCCGAGGGCACCAAAGATGATCCAGAGCAGCATCAAGCCAGGCGCCGCGGCCATGCCCGCATAGGCGATGAACACGAGGATGCTGCTGAGCAGCGCGACGAGGCGTTGATCGGGAAATCTATGCAGCACGGCCCCGGCGGCGAAGCTGGTCACGACGTTGATCAGCAGAAAAAGTGACAGATGTGCTCCGGCAGCTGCTTCGGAAAGTCCCTGGCTGTGTTCAATGCTTGGCAGCCAGGCCATGAAGACGTAAAACGAGACAGACTGCAGCCCCATGAAGGCGGTGACCTGCCAGCCGAGAGCCGATTTCCACGGCGAGAAATATGCGGCTCGGCGCTGGCCGGATGCCCGCTCCAATGCCGGGCGGCGCCGGAGGAAGGGCAGCAGGAACCCCATCGCCACCAGAACGAGCCCGACCCAGATACCCAAGGCCAGCCGCCAACCACCCGGAGAGGATTGTGCGATCGGCACCACGAGCGCTGTACCGATGGCTGCCGCGGCCGCCTGCACGGCCGTGTAGCTTCCCGTCACCTGGCTGACACGCGCGGGGAAGTCCCGCTTCACCAGGGAGGGCACCAGCACATTGAGGAACGCGATGCCCACTCCCACCAGCCCCGTCCCGATCCACACGAAGCCGATAATCGGCACCGAGCGAAGCACAATCCCGGCGGCGAGGATCAGCAAGGAAGCCCACAGTGCGCGGTCCAACCCGAGCCAGCGCGCGAAAGCCGGCGCAACAGGAGAGAAGAGGGCAAAGACGATCAACGGCAGACCGGTCAAGAGCCCCGCAACTGTACTGGACAGGCCCAGGTCGGTACTAATGTCATTCAACAGCGGCCCGACGCTGACAAAGGAAACCCGCAGGTTCACGGCGATTAAAAGGACACCAATAAAGGCAAAGCCAAAGCGGACGCTTCGTCCTGCCTTCTGGGTCCCCTCAGTCGTAGAAGGCATTTCCTCCCCTCTACCGCGGCGCATCCGGGTCCTTGGGTGAGTTTCGGCGCCGGTCCGCAATCAGGTCCTTGCTGCGCAGCAGGCGCAGCGCGGTCACCAGCAGCAGCCCGCCGGCCATGTTGAAGACCAGGGTGTAGCCGAACCAGCCCAGCCACTGGAGGTACGTGATGGGCGCCCCGGCGTGAAGGGCGCCGAAGATCAGCAGCGAATCCAGGATCGAGTGGAACAGCGGCAGTCCGGAGAGCAAAAAGCCACCGGCCACCGCGGCGACTATTTTGGCGACGTCGGAATCGGTGCCGTGCTGCATCCGGGTCATGAGGGTTATGGTGCTGCCGCCCAGGACGGCCAGGCAGATGTTCTGCACGGACATCGGCGTGCCGACAAAATGCTGCGCGGACTCCTGGACCGTCCCGGTCCATTCCGGGAAGGCACGCAGGACCAGCCACATGAAGGCCCAGCCGCTGACCAGGTTGGCAACGAGCGTACCCGCCCACAACTTTGCCAGCTTTCCGATGCTTGCCTCGCGGGCGACGACGGCGGCGATCGGCACCAGAAAGCCCTCGGTGAAGAGCTCGCTCTTGGCCAGCAGTAGGGCAATGAAGCCGATGCTGAAGGCCACGCCGGCCAACAGCGAGCTGCCGGTTTCATGCTTTACCGCAAGGTATGCCATGATCCCGGCGCTGATTTCCAGGCCACCGAAGGTCCCGGTTATGAGGACAGACGCCCAGGTGCGGTTGAGCCGCTGGGCTCCCTCATCCACGATCCGGCTAAACGAGTCCTGGATTTCGTCTTCGACCGGGGCATCGCTTTTGCCCAGTTGTTTACGCCGCGCCTCATTACTCATCCGGTGGAAGCCTTTCATCGCGGGAACTGGCTTTTTATCCTAGTAGGAGCGGTGCCCACAACGTGGAATCCAGACCACGAACTGGCATCGCGGCCGCCCGGAACGTACCGTCGTTATACGGCCAATTCCGCAACCAGGCAGGGATACGATGAGCAGGAACAGCAGAAACCGGCATAAAGCCAAAGACACCGCGGCCCGGAAGGGCAGCAAAGGTGCCGCTGGTTCGGCGTCGACCTCGATGAGCACGTTCCGCGCGGGCCGCGCCATTGACGCGCTCACGCCGGCATTTGTGCAGTGGTTCGACGACGGTTCAGCCGGCGCGGCCACGGCGGCTCTGGACTACCTGGCGGAAGTCAAAGCCGTCATCGGCCGATACATGGAAGGCATGGCCACAGCTGAGGTGACGGTCTTCGAACCCATACCGCTGGCGATAGCCACCACCGATGTTCTGGTGTCCACGGACGAGGAAACGGACGCCATGTTCATCGTCGACGCCGTTCACGCGTACGTCGATTTCCTCACCGAAACGGGCAGGTGGACAGGCTCGGCGGAGCAGCTGGCCCAGGTCATGGACTTCTTGAAAACGGTTGAGGAAGACGACGACGACCAACTTGGCCTGATCGAGATACCGGACCTGGGCGAGGATGAAGCCCTCGAGGTGTTCGCCGGCCTGCCGCTCATCCAGCGGACAATGGCCCTGCTGCGGTGGATCGGCGACGGCAGGCCCGTCTCCGGCACGGGAGCCCTGCGCCTGAAGGACCTGGAAGCGGCGGCCGCGTGCGTCGGGGTGTCGGTCCGCGGCGCCGTCAAGGGCGCACAGCCCGACGATGCCATTCCCATCGTCAGATCCATGCAGGACGTGCCGCTGCTGCCCCAGATCTGGGCCGCGATGGAAGCCGCCGAGCTGATTGAAATCAAGGCCACGAAGGTGATGCGGTTCGAGGACGCCGACGGCTTCCTGTCCGGCAGTACGGCCCAGCGGCTGGAGGAATACAGCTACTACACCACGCGGTTCCTGGAGCAGACCGTGCTGGGCATGGACCCGGCCTTTCCCGACATGTCGGCGACCCTGGTCGGGTTGGAGGTGTCGCTCCTGATCGCTGCGTCGACTCCTGAGCCTCCGTCGGTGGAACGCGTCCTCGCCCTGGCTGACAGGGTGCCGGAAGAGGAGAAGATGATTACGGATATCCTCGGCCGCATGACGGTGGGCCGGCTGGAAAGGCTCGCTGAACTGGGCCTGCTGACCATCGATACGCATTTCCGCGTGCCACCGGCGTTGATCGGCTGTGTGTTGGATGCCTTTGACGATGACGTGATTGATCGCCTGCATCTCGGGGAAGCCGTGGACGACGCGAAGCTTCCCACCGCCGCACCGGTCCTGCAGCTGAAGATCCAGCTCAAAAATGCCAAACCACCCATCTGGCGACGCGTTCTGGTCCCGGCCGACATGCCGCTGGACCAGTTGCACAGTGTCATTCAGAGCGTGTTCGGATGGTTGGATTGCCACCTGCACAACTTCCAGACCGGTGGTTTCCGCGGCCCTAGCTATGCTCCGGTAGATCCGGATGGCCTCTCCGACTCCTTTGGCGAACCATCCCTGGACGAGTCCACGGTCACGGTAGGCGAACTGCTGGGGGAGGTTGGCAGCAAAATGGTCTACACCTATGATTTCGGCGACGACTGGGAGCACGCCATCGCCGTGGAAAAGATCCTGACGGACGACTGCGGCGGGCAGCTTCCGCGGTGCACCGGCGGCAGGGGCGCCGCGCCGGCTGAGGACAGCGGCGGAACCTGGGGCTGGACCAAAATTGTGCAGGCCGTCAACGATCCGGAGCATGAGGAGCACGAGGAGTACCGGGAATGGCTGGCCCTGCAGTCCGGGGAGACCTTGGACCCCAAGGCCTTTGATGTGGAAGAGGCCAACGGGGACCTGGCCGATATTTTCTGACGCAGTGTTCTCACGACCGGGCCGACATGTGGCTACTCTATTTCCAGCTCCTCACCGATGCTGCGCGAGCGGCGGGTACGCCGTGCCCTTGATGACAGCACTCCAGGCCTGGTTGGTGGACCGATCGTAGCCGTCCACCTCAAAAGATCTCCGGATGGTCGTCGATGATGACGGCGAGCCGGCCGATGTCCGCGCTGCGCAGCGCGTCCCAGCACTCGCGGGTGGAGAGGTGCTCGATTGAGTGAACTTCGTCGTTGGCGTCCATAGGGCCATCCTAGGCTGGTCGGGACCACAAAGGTCAGCTGATTATCCTTAGCGGTCCGCCTGTGGAGGATCCCATATTGGCTCTCACCAACGGGAGGCTCTGCACGTCGGGACCGGCCGTGGCCAAGACACACCCGCACAGCCTGAGCCGCGTCGGATACGCTGGGGTAACTGTTGATGCCCTGGTTCGCTGCGTAACGTTGGAAGGACCGGATTGGCCAACCACCTTGAGCGCTACCGCCAGGTAGCTCAGACCCTTTCCAGGCACGGACTGGCCTGGCTGCTCAGTGCCACCGGACTCGAAAGGCTTGTCCCCTTCCCGCGCGGGCGGTGGGGACCGGGAGGATGCCCCGCTGAGCAATGCCGAACACCTGCGCCTTGCCCTGGAGGAACTCGGGCCCACGTTCATTAAGCTCGGCCAGGTCCTCTCCACCCGTTCAGACCTGCTGCCTCCTGAGTTCAGAAATGAACTGGCAAAGCTTCAGGACGACGCTCCTGCCTTGCCCGCAGGGACCGTCGAAGAACTGATAGTCCAGGAACTTGGCGCCCTCCCGACCGCTTTGTTTGCGGCCTTTGACCCCGAGCCGCTCGCCTGCGCCTCCATCGGCCAGTCCCATGCGGCCACCTCCATGGACCGTCGCCGATGATTACGACCTCGTGGGCATCGCTGCGGAATTTTCGCAGACACTGCGTGCCGAATTGGACTAACTGCAGGAAGGCCGGAGCGCTGAGCGTTTTACCGACAACTTCGCCGGCGACGACGGCATCCATATCCCGAAGATTTTCTGGGACTTTACTACCTCGCGGGTTCTGACCATGGAGCGGATCCGAGGAATCAAGGTCAGCGATCTTGCGGCCCTCGACGCCGCCGGCATAGACCGACGGGACCTGGCCAAACGGGCGGCCGGCGCCGCGGCAAAAATGATTTTCGAGGACGGCTTCCACGCCGATCCGCACCCGGGAAACCTGTTTATCGAAGACGGCGGACGAATCGGCCTGATCGACTTCGGCATGGTCGGCCAGGTGGACGAGAAACTGCGCGCCCAGCTGGGACTGCTGCTGGCGTTGGTCCGGCACGACCCCGAACGCGTCACGGCAGCCCTGCTGGAGCTGGCCACATCGCGCCGGGCTGACGAAGCTGACCGGCTGCACCGCGATGTGGTGTCGCTGATCGACCTCTATGAAGGTAAGCCGCTGGCAGAGGTCCCGGTTGTCCGGCTCATTCAGGAAACGTTGGCCATTTTGCGCCGTCATCAT
Organism: Paenarthrobacter sp. PH39-S1; assembly: GCF_030063245.1. Taxonomy (GTDB): domain Bacteria; phylum Actinomycetota; class Actinomycetes; order Actinomycetales; family Micrococcaceae; genus Arthrobacter_M. Next base: position 68,726 of record NZ_JASISR010000005.1, read on the forward strand.
CTTCAGCTACCGCGGGAGATGGCGATGCTGCTGAAAATGGTGCTCATGACGGAGGGACTCGGGGTGCTGCTGGACCCGGCCTTTCAATTCGGAGAAGTGCTCGGTCCGTACGTACAAAAACTTGCTGTTGAGCGGATATCCGTGGCTGCCTTCGCCCGAAAGCTCAGTAAGGCCGGGAGCGACGCCGTCGAACTGGGCCTGGATCTTCCCGGGCAGCTGCGCCGCCTCCTTGCCGTCGTGGACCGCGACGGCTTCGAAGTCCATCTCCGGGCTGCTGAACTCGAGCCGCTGGTGGGACGGATTGAACGGATCGGCAACCGGCTCGTCGTCGGCATGTTGACCGCAGCCTTCATTCGGGGGATCGGTGAACTCACCACCGCCGACACCTCCCGCTGGCAGCAATGGCAACGACCCCTGCTTGGTTCCGGACTCGGAGCCGTCGGGAGCCTGGGCGCCTACCTTGGCTGGACGGCCCTGCGCAAACGCCGGCCACGCTGAAGCCAGGACCGGCCGCGGTCCCCGGCGTACCACCGGAGATGAAACAGAGCGGCCTGTGCGACAACGATTAGGGGACTTTCGGCCGTAGTCGGACGCCGGTCCGGGGCCTACACTAAGGCTGGCGGAGCGGTGCTCCGGGGGACCACCTGCAAGCATTGGATATTCAGTTTGGATCCGCAACGCCCCGTCAGTACGATCACCCGTCCGGATGCCGCTGAGCCCCCGGCCCTGAAGGAACTGGCCCGCGCCGGCAGTGTCGAGGTCCTGCATTCCCTGCAAACGGGTTCCGGCGGACTCAGTTCCGACCAGGCCCGGCGGCGCCTGCTTCAGTACGGTCCGAATGCCCTGCGGACCCACATAGCGAGCCCGTGGAAGGTACTGGTGCGCCAACTTGCCAGTCCGATTCTGCTGTTGCTAATCATCACCGCCGGAATCTCGGTTTTTCTGGGCGATGCGACCAACTCCATCGTCATCGGCGTGATCCTGGTGGTCAGCGTCGGCCTGGGATTCAGCAACGAATACCGGGCCGAACTAGCGGCCCAGGCGCTCCATTCCTCCGTCCGGCACCGGGCCGTCGTCGTCCGCGATGGAGCGGAAAAAACCGTGGACGTCGTGGAACTCGTGCCCGGCGATGTTGTCCGGCTCACCCTGGGTGCGGTCATCCCCGCGGATATGCGGCTCCTCACCGCGACAGACCTCCTCTGCGACGAGAGCATTCTGACGGGCGAATCCCTGCCGGCAGCCAAGGACCCGGCGCCGGTTACCGGAACGGCAGCGTTGGCGGACCTTAGCTCGTGCATTTTCATGGGCACGATCGTGCAGTCAGGGACCTGCAGTGCGGTGGTGGCAGCCACCGGCGGCCGCACCGAATTCGGCCGGATCGCCCTCGGGCTGGGGGAGCATCAGCCGCAGACGGAATTCCAGCGCGGCCTGAAAAAGTTTTCCTACCTGCTCCTGCAGGTTGCCACGGTCCTGACCTCCCTGATTCTGATCGCGAACCTGCTGCTGCGCCGGCCCCTGATCGAATCCCTCCTCTTTTCGCTGGCTATCGCGGTGGGTATCACGCCGCAGCTGCTGCCCGCCGTCGTCAGCACCTGCCTTGCTGCCGGAAGCCGGGCACTGGCCAAGCGGAAAGTCCTGGTCAAGCGTCTGGTCTGCATTGAGGATCTGGGCGACATGGATGTGCTCGTCACGGACAAAACCGGCACCCTGACCGATGACCGGATCAGTTTCCTGGCGGCGATTCCAACCGACAGTACGCTCACGGCCAGTGCGGTGAATGTGCTGGGCCTGCTCGCCACCGAATCCGACCTCGGACACGGGCGCAGCGGTGCTGCTGGGGCGAACTCCCTGGACGCGGCGTTGTGGGAATCGCCCGCGGCCCAGTCCTGGGACCCCACAAGCTACCGCCGGCTGGACCTGGTTCCCTTCGATCACCGGAGCCGTATGACCACCGTCCTGATCGACGACGGCGGCGGGAACCGGCAGATGATCGTCAAGGGGGCGCCTGAGGACGTCCTGCAATACTGTGCCAACGTACCGGCGGCTGCGCGCGCGGCGCTGGACGCCCAGTTCGACGCTGGCGCTCGGGTTGTCGCCGTCGCCCGTCGCGCATCCCCGGGCCTGGAAAGCCTCAAAGGTGCTGACCGGGCCGGCCTGGCACTCGCGGGTTTCCTGTGTTTTCTGGACAATCCAAAAACCAGCGCCAAGGACTCGCTTCTGCAACTGGCAAAACTCGGGGTAACCGTCAAGGTCGCCACCGGAGACAACGCCCGGGTGGCCGAAAAGGTCTGCACGGACCTTGGCCTGGACTACGGGAGGACCCTGACCGGGGCGCAGATTGACGCTATGGATGACGACGAACTCCGTGCCGCAGTGGGCGTCACCGGAATTTTTGCCCGTGTTTCCCCGGAGCAGAAGGGCCGCCTGGTGGGGATGCTGCGCACCACGGGCAGATCCGTCGGGTTCCTGGGCGACGGCGTCAACGACGCCCTGGCGCTGCACGGCGCCGACGTGGGCATCTCGGTGGACGGTGGTGCCGACGTGGCCAAGGACGCCGCCGACATCGTGCTGATGGACAAGGACCTCGGCGTCCTCGCCGAAGGCATCAGGGAGGGGCGGCGGATCTTCGCCAACACGATTAAGTACGTGCTGATGGGCACGTCGAGTAATTTCGGCAACATGTTCAGCGCCGCGGCGGCGTCCGTGGTGCTCAGCTTCCTGCCGATGCTCCCCGGCCAGATCCTGCTGAACAATCTGCTCTATGACACCGGCCAGCTGGCCATTCCGGGAGACAGGGTGGATCCGGAGCAGCTCCGCGCGCCCTCGCACTGGAACATTGCCTTTATCCGCCGGTTCATGCTCACCTTCGGGCCCATCAGCTCGCTCTTCGATTTCGCCACTTTTGCGATGATGCTGTTTATTTTCCACGCGGCTCCTGGCGAATTCCGGGCCGGCTGGTTCATCGAGTCGATCGCCACCCAGAGCCTGATCATTTTCGCCATCCGAACGCGCAGGGTGCCGTTCTTCCGCAGCAGACCCTCCGCGGGCCTGCTCTTGGCCACTGTGGCCGTGGTGGCCGTGGGGATCTATCTTCCGCTCTCGCCGCTGGGAAATTTCCTTGGCTTCGATCCGCTCCCGGTGCCGTTCTTCCTGGCCCTGTTGGCCATGACGGTGCTGTACCTGGTGCTGGTGGAAATCGCCAAGAAGCAATTCTTCGCCCGGACCGTGGAACCGGACAAGGCCCCGGCCCCTCGTGCAGCCGAGCACCATATCCACCGACGCGCAGCACGCTTCAGCGCACCGAGCCGGCACGTGCGCGGGCACCGTGGCACGTGATACCCGGAGGCGGGCTCAGCAGTGAAACTGGCCTCATGGGGAATTGGGTGGGCGGGAAAAATGAGACGAGGCGCGAGTACGTGACGGCGGCGGCATCCATGGCCGGCTTCACATCACTCAGTGGAGGACGGTTGCGGGACTGTACAGACCGCATCGGCTGCAAAGATAGACAGCATCACGATGCCGCTGATCACTGCCATGGCCGCCACGGCTCGTGTGTCCCAGAGCCAGCCTATGGGCGATGACGCGCCGCGGCGCAGTCGGCCTGCGTCGTGGTCGGGCTCAGGAGATCCAGAACCCGACGGTGCAGAGCAGACGCGTCTCGTCGTCGGCGCCGGCCGGTGGTTCGATAGCGGGTGGGAACACGCCGAAGCCGCGCCAGTCCTCGGCGTTGGGCACGACGTGCTCGTTCATTCCGGCGATTATCTCCGTCGAGAGGTGGAATGGGATACCGACGTGCTTCGCGATCAGCCAGGCCTGGAACGCGCGGTAGAGTGCCAGGTGCACCAGGCCCTCCTCCGCCGGGTAGTCGCCGTACTGGAAGCGGAAGGTCTTACCGGGGTCTATGCCGGCGCGCACGGCAGCTGTCTCGATGTCGTTGAGAGCGTCGTAGGCTGCGATCGGATCGTCGCCGAGCAGATCGCGGTCGCGGAGGTCGTCTCCGTCGGCGATCGAGCCGCCGGCGAGTATTCGCGGGACCCAGGCCTCGTCGTAGGCGTGGGCTCTCAGTATGCCGCGGATGGTCGGATTGGGGGTTTGCGTCCATCCGGCCGGAGCGGGCTTGTCGAGGTCCTCGGGCGTGACACGGTCGATGACGGTGCGAAGGGCGGCATCAGAGGCAAGGAACAGCTGATTGGTTTCCATTTTCGGATTATACCCGCGGCGTGCGGCTCTTCCTCTGGGCGAAATAACGCACTGGCCGACGACGGCGACAAACGAAGGCTGCCAAGGTTAGAGTTGCCGTCCCCTGCGGTCCCAATCGTCCCGCTTGGCCTCTTCCTCATTCCAGAACGGCCTGTCGTTGCGCCGGACGTGGATCAGGTAGCCCAGGAGAATCCCGCTGATCAGGAACAAGGCGGCAGCCGGAAGGAAAGCTGAGAAGTCCCAGTTGGCACCCCGCCAGAACCGGGCATTCAGGGCGAGTATGGTGCTGACAACGGCCAGACCGGCATCTGCCCACACCAGGAACCGGAAGCTACCCGGGGTCATTCTCGGTTCAAGCCGTTTGGGACCATCTGGTTCCGACATGTTCGAAGCCTACGGCCGGTGACCTGGGCTGTCGCGGTCCGCTTCGTCCGTCGCATCCCCTTATCGCAGTTCTTTTCGCATCTTGAAGTTAATTAGCTCTACCCCTGCTTTCACCGGGTGCTGTTCTGCTTCGACCGTGAAGCCATGCCGCTCGAAGAACGGCCGCGCTGTAATGCTGACGTCGGCTGAGAGCGCGGGTTTCCCTTCGCTGCGTGCATGCGCCTCCACGTGCGCGAGCAGTTGGTGCGCCACGCCACGTCGCTGGTGAGGCGGCGAGACGAACATCATGTCCACGTAACCGTCGGGGCTCACATCCGAGAAGCCGGCGATTTCGCCACCGATGGTGGCCACGATGCTGTTCCGGGCCAGCATCGCTTTGTGCCAAGTACCTGTGTCGCGCCTCTCGGGCTGAGCCCACGCTTGTACTTGCTCCGCCGTGTAGTCCGCGGCAGCAGTCTCTGTCACAGCCGAGATGAACACCGCCAGAGTTTCTGCAGCATCCGAGTGCTGGTAGGGCCGGATCACTACGGACGTGTGCTCTCGAGCTTGCTGACGGTCCATTAGCTCAGTCTTCCACCGAGGTCACCCGTTTCGAAAATGATCATCGATTACGGCGGGCTCGTGCATCCGCTCGTAGTGCCCAGGACTGACAACCACCGCGGCATACTGATCGCAATACCCGCTGAGGGAAGTTCACCCGACAGCTGCCGGAGTTCATCGGGGTGCAGAAACATACCTTCCACCACAACGAGCGCCCTGAGGGAGCGGGAACTACCTCCGCTTGTGCCTTTCGGCCGGACCAAGGGCCAGCTCCTCGGGAAGCAGCCGACGTCACGGTCAGGCAGGAAATCCACCCAGACGGGTACTGGAAATAAGGGTCTAAGCCCTGCCGTTATTCCATCCCTGCCCTCGTGGCGTAGCGCCGGCCGGTGATGGATGTGGGTTCAATCCTGATGATGTGGTCCTGGCCAACTCCCTGCCAGGGGAAAAGGGGCCGGCCGATTCTGTCCAGGTCCGCATCCGAGTGCTCCACGACTGTGGCTGCGCCTTTGATGATGACGCTCCAGGCAATGCCAAACTCGGCGCTGACGCTGTCCGCTTCGAGGGCAACGCTCCCGCCTGCCTCAATGGCGTGCAGCTGTGTCCCGTCGCCCGTCCGGAACACCACGGTTTCCTTGTCGACCCTGAAATTGACCGGAAACACGTCCGGATGGTTATCGCTGACGATGCCCAACCGGCCCACGCTGACTTCGGTCAGCAGCTGCCAGCATTCGGCCGCTGCCAGGATTTCCGGCTCGGGTACTAACGCTTCTTCTCGGGTTTCATCTCTCATGGAATGAGCCTAGGCTTTCGCAGCAGGTGCCATAAGGGCCAAACCTCATTTACTCATCGGCCTCGGGTTGGCGGCTGATGATGACCTTGAGCGCCTTGGTTTCGGCGGCGCGGGTGAATGTGTCATAGGCTGCCGGGAATTCATCGAAGCTGAAGTGGTGCGTGGCGAACTTGTCGGCTTGGACCTTGTGCTGGGTGACCAGCCGGAGCAGCATGGCAGTGCTGCTGGTGTTGACCAGGCCCATGCTGATGCTGATGTTGCGGATCCACAGGTCCTCAAGGTGCAGTTCAACGGAGCGTCCGTGGACCCCGACGTTGGCAACCCTGCCGCCTGGCCGGACGACGTCGACGGCCATGGCAAACGTTTCCGGGACGCCGACGGCTTCGATGGCGACATCCGCGCCGGCACCGTCGGTCAAGGCGAGGATCTGCTCGCGCCAGTCCGGGGAACCGGACACGACCGTGTGGGTAGCCCCGAAGTCAAAGGCCTGTTCCAGCCGGGACGGATCGAGGTTGACGGCGATGACGGTCGCAGCGCCGCACAGTCCTGCCGTCATAACGGCGGCAAGTCCGACGGGACCGGCGCCAATCACGGCCACCACGTCACCGGGCTTCACTCCGCCGGCCTGGACGCCGATTTCAAATCCCGTGGGCAGAATGTCCGAAAGCATGACCGCCTCGGCGTCGATGACCCGTCGGGCATTTTGTAGAGCGAATTATCCGCGTAGGGCACGCGGACATATTCGGCCTGTGTGCCGTCAATGAGGTGCCCGAACACCCAGCCGATTCCCGCCACACCTTCCTCGCCAAGGCAGTGGGAGTAGAGGCCGGAGCGGCAGTTGATGCAGTGGCCGCAGGACTTGATGCAGGAAATAATGACCCTGTCGCCCACCGCCAGATCGTGGACCCCGCTGCCCACTTCCGTCACCGTTCCCACGCCCTCGTGGCCCAGGATGCGCCCCTCCTGCACGGCCGGGACATCGCCCTTGAGGATGTGCAGGTCCGTTCCGCAGATCGTGGTGGTGTCCACCCGGACGATTGCGTCGGAGGGATTGAGCAGCACCGGCTGCGGTACATCGGTCCAGCTCTTCTTGCCGGGGCCTTGATAGACGAGCGCTTTCACAGAGGATCCTTAGCTGGTTGCGTGTTGCTGATGGCTATTCGGGAGCTGAATGCGGAGCTTGTGCCTGCGCGGTCCACCATTCCGCCGGCGGGGTGACTTGGAAGCGGCGGCCGGTGATGAGGGTGGGGGAAATGCGAAGGAAGACGTCCTTGTGGCCGGCCTCCCAGGGAAAGAGCATCAGGGAAAAGGTCTCCAGCACTTCGTCCGTGCTGGAGATGGCAGATGCCGGACCCTTAGCGACGACGCTCCAGGCAATTCCGGTGTCCGCGTCCACACCGTCGGCTTCCATGGCGACCGGCACTGCCCCCGCGGCCGCGGAAAGCTTGGTGCCCTCACCGGTGCGGAAGACCACGGTGGCATGATCCACCGTGTAATTAATCGGGAAGATGTCCGGGTGATCGTCCACCCATACGGCAAGCCGGCCCACCGAGACGCCGCGCAGCAGTGCCCAACAGACGCTGGATTCGAGGATTTCGGTGCGGGCGGCCGGCTGGTTGGTGCTCATGGAACCGAGCGTAATCCGGCCGGCCGGCGGGCAGTAGGGCATAAGGACCCTGTGCGAACTCCGGGACAGCAGGACGCGAAGTGGCACGACAGCCACCATCCCTGACATTCAGGACCTTGCGGCGCCTATTCGAACGATGCGCGGCGCGGATCGGACAGCGGGGTCTTCCAGATGTCCGGCTTCGTCACACTGAATCGTCGTCCGCTGAGATTGAGCGTAGTGATGCGAATGACGTGGTCCTTCGGGTCTCCTTGCCATGGTTCCAGGGAGGCTGCGTCGGCGCTGACGAGCTCCTCCGGGCGGCGGACCTCTCGAGCGGCTCCGCGTGAAACCACGCTCCACGCGAGTTATTAGAGACTATACGACGTCTGGTTTAGATAACGGAGAGCAAGACCTTCCATTCACAGCTGCCGAACTAATGCCGCCACCTCCGCCCCGTCCCCGCCGTCCCCCGCTCCCGCGGTAGTCTGTCAGCACTTAGTCGGATCCCTCTGGAGGTGCCGGATGAACGACTCCCCGAGAACGGGCAAACTGCTGTACACGCAGGAGCGCATGCAGGGGCTGATGGCTGCGGTGGTGTCGATCGGGGTGGAGCTGGACCTGGCCTCCGTGCTGAAACAAATCGTCGAGTCAGCGTGCACGTTGCTGCATGCCGGCTACGGGGCCTTGGGCGTCATCGGCGACGAGGGTGGTCTGAGCCACTTCATTACGGTCGGCGTCGATGCAAAGCTCGCCGCCAAAATCGGCCCCCTGCCCACCGGCCACGGAGTGCTCGGGCTGCTGATCCGCGAGCCGCAGCCGATCCGGTTGCCGGACCTGCGCGATCATCCTGCCTCGTATGGGTTCCCCGCACACCATCCGCCGATGCGGACCTTCCTGGGTGTGCCGGTCCGGGTCCGGGACACCGTCTTCGGCAACCTGTACCTCACCGAGAAGGAGAACGGTGAGCTGTTCAGCAAGGAGGACGAGGACCTGGCCGTCGCGCTGGCGACCGCTGCCGGCGTCGCGATTGAGAACGCGAAACTCTTCGACGATTCGCTGCTGCGCTCGCGGTGGCTGGAGGCCTGCATGGAGGTTGCAGCCGGTGCCATGGGCAGCGGCAGGCGCGGCGGAGAAGCCGGCCCCGATCTGGTCGCCGGGCGCGCGCTTGAGGTCTCCGATGCGGCCATGGTGCTGATCGCCGTTCCCTCCGACGATGGCGGACCAAGCTATATCGCCGCTGCTGCCGGTGCCGGCGCCGGAACGTTCCGGGGACGACCGCTGGACCTTGATGCCGCCGTCGTCCGCCGTGTACTGAAGACGAGCGGGCCCGCGGCCCTGACTGCCACGGAGCTAATGGGAGCCGGCCCGGGTAAGGCGTATGGTCCCGCCCTCGCCGTGGCCTTGGGGTCCGCGGACATGGCTCATGGCGTCTTGATTTTCCTCCGGTCTGCCGGCGCCGGGAACTTTTCGGCAGCCTTCCTGGACATGGCCGGACTCTATGCAGCCCAGGCGGCGCTGGCCTTGGAACTGGTGCGCACCAACCGGCTGCGCGAACAGCTGGTGGTCCTGACGGACCGGGACCGCATTGCCAAGGACCTGCACGACGTGGTCATTCAGCGGCTTTTCGCGGCCGGGCTGAGCATCCAAAGCCTGGGCCGACTCACGGATAACCCGACGGCGATGCAGCGGATCCATGCGGTGACCGGCGAACTGGACGCCACGATCCGGGACCTGCGGGACACCATTTATTCCCTGCAGGAAAGCGCCGGGAATGTGGAACTGCTCAGCAGCCGGATCCTGCGCAGTGTCCGCAATGCCACCCGCGAGCTTCCTTTCGCGCCGCGGCTGCACCTGGCCGGGCCTGTCGATACCGCCCTTGACGACGCCACCAGCGCACATTTACTGGCAGTGCTCTCCGAAGGTGTGAGTAATGCGGTGCGGCACTCCGGCGCGGAGACCATCGAGGTGACAGTTGCCATAGCGGACGGCCGGGTCACCTTAAGGGTGGACGACGACGGCACGGGCTTTGGCGTCCCGGCGCACCGGAGCGGACTGGCGAACATGGACCACCGGGCCCGGGAGCTCAACGGGTCCATGAGCGTGGACAGCGCGCCGGGAAACGGGACGCGGCTGTGCTGGTCCGTGCCGCTGCCGGAGGCCGAGGGTTGACGTACCGATATCCTGGCGCGTCAGGGGATCCGCGTTACGTACACCGCTGCCTGGGTGCGGCGCTCAAAGCCGAGCTTGGCCAGCAGCGATGACACGTAGTTCTTGACCGTCTTCTCGGCCAGAAACAGCTCCTGGCCGATTTGCCGGTTCGTCATCCCCTGCCCGATCAGGTTCAGCACCTTCCGTTCCTGGGCGGTCAGCATCGCAACCCTCGGATCCGGATGAGCAGGTTCGGCCAGTCCCCGGACCACACGGTCCTTGAGTGCGGAGTCAAAAAGGGATTCCCCACCGGCGGCACGGCGCAGGGAAGAGACCAGGTCAGTACCGCCGATCTCCTTGAGCACGTACCCCGCCGCACCCGCCAGCACAGCCCCCCGCACCGCCTGTTCGTCGTCGTAACTGGTCAGTATTAAGCAGCGTAGCGATGGGTCCACGGCGCGCACATCCCGGCAGACCTCGATCCCGGTCCCGTCTGGCAAACGCGCATCCAGCACACAGACATCGGGGTGAAGCGCGGGAATCTGCCGTGTTGCCTCGGCCGCAGAGCCGGACGAACCGACGACGGCGAACCCCTCGCCTTCCAGCAGTTCCGCAAGCCCACGGCGCACCAGTTCATGGTCGTCGAGGATGTAAACACCGATCGCTGGCGTCAAAGGATGCCTGGCGTCGTTCGGCTCTGTTGCATCCGGCGGCACACCGCCGGATGGCGATGTGTTGGAGGATTCGGAACTGGCCACGGAACCTTTTTCTACTCAGCGTTTTTCACTCAGCGTCCGCGGTGGCGGACAAGACCATTCTTCCGTCCAAGCCGATCCGGCAGCAAGGGTCCAAAGACCCCCGCTACCCGACCCGCCGCGTTCGGTACCGGAAGGGAGGGGAGGGCATGTGACTTTGGCCCCTACCGGCGCTCGCCGGCACGGGCAACACTGGAAGAACACGCATTTCCGCACGATCAAAAGGACAAAACCATGGTCACGCAAGATGCACAGGCAAGAATCGTCGTCGGGCTCGATGGATCCGATGCGTCCATTGAAGCGCTCCGGGAGGCTGCACGGCTTGCCTCGCTCCTCGGGGCCAACGTGGATGCGATGATCTGCTGGGACTTCCCCGGATTCTATGCGGCGCCCTATGCCCTCGGCGCCAGCGACTTCGAATCGACCGCTCGCCAACTCCTCGACGATACCGTGCAGGGAGCGTTTGACGGCGACACCCCGGCAAACGTCTCCGCCAGGATGGTCCAGGGACCGGCCCGATCCACGCTGATCGACGCCAGCAAGGGCGCAGCCATGCTCGTGGTCGGCAGGCGAGGGCGCGGTGGATTCGGCGGCCTGCTGCTGGGATCCGTCAGCTCAGCGTGCGTGGCTCACGCGCACTGTCCCGTGCTCGTCGTTCACCCGCCCCAGGAAGAAGGCCGACCCACTTACGACTAGACTCCGGATCGCTCGCGGTCAGCGTCATCCACCCCATGTTCGGACAGCTCGGCTTCCAGCTCTTCAATGCTTGGCAGGCTGGAGGCAAACTCCTCGGGCAGCGAGTTCACAACCTCCGTCTTCCATTCGGACACGCCAATCGGTGACTTGTAGCCGCGCAGCGCGTATTCCGCCACCACATTGTTCTTCGACTTGCACAGCTGCAGGCCTATGGTCGGTTGGTCCTCGGCGTGCGCCAGAAGGTCATCCACCGCCGACATGTACATTCCGAGCTGGCCAAGGTAGCCCGGATCAAACTTGGTGGCCTTGAGCTAGACGACGACGAACCGGCGAAGCTTGAAGTTGTAGAAGAGCAGGTCAGCGAAAAATTCGTCTCCGCCAACTACCAGCCGGACCTGCTCGCCCACAAAAGCGAAGCCATGCCCCAGCTCCAGGAGGAACTTCTGCACATGCTTCACTAGTGTCTCGCGCCGTTAATTCGTTTTAATAGTCGTCCCAGTGATTCGAGGATCTCCTCGGCGGTCTTCGTCCAGATAAACGGTTTGGGATTCTCGTTCCACCCCTTGATCCAGTTGCGCAGATCTTTCTCCAGGGTCTGTACGCTGCGGTGATCGCTGCGCTGGAGCAGTTCCCGGGTCACTTCGGCAAACAACCGTTCGACCTGATTGATCCAGGACGAGTAGGTGGGGGTGAAGTGCATCGTGAACCGCGGGTGCTTGGCAAGCCAGGACACAATGGTTGGACTCTTGTGCGTCCCGTAGTGGTCGCAGACGATATGCACGTCCAGGCCCACCGGGACCTGCGCATCGATCTTGGCCAGGAACTTCTTGAACTCCACGGCCCGGTGCTTGCGGTGGGTGGAGGCGATCACTGTCCCGTCAGCGACGTTCATTGCCGCGAACAGGCTCGTGGTGCCATGCCGGGCATAGTCATGGGTCCGTTTCTCGGGCATGCCCGGCATCATCGGGAAGGCCGGTTGTGATCTTGACAGGGCCTGGACCTGGGATTTCCTCCACACTGAGGACCACCGCGGATTCGGGCGGGTTCAGGTACAGGGCCCACGATGTCGTAGACCTTCTCCACGAAGAACGGGTCATTTGAGAGTTTGAACCCGTCGGTGCGGTGGGGTGTAAGGCTAAAGGCCTTCCAGATCCGCCCGACGGTGGACTTGGACAACCCGGCGCGTTCGGCCATCTTGGAGCGGGACCAGTGGGTGGCGTTTTCCGGAGTGCTTTCCAGGGTCGCAACCACGATATCTTCAACCTGCTCGGTGGTGATCGTGGCCGGACGTCCCGGGCGTGGATCATCGCTGAGCCCGTCAAGGCGATGTTCCACAAACCGTGAGCGCCACTTCGTCACCGTCGGGGCCGAGCACCCAAGCTGGGTGGCGACGTCCTTGATTGCCATCCCCTCCGCGCAAGCCAGTACGATCCGCGAACGCAGCGCCAGGGCCTGGGAGGACTTGCGCCTGCGGGTCCACCGAGAAAGCTGATCGCGTTCTTCCTCGGTGAGGATCAGTTCAGCCTTCGGGCGTCCAGTGCGTGCCATACACCAATTTTAACACTTATTCAACGAATTTACGAAGCAGGACACTAGCTGGGTTTCGAGCTCGCGCTCATTGTGCTGGTCCGTCATGGCGACAAAGTCAAAGACGTACGGGTCCTTGGTCAGTTGCTGGGCCAGATCCGAGTCCGAAGGCGGCAGGGTTGCCTTGAAGTTGGTGATGGCTTTGCCGGAGCGTTCGCGGAATCGGGTGCCGATCTGGTGCACCAGAATGTCTCTCGACCAGCCGTTTTCGATGGCCGCGGCGGCATACCAGAGCCGAATATCCTTGTCCTTCAGCTTCTCCAGGAGCGCTATCTGGTGGTACCACGGCAATCTTGCAAGGGATCCTTGCAAGATTGCTTCATCCGTCCACGCCTCCGCAAAAGACTTCATATAGCGCAGGTTACGGGGTGAGAAGCCTCTGGTTTCGGGAAAGGCATCCCTGATGTCAGCAGAAAGCCTGTCGACCACCTTTGTCCCCCAACCCTCTGCAGATTCGCGTTCCAGTAGGTCGGATCCGATCGACCAGTATGTTTTAAGCAGTTCTTGGTTTACCGATGTGACCACACGGGCTCGTCCGGCCGAGACGCGATGAGCGACTGTTGCGAGTAACTCCGGGTACCACTCCGGCATCGCCGAGCGCGCCGGCGTCGAAGGGAACGATGCACCCGCGTCCGGCTCTTCATCTTCTTTGTTGCTGTCCTTCGGCTCGTTGCTTTTCACTGTGCCGCCTCCAAGGCTCCCGCATCCCTGACCCGGAGATTTCCGGGGTTCAGCTGCGGCAGCAGCGTATCGCCGGCCACAGACATTCTTCCGCTGCCGGGCTACAACCTGTGGAGAAGTCGGGCGAAGCCGAAAACCTGGCAGCTGGCAATTGGGCAAGCAGCGCTTGCACTATTAGCTGATCTAATTGTGCAACGAGCCGTTGCACAATTGGATTTTGTGTTTGCGCACGGCTACGACAAATGCCCGGGCCAATGTTGCAAGTTTGCCTTGCAACATTGGGAACTGTCGCCTCTAAGCTCGCACCACGGTCTCGAGCACCTTCTCCGCGTCCCTGACTCGAAGCTTGCCGGACATCAGCTGCGGGAGGAGTGCGTCGCGAGTGGCTTCCAGGGCTCGGCTTTCAAGTTCTCGGCTCTGGAGGAGTGAGAGAACACCAGAGAATGTTGCCCTGAAGGATTCCGCATGGGCTGCCCCAGGAACCCGAACCTCCTTCTTTGTTAAGTTCAACCAGTGCCGCTTGTACTCTTCGTGTTGTTGAACGCCTTGTAAGGCACAGAAGAGAACGACTTCAGGCAACTCACGAGCCTTGAACGGAATGGTGTTGGGGCCGAGCGCGAAATTTCGAACCGAAATTCGTAACTTACACGTATGGTCACCGAAAAAGAGGACTGGGTTCTCCTCATCGGCCATGAAGCTTGGCATATTGGAGACATGGCCTAAGAGCCCAGCTTCGCTTTGGTCGAAGACGGGGGTATCGCCGACCGCTTGGATATCACTCTTCGTGACTTTGTGCGGTGCGGGCATGCGCTCGACCAACGATTCGACAACCCTAGTTTCCGTCGGAACAGTGATCATCATTCGTCTATAAGAGGCGTGCATAAGTTGTACGGCCGTCGCGGCGAGTTTGGTGTTGGCGGCGATCTTGTCGTCGAGCGCGCCCAGCACCTCCGCAATGGCCCGCTGGACCATTAGCGGCGGAATATTGGTTTTGTAATCACCAATGCGGGAAGGACTGGTATGCCTGACCGTGCTGCCAGAAGCAGTACCGATGATGTGTGCCCTGTACGCGGACGTTCTCAGCATGTAGTTCAGAAAGAACTTGTCCAGACGGAATGGATCCGTGATTTCAACGAGTCCGATCCTTTGGTTGTGAAGGTATTCTCCGGTGCTCGGCACAAGGGCCGGGAGGCCGAGGGTATCGCCCTCCTTGCTGAGGTCGGTCATGGTCACAATTAAATCGTTTGGCGCTAACCTATATGACTCGGGATAAGGACCAAGAAACGTTTTGGGCTTGGTGTCCTTGAATCCACCGCCAATTGCAAAGTTGCCGGGTGTTACCAGGGTCGGGTAGGCAGGATCGTCACCAAACTCGTCGCCAGGAAACGCAAATCCATGTTTAACCTGTAGGACTTCGTAAAGCCGAATGGCGGAGATGTCAGACATCGACCCTCCGCAGCTGCTCCCGCACAACAGCTGCCAGCCGCGCGGACTCGTCGAACTGCTCGAACAACTGCACTTTGAGCCGCTCGATCTTCTCCTCGATGGGTTCGCCGTCGTCCTCGACCTCGGCGGCGCCAACGTAGCGTCCTGGGGTGAGTGCGTAGTCGGCTGCCTTGACCTCTGCGAGGGTGGCCGAATAGCAGTAGCCGGGTTCGTCGTCGTACGCCAGGCCCGCATCGACGGCGGAAGGGGTGCCGCGCCAGCCGTGGAAGGTGCCGGCGATTTTCGCGATGTCCTCATCGGAGAGAGCCCGCTCGGCGCGGTCCACCATATAGCCGAGGTTGCGGGCATCGATGAACAAGACCTGGCCGGTCCGGTCCACGGAGCCGCCCGGTCCAACGCCCTTGTCCTTGGCGAAGAACCAGGTGCAGACGGGAATGCCGGTGGAGCGGAAGAGCTGGGTGGGCAGGGCGATCATGCAGGAGACCAGGTCGGCCTCGACCAGCTGGGCGCGGATCTCGCCTTCGCCGCCGGAGTTCGACGACATGGAGCCGTTCGCCATGACCACGCCGGCACTGCCGCCGGGGGCCAGCTTGGAGATGATGTGCTGGATCCAGGCGTAGTTGGCGTTGCCTGCGGGCGGGACGCCGTATTTCCAGCGCGAATCGGATTCGGAGCGGGCCCAGTCCTTGATGTTGAAGGGCGGGTTGGCCATGATGAAGTCGGCGCCGCGGTCGCCGGTGAGCTCGGGATGCTGGTCGCGGGCAAAGGTGTCGCCCCAGCGGGTGGCGAGATTGGCGTTGAGGCCGTGGATGGCGAGGTTCATTTTGGCCATCCGCCAGGTGCGTTCGTTGAGCTCCTGCCCGTAGACGGAGATGTCCGAGCCCTCTTTGGCGTGGTGTTCCAGGAACTTTTCGGTCTGGACGAACATGCCGCCGGAGCCGCAGCAGGGATCGTAGACGCGGCCGTGGGTGGGTTCGAGCACCTCCACCAGCACGCGGACCACGCCGGCGGGGGTGTAGAACTCGCCGCCGCGCTTGCCTTCGGCGCGGGCGAATTTCTCCAGGAAGTATTCGTACACCTCGCCGAGCAGGTCGCGGGCCTTGGTGGCGCCGTGGCCGGTGAAGCGGGCGGAGTTGAACAGGTCCAGCAGTTCGCCCAGGCGGCGCTGGTCGATGTTGTCCCGGTTGAAGATGCGCGGCAGGGTGGCGGCGAGGGTGGGGTTGGAGCCCATGATCAGTTCCATCGCATCATCAATGAGCTCGCCGATGGTCTTCGCGGCCCCCGCGGCGTCCGCGGCGTCCCCGGCGTCCGGGCCTTCGGCAGCGGCGCCGGCCTGGGTGCCCTTGGCATTTTGCGCCAGAAAGGTCCAGCGCGCGCGGGCGGGAACCCAGAAGACGCCGCGGCCGGTGTATTCGTCCGTGTCGTCAATGAGTTGGGCCACCTGCTCGGCGTTCAAGCCTTCGGCGGCCAGTTCGGTCTCGATCTGTCCGCGCCGCTCGTCGAACGCATCGGAGACGTACTTCAGGAACACCAGCCCCAGGATCACGTCCTTATACTGCGAGGCGTCCATGGAACCGCGCAGTTTATCCGCGGCCTTCCACAGCGTGTCCTTGAGTTCCTTCATGGTGGAGGGCAGCGCGGCAATCTTGGGCGCGGCAGACTTCGGGGGCACTAGGGGGTTCCTTTCGGGGGAGCGTGGTGAACGGCGAGTCGCAGGCTTCCGCCGGCCACACCGTCCTTAATCAGGGTACTCAGTTCTTCGAGCCGGGCCAGGCGCTGCCGGGCTTCGCGCTGCGCGTGTTGGAGCTGTTCCAGGGCAGTGGTCAGCGGAACGCGCTGCGCATCCGGCACGCGCCGCAGCCGCCAGGTCCGCCAATCCTTCGCGCCGGCGGTTTGTGCGTTGATGTCTGCGGCAATAACAAAAGGATGCAGCCCGCGCGGATCGCGGGCGTTGATCCGCAGCACGCGTGCGGGAAGGACGACGACGGCGCCACCGGTCTGATCGACGGCGGCGGACCGCGGGCTGGTACAGAAGACGATGTCGCCCGGTTCTGTGAGCCGGCCGTTCGGATAAGTGGCCGCAAAGTGCAGCAAATCGACGCTGCGCCGCGACGGCGCTGAAAGCTGCTCCGGCCCGGGAACGCATATCTCCGCTGAGCCAATCAACGCAATGCCGCCGGTGTGGGCAGGTCCACCAGCGGCAAGGTCGGCCGGCGAAAGGCGGTTTCCCGGCAGATACGTCAGTGTCCCGGCTGCCAGCAGCGCGCCGATGGTGGACGCCGCAGCCCCGGCCGGTTCGGCTGCAGGCAGGACAGCACCCGTGGCGGGTAAAGGGGGGCGGATCCGCGGCCAGCAGCCGGAGCAGTTCGTCGGCGCGCAGCACGGCTTGAGCACCGGAACCCTGCGTGGCCGGTGCCCGTTCCCCTGCTGCGGACACCAGCGATGCCTGCCCGGCCAGCAGGGAGCGGGTGAACACCAGCCGGGCAAACCGAAAGGAGTGGGCCCGGACGGCGGCGCCCCCTCCCATCGAGGCAGCAATATCGGCGATCAGATCCTGCACCACATCCTCGGTGAGCCTGTATCCGGACAGATCCGCGACCATGGTCCACCGCTCAGCGATATCCACGCCGGCCAGAGAGGGGCCGAGCACCCATAGGGCCTGGGCCTCGCGCGGTTTGCTGCGCACCAGCCCCTGCGGCAACCTGATCACCGCCCGGACGCGGCCAGAACGCAGCAGGTCCGAGCGGAGCCGGTCCGAAGGCAGCCGGCCCGCGCCTGGGCCCGGCGCGTCGCACAGCACACGGGCCGGGGCCACGATCACCGCACGTTGGGCGTCATCCATCTGCAGCAGCGTGTTGTCAATGCCCAGCAGCATGTCCATGGGAGCCATGCCGGGGGAAGCAGGAGAGGGGTACTGGCAGACGTGGACGGCCGGGCCGGCGAGCTCGAACGCCCCCGAATCATCGACCTGCAGGCTCCGGTGATCCGCGCCGTGCACCCGCAGCCGCCGTTGCACCAGACGCGCCTCGTCGCCGTCGTTCTGGGCGGTGACGAAAACCGGACTCCGCTCCTCCCCGCTCTGCCCGATAATGCCCAGCAACACGTCGCTGCCTCCGGGGGTCGAATCAACGAAGACCGCGTCCGGTCCGAGCTGGCGTGAAAGTTCGCCGGCGGCCGCGGCCACCAGCGCGACGGCTTCCGGGGTCAGTGCGGCGTCAGCATGCGCTCGCAGGCCGGTCCGGAACCGGCCGTCCATGAGCTGCTCGAATGCCGCCGCGACGTTGAAGGCGGCATCGACGAGGGCATCCGTGTACCGCGCAAGCTCGGGCAAGTGCTGCCCTGTCTGCTCCAGTTCGCGGAAGAGAAACGCATCGTCCGGATCGCAGTCATCCGCGGCATCCAGCAGCTCATCGGCAGCCAGAGTGCCAACCTGCCGGCCTGTAAGTGCGCACAGGGCCAGCAACGCGGTCAGGGTCTGAAAGCTGCTGCCAGGATCCGCGGAAATCGCGGAAGGAGTGGCAAAGGCTGCCACGTCCGCGGCTGCTTCGACGTTATTGCCGCGTTCGGTGGCCGCAAGCTAAGCGGCCACTTCCGCGGCATCGAAGACGTCCCGCCCGCGCACCGTCCGCGCCGGCAGCGGAAACGGATGAGCGGACGCAGCGCTGCGGGTCCGCCACATGGACACGACCGGCCGCTGCACCCGGGCCAGCGCGGCCACATCGGACAGGGACATCTCCAGGGGAGCTGCGGCAACCGGCATGCATTCCTCCCTGGTCCTTGTCGATGGCTGTACTGGGCTTTTAGCTTAGTGGTGTTCGGCCTGCTTTCCTGACATCGGTTGATAAGTGGGGTTATCAGCAATAAATAGTGCGAGGCGCTATCCGGGGCCCTAGCTTGAAGTGGCGGGGAACAGCAGCAATGCACCCGCCGGATGCTGCGGTCCCTTGATTGGGGGACGGGCCGCGGCACCCGACCCGTTTTAGTCCCCGCTTAGGAGTCCTTGTGAACGAGCCGACCAAGGGAACCAACCGTGGCCCTCGAATTGGGCTTCCCACCGACACCGCCTCGACGCCAGCGCGTACTTTGCTCTACGGCTCGGACGGTACGGTGCTCGGACTGGCCAGCGGAAGGCTATTCGGCAGCGCCATTCCCGGACCGGTAACGATGCCGGACTACCCCGGCAGACGTGGTGAGGGATCCGCTGCGGGCCCCGCCCCGAAAGATTGAAAGGACCACGGAGATGACAGTTCTACCCGACGAGGAAACGGACGTTTCGGAGCATCAGGCCGGCAAAGTGCCGGGGCGGTGGACGGTGAAATGGACCGCGGGCATTGGGGTGGCCGTGCTCTTGTTCGCCGGCGGCGCGGTGGCGGGTTATTCGATGCCTGATCCGAAAACCAGCGCAGCTTACGTTGCGCTGGATAAGGAAAAATCCGCGGCTGAACAGGACCGGGATTCGGCGCGGGCAGATCACGGACGAGTCAACGTCCTGTATAGCGCCCTGCTGAAGGGTGTTCCCGACCGCGAGGCCAAAGTCACGGCCCGGGAAACGGTTGTCGGGGCGGGCGAAGCAGCCCTTAAGGATGCCCAGGCTGCCGTGAAGAAGCGTGAAGACGCCGTCGCGGGGGTCGAAAAGCAAAAGGCAGCCAACACTTTCCGGGACGGAACCTGGGTTGTCGGCACGGATATTGAGCCGGGGACGTACCGGGCCGCCGCCGCCGTGCAGTCCGGATGCTACTGGGGGATCTACCAGAGCGGCAGCAACGGCAGCCAGATCATCGAGAACGATGTCCCAGGCGGGGGCAGACCCAGTGTGCTGCTCGCCGCCGGCCAGGACTTCAAGTCCAGCCGCTGCGGCAGCTGGGAAAAGCAGTAACCACGAACGCCGATTCGTACTTGCTCCATTGATTCTTCGGCAACTTCTTCAGCCACGTTTGACCTATGAAAGGCACACCATGCGCTCCACACTTCACCACCTCTCCGATTCGTCCGCCGCACCGCAGCAGAAGTCACTTCCGCAGAAGCCACCGGCCCGCACGGCGATCCGTTGCCGGACCCTCCTGGTTCCCGCGGCTGCGCTCCTGCTCGGCCTCACGCTGAGCTCCTGCTCCGGCGCCCCCGCAACGCCCGATGCGGCTGCCGCGGCAGCGGAGGGCAAACCGGCTGCCGCAGCGGAAACCACTCCCGCCGCTCCGACCGTCGGGACGCCCTTCACCGTCACCATGCGCAACGGCAATACCGCCAAGATCACCATCGTCTCCGCCACGCGAACGGAGAGTGTGGGCGACCCAGCCTTCTCCGTGGCCGGCAAGAACGGCGGATTCCTCGTCCTGGACATCCTGTGGGAGACGGAGAAGGGGAAAACAAGCTCCAACCCGTTCTATGTCTCCGCCAAGGACGCCGAAGGCCGCAAGGCGGATCAGAGTCTCTTCGTGGCGAACCCTTTGGGAGCCGGCGACGTACTTCCGGGCGATAAAGCGCGAGGCTCGGTGGCCTTTGACATTGCCCCGGGCACGGCGACGGTGATGATCTCGGATCCGCTGATGCAGGAGGCGGCACGGGTGCAGATTGACCAATAGCGGCGGAATCCGGAATGGGCATTAGTCTTCTACTGTTCGCACTGACTTCTAAACACTGACTTCTAAACATTGGGGAAATGAATGAGTATTAATCAGCACCAAATGACTTCTGGGCAGGCGGGCGGTGCGCCCAAGACGGAAATCTCCAGCATTGCCGGCTCTGGAATCTATGAATTCCGCGGAGGCGCGGCGACGTGGTTCGGCACTCGGCTTCTCGGGGCGCTGATAACGGTCTGCACCCTCGGCATTTGCTACCCGTTCGCCGTCGTTCTGGTAGAGCGCTGGCGGGCGACTAATACATACCTGCATGGCCGGCAACTGCGCTTCGTTGGGACCGGTATGGGCATCTTCGGCCACTGGATCAAGTGGTTCTTGCTAAGCATAATTACCCTCGGTATCTATACCTTCTGGGTATATCCGCGGCTGATGCAGTGGAAGGTCGAAAAAACCGTTTATGCCTAAGCGCGGTGATGGAGCCTGGGTGAAAAAAACCACTGGACAGCCCGCCCGCTGAGGAGTTGACTGGAAGTGGAGCCCGGCCCCTGTTTGGAGCTGGACCTGTCGAGACTCCCACACCCGGGAGCCAAGTCTCAAGGAGATGGGTTCTAATGAAGAAATGGACGCGCTGGCAGGATTGGGCTGCCATCGTAGTCGGTCTGTACGCGGTGCTCGCGACGACGTGGACGACTCATGCTGGAGCCTCCGCATCGTTGATGATCATCTTCGGCGGACTGCTGGTAATCGCAGGTCTGGTGAATCTGGCGATGCCTGGGATGCAGGCAATGGAGTGGGCGCAAGCGGTTGTGGCTGCGCTGCTGTTCATCTCCCCTTGGATCGGGTCCTACACCGGAGCGTCGGGTGCGGCCTGGACGTCCTGGATAACAGGCGCCATTGCGGTCATCGTTACCGCGGCGGCCATCAAGCCGGGTACGGCTGAGCACCACCACCACCGGACAGTGCCTTTGCAGTAATTGAACGCAACGCGAATCGAGGGTAGCCGTTACGGCTACCCCCGATTCGTTTGCCCTACACCAATACGGATGGGTCTCCAATGCTGAGGGCACGATGTGTGGCTTCATCTGAAACTGATGCTGTTGCACCAAGAGCCAAGACACAGCTGCGATGACGTCATGGACCGACGATGAGGGCCGTATTGACGGTGCCCGTCATGTTAACTTAACGCCGATTTGCCGGGTTAACCTCAGCTAGGCGCAATTCCAGAGCCGCCGCCCCGAATCAGAGGGTCCTAATCAAAGGGGCGGGCATGGTGCAGGTAGAGTCTTTGGCATGCAGAGTGAGAAAACCGGCGACGACGGATCGGTCATGTTCAGGGAGCATGGCGACGTGCCGTCCGGATCTGAACGGCAGGACTATTTTTACCGGTCCTTGGGCGATGGCAGTTACGAATCCAGCATCCATACGCAGGGCGCCTGGAACCCGCACGAGCAGCACATGGCGCCCGTTTCAGGGATCATGACCCGTGGGCTGGAGCTTCACCAGCCGCGACCCGAGCTGCGGATGGCCCGGATCAGCTTCGATATTCTGGGCATCATTCCGGCCGGGAAGTTCCGGATTGAGACCAAGGTGATACGGCCCGGCAGGACCATCGAGTTGCTGCAGGCCGAGCTGATCGCCGATGAGCGGGTGGCCGTCCGCGCCACCGCCTGGCGGCTTCAGCGCGGTGAGACTGCAGACGTCGCCGCCGTTGAGGACGAGGCGATGCCGGGGGTGGAAGAGGCCGGCTCGTGGCACGACCTCGATCAGTGGCCCGGCGGCTACATTGCCTCCCTAAAGGTCAAGGTGGTCCCCGGTCACCGCCCCGGACGCGGTCAGGTGTGGGTCCGCAGCCCGTATCCAATGGTTGAGGGGGAGCCGACGACCGACCTGGTGCGGTTGATGGGCTTGGTGGACACCGCCAACGGCATCGCCTCCCGCATTCCTCCCGGGCCGGGCAGCTACATGTTCCCGAACGTGGATCTGTCCATCCACCTGCATCGGGAGCCGGTGGGGGAATGGCTGGGACTGGACACCAGCGTGACGTTTGGGACCGACGGGATCGGGTTGACGAATTCCGTGCTCAATGACGCGCACGGACCGTTCGGCGTGGCATCCCAGATCCTCACGGTACGTCAGCTTCCGGCAGCCTGAATGAGCGCTGACCTGGTGAGCATGGCCCCTGCCCTTGCCGTGCTGCGGCAGGAGACCTCCCTCGGTGCTGCGGCGGATCTTGACCACGGACTAAGCCTGCTGGCGGCGGCGCGGGCGGGGGAGATCGGCCCGACGCTGCGGCTGTACCGTCCAAAGCCAACGATGGCCTTCGGGCAACGCGATGCCAACCTTCCCGGTTTTGCCGCTGCCGGCGCTGCGGCGGCGGCTCAGGGATTCGAACCCTTGATCCGCAAGGCGGGTGGCCGGGCTGCGGCCTACCACCCGGGCTGCCTGATTGTGGACCATATTGAGCCGCTGCCGGACGCAATGGTGCACGCGAAGCCGCGGTTCAGGTACTTCGGGGATCTTTTTGCCGAGGCGCTGCAGAACCTGGGTGTGGACGCCGGTGTGGGGGAGATTCCCCGGGAATACTGCCCAGGGGAGTACACGGTATTCGGTCGGGGTGCCGCGGGAACAGACCTTGGCGACGGGTCCTGGGACGGGCGGATCAAGCTGGTGGGCACCGCGCAGCGCGTCGTGTCGGGCGCCTGGCTGTTCAGCTCGGTCATCGTGGTGGAGAATTCCGCCCCGCTGCGCTCGGTGCTGACGGACTGTTACGCTGCGCTCGGGCTGGACTGGAATCCACTGACGGCCGGCGGCGCGGCGGACCTTGTGCATGGACTGACGGTCGACGAGGTTGCGGCGGCCGTGCTGGGCGCCTACGCCGCCCGCACGGAACTGAACGTCATCAACTGACCCGCCCGGCCGCCGTCGTACTTAAACCGCTTCAACTCAGTCCGCACATTGATGACCGCCGTACCCCATCTGTGCCCAAGAGGGCCGCCTACTGCCCGCGGTCGATCCAGTCCTGCAGGGCAGGAGATTCCGCGCCCACCGTCGTCGAATCCCCGTGCCCGGTCCGGACTACGGTCTCCGCGGGAAGGACGAACAGCTTACTCCGGATGGACTCGATGATGGTGGGAAAATCGCTGAAGGAACGTCCTGTGGCCCCCGGCCCGCCGTTGAAAAGCGTATCGCCGGTGAACACGGTGCCCTCGGCAGGCAGGTAATAGCAGACCGAGCCGGGGGAATGGCCCGGAGTGTGCAGGGCCGTGAGGGTGGCGCCGGCGACGTCGAAGGTGTCGCCGTCGTTGACTTCGTGGCCGGGGCCGAAGCCGGGATACACGGCGTCCCAGAGCATCCGGTCAGCGGGGTGCAGGTAAATAGGGGCGCGGGCGTCTTCGGCCAGCCGCTCCGCCGCACCGATGTGGTCATTATGGGCGTGCGTCAGCAGCAGCGCCTTGACCCGGCGGCCGTCGAGCTGGTCTATGATCGCCTGGGCGTCGTGGGGGGCGTCGATGATGACGCACTCCTGATCATCGCCCACGATCCAGACATTGTTGTCAACATCCCAGGTGCCGCCGTCGAGCGAAAAAGTGCCCGAGGTGATCAGCCGCTCAATCCGCAGGCCCATCAGAGCTCCACCACCGAACGCAGCACGGAGCCCTCACGCATCTTGTCGAAGGCCTCCTCGATCTGGCCGATGCCGATCCGCTCCGTGACGAAGGCGTCCAGATCCAGCCGGCCCTGACGGTAGAGGCTGACCAGCATCGGGAAGTCCCGGGACGGCAGGCAATCGCCATACCACGATGATTTGAGCGACCCACCGCGGCCAAAGACGTCCAGCAGCGGCAGTTCCAGCGTCATCTCCGGCGAGGGCACACCCACCAGCACCACGGTCCCGGCTAGGTCGCGGGCGTAGAACGCCTGGGTGTAGGTTTCCGGACGGCCGACGGCGTCAATCACCACGTCTGCGCCGAAGCCGCCGGTGAGGGCGCGGATGGCCTCGATGGGATCCGCCGCGGACGAGTTGACCGTGTCGGTGGCACCCATGGTGGCGGCGCGGTCAAGCTTTTTCTGATCGATGTCCACGGCAATGATTGTGGTGGCGCCGGCCAGTGCCGCGCCGGCGATGGCTGCGGAGCCGACGCCGCCGCAGCCGATCACGGCCACAGAGTCGCCGCGCTTTACTCCGCCGGTGTTGATGGCGGCACCGAGCCCGGCCATCACGCCGCAGCCGAGCAGGCCGACGGCGGCAGGATCGGCTTCCGGGTCGACCTTGGTGCACTGACCGGCGGCGACCAGGGTTTTTTCGGCAAATGCTCCGATTCCCAGGGCCGGTGTCAGCTCGGTACCGTCTTCAAGGGTCATCTTCTGGGTAGCGTTATGCGTATTGAAGCAATACTGGGCCTGGCCCCGCTTGCACGCGCGGCATTTGCCGCAGACGGCCCGCCAGTTCAGAATCACACGGTCGCCCGGGGCGACTTCGGTGACATCCGGCCCCACGGCGTTGACGACGCCGGTGGCCTCATGACCTAAGAGGAAGGGGAAATCGTCGCTGATTCCGCCGAGCTTGTAATGCAAATCCGTATGGCAGACGCCGCTGGTGATGATATCCACCAGGGCTTCGCCGGGGCCCGGGTCGGGTACCAGAATGGTTTCCAGTGTGACAGGGGCTCCCTTGGTCAGCGCAACAACGCCCTGAACTTTATGCACCACTATGAGCTCTCTCCTTCAGCTGGGAAATCAGCAGGCGGCTGCCCGCTCTGTCTTCTGTCTGTCTATCACAGCCTGTCCGGCCCTCGTTGTCCACTCTGGGCCGATTCCTGCCGGAATGAGTCGCAGGGACGGATAACCGCCGTCAACGGGAGGCCAGCGGTGGCCGTCCGACCGGCGTCGCACAGTTTTATGCGGCTTCATGTGGCTTCTGCGGCGCAGCCGGCGGGACAGCCAGTGGGAAACCTTGTTGGCTCAGGCGGCCAGCTTGGTCTGCACGTCGCGCAGCGACGGGTTGGTGGCCGAGGACCCGTCCGGGAAGATGACGGTGGGGACAGTCTGGTTGCCGCCGTTGAGCTTCTCGACCAATTCAGCGGTGCCGGGAACATCCTCGATGTTGATTTCGGTGTAGCCGATTCCCTGAGCCTCCAGCTGGCTCTTGAGCCGGCGGCAGTATCCACACCAGGACGTTGAAAACATCGTAATGGTGCCGGTTTCGGGCGTGTAGTCCACGGGTGCTCCTCGGGTTTTTTGAACGCGTGCTTGGCGGTGATGCCTTCGCCGGCGTGCGGACCGCATGGTCCATGATTTCAACGTTAGCGGGGGCCGCTGATATTCCGCAGCGGCGCTCCGGCACCGCACCCGACGCGCCCAAGCGGGACGGCCGCCGTCGTCCGTGCACACCTGCCGCCAAGTTCGCAGGCATCACCGCTCACTCACCCCTCCGTCTTGACGGCCTCAATCACGCAGTAGTCTGTAACTATTCGCTTCTAGAACGACATGGTTATATTATGGAAGATCAGCTCACGAACGTCTTTGCGGCTTTTGCGGACCCGACCAGGTGTGCCATCCTCTCCCGGCTCAGCCAAGGTGACGCCAACGTCGCCAAACTCGCCGAGCCGGGCCGCAACCGCCCGCTTCAGCCATCTCGAAGCAGGGCCCCTCAGGGAGGCGACCGAGTACATGGAAAAGTTTCGCCGCTTCTGGAACGGCAGCTTCGACCGTCTGGATGAAGCCTCGCCATATCAGAGTGCGATGACGCGAGAGAAGGATTCCTCGACAACGAGATCCTGCGCCTTCAGTTCCACGATCACGGCGGGAAGACCCGCATCACCGTGCAGCAGGGCCCCTTCACACCACAGCTCCGCGATATGAACCGTGACAGCTGGAACGAGTCGTTCATTAAGCTCGACGCCGTCCTCGCGGGAGTGGAAGCATGAGCCGGGACGGCAGGAGAGAGGACAGCGCCATGACGACATCCCAAACGGTCCAGTCTGCAGACGCGGCGGCGATCGCCTACGAAATGGTTGGCTCAGGCCCTGCGCTCGTGCTCGTGGCAAAAGCGCGCCCAAAGTAAAGCCCATGAGAATGTCTACGGCCAGTTCACAACTCACCAAGATTCCGGTTGTCCTCACGCTGTCTGCTCCTCGCGGAGTCCATCCGCTCAGTCGATGCCGGGAGCTGTTGCGATCAGATGGGGTCCGTTATTTCGAACGCTGTTAACTTCGGTGCTGACAACACGGGGCACCAGCCTAGGTTCGGGAATCGCGTCAAGCAGGTGGTCCACTTCAGCCGCATTGGTAGTTGCCGGATCCAGCCAATCGGCGTAGAGATCGGGTGGAACGATCAGCGGTGTCCTGTCGTGAATATGGCCAAGTGAGTCCGCCGCGGCCGTAGTGATGATTGTGCATGTCCGCAGCCACTTGTCCGGATGATCGTCTGGCAGCGCCGGATCGGGCCAATATTCAAAGAGTCCGGCGAAGGCGAGAATTTCTTCGTCTTTACCGTGTAGGTAGGTCGGTATTTTTCCGTCCGGGGTCTTCTGCCATTCAAAGTACCCATCGGCAATCAGTAACCCCCGTCTCTTGGCGGCGGCTTGGCGGAACGACGGTTTTTCGGTCACAGTTTCCATCCGGGCGTTGATGAGGCGCGCACCCGATTTGGAGTCTTTCGACCATGAAGGGACGAGGCCCCAACGCGCGGTGGTCAGCTTCCGGGATAGTTCATTAGCTCCGGACGGCTTGCGCGCGATGACAAGGGGGACCTCGTCGGTCGGTGCGATGTTGTAGGACGGCCGAATGTTCCCTACGGAGGACTCTGCGACATCGAAGGATGCAACAAGGTCTCCGGTGCTGCGCGCCATAACGTATCTGCCACACATGTATTCATTATGGGGCAGCGCTACGGCGAGTCTCCAAATGCGCTCAGCCAGAGTGTGATGGCTCGACAAAGCCCCCCCGTGACGCGGGGAAGGTCCGTCGCGTGCTGATGGGGCACGGTTGATCGTGGTGTGCACGCTCACTGCCCCATCGGTACGCTTGCGTAATGCGACCCCTTCGGTATTCCATCAACGTCACATTGGATGGGTGCTGCGATCATCGTGCGATGGTCGCGGACGAAGACCTGCATCGTCATGCGGTCGAGAACCTCGTTCAGGCCGATGCCCTCCTCTTTGGCCGCGTGACTTACGAGATGATGGAAGCAGCGTGGCGGGCGCCGACGGGAGCGGCGCCGACGGGAGCGGCGCCGATTGGAGCGAGGCCCGATTGGATGGAACCGTTCGCCCGGACGATCGACGCGGCAAAGAAGTACGTCGTGTCGAGCACCCTGGACCGGGTCGATTGGAACGCGGAGCTCGTGCGCGGGGATCTGGGAAAGGCCGTTCAGCAGCTCAAGCGAGAGCCGGGTAAGGGACTGTTCGTGGGCGGCGTGAAGCTTCCGCTGGCGCTGGCGGAGCTGGGATTGATCGATGAGTACGAGTTCGTGGTGCAGCCCAGGCTCGCGGGCCACGGGCCGACGTTGTTCGCGGGGCTATCGAGGCATGTCGATTTGAGGCTCGTGAGCCGGCTGGAGTTCGGCTCGGGGGCGGTGGCGATGCGGTATGAGCCGAAAAGCTAGGGCGTGTTTCCTAATGTCCGCGTAGCCGGTATGTCTCGTACTGCAGTTTTGACTGATGACCAGTGGTCCCGGATCGAGTCATTGATGCCGAGCTCGGAACCGCTTGGACGGCGTCGGCTGGCATGCCACTGCCGCATCATGGCTGAAGGGGGCCTACCGCCTCACCCGGTGATCACACCGCTAAAATGGGGATGCATCAGGACAAGGACGAAACCGGCGGCGGGCCGGTGTAATCCGCTGAGTATCGGCGGCACGAGCCGCTGTGCGTCGGCGGCACGAGCTGCTGTGCATCGGCGACACGAGCCGCTGTCGGGTAGGCAGCACCCAGACCCGGACAAAAAGGCAGACCCCTCGATGGAAAGTATATTGAAGACCACGACCCCCGAGC
The DNA here is from genome assembly GCF_030063245.1 of Paenarthrobacter sp. PH39-S1. Classification (GTDB taxonomy): domain Bacteria; phylum Actinomycetota; class Actinomycetes; order Actinomycetales; family Micrococcaceae; genus Arthrobacter_M. The sequence continues at coordinate 97,134 of NZ_JASISR010000005.1, forward strand.
TGTCCTCGATCACCGTTGAAGGAGGCCCCGGTACCATCACACCTGGCCCCCGGTCCGTCAATGGTGTGGTGGTCGGGGAGGACGGGCTGGCGCGCCCGGCCTGGGCTGCCGTCGATCCGATGCTGCGGGAGTACTACGATACGGAATGGGGCATGCCGGTCCGTGACGAGCAGGGGATCTACGAGCGCATCAGCCTGGAGGCATTCCAGGCTGGCCTGTCCTGGGCCACGATCCTGCGTAAGCGTCCGGCCTTCCGCCGCGCCTTCGCTGAGTTCCACCCGGAAACCGTCGCAGCGTACACCGAGGCCGATGTCGAGCGGCTGCTCGGTGATGCCGGCATCGTCCGCAACAAGCTCAAGGTCCGGGCCGCGATCACGAATGCGAAGGCCACCATCGCGCTGCGTGGAGACGGTGGACTGGTGAACTTTGTGTGGTCCTTCCAACCGGCAGCAACACCGGCGCCGCTTAGCCTCGGAGACATCCCGACGCGCAGTCCCGAGTCGGTGGCCCTGTCCAAGGCACTGCGGAAGAAAGGATTCGCCTTCGTAGGCCCGACCACCATGTACGCACTGATGGAAGCCATCGGGATCCTCGACACCCACTTGTTGGACAGCCACCGCCGGGGCAGCTCAGGAGTATGGCCGCACACCTGAGCAGCGTCGTCGACCTCGTGTCCACCCCGCCGTTCGCGGTGGGGCCGGCGGCTACCTCGCACCGTGTTGGATGGACCCACGGTTGCAAGGCTCGTTAGGCTAATGAAATGGACCGAAAAGGTGAAAAGACTCAGAAAGCCCAACTCTCGGCTGTCCGCATCGCCATCAACGAAGTGGACGAACAGATGGTGACGCTGATTGCACGCCGAGAGCGCTTGGTCAGGATCGCCGGAACGTTGAAGGCTGACAAAGCGGCCGTGCTGGCACCGGCGCGCGTCGACCAGGTCATCGATCGTGTGCGGCAGCTCGCCGCCGAGAAGAAGGTGGATCCTGAGGTGGCTGAAGCCACCTACCGTGCCATGATCAGCGCGTTTATTGAACTCGAACTTCGGGTGCAGTCACATCGCGCCTAGGGCCCGTGCTGAATTCCGCCGGCAGCGCACCGGCACCCATCCGTTACCCCGGGTCAGACTTCGTTTTCCTCCGGAGACCAGCGGTGGAAGTCCAGTGAGAGATACAGGGCCAGGGCTGCGGAGTTTTCTTCGTTGACGCGCAGCGCAACTTCCTTGTGGCCGGCGTGGAAGAGTGTGTCCAGGGAGGCGCGCACCAGGTCCTCAGCCAGGCCCTGGCGGCGGTGCTGCCGGTCAGTGAAGAGTTCGATGATGAAGGGTGCGTCCGGGGTGTCCTCCCACGTGGCGCGTTCCACCACCAGGATCGCCGCGATGATCTCACCGGCTTCGTCCACCACGACGTGTGATGCCTCCGGCAGGTAGGTGCCGTATTTGCCTTCGAAGGACGCTTCGACGTCCGCGACGGCGGCTTCCACGTTTTCGCTGGCAACGCCTGGATCGTACGCCGTGAAGTAGAGCTCGCCAAGCTTGCGGATGTCCGTGCTGGTTGCCGGCCGGGATTCCGTTTTGAGGTCTCGTTCGAGGGGTGTGGTCCGTGCGATAAGGGTGACCATGTTGGTCATGGAGCGCTCCTCTTGTGACTCATAGGTTGCGGCGTTGCCAGCGTCGTCGATGGCCTGTACACACATGCTAGACGGCAATTGCCGGGCCAGCTATATTTCGTCACGCACTTGTGACGCGGGGGCTTCCTGTGCGATCGGAGCCCGTTGTGCTTCAGCGGGGCCGGGCGTACACTTGAATCTATTAGAAGATATGTTCGAGTCAATCATATTTGAAACAGTACATATTTGAAACAGTACATATTTGAAACAGTACATATTTGAAACAGTACATATTTGAAACAGTACATATTTGAAACAGTACATATTTGAAACAGTACATATTTGAAACAGTACATATTTGAAACAGCGTGTATTTGAAACAGCGTGTATTTGAAACAGCGTGTATTTGAAACAGCGTGTATTTGAACACTGCGCGTATTCACAACCGTAAGTATTTGAAAACCGCGGGTATTGGAATCAGCACGGTGAGCGGCGCCGATAGCCGCCGGGCAAAGGGGAGCGGAGGTGCAGCGATGGGGACGTTCAGCGAACCGGTAGAAGTGATCCGTTCCGCTGCCGGGCTGCCGCTGCGGCTGAACTGGCAGGGGCGCAGCTACATCATTGGGGCGGAACCTCTGCGGTGGTACGAACGACGCAAATGGTGGGCGGAGGAAAGCCGGGCCGAGCGCGGCCACGGCGCTGGGCTGGTGGACCATGAAATCTGGCGGATTCAGGCCAGGCTCGACGGGCGGGGACCGCTGTGCACCTTTGATCTGAGCCACCACCCGGACAGCGGCCGCTGGCGCCTATTGCAGGTCCACGATGCCGTACAGGCGCGCAGCGCCTAAAAAATGCAGCCCGCACCGCCCGCTTGGCCGAGCAACTGGTATGCAGCAGCTGCTGACAAGGGCAGGACATCGACCGGTTCGGGAAACAACACTTTGGATTACTTATGAGCTTCACCCATCTGCACGTTTCCACCGCTTTCAGCGCCCATTACGGGGTTTCCTGGCCCGATGATCTGGTTCGGGCCGCCGCCGCTGACGGAGCGGGTGCTTTGGCCTGCACGGACCGGGACGGTCTCTACGGCACAGTAAAACACGTGAAAGCCTGCATGGAGGCGGGGATTGATCCGGTGGTGGGGGTGGACCTTGCGGTTCTGGAGGAGCTCAGCGACCAGTATGACCATCAGGCGGACAAGCAGTACGACGACGGCCAGTACGACGACGGCGCCCATCAGCGTGGACCGGCGAATGGGGGCGCCGGTCACAGCCGGGTTCAAAGCGGCCGGGTTCAAAGCGGCCGGGTTCAAAACAGCCGGATTCAAAGCGGCAGGGTCGAAAGCGGCCGGGTGGTGGTTCTGGCCCATGGCGGGACCAGATCCGCGGGATACGGGGCTCTCTGCCGGCTGGTGTCGGATGCGCATGCCAATGCCGGTCCGCGGAGCCCGGTGGGAGTGACCCTGGCCCAGCTTGCCTCACGCTCCTTGGACCCGCAAACACTGGCACCTGTGCTGACGGTACTGGTGGGTCCGTCGTCGGATGTTGGCCGCGCCATGGGCGGGCGTAAGTATCTGATCCCGCGTCGGAAGTTTCAACGCTGGTATCAGCAGATGCCGGCGGGAACCATGGCCGCTGAAATCGTCACCCATTTGAGCGCCCCGGGTGAGGCCTTGAGTACGGCTCAGGCGGTGCGGATGCTCAAACTGGCGCAGGAATGCGGTGTCCCCGCTGTGCTGACCAACGCGGTGCGCTACTGCGAGAGGGACGGCGCTGCTACAGCCGATGTGCTGGACTCCGCCCGGGAATTGAGCCCACTGACGGTGTTATCCGGTGCTGAACGCCGGCTCCAGCCCAACGGGCAGGGGTGGCTGAAATCGGCAGGCCAGATGACGTCGCTGGGCAAGGAAATTATGCACGCAGCAGGCTACGGCGCGTCGGAGCTGGCGCAGTTGCTGGCCAATACAGAACAACTGGCGGACCGCTGCCGGATGGATCCGGTTACGGATATGGGCTGGAAGCAGCCGGGGGTGCCGGAGGCCTCGGTGCTCGGTATCGAGCAGGAACCGCAGCTGGAACTAAAACAGCGCTGTGAGGCCGGCATCACGCGCCGGTTCCCGGGCATCACCGGCACGGCCGAACGCCGTGCGCGGGACAGGGTGGAGCAGGAACTGGGTGTGATTGCCATGCTGGGCTTCGCCTCCTACTTCCTGACGGTCGCTGAAGTGTCCCGGATGATCCTTGACATGGGGGTGCGGGCCGCGGCCCGAGGTTCCGGGGCCTCCAGCCTGGTGAATTATCTGCTGGATATCAGCCAGGTTGATCCGCTGCGGCATGATCTGATCTTTGAGCGCTTCCTCTCCGGGAAACGCTCCACCTTGCCGGATATCGATATCGATGTTGAAAGCGCCGAGCGGCACAACGTTTATCACAGGGTTTTTGAGCGGTTCGGCCCCGAACGGGTGACGTTGATGAGTATGCAGAACGGCTACCGCGCGCGGGGGGCGGTGCGCGATGCCGGGCTGGCGCTGGGGATGGATGAGGAGGAGATCGGCACCATTGCCAAACAGCTGTGGCGCTTTTCCGCACGTAATTTCCGCGAAGCTATGGCGGAAAAGCCTGAGCTTCGGGAGTTTGCCGAGCGGGTGGAAGGGCAACGGGCCGGAGCATTTGAACAAAGCCAGCAGCTGGATTTGCTGGTGGATCTGACCGAACGGCTGGACCGGCTGCCCCGGCATATTTCCATGCATCCCTGCGGGGTGATTCTGGGGAACAGTTCGTTGCTGGACCGTACGCCGGTGCAGCCCAGCGGGCTGGGATTGGCGATGAGCCAGTTCGACAAGCACGACATGGACCCGATGGGCATGCTTAAGCTGGATATTCTGGGGGTGCGGATGCAAAGCGCCATGGCCTATGCGATCCGGGAGGTGATCCGGATCCATCCGTCCAAGGCCGAGGTGACAGTGGCCGGAAACCATCCACAGGATGAGCAGGGCAGCGGCCCGGATTATATCTGCGCCAACGGACGCATCGATCTTAATGCCGTGCCGCTGGACGATGAACACACCTTTGAACTGATCCGCAGCACCCATACCCTGGGCTGCTTCCAGATTGAATCCCCGGGACAGCGGGAACTGATCGGCAAGATGGCGCCGCGGGAATTCAATGACTTGATCATTGATATTTCGCTGTTCCGGCCGGGGCCGATGAAGTCCAATATGGTCAAGCCGTATCTGGAAAATCGTCACGGTTTTGCGCCGGAGGTCTACCCGCATCCGCTTCTGAAGCCTGCGCTGGCCGAAACCCATGGGGTCACTGTCTTCCACGAACAGGTGCTGAAGACTTTCGATGTCATGACCGGCTGCGGCCTGGCCCAAGCGGATGAGTACCGCCGGAGTCTGGGTAATGAGCCCGGCGAGTCCCAGGTGGAGGACGCTTTCCGCAGAGAGGCACGAGGGAGGGGTTTCTCCCTTGATGTCATCGACCAGGTCTGGGAAACGTTGAAGGCCTTCGGTAGTTTCGGATTCTGCAAGGCCCACGGTGCCGCTTTTGCAGTGCCCACGTATCAGTCGGCGTGGCTGAAAGCCCATCATCCGGAGGCCTTCCTGGCGGGTCTCTGGGAACACGATCCGGGGATGTATCCGCGCCGGCTGCTGGTCGCGGAGGCGCGCAGAATGGGTATCCCGATTCTGCCGCTGGACATTAACCGGAGCTCGGGGGAGTACCGGGTGGAGTGGGTCGAAGCGCCGGTGGAGACCGGGGCTTTTCCAATCCGGCGGCCGGAAGACCGGACGGGGCAACGGAAGCTGGGCATCCGGATGAGCCTGGCGGGGGTGTACGGGCTTTCCGTCGCCGAGCTTAAACGTATTGTGGCCCACCAGCCCTATGCCTCCTTGGCGGATCTGCGGACGCAGGCCCGGGTGAGCCGTCCGACGATGCAACGGCTCGCTCAGTTGGGGGCATTTGACGCGCTGCACCGGAAAGCCAAGGAAGAGACGGGGTCAACGGCCAGCCGGGCGGATCTGGTTGCCCATCTGCAGAGCCTGCCCACCCGCAGCAAACGGTCGGAACCGATCGAGGGGCAGCTGCAGCTGCCGTTCGGCGATCTGGAGCTCTATAATCTCAAGGATGAGCTGCCGGAGCCAAGCACGGTGGAGAAGATCCGCACGGAGCTTGATCTGCTGGCTTTGGATGTCAGTGGTCATCTGATCTCCAGCTACCGCCCGCTGCTGGCGTCCCTGGGGGTGACGACGGCGGATAAACTGTTGGGGATGCGCAACAATTCGGAGGTGCTGGTCGCGGGCATCCGGGTGGCGACCCAGACCCCACCGATGCGCGGCGGCCGCCGGGTGGTTTTCATCAGCATCGACGACGGCACCGGCTGCGTGGATGCGACGTTCTTCCACGAGGCGCAGGAAAAGTCGGGCCCGCTGCTGTTCGGCACGAGGATGCTGCTGATCCGGGGGCTGACCCGCCGCACGGGGCCGCGGGGGATCAGCCTGCAGGCGCTGGAGGCTTGGGATCTGAGCCGCGTGGAGACTCTCCCACTTCCAAAGGCACAACCCACGGGCGGACACAGCCGCGATCCCGCACCGGAGGACCCCTTGCGGGGGACACGCCGGACCCTGGCCGTCACCGGTCTGGGTGGATAAAGTACCGGGCGGATAGGGTACTGGCGGATATAGGACCGTGACCGGCCGAACCGCGTGCACCGCAGTTGCGGTGTGTTGGTCGGCGTGGGAAGTTCCCAGTACCATCGGAAGTGGCTCACAGCACCCCTCGTATGTTGCTTAGACGGAGCCACTCAACCGAATTTAGGAGCCAGCAGTGCCAGTGGATACGCAGATCACCCTTAACGTCGACGGCGAAGCGACCACGGTGACGGCGGGCACCACGGGTGCCGGGCTCTTTTTCGAGCGGCGCGAGGTCGTCGTGATGCGCGTGAACGGTGAGCTGCAGGATCTGGACCAGCCGCTTGCGGCCGGCGACGCCGTCGAGCCTGTGACTATTGATTCCCCGGAAGGACTCGACGTGCTCCGGCACTCGACCGCCCATGTGATGGCCCAGGCCGTTCAGCAGCTGCGTCCGCATGCCAAGCTCGGGATCGGGCCATACATCACCGATGGTTTTTACTTTGATTTTGACGTCGAAGAGCCCTTTACTCCTGAAGATCTGAAGCAGCTGGAAAAGATGATGCAGAAGATCATCAACAGCAACCAGAAGTTCGTCCGCCGCGTCGTCACCGAGAACGAGGCCCGCGAGGCGATGAAAGACGAGCCATACAAGCTGGAGCTAATCGGCATCAAGGGCTCCCAAGGGGATGATGCAGCCGCGGCTGGAGCCTCCGTCGACGACGGCTCCAACATTGAGGTGGGCGGTGCGGAGCTGTCCATCTACGACAATGTGGAGCGCAAAGAGGGCGCCACCGTCTGGTGCGATCTGTGCCGCGGCCCGCACCTGCCCAACACCAAGCTGATCTCCAACGCCTTCGCCCTCACCCGCAGCGCCGCGGCCTACTGGCGCGGCAACCAGAACAACAAGCAGCTGCAGCGCATTTACGGCACGGCCTGGCCCACCAAGGATGCGCTGAAGGCGTACCAGGAGCGGATGGCCGAGGCGGAGCGCCGCGACCACCGCAAACTGGGCACCGAGCTTGACCTGTTCTCTTTCCCGGACGAGCTGGGCTCCGGCCTGCCGGTGTTCCACCCCAAGGGCGGCATTATCCGCAAGGCCATGGAGGATTACTCCCGCCAGCGGCACGTGGAGGCGGGCTATGACTTCGTCTACACCCCGCACATCACCAAGGGCCATCTGTATGAGGTCTCCGGGCACTTGGACTGGTACAAGGACGGCATGTTCCCGCCCATGCATGTGGACGCCGAGCTTAACGACGACGGCACGGTCCGCAAACCGGGTGTGGATTACTACCTGAAGCCGATGAACTGCCCGATGCACAGCCTGATCTTCCGTTCGCGCGGGCGCTCCTACCGCGAACTGCCGCTGCGGCTTTTCGAGTTCGGTGCCGTTTACCGCTATGAAAAGTCAGGCGTGATCCACGGTTTGACCCGGGTGCGCGGGATGACCCAAGACGACGCCCACCTCTACTGCACCCGCGGGCAGATGAAGGATGAGCTGACCAAAACGCTGAACTTCGTGCTGGGTCTGCTCAAGGACTACGGCCTGAACGATTTCTACCTGGAACTGTCGACCAAGGATCCGGAAAAGTCCGTCGGCTCCGATGAAGTCTGGGAGGAGGCTACCGCGACGTTGGCTGAAGTGGCCGAAGCTTCCGGCCTGGACCTGGTGCCGGATCCGGGCGGAGCCGCGTTCTACGGTCCCAAGATCTCCGTCCAGGCCAAGGATGCCATCGGCCGCACGTGGCAGATGTCCACGATTCAGCTGGACTTCAACACACCTGAGCGCTTCGAGCTTGAGTACCAGGCCGCGGACGGCACCCGCCAGCGCCCGGTGATGATCCACCGCGCCCTGTTCGGTTCGATTGAGCGCTTCATCGCGGTGCTGACCGAACACTACGCCGGCGCATTCCCCGCGTGGCTTTCACCCGTACAGGTGGTGGCCATTCCCGTGGCCGAGGCGTTCAACGAGTATATGTTCGACGTCGTGGACAAGCTCAAGGCGCAGGGAATCCGCGCCGAAGTGGATGTCTCCTCGGACCGGTTCCCGAAAAAAATCCGCACGGCCAGCAAAGACAAGGTCCCGTTTGTGCTGATTGCGGGCGGCGATGATGTCGATGCCTCGGCGGTGTCCTTCCGTTTCCGGGACGGCAGCCAGGACAATGGTGTTCCGGTTGATGAGGCCGTGACCCGTATCGTCGAGGCAGTCCGGAACCGGACAGCGTAACGGATCGGCGGATTGCTGTGAGCAACGCATCGGACGACGCCGGACCGTCCGGAACCGGACAGGCTGGAACTGTGCGGGCAGGAACCGTGCACGACAATTTTGAGCTTCCCGGGGTCCCCGACGCATTCCAGCGCCTGTGGACCCCACACCGGCTGGCCTATATCCAGGGCGGTCAGGACCAGTTCAAAAACGATGAGTGCCCGTTTTGCGTGGCCCCATCGCGTTCCGATGAGGAGTCCCTGATCGTGCACCGGGGTGAAAGCGTCTACGTGGTGCTGAACCTTTTTCCGTACAATCCCGGCCACCTGCTGGTCTGTCCATACCGGCATATCCCGGACTATACGGACCTCACGGTGGAGGAAACGGCGGAGTTCGCCGCTCTCACCCAGCGTGGCATGTGGGTGCTGCGCAAGGTCTCCAACCCCTCCGGATTCAACCTTGGCATGAACCAGGGCGTCACCGGCGGGGCCGGGATTTCTGCCCACCTGCATCAGCACGTGGTGCCGCGCTGGGGCGGTGACGGCAATTTTTTGCCGATCATTGCCCAGACCAAAGCCATTACCCAGACCCTCGGGGATGTCCGGAGCCAGGTTGCAGAGGCGTGGAACGATGCTCAATAAGTACGCCCGGGCGCTCTTTGCCGCCATCTTCAGCCCAGTGGCCAATTTCCTGGTGCGCTGCCGTGTCTCCCCTGATGCGGTGACCATTGCCGGGACGCTGGGTGTCGCCGCCGGCGCGCTGATCTGGTATCCGTTGGGACAGCTGTTCTGGGGAACCGTGGTCATTACGGTCTTTGTTTTCTCGGACATTATCGACGGTCTGATGGCCCGGGCCTTGGGCCGGTCGGGGCGCTGGGGTGCGTTTTTGGATTCCACGCTGGACCGGGTGGGCGACGGCGCCGTCTTTGCGGGCATCATCGTCTGGTTTTACACCGGCGGCAACAATCACGTGATTGCGGTCATGGCCCTGGTCTGTCTTGTGCTCGGAAGCATCGTCTCGTATGCCAAAGCGCGGGCCGAAGGACTGGGTATGACGGCCAACGTCGGCATTGCCGAGCGTTCGGACCGTCTGGTCTCCGTGCTGGTGGCCACGGGGCTGGTAGGCCTGGGCATCAGCGAAGTTCTGCTGCTGATCGTGCTGATCCTGCTGGCCGCGGCCAGTTTGGTTACGATCTTCCAGCGAATCATGACCGTCCGCCGGCAGGCTTTCAGGCTCGACGGCGGCACTGATAGTGCCCGTGCGCGTGCGGTACGGAGACCCAAATCCGCACGGCAAAAGCGCTGATCCCGCGGCCCCGTCCGGGCGCCCCCGTCCCGTCCGGCGGCACAACAGCCCGGAAGACACCCGGCAGCCATCCGTAATCCGCTGCGTGTCTCAACGTGCCTGGCCCGAATTAAGTCCTGCCGGGCCGGAGGACTACGATTGACCTGTCTAGTGATGCCTTACGCAAGAGGCTCTCATCTACTTTCCCATAGGGGTTTTTGTGTCTACACCTGAGGTAACGCCCGTGTCCGGTCCCGTCAGCGGCGGCGCAACAGTGAACGTGACCGGCAGTAGCCGGGTCAAGCGCGGCATGGCCGAGATGCTTAAGGGCGGCGTCATCATGGACGTCATCAACGTCGAACAGGCCCGCATCGCCGAGGATGCCGGCGCGGTTGCTGTCATGGCGCTGGAGCGTGTTCCCGCCGATATCCGCGCCCAAGGCGGCGTCTCGCGGATGAGTGACCCGGACATGATCGACAAGATCATTGAAGCCGTCTCGGTTCCTGTGATGGCGAAGGCGCGCATCGGTCACTTCGTTGAGGCGCAGGTGCTGCAGTCCCTGGGCGTGGACTATATCGACGAGTCGGAAGTTCTGACGCCGGCGGACTATACCCACCACATTGACAAGTGGAACTTCACGGTTCCCTTCGTCTGTGGGGCCACCAACCTTGGTGAGGCCTTGCGCCGCATCAATGAAGGGGCGGCAATGATCCGTTCCAAGGGTGAGGCGGGCACGGGGGACGTATCCAATGCCACCACCCACATGCGCCAGATCCGCGCCGAAATCCGCCGGCTGTCCACGCTCGCGGAGGATGAACTCTACGTCGCCGCCAAGGAACTCCAGGCTCCGTATGAATTGGTGAAGGAAATTGCGCAGACCGGGAAGCTGCCGGTGGTGCTCTTTACGGCCGGCGGCATCGCCACTCCGTCCGACGCTGCGATGATGATGCAGCTGGGAGCCGACGGCGTCTTCGTCGGCTCGGGCATCTTCAAATCCGGCAATCCCGCGGAGCGTGCCGCCGCCGTTGTAAAGGCGACCACGTTCTATGACGACGCTGATGTCATCGCTAAGGTCTCGCGGGGGCTGGGCGAGGCCATGGTCGGTATCAACGTGGACGAAATTCCCGAGCCGCATCGTCTGGCCACGCGCGGCTGGTAACCATGAGAACGGGTCCGTCACCATCCGGTGGCGGACCCGTTCTATCCCGCGTCGCGACCAGCCGGCATCGACGGTAGGGAACGGGATTATGCCGGCAGCCGGGACCCGGTCGTAACGGACTTGGGTCGCAGCGGCGGTAGTAACGGACGCGGTTGTATCGGGCCGATGCGGAGTCCATGATAGGCACCATGGACCCGGAGACTGATGTGTGCATCGTTGGCGGCGGACCGGCAGGCATGATGCTCGGCCTCCTGCTGGCGCGCCAGGGCGTGGATGTCACCGTGCTGGAGAAGCACGCGGACTTTCTGCGCGATTTCCGTGGCGACACGGTGCATCCGTCCACCTTGGACGTGCTGGATCAACTGGGCCTGGCGGAGGCGGCAGCGGAGGTTCCACACCGCGATGTCGCGGAGCTGCGCACAACGTTTGCCGACGGCACGTATCGGGTGGCCGATTTTTCCCGGCTGCACGCGGCTCATGGTTACATCCGCTTTATGCCGCAGTCGGATTTCCTGGCGGTATTGGCAGGTGCCGCCGTGAAGCTGCCTGGCTTCCGGCTGCTGCGCAGTCATGAAGCGGTCGGTCTGCTGGAACGAAACGGGGTTATCCGCGGTGTTCGGGTGGAGGGGCCGGACGGCATCATGGACGTGACGGCGAAACTGAGCGTGGCCGCCGACGGGCGGAACTCGGTCCTGCGCCGGCGCGCGGGTCTGCAGCCGCGGGAGTTTGGGGCGCCCATGGATGTACTGTGGTTCCGCCTCAGCCGCAGAGCGGGAGCGGCCGAGGGGCTGGATATGCATTTTGGCCCGGGCCGCGTACTCCTGGCCATCGACCGTGGCGAGTACTGGCAGGTCGCGTATGTAATCCCCAAAGGCGGGGACGAACGGGTGCGTGCGGCAGGCATCGAAGTGCTGCGGGAATCTGTAGCGGATCTGGTCCCGTCGCTGGCAAACGCCGTGGCCGAAGTGCGCGATTTCGGTGATGTCAGCACGCTGACCGTGCGGCTGGACAGGCTACGACGCTGGTCCGTACCAGGACTGTTGTTCATCGGGGACGCAGCGCATGCCATGTCCCCGATCGGCGGCGTCGGCATTAATCTGGCCATCCAGGACGCGGTCTGTGCCGCCCGCATACTGGCCGGCCCGCTGCACCTCGGGACCCCGGACAGCCGGACGCTCGCCTTGATCCACAGGCGTCGTTGGTTCCCGACCGCCGGAACACAGCTGCTGCAGCGGACGGCACAGCGCTTCCTGGTACTGCCAATGCTGGGCAGCACAGAGCCGGTGAATGCGCCCCGAATGCTGCGGCTGCTCGGTCGACTACCCATGCTGCAGGTCCTGCCGGCGAGAATCATCGGCATCGGGCTGCGTCCCGAACGGTTGGGCCCCGGGCGGCGGGGCTTCGGGCGCCCGTGGCGTCGCCATCTCACCCGGACGGGCTGACCGGCAGGCCGGTTCCGCTTCATCAGGCATCCTGCTTCAAAGCTGCGCCAGCTCTTCCGCCGATCATGTCTTCCGCCGGTTGGAACTGGCCGCCGAAACTGTCGGTGCTCCTCGCGATGATGAACGTACGGATTTGTTCCACGAAGGAGGACATGATGTGTGACATGTGCAATGGCGCCACCGCCGAAGAAGCCAATGAGAAGTTCCGCCGGATGCTTGACCGGTACGGAGTTGCCATTCAGGGTGTGGAGGGGGATTCCGCCAACACGGCCTTCGCCTACACCGTGGGGCTCACGGCCCTTCAGGGGCATCCGGAGCTGCTGATGAGCGGCCGCCCGCTGCAGGATATGGCGCGGCTGCTCAATGAACTCGCCGACATGGTACGTTTCGGCGGCCGCCGGCTCGAGGCCGGCATGCTGGTAGCGCTGCAGGGCCGGTCGGTTCAGCTGCTCGACATTCCACGGGCCAGCACCGTGTTGCTGACGGCGGACACGTACTACGGCGAAGGGGTCCGGGCGCTTCAGGCCATTTGGGCGGACGACGACGGTCACTTGCCTTGGGAGCAGCGCGTTCCGGACACGCTCACGCAACCGATGTACTGCATGAACGCCGCCGCGTTTAGCCGGACCGGCCGTGGCAGCGCCTGACAGGCCAACCGCCGTCTCCTATTGGCGCCTGAACACCATGGACATGGGCGTGGTCTCCGTCGTCTGGCCCTGCGGATTATCCCGGAAGATACCTTCCACGACGGTCTGCGCCAATCCGGTGTCGTGTCCCAGCGCGACCACACCGAGGTCATTGGCGTCCATGATGGCCGTTCCGGCGAATGTGGCGGCGAATTCCTTGGGCACGCGCCCACGGACCAGCGCGCTCAGCCGGACGGCAACACCTTCGGGATCCAACGGCGCGTACTTGACGGAGTGAGTCGAGGTGCCGACCTGGTAGCCGGCAGCTCCGTCAATGGCGTTGATGTTGTGGCCCACGACCTCGTAGAAGACTCCCGATTTGCCCTGCAGCTTGCCGACAACGCTGCGCCCGGCAGCGTACAGCAGCCGGGGGAGCCCGACCTCGTCGATGGCGAGCTGCATGGACCAGGGGCTGGCCAGCCCGATGCCGCCCGGATTGCGGGTCACAAAGCGGCTCAGTATCCGGGCGGCGGGGGTGACCTTGATGTCCCAGACCGGAATGGACCGTCCCTGCGTCATGGCAACGATCTTCTCGCTGACGAAGAGGTACCACGGCGTTCCGGACGTGGCGGCCTGATGCTCGTCGCCTGCCTCCGGAAGTCCGGCGAAAAAGCGCTCCACATAGCCCATAACGGCCGGGTCGAAGTCGGTGTCCTTGTAGAACACTTCGGTGCGCAGCGGGTAACGGCGGTAAGTGCCGCCACCTGTTTCCTTGCCATCAGAGGCGACCGTAATGTCCAGCTGCTTGTCGGCGTTCGGAACGTAGTCGCTCTTGTCTGCGATGCCAGCCTTGACTTCCGGCTCGTCGAAAAATTCACGCAGCCAGAGCTCGGTGTTAAGCAGCCGCCAGAAGACCATGGTAGAGGCGCTGCTCTTGCCGGTCAGGTACTCCTCAAAGGCGTAAAGGACGGCGTTCTGGTCCCAGTACGGTCGGTTCCCGAAGGACGAGGACAGGAAGATTTCGTAGATTCTTTCCTTCATCAGGATGAACCATTCCGCTTCCGGCGTGGTGAACCCGATCTTGTTGCGGCGGTTGCTGATCATTTCCGGAAGCAGGTCCCGGGTGGCGTCGCGCAGGATCCGCTTGTTCCAGCCGCCCTTGATGATCGATTCATCATCGAGGCTGAAGAGGAATTTCACCACTTCCTTATCCAGGAAGGGAACGCGGCCCTCGAGGGAGAAACGCATCGTGTTCTTGTCCTCATAGCGCAGCACGGCCGGCAGTGACTTGTGGAACAGATCGTCGATCAGCCGCAGTTTGAGGTTGTCGGCAATATTGGAGAACTTCTCGCCCTTGTGCGCGGCGGTGAAATCCTTCTTCAGCAGCGACGAGATGGCCAGCGGCTTTTTGGCCGTTAGCATGCCGCGCACCCGGAAACGTCCCAGCCGGAAGAGAATGTCGGCGCTGGAGGCCATCTCCTTGGCCAGCTTGGCCCGCTGGCCGTTCTTTTTCAGCTGTCGAAGGTAGGCGAAATAGTACGGGATGTAGCCGGCCATCATTTCGTCGGCGCCCTGACCGTCCAGCAGCACCGTGACGTGCTTGGAGGCCTCCTGCATGACCCGGTATTGCGCGTAGGGCCCGGACGAGATGATTGGCTCCTCCATGGTGCGGATGAAGTCGTCCAGGTCCTTGGCGAATTCCTCCGCTTTGGGCAGGATCTTATGGCTGGTGACATTGCCCGTGCAGGTGGCAAGAACGGCGTCGGCGTACTTTTCCTCGTCATTGATCGAGTTCGGGAAGATCGCCGAGAACGTCTGCTGGGTGGCGCCGAGGGAGTCGGTGGCCGCCGCTTTCTCCTGCATGAGTTTGTTGATCGTCACGACGACGGCGGACGAGTCCAGTCCGCCGGAAAGGGCCGTGCCCACGGGGACTTCGGACTGCAGGCGCAGGCGAACACCCTCGGTGAAACGGCTGCGGTATTCGGCTATGACGTCCTGGCTGTACGGGGTGCCGATCCTGGCCAGCTCGGCGAGCTCTTCCTTGAACCGCGTGTAGGGGCTGACGGTGAAGCCCGCCGGGGCGCCGGCGCTGGTATCGACCACGAGTTTTTCGCCGGGCATGAGCTTGTACACGCCGTCGAAGAACGTCTGGGCTTCCTCATCGTGGATGCGGAACTGCAGGTACCGGTAGAGAATCCGCTCGTTGGGGGCGGTTTCCAGTCTGCCCGTTGCCAGCAGGGGCTTGATTTCCGAGCCGAAGAGCAGCTTCGGGTCCTCGGCGGTGCCGGCATTGGCGTAATACAGCGGCTTGATACCGAAGTGGTCGCGGGCCAGGACCAGCCGGTTGTTCTTCCCGTCGTGGATGGCAAAGCCGAACATGCCGTTGAAGCGGTCGAAGGCGTCGTCGCCCCACTCCTCGTAGGCCTGCAGCACCACCTCGGTGTCCGATACGGTGTTGAAGGTCCGGCCCAACGCCTCGAGTTCGGCCCGCAGATCCAGATAGTTGTAGACCTCGCCGTTATAGACCAGGACGGTCTGACCGTCCTGGCTGATCATGGGCTCCTGGCCATGAGCGACGTCGATGATGGACAGCCGTCGGTGAGCCAGGCCCACCTCTCCGTTGGTGTAGTACCCCTCGCCGTCGGGGCCCCGGTGCACAATGCACGCATTCATCTCCCGCAGGAGAGCTTCATCTTCCCCAAAACCGTAGTAACCGGCGATTCCGCACATACTGCCAACCTCATCTTTAGTACGTCAGTCCTCGGTCAATGCTACTGGGTTGGCGCCGCCGGATTGGCCCGCGTGCCCTCTCGGACCCGCGGGTGAGGGGGCCCACTATGATGACTTGGTGAGCATTCCCAGACCTTCCAACCATCCGCTGACCGTCGGCATTCTGGCCCTGCAGGGGGACGTCCGCGAGCACGCCCGGGCCATAGAGGCCTCCGGTGCGCGCGCGGTGAGCGTCCGCCGCCCGGCCGAGCTGGCCGCCGTCGACGCCCTGATTCTGCCCGGCGGTGAGTCGACAACGATCGACAAGCTGACCCGAATCTTTTCCCTGGCCGAACCGCTGAAGGAGCGCATTGCCGCCGGTTTGCCCGTCTACGGCAGCTGCGCCGGGATGATCCTGCTGGCCAACGAAATCGCGGATCCCGCCACGGACCGCGACGGCAACCCACAGCAGACGCTCGGCGGGATGGACATCACCGTTCGGCGCAACGCCTTCGGGCGCCAGCGTGACTCCTTCGAGACGGACCTGGATTTTTCCGCGCTCACCGGCTCAGCTGCGACGGGGCACGGCGCGGCCGTGGTGCATGCGGTTTTTATCCGGGCCCCCTGGGTGGAACGCGTGGGCGATTCCGTGGAGGTGTTGGCGACTGTGCAGTTCCCGCCCGCCCCGAAATTGTCCATGCCGGGCTTAACGGGAGCGGAATTACGGGCAGCTGGCGGCCCGGCGCACCCTCAAAACGACCGGACGGCTAGAATCGAAGGTACGAGCCGAGCAGTGGCGGTGCGGTCCGGGAATTTGCTCGCCACCTCCTTTCATCCGGAGGTCACGGGGGAGCGGCGCATCCACGAGCTGTTTATCCGCATGATTAGAGGAGAAGCGTAAAGCATGTCAGGGCACTCCAAATGGGCAACCACCAAGCACAAAAAAGCTGTCATTGACGGCCGGCGTGCGAAGTCCTTTGCCAAGCTGATCAAGAACATTGAAGTCGCCGCCCGCATCGGCGGCGCCGATATGGTGGGCAACCCGTCCCTGGAACTCGCCGTCTCCAAGGCCAAAAAGACATCGGTGCCGGCGGACAATATCGATCGCGCGATCAAGCGCGGCTCCGGCCAGCTCGGCGACGCGGTGGATTACCAGACCATCATGTACGAAGGGTATGGTCCGCAGGGTACCGCGATTTTGATTGAATGTCTGACGGACAATAAGAACCGCGCAGCCTCCGAGGTGCGGCTGGTGGTGGGACGCAACGGGGGGAACATGGGCGATCCCGGATCCGTGGCCTATATGTTCGCCCGTAAAGGCGTCGTGTCGCTGGCCAAGAAGGAGCTGTCCGAAGACGACGTTCTGATGGCGGTCCTCGACGCGGGAGCGGAAGAGGTCAAGGATGACGGCGAGAATTTCGAGGTCATCTCCGAACCCCAGGATCTGCCCGCGATCCGGGCCGCGCTGGCCGAGGCCGGCATCGAGTACGACTCCGACGAGGCCGGTTTTGTACCGTCCATGCAGGTGGAACTTGATGTGGAGCACGCCCGCAAGTTCATGAAGCTCTACGACGCGTTGGAGGATCTGGATGACGTCCAGAACATTTACTCCAATGCGGACGTCAGCGCCGAGGTCATGGCCCAGCTGGACGAGGACTGACGCTGCGTGTTTTGGGTGTGGACCCCGGCCTGACGCGCTGCGGGCTTGGCGTGGTCGACGTGGAGCCGAACCGGCGGGCCACTCTGGTGGCCTTCGGCGTGGTGGGCAGCACCCCCGATAAGGGCCTCGACGTACGGCTGCTTGTGGTTGCTGACTCCATCGACCGCTGGCTGAAGGAATACAGTCCGGATGTGCTCGCCGTGGAACGGGTGTTTTCGCAGCTCAATGTCAGTACCGTGATGGGGGTTGCGCAAGCCTCCGGCGTGGTGATCGCTGCCGCTGCACGCCGGGGTATTCCGGTGGCTCTGCACACTCCGTCGGAGGTGAAGGCCGCCGTGACCGGCAGCGGCCGTGCGGACAAAGCGGCGGTCACCACGATGGTGACAAAGATCCTGCGCCTTGACGCGCCGCCCACTCCTGCCGACGCGGCGGACGCCTTAGCGCTGGCCATCACGCACGCCTGGCGGATGGGCCCCCTATCGGTTTCAGCGGCTGACCCGGTTCTCCCGGGCACTTCCCCGTCAGGGGCGACGGCGGCGCAGAGGCTATGGCGGGAAGCCGAAGCCAAGGCGAAACGGAACAAGGAAAAGTCGGGCCACAGCTGGCGTTGAGCGTGGCACTCCCGCAATGTCCGTCTGGTTCGCTACGCTGTTCGTAGATATGTTCTACATGCTGTCGGTTCAACCCGGACGGCCCTATACAAGAGGTAACCCCATGATCAGCTTTGTTCGCGGACCCGTGGCGCAGGTCGGTCTGTCGTCGGTGGTGATCGATGTGAACGGGATCGGCATGCTGGTCCATGCCACACCCAAAACCCTGGGTGCGCTCCGGACCGGCCAGGAGGCAACCCTGACCACGTCCATGATCGTCCGCGAGGATTCGATGACCCTATACGGTTTCGACAACAGCGGCGAGCGGGAGGTCTTCGACGTCCTGCTCAGCGTCAGCGGGATCGGTCCGCGGCTGGCCCTGGCGGTCCTGGCCGTGCATGAACCCGAAACCATCCGTGTCGCGGTCGCCGGTGGCGACGGCAAAACGTTCACCAAGGTTCCCGGCATCGGCCCGAAGGTCGCCGGCCGAATAGTGCTCGAACTGACCGGAAAACTGCATCCGGAGGGAACCGGCACCGGATCTGCGGCGGGCGCCGTTGCGGTTCGCGCCGCCTGGAAACCGCAGGTCATTGCGGCCATGACCGGGCTGGGCTGGTCCGAGAAGGACGCCGCGGCGAGCATCGACAGGGCCACGGCGGACGATCCGGCCCTGCTGGAGAGCGCGAATGTCGCGGCCATTCTGCGGGCCACGCTGCGCTGGCTCGGCCAGGACAGTTCCCGGGGGTCTGCCGGCGGAGTGCGGGCCCGTGGCTGAGCAGATCCCGGGAAAAGTCAAGGGGAAGGCTACGGCGGGGAAGACCAGCACGGGGAAGACCGCCACGGGGAAGACACCAGCAGTGAGCCCTGCCGATGCGGCGCGGCTGGTCGTTTCCCCGGAGGTGGTAGGGCCGGCGGGCGGCGAGCCGGAGGAGCGTGCCATCGAGTCGGCCCTGCGTCCGAAGAATCTGCATGATTTTGTCGGTCAGCAACGGGTCCGCAAACAGCTCTCGCTGGTGTTGGAAGCCTCCCGGATCCGCGGCCGCAGTGCCGATCATGTGCTGATGTCCGGCCCTCCCGGTCTGGGAAAAACCACCTTGGCGATGATCATCGCGGCGGAAATGAATGCCCCGTTACGGATCAGCTCAGGACCGGCGATCCAGCACGCCGGCGATCTGGCGGCCATTCTGTCCTCGCTCTCCGAGGGCGAAGTGCTGTTTCTGGACGAGATTCACCGGATGTCACGGCCCGCAGAGGAAATGCTGTATATGGCCATGGAAGATTTCCGGGTCGATATCGTGGTCGGGAAGGGGGCCGGGGCCACCGCAATCCCGCTGGAACTACCCTCCTTCACTCTCGTCGGCGCCACCACGAGGGCGGGCCTGCTGCCGGGCCCGCTGCGGGATAGGTTCGGGTTCACCGGACACCTGGAGTTCTACTCGGTGGCGGAGTTGGAGCTCGTCCTGCGACGCTCGGCCGGACTGCTGGATCTGTCGCTGACCAGTGCCGGATTTGCCGAAATTGCCGGCCGCTCCAGAGGAACCCCGCGCATTGCCAACCGGCTGCTGCGGCGCGTGCGTGACTGGGCCCTGGTCCACGCCGTGGCGAGCATCGATGCCCGGACCGCGTCCGCCGCATTGGACATGTATGAGGTCGATGCGCGTGGGCTGGACCGGCTTGACCGCGCCGTGCTGCATGCTCTGATCACCAAATTCAACGGCGGTCCGGTGGGCCTCTCCACGCTGGCCATCGCCGTGGGCGAAGAACCCGAGACCGTCGAAACGGTCGCCGAGCCGTTCCTTGTGCGGGAGGGCCTGCTTGGCCGGACTCCACGGGGCCGGATCGCGATGGCGGCGGCCTGGGAGCATTTGGGGCTGCAGATGCCCCCGGATGCATCGGGCACCGCACCCTTTCCCATCATCGTGCCCGGGGATGGCCTGCCCGGCGACTTTCCCTGACGATCGTGCCCGTCCCCAGTGCCTGGCGTCACCGCATGGCCGCAGTGGTGTCCGACGGCGACCGGGCGCGGTGCCTGCCAACGGCGACCGGTCGCGGTGCCTGCCTACCACGCCGCCTAAGCCGGTGCCCGGCAGCGGATTGCCGCGAACTGAGGGCCGAATTGGGCGCAACGCGTTCGCTCGGCGAAAATCAGCTTAGACTGGTATGACGTCCGGCACGTTGTAAGCAGCCCCGGAACCCATTGACACAAAGGAACGGACCCCAGCTGTGTTCTCAAGCATTCTGGCCGCCGGCGAAACCCAAGCCGGCGGCTTTGACCCCATGACACTGATCCTCTTCGCGCTCTTCGCCGTCGTCATTTTGATGATGTTCCGCCGGCAGAAAAAGGCCAAAGCGGCGCAACAGCAGCAACAGGCCAAGCTGGCCACTGGTGTTTCGGTGATGACCAACTTTGGCCTGTTCGGAACCGTCCTGGCGATCGACGACGCCGAAAACAAGGTGGTCCTTGAACTGTCGCCGGGAAACACCGCAACGGTGCACCGCCAGACGATCACCAAAATCACCGCACCGGATGAGACTCACCAGGGCGTCCCCGACGACGCATCCTCGTTGACCGGTTTCTCCGGCCCCACCGGGCACGGTGAAGTTCCCGTCAACGAGAGCCCCGATGAGACGATCCTGCGGTTGAATAAAGACAACAACAAAGACAACTAGTCTCATCCAGGCGAGGAGTTCCCACCGGAACTTCGCCGCGACTGCCGCTCCCGCCCCTCCGGCTGGAGCGGCCCCGTTGCGTCGGGAGCGTATGACGAAGAGAAAGATCCACTGATGGCACGTACTGGCCCCACTTCAACGGCCCGCAGGACCCTGCTGTGGCTTGGGATTATTTTTATTGCACTGGCTATGCTGCTTGGCAGCGGGGCCATCTGGGGATCGGCGAGCTGGGCTCCCAAGCTGGCCCTTGATCTTGAGGGCGGCACGCAGATGATTCTGACGCCCAAGGTGCAGGGCGGCCAGTCCATCACCGACGAGCAGCTGAACCAGGCCGTGTCCATCATCCGCCAGCGCGTGGACGGATCCGGTGTGTCGGAATCCGAAATCAGCACCCAATCGGGGCGCAACGTGATCGTCAGCATGCCGGGCACGCCAACGGCGGAAACTCGTGAGCTGATTAAGGCCTCGGCGGATATGTCCTTCCGCCCGGTGATCACCGCCGGGCCCGGCGCGGCAACCACACCGGACAAGATGCTCCCTGATGCCCAGCTGCCCGTGCCGAAGGCGGCGCCGACGAACGCCAGCGATGAAAACTGGATCGATGCGGCGCTGTACAAGACATTTGAGACCACCAGCTGCGTGCCACCGGTGACCGAGGTGCCGACGAACACCGATCCGGCCAAGCCCGTTGTGTCGTGCGAGCTGGATTCCGGCACCAAGTACATCCTGGGCCCGGTTGAGGTCCCCGGCAAGGACATCAGCGACGCCACCTATGGGCTGCAGCAGGGCGCACAGGGCGCCACCACCAACCAGTGGTCCGTCAACCTGAAGTTCAACGGCGAGGGCGCCACGAAGTTCAGGGAAGTGACTTCCCGGCTCAACGGCTTCCTGCAGGCGAACCCGCAGGATCCGCGGGCCCAGTTTGCTATTGTCCTGGACGGGCGCGTCATTTCTGCCCCCGTTTCGCAGGCCGTCATCGCCGACGGGAACTCCTCCATCACCGGTAACTTCACCGAAGCGTCGTCGAAGTCCCTGGCGGATAAGCTCAAATTCGGTGCCCTGCCGATCAGCTTCGACATCCAAAGCGAGGAGCAGATCTCCGCGACCCTCGGTGGGCAACAGCTGGAAATGGGCCTGCTGGCGGGCGTGATCGGCCTGCTGCTGGTCGTCGTCTATTCGCTGTTCCAGTACCGGGCACTGGGCTTCGTGACCATCTTCTCGCTGGTCGTTGCTGGTGCACTGACGTATCTCGCCATTGCCATCCTCGGCTGGACACAGAACTACCGGTTGTCCCTTGCCGGTGTGGCAGGTCTGATCGTGGCCATCGGTCAGACGGCGGACTCGTTCATCGTGTACTTTGAGCGAATCCGTGACGAGCTTCGTGACGGGCGCGGTCTGGTCGCGGCGGTGGAAAACGGCTGGCGGCGTGCCAAGCGCACCGTGTTGGCGTCTAAAGCAGTGAACCTGCTTGCCGCCGTCGTACTGTACTTCGTCGCCGTCGGCAACGTCCGCGGCTTTGCCTTCACCCTCGGGCTGACGGCTATCGCCGACCTGATCGTGGTCTTCATGTTCACGCACCCGACCCTGCAGCTTCTGGCCCGAACCCGGTTCTTCGGCGAAGGCCATCACTTCTCCGGCCTTGATCCGAAGCGGCTGGGGGCCGTTCCGCTGTACCGCTGGGCGGGACGTTTCCGTGATCCGGTGCAGATTTCGCTCGGCGCCAGGGGTGCTGCGAAAGGGAAAAACTCCGGCGCGCAGGCCGAGGCCGAGCGCCGCCAGACCATCGCAGAGCGGCGGCTGGCTGCACGACAGGAACAAATGGCCGGCAGCAGGGGTGCCGGATCGGCGTCCGCAGGGTCGCAGGACGCAGCCAAGGAGAACAAATAATGACCAGTTTCGCCACCTTCGGCAACGAACTCTACACGGGCAAACGCTCCTACAACTTCGTCAGCAAACGCAAGATCTGGTTCACCATCGCAGCGGTGGCCGTGATCGTCTCGATCCTGATCCCGATCGTGCGGGGCGGCTTCAACCTGGGCATTGACTTCCGCGGGGGATCGGAGTTCACCGTCTCGGATGTCAAGGACACCAATTCCGGCATCGGTGAACGAGCGGTCACGGAGATTGTTCCCGGGGCGGTGCCGCGGGTGGCCAACATTGCCGGTAACACGATGCGCATCCAGACGGACAAGCTCAGCGACGACGAGACCCTCAAGGTCAAGGCCGCGCTGATCACGGACTATGGTGTCCAGGAAGACCATGTGACCTCGACTTTCATCGGCCCCACCTGGGGAGCGGACGTCACGAGGCAGGCGCTGCTGGGGCTGGTGGCGTTCGTGCTGCTGGCGACGCTGCTGATGGCCTTCTATTTCCGCACCTGGCGTATGTCAGTGGCGGCCATCGTGGGTCTGTTGGTGGTCATGATCACCACGGCGGGACTATACGCGGCCAGCGATTTCGAGGTCACGCCGTCGGCCATCATCGGATTTCTGACCATCTTGAGCTACTCGCTCTACGATACGGTGGTGGTCTTTGACAAGATCAGGGAGAACACCGCGGATGTGGAGAGGTCGACCCGGCGGACGTTTGCCGAGGAGGTTAACCTGGCGGTGAATCAGACGCTGGTTCGTTCAATCAACACGATGATGGTGGCGGTTCTGCCGGTGGCTTCGGTGCTCTTCATCGGCGCCTACCTGCTCGGGGCGGGCACACTGCGGGATCTGTCCCTTGCGTTGTTCATTGGGATCATCGTCAGTACGTTCTCGACGATCTTCATTGCCGCGCCGATGTATGCGTGGCTGCGGATGCGCGAACCCGTTTTGGTCAAGCAGGCCAGACGCGTCTCGCAGCGGAGGGCGGCCGAAAAGGCAACCGACGACGCTCCCGGTGGCACGGCCGAGGTCAGCGTATAGACGGAAGGTCTGACGCTGCCGGCGGCCGACCGGGGACTTTCCGGGCCGGGTGACGCGGGTATGGCGGCCGGCGCTTCGGCGCCGGCCGGTGGACTTTAACAGCGCGGGCCGCGGGACCTTACCGGCGCACGCGGGACCTTACCGGCGCACCCCGGCGCACGACCTTTCCGAGACCACGGGGCGGCCATTGCCTCTGCGCTTGAGGCCAGCCGCGTCACCGGTTTGGCGCGCCAATATGCGGGCTTAGACTAGAGGAATTCCATCTGTGGATGAAATGACGACGACGAGCTAAGGACACAGCAGTGGACGAGCAGGGCGCCCCGACCGGCAAGGTTGCGGAACCGACTCCTCCCGGCCCTCGGCAGCCGGGAGTGACGCCCGGGGATCTGGCGGTCCGGCAGACCGGTCAGAGCCCGGCTGAACTGCGCCCGACATTCCCCGGTCGCCGTGAACGCACCCGGGCGCGTCTGGCCCGGCTGACCGGGCGGGGTTCCAGCGGATACTCACCGATTCTGGAGCCGTTGCTGCGCACCGTGCGGGCGAATAATCCTAAAGAGGATTTCGATCTGATCCAGCAGGCGTTCGTGGTCGCCGAGCGCAGCCATCAGGGGCAGAAGCGCAAGAGCGGGGACCCGTACATCACGCACCCGGTGGCCGTGGCCACCATTCTGGGTGAACTCGGTATGACCGGCAGCACCTTGGCTGCCGCGCTGCTGCACGACACGGTCGAGGACACGCCGTATACGCTCGAACAGCTCCGGGCCGAATTCGGTGACGAGGTGGCGATGCTGGTGGACGGGGTCACCAAGCTGGACAAGGTCACGTTCGGCGAATCCGCGCAGGCCGAAACCGTCCGCAAAATGGTGGTGGCGATGGCCAAGGACATCCGGGTACTGGTGATCAAGCTGGCGGACCGGCTGCACAATGCGCGCACCTGGCGGTTCGTTTCCGCCGAGTCCTCCAGCAGGAAGGCGCGCGAGACGCTGGAGATCTTTGCCCCGCTGGCGCACCGTCTCGGAATGAACACCATCAAATGGGAACTTGAAGACCTTTCCTTCGCGGCGCTGTACCCGAAGGTTTACGACGAGATCGTACGGATGGTGGGGGACCGCACCCCGGAGCGGGAGAAGAGCCTGGCCGTCATCCGTAACCAGATTACCGAGGACCTGCGGGCGGCGAAGATCCGTGCAACGATTACCGGCCGGCCCAAGCATTACTATTCGATCTACCAGAAAATGATTGTCCGCGACAAGGACTTTGACGACATCAATGACCTGATGGGCGTGCGGATTCTGGTCGATTCGGTCAAGGACTGCTACGCCGCGCTCGGTCAGATGCATTCGCGCTGGAACCCGCTCCCGGGCAGGTTCAAGGACTACATTGCGATGCCGAAGTTCAATATGTATCAGTCCCTGCACACCACCGTCATCGGTCCGGACGGCAAACCGGTGGAAATCCAGATCCGGACGATTGAAATGCATCAGCGGGCGGAATACGGTGTTGCCGCGCACTGGAAGTACAAGACCGACCCTAAGGCAGGCCCCGCCGCGAATATGGGCGGGGACGACATGAACTGGCTGCGCATGCTGGTGGATTGGCAGCAGGAAACCCGGGATCCGGGCGAGTTCCTGGATTCGCTCCGGTTCGAGATGAACGCCCGCGAGGTTTTCGTGTTCACGCCCAAGGGCGAAGTCATGGCCTTGCCGGCCGGTTCGACGCCGGTGGACTTTGCTTACGCCGTCCACACCGAGGTGGGTCACCGCACCATCGGCGCCCGCGTCAACGGCAAACTTGTGCCGTTGAACAGCGAGCTCAATCACGGCGACTGGGTGGAGATCTTCACCTCCAAGGCAGAAGGTGCCGGGCCGAGTCAGGACTGGCAGAACTTCGTCAAGAGCCCGCGGGCGCGCAACAAGATCCGCCAGTGGTTCAGCAAGGAACGCCGCGAGGAGGCCATCGAGAAGGGTAAGGAGCTGCTGACGCGCGCAATGCGCAAGCAGAACCTTCCGTTGCAGCGTCTGATGACGCACGATGCCTTGCTCGCCGTGGCACAGGATTTCCGTTATGTGGACATCACGGGACTGTACGCCGCCGTAGGCGACGGACACAGTTCTGCCCAGTCCGTCGTCGAAAAGCTCGTCGATTCCCTGGGCGGTCATGATGTGGCCGAGGACGAGGTCGCGGAGATCGCCGCTCCGGGCGTTCCGAGCCGACCCCGCTATTCGGATTCCGGCGTCATCGTGCATGGAGTGGGCGATGTGCTGGTCAAGCTGGCCCGGTGCTGTACGCCCGTGCCCCCGGACACCATCATGGGTTTTGTCACGAAGGGTTCGGGCATCTCCGTGCACCGCTCGGACTGCCGGAATCTGCAGAATCTGAAGAACGAACCCGAACGGCTAGTGGATGTCGAATGGGCACCCACCCAATCAAGCGTTTTTCTCGTGGAGATCCAGGTGGAGGCGCTGGACCGCAAGAGCCTGCTCTCCGATGTCACCCGGATACTGTCGGAGAACCACGTCAATATTCTTGCTGCCAGCGTCCACACCTCCAGTGACAGGGTGGCCATGTCCCGCTTCGCTTTCGAAATGGGCGATCCGAAGTACCTGCACCATGTACTCAGCGCAGTCCGGCGCATTGACGGTGTCTTTGACGTCTACCGCACCACCGGATCCCAACGCCGGGTCTGACCCGCCCCGAGCGGGGGCTAGCCACCGTCTCTGTCCCCGAATCTCAGCAGCAGCCGGATCCGTTCCAGTGCGGTGTGTTTGTGTGGCACCCGGCCGCGGGCTTCGAGCGCCTGCCGGACCAATCCGAGGGGGCAGTTCAGCAACGGATCCGCGGCCATCGCGCGCAGGGCCTGCAGCGCGTCGTCGGTCTGTACCTGCAGTGCCAGGTCGACGGCCGTCCGCAACGGTGTCGTCACCGGCATGGTTCCGATGGTTGCAACGTCGAACCTGCTCAGCTTCGCCTCGTGCAGGATGCAGCCGGTGCCAGCGGGTAGCGCCCCGGCCCTGTGCCCCTTGTCCACAAGCAGGGACACGGCGAACGGCGGCCGGGAGCAGCCGTAGACCCAGGCAGCACTCAGGCGGCAGGCCACGCCGCGTCCGGTCAGGTGCGCCGGTGTCAAGAGGGCCAAAGCCTGCCCGCGGAGTTCGGGGCCGATGTCTGTCCCGGACAGCACGTAAGCGTCCCCGAAAACCGGCTCCAGCACACCGTCCAGGCTCATGGCCTGAAGCTCGGTGTGGCTGAAACTCCGGCCGGGGGACAGCACCGCGCCGTACGCCGCTGGCGTCCGGGCTGGATTCGTCGCTGCTGAAGGCATCTGTCCAGTGTGACGTCCGGCTGCAGAGAGTGAAAGGCCCCCGCGGGAAGTGTGGACAACTACCTGCGGGGGCCTCTGGCGCCTTCGCGGACAAGCGCTTTTGTTTCTACTCGAAGTCCTCTGCGGCCTTCTGGATCTGTTCCAGCCACTGCTCCCGCGCAGCCAACGCTTCCTGCGCCGTCTTCAGCTTGCGCTGATCGCCGGCCTGCTCCGCCGTGGCCAAATCATCCCGCAGCCCCGCGATCGTCGCTTCCAGCTGGGAGAGCGCACTGCTGGTCCGCGCCTTGGCCTCCGGGTCGGTCCTGCGCCAGTTGTCGTCGTCGGCCTTGCGGACCGCCTCCTCAATCTGGCGCAGGCCGGCCTCGACCCGCTGCATATCGGCGCGCGGGACCTTTCCGGCCTCTTCCCACCGGTCGCGGATGGACTGCAGCGACTTCTTGGTGGCCGCGAGATCCTTGATCGGCAGCAGTTGCTTCGCCTCGATGATCAGCGCTTCCTTGACCACCAGATTGCCGGCAAATTCCTGATCCAGTGCTTCGTTCACGCTCTGTCGGGCGCCGAAGAATTTATCCTGTGCGCCGCGGAAACGGGCCCAGAGTGCGTCGTCATCCTTGCGGCTGGCCCGCGGAGATGCCTTCCACTGGTCCATCAGACGGCGGTATTCGCCGGCCGCGTGCCCCCAGTCGGTGGAGCTGGCCAGTTCCTCCGCCTCCGCAATGAGCTTCTCCTTGGCGGACTTGGCCGCCGAGTTATTACTGTCCAGTGCGGAGAAATAGGCACGGCGGTGGCGGTCAAAGATCGTTCTGGCCGCCCGGAACCTCTTCCACAGGGCTTCTTCAGTGTTCCGGCCCAGCCGCAGACCGCTCTTTTGCGCCGTCTTCCACGTTTCGAACAGCTCATTCATCCGGGCGCTGCTGGTCTTCCACTGGATGCCGTCCGGGTTCTGGCCGGCGATCTCCTCGGCCTCCGCCACAATCGCCTCACGGGACTTCAATTCCACAGCGCGAGCGGCGTCATGCTCGGCGCGTTCGGCCGCTTCCAGGGCCTTGACCTTTACGGTCAATGCTTCCAGCCGCTGCTCGGCTGCGCGGATATCGCCCACGGAGTTATGCTCCGAGAGCTGCTCACGGAGATGGCCGATTGTCTTGTGCATGTCGGCGGCAGGTGCTTTTGCGTCGACGCGCTGCTCCAGCAGGGTGATCTGCGCTGCGATATCGTCAAATTTCCGGGCGAAGTAGGAAAGGGCCTCGTCGCGGCTTGCGCCGGGATACTGACCGACGGGATGCTCTTCCCCGTCGAGCACCACAAAGACATGTCCGTCCTCTTCCGCGCGGCCCCACTTGGCCGCCTCGGCCAGGCTCATGCCCGTCAAAACGGGGCCAGCGACCGGTGCGGCCGGGCCGCTGGCCGGCCGTGGAGAAGGCACAGCGGCGCGCGGACGGCCAGCGAAGGCTGCCGGCGAGGGCACTTTCGCGGCGCCGGCGGCGCGGTCGGCGGGGGGTTTCTCAGCCGAACTCTGTGCCGAGGGGATCGGCTTTTCTCCGGGAGCGTCCTCGGAGTCTCTCTCCGGTCCGGGAACGGGGGCTTCTTCGTTTACCCCGGGAGCCGAAGCTTCCGGGACAGCTGATGCGTCCGTTGCAGGTCGGTCGGCCTCTTCCACTGCGTGGATCGTGGCCCTGTCGTCGGGTTGCTGACTATCTGTCACCGCTAAAAGTCTTTCGCTGGAGGGTCATCGTGCACTGCTGAACTATATACACTTTGCTGCGCTACATACTCTGTCGTTTTCTCTGTCGATTAGTCGATCGTTTGGTGATAGAGCCCGGATGCATATGGCTTTTCCACCAGAGGCAACCGGACCGGGCCGCCCGATTTACTGGAGCGTAAACGAGTCTATCGTTACCGGTGTCACAGGGGCCCCATCCGTGGTCCCGCCGGTGATGCCGGCGTCGGCGATCTTCTGCACCACGTCGAGCCCCGAGGTTACTTTGCCCATGATGGTATAGCCGCCATCGGTCTGCGGCAGCACTGTGTCCTTGTACACAATGAAGAACTGCGTGCCGTTGCTGTAGGTGCTGCTGCCGCGGGCCACCGCGATTGAGCCGGCCGGGTATTTCCCGTCCGCCGGCGAGTTTTCCACCGGACCCCACTGGTAGCTGGGATCGCCGGAACCGTCGCCTGTCTTCGAGCCGCACTGCAGGACACCGAAGGTGTCGGCGTTGGTCAGCCGGTGGCAGGTCAGGCCGTTGAAGAAGCTCTCATCGGCGAGGGACTTGAAGACTGCGGCGGCCTGCGGAGCCGCGGTTCCGTCGATTTGGATGCCCAGGGGCGAGCCGTTCAGACTCAGTTCGCCGGTGAATGTTTTGCCGTCCGCGGTCGAAGCCGGCGGGATGTTCGCGGTGTTGGTCCCCGGGGCAGTGGCGGTCGCTCCGGCGGATGGCCCGGCCGAGGGTGTCGCGGAGGTCGCAGCCGATGGCGACGCGGAGGCGTCCAGACCGGCCTCTGCGGTTGCGGTCTGATCCGCCGTCGGATTGTGGCTGAAAACCGTCAGCTGAAGAATCACGGCCAGCACGACGACGGCCACAATCGCGACCGCGGCGGCCACGTTGTCCCGTTTGCGCCGGCGGGCCTGCCGCTCGCGGAGCCCGCGCTTGGCCTCCATAATGGCAATCCGTTTCCGGTTCTCCCGCGCGTCGCGTTTGGTGCTCGCCAAGGTTCTGCTCTCCGTCCTGGCGATTGTGGCGCCGTGGCAGCGGACTGGCCTCCGCCGCGGCAGCGGACCGGCTCCCGATTGGGACCGGCATGTCCGATGGTTCTAATGTCTGTTCGTCAAACTGGTTCGTTATGGCGCCGCTGAACCGCATAAAATGGCTGCCGCAGACAGTTTACCCATGTAATCGCTGTGAGAACCTTAGAAGACTCCCGGTAAACTGCCGTGTTTCGCAGCCTAACTGCACCGTTCATCGGCCCAGCGCGGCCCCTTTGGCGGCCATCCGCCAGAAAAGGAGAGCTTCACCCATGGCACGCAACGCCTCCCTGTCCGGTTTCCCCGAGTGGCTACCTCAGGAACGGCTGGTGGAACTCCATGTGCTGGACATCCTGCGGCGCACCTTCGAACTGCACGGTTTCTCCTCCATTGAAACCCGGGCCGTGGAAACCGTGGGACAGCTGCTGCGCAAGGGCGAAATCGACAAAGAGGTCTACGCCCTGAGCCGGCTGCAGGAGGAGGAGTCCGATACCAAGCGCGAAACCACGTCCGATGCGAAAGCGGACGCCGCGCTGGCCCTGCATTTCGATCTGACCGTGCCTTTTGCCCGCTATGTGGTGGAAAACGCCGGTTACCTCGCGTTCCCGTTCCGGCGGTACCAGATTCAGAAGGTCTGGCGCGGGGAGCGGCCCCAGGACGGCCGGGCCCGTGAGTTTACCCAGGCGGACATTGATGTGGTGGCCGACGGCGAGCTGCCCTTCCGGTACGACGTTGAGCTGGCGCTGGTCATCGTGGAGGCGCTGTCCGCCCTGCCGATTCCGGCGTTCAAACTTCGCGTCAACAACCGGCGACTGGCCGAGGGGTTTTATCGCGGGATCGGGTTGGCGGACACCGCTGGCGTGCTGCGCAGCATCGACAAGCTGGACAAGATCGGCGCGGAGGCCGTCGCGGAACTGCTCAAAGCCGAGCTCGGCGCCACGGACAGCCAGGCCAGGGCCGCGCTGGCCCTGGCCTCGATCCGGACCGAGGACACGTCTTTTGTGGACCAAGTCCGCGCACTGGGAGTTGCAAACGAACTGCTCGAACAGGGGCTCGGCGAATTGGAGCAGGTGGTTTCCGCTGCAGCCTCGCGCGCGCCCGGTTCCGTCGTAGCGGACCTCAGCATTGCCCGCGGCCTGGATTACTACACCGGAACCGTCTACGAGACGGTGCTGGTCGGGCACGAAAACCTCGGCTCGATTTGTTCCGGCGGACGCTATGAGTCGCTGGCCACGAAGGGCAACAGGAGTTTTCCCGGCGTCGGGTTGTCCATTGGCGTCACCCGGTTGGTCTCACGCATTGTCGGACAACAGCTGGCTGTCGCCTCACGCAGTGTTCCGACGGCAGTCCTGATAACTTTGGCGGACGATGACAGCTGGCCGCAGGCCCAGGATGTGGCTTCAGCCCTGCGCGGCAGGGGAATCGCCACAGAGGTGGCGGTCAAAGCGGAGAAATTCGGCAAGCAGATCAAATATGCGGACCGCCGGGGCATACCGTTCGTCTGGTTTACTGCCGAGGACGGCAGCCACCAAGTCAAAGACATCCGCAGCGGCAACCAAACGGCAGCGGACCCGGCCAGCTGGGCACCGCCGGCCGAAGACCTCCAGCCGCTGATCGCCGTCGTCCCTTCCACCCCCTGACCCAACTAGGTCGCAGCACCTGCACGCAAACCGCGTTTTGACTGCAGGTGCTGCTACCTAGTTGGGAAGGGGACGGGGTCGGGGCTGGGATGAGGGAGGGCAGGGCATTCGACGGTAAACTCGAGGACGGCTGGAACATCGGGCAGCCACCACATATTTGTCATCGGCTATTCGCCATCGGCCCGCGGTGCCATACTGCGGCCGAACCATTGAAAGGAATGCTGTGCTGCGCACACATGACCTTGGCTCCTTACGAGCCGAGCACATCGGACAAACTGTAACCCTCTCCGGTTGGGTTGCCCGGCGTCGGGATCATGGTGGCGTTGCGTTCCTGGATCTGCGGGATGCCTCCGGAATCGCCCAGATCGTGGTGCGTGAGGAAGAGGTTTTCCACGCGCTGCGCAACGAATATGTTCTGCAGGTCACCGGTGCCGTGCAGCAGCGCCCCGAGGGTAACGGGAACCCGAATCTCGCTACCGGCGACATTGAGGTCATCGCGGACACCGTGACGGTGCTCAACGAGGCGGCGCCGTTGCCGTTCCAGATTGACGAGCACGTCGAAGTGGGCGAGGAAGCCAGGCTCAAGCACCGCTACCTGGATCTGCGCCGGCCGAATATGCAGCGGAACCTGCGCCTGCGCAGCGAGGCTAACCGGGTTGCCCGGAACTTGTTGCACGAGCAGGGCTACGTCGAAATCGAAACTCCCACGCTGACCCGCTCCACGCCGGAGGGCGCGCGTGACTTCGTAGTCCCGGCCCGCTTGGCTCCGGGCTCCTGGTACGCCCTGCCGCAGTCGCCGCAGCTGTTCAAGCAACTGCTGCAGGTGGGCGGATTTGAGAAGTACTACCAGATTGCCCGCTGCTACCGGGACGAGGACTTCCGCGCGGACCGGCAGCCGGAATTCACCCAGCTGGACATTGAAGCCAGTTTCGTGGACCAGGATGACATCATTGCCTTGGGAGAGAGCATCGTGTCGGCGCTCTGGAAGCTGATCGACGTGGAAATTCCGCTGCCGATCCAGCGGATGACGTACTGGCACGCGATGGAGAAGTACGGCTCGGACAAGCCGGATCTGCGGTTTGGTCTGGAGCTGACCGAGCTAACGGACTTCTTTAAGGACACGGACTTCGGCGTCTTCAAGGCTCCCTACGTTGGCGCCGTCGTCATGCCCGGCGGGGCCTCGCAGCCGCGGCGGACGCTGGACGCGTGGCAGGAATGGGCCAAACAGCGTGGCGCCAGGGGCCTGGCTTACGTTTTGTTCAAGGACGACGGCGAACTGACCGGTCCGGTGGCAAAGAACCTCACCGACGCGGAGCGGGCCGGCCTGGCGGAGGCAGTGGGGGCGAAACCCGGAGACTGTATCTTCTTCGCCGCCGGAGAAGTGGGGCCCTCCCGGGCACTGCTGGGCGCGGCACGCGTGGAAATCGGGCACCGGACCGGACTGATTAATCCAGCAGACTGGGCGTTCGTCTGGATCGTGGACGCACCGATGTTCGAATCCGCGGCAACAGCAGAGGCATCAGGCGATGTGGCCATCTCCGGCGGAGCATGGACGGCCGTGCACCATGCCTTCACGTCTCCCAAGCCGGAATTCATGGAGACCTTCGACACGGATCCGGAATCCGCTCTGGCCTACGCCTACGACATCGTCTGTAATGGAAACGAGATCGGTGGGGGGTCCATTCGTATTCATCGCCGTGACATTCAGGAACGGGTCTTTGAGGTCATGGGGCTCTCTCCCGAGGAAGCCCAGGAAAAGTTCGGTTTCCTGCTGGACGGATTCAAATTCGGAGCACCGCCGCATGGTGGAATTGCCATCGGCTGGGACCGTGCCGTGTCGCTGCTCGCCGGGGCAGACTCGATCCGGGATGTCATCGCGTTCCCGAAGTCCGGCGGCGGATACGATCCCTTGACTGCGGCCCCCGCACCCATCACCGCCCAGCAGCGCAAGGAAGCCGGCGTGGATTTCAAGCCGGCGACCAAGCCGGCGAACTGACGCGGTAAGGCTAAGGGCGCCCGCACGGGGCGCTGGAGCAGGCCTTGCCCGCGATGTTATGCAGCAGGAAAGGCTGGCGGGTCGGAACCCGCCGGCCTTTCGTGCAGTTTGTCGGCGGTTAAATGCGGCACCGTTGTCCCGGATGGTCCACCCACTGTGGGGTTAGAACCGCGAGGACAGCCCCTTGCGGTCAGCGGCGGCTTCCCGCGCCTCGAGCTCGGTGACAATCCGGTCGTAGTGAGTCCGCGTTTCCGGATTGGGGAAGTTGCGGTCAAGCTCCTGGAAGAGTCTGTTTGTCAGCGCCCCCAACTCGTTCATGGACAGGCCGGTGAGGTCCCGGGGGACCGACCGGTCGCTCGTCCACATCACAGTCGGGGGAAGCGCACTATTTGGGGCCTCATGCTACCGAGTCGTAGCTGAGGAAGTTCGCCGGTTCCGGGCATGCAGGCAGCGGGATGGGAACGATGACGTTGAAGGGATCCGACGCCAAGCCCGTGCCAAGGAACTTCAGGTAGTCCAGCGCGCCTTGGTCAACGTGCCCGGCAGCGGACATGTCCACGCTGATGACCGGGCACCCGATGAGTTCTCCAGTGCGCCTGATGATGGGAAGCAGGGCCGTGGCGTTGGCGTCCGTAACACATCCGCTGACGGCAATAACGGCCGATGCCGGTTCGATGTTCAACCGGACGACGACACGCAGTTTGTGATCCACAAAAACTCCCATTCAAAACGGCTTTGTGGCCAACTGCTTAGCCGCTCCTTGACTATAAATCGTTCCCTACACAACCGCAAGGGCACTACGGGCACTACGGGCAAGGCACTACCGGGGCACCGCCTCTACGTGGGATTCAGGGCAGAGGGCCGCGGCAAAAGGCCAGCGCGGCAGGGCAGGATGGCAGGGTAGGACGATAAGAAGCGGTGCCGTCGGCTACCGGAGCCGGGACGGCGGGTCAGTGACGTCGATCCGTACCGCCCGCAGATTCCGTGCTGCCTGCTTGAGGACCGCGGTCTTCGGATCCGCAACATCCAAAAACCGCAGCTGGGGGAGGACCGACAGAAACGTGGCCCGAGGCTCGGCGAGCAGCAGCCGTGAAAGTTCGCGGTCGCCGCCCAGAACCAGATATTCGGCCGTGCCCGGGGGCGGCCCGGAGTCCTGACCGGTGCCGCTGCCCGTACCCGTACCCTTAGCGGCAACGGCACCGATCCCGGTTCCAATCCCTGTTTCAGTCCGGGTCCCGGCGCCGGTCCCAGGCTCGGGTGGCTGCGGTCGGAGGATGCGTGCCGCATGGCCGGCGACCACCTCGAGCATGGCATCGGCCTGGTTGGCCCGACGCCGCGCGAATCGCTGTTGGGACCAGCCTCCCGCCGCCGTGCGGGACTGGATATACCGGCTGCCGGATTTTGACACCAGCACCTCACCGTCCCGGCACAAGCCCACGGCATAACCGCCCCGTCGCACCAGGACGACGGCGACGGTACGGCTTTGGGCGGCGAGTGAGGCGAGCCTCTCCAGTGCCGTGGCACCGCGTCCCGGTCTGCCGTCGGCGGGCCATGGTGGCCGCAGTACCGCGGTGGCGCCGTCGGCCGCCGTTAGCAGGACGCCGTCGTCGTTCTGGTCGCAACGCAGCGCGCCGTGTGCGGCGGCGAACCGTTCCGTCCAGCCGGGAATCCGGTCGGGGGAAACCAATGCTGTGCGGGAGACGGGGGTCATTTGCGCAAGCCTACCCGCGCCGTGGGCGCGCGCCCGCACGTGCGACTGCACCCGTGCCTCGGACCGCGGAGCGTGGGCGGCAGCGGATCGGAGGATAGCCTTGGCAGGTGACCGATCTTTTCGACAGTTCTTTTTCCGACCCGGACGGCGGCCAAGACCCGGCGAACGAGGAGTGGCAGGGCCAGGGCATCCCCGCCCGTCCGCGCAGCCCGCTGGCGGTGCGAATGCGTCCGCGCAGCCTGGACGACGTGGTCGGCCAGCAGCACCTGCTCGGCTCTGGATCGCCGTTGCGTCTGTTGGCTTCCGGCGCCCAGCAGACCGGCCCGGCCGGTCCCAGCTCGGTCATCCTGTGGGGGCCGCCGGGCACGGGTAAAACCACGCTGGCGCATGTCATCGCCCGCGGCCCGGGACGGAAATTCGTGGAACTCTCCGCGATCACCGCCGGCGTCAAGGACGTCCGCAAGGTCATGGATGAGGCGCTGACCGCCCGGGATCTGCACCGGCGGACCACCGTACTGTTCCTGGACGAGATTCATCGATTCAACAAGGCCCAGCAGGACGCTCTGCTTCCCGGCGTGGAAAACCGCTGGGTGGTGCTCATCGCGGCCACCACCGAGAATCCGTCATTTTCGGTGGTTGCGCCGCTGCTGTCGCGCTCTTTGCTGCTGACGCTGCGGCCGTTGACCGACGACGACGTGCGCGCGCTGGTTTTGCGGGCGGTGGCGGACCCGCGCGGCCTGTCCGGCAAGGTCAGGCTCAGGGAGGAGGCCCTGGATCATCTGGTCCGCCTGGCCGGCGGCGACGCCCGGCGTGCGCTGACCACGCTGGAGGCTGCAGCCGGTGTTGCCCATGCCGATGGCGGCAGCCCCGGGAAGGCAAACGCCGGATCCAGCCCGGAACCGGTGCTGGTGGAGCTCTGCCACGCCGAACGGGCGGTGGATGCCGCGGCCGTACGCTACGACCGGGCAGGCGACCAGCACTACGACGTGATCAGCGCCTTCATAAAATCCATCCGGGGCTCGGATGTCGATGCGGCCCTGCATTATCTGGCCCGCATGCTGGAGGCGGGGGAGGACCCTCGGTTCGTGGCGCGCCGCATTATCATC
Source organism: Paenarthrobacter sp. PH39-S1 (assembly GCF_030063245.1). GTDB lineage: Bacteria > Actinomycetota > Actinomycetes > Actinomycetales > Micrococcaceae > Arthrobacter_M. The sequence goes on from NZ_JASISR010000005.1 coordinate 133,148, forward strand.
TCCGCCGCCGAAGATATCGGCATGGCGGATCCAACCGCCCTGCAGACGGCGGTGGCGGCGGCCCAAGCGGTGGCGCTGATTGGCATGCCGGAGGCCCGCATTGTGCTCGCCGAGGCGGTGGTTCATCTGGCCACGGCACCGAAATCGAACGCGGCCTATCTGGGCATCAACGCGGCCATTGCCGATGTCCGGGCCGGGCTTGGCACGATGATCCCGGCCCCGTTGCGTGACGCCCACTATCCGGGATCCAAGCAGCTTGGCCACGGCAAGGGCTACATCTACTCCCACGACGAGCCGCATTCCGTCGCCGCTCAGCAGTATCCCCCGGATGACCTGGTGGGTAGGGACTACTATCAGCCCACCGCGAACGGCGCGGAACGTGAGATCTCCGCCCGACTGACCCGGCTGCGCGGCATCATCCGCTCAAACGACGCGAAATAGCGCTGCAAATGCGCGCTGCAAATGCGCGCTGCCAGATGGGTTCCGGGCAGGCCGAATGTTCTCAACCGCCGATGGCCCGGACAGCAAGACCACAGAAACAGCGGGAGTGGGAGGCGCAGTAACCGTCCCCGGCGTGGCCGGACAGATCGGATCGTTTGACCGTTTCCCGTGACATGCCGCAGGGCACCGAGGTGGAGTCGAGAAGGCGCAGGATCTCGTGCCAGGACGGGGTGTCCCGGGCCAGCAATTAGCAGACCCCCGGCGCGAAGGCGCCCGGGGTCTGTTCTGCAACAAGCCGGATTAGGACTTACTCATCTACTAGTACTTTGTTAGGTTGGGGCGCGTGATTGGCAGTGGGGGCAGTAACCGAGCCAAACGGCGAGGACTTGTTGGAGTTCTCTGATGATGCCGTACAGGCTCAGGCGGCCCCAGCTGCTTTTGGGTTCTTGAGCCGCAGCCTGGTGATGAAGAGGTGGGCCGCGGTCACGAGGGCGACGTGGCGGTGCCAGCCGGTGAAGGAGCGTCCCTCGAAGCGGGAGAGTCCGAGTCCGGTCTTGAGTTCGCGGTAGTCGTGCTCGATGCGCCACCTCATTTTTGCGAGTCGGACGAGGGTCTTCAGCTTCGTGTCGGCGGGCAGGTCTGAGAGCCAGAAGTCGGTGGGTCCGGGTTCGCTGGGCGGCCATTCGGCGAGCATCCACTGCTCGGGCAGGGACCGTCCTCATTCAGCGGGAGGTCGCGGTTGGCGGGGCGGATGCGCAGGGCCAGGACGCGTGATTTCATTGGCCGCGCTCCGGTTGCCGGGACCGGTCATGATGCCGTGGCGCCACGTGGCCTGATGGAGCTCTTTGCGTTCCGCGGCGAGGGCCAGCTCCCGCAGCGAGGATGGTTTCTCCCGGTACCGGTCCGCTCCGAGGGCCCGCGCCCGCTGTAGGGTGCGGGTGCGGGTTCGGGCACGGCATGGCCCGGGTGGGCGCTGGTGGAGGGCTTGACCGCCAGCACGTACCCGATGCGCCGGTCGGCCAGGCCCTGGCGGAACGCGGTGATTTCCCCGTACCCGGCATCGGCCACGACCACCGGGGGGACCAGTCCCCAGACGGTGGCCTCATCAATCATTTCCAGGGCCTGGGACCATTTCGTGCGGTGCCGGACCGTGTCCGGGATCCCTGCCCGAGACCGCCGTTCCTGGATCCGGGAGGCGTCCTCGTTCGTCTCCGCGCAGGTATCGTCCCAGTCCTCGGGGACGAAGAGCCGCCAGTTCAGAGGGCACGAGGCCGCATCGGTGGCCCTGTGCAGGCTGACGCCGATCTGGCAGTTCCCGATCTTCCCCAACGTGCCAGAGTACTGGCGGGCCACACATGGGGAGGCCGGCCCGTCCTTTTTGAACCCGGTGTCATCGATCACCCAGGCCTCGGGCCCGATCGTTTCCACTGCCCTCACCCATGGGCTGCATCGACTTGCGTCGGCCATCGAGCATCAACCCCCGCAGGTACAGGCTGCCCTTGGCCCGCTGGTCCTTGCGCGGCAGCGACGCGAAGACCTCGCCCACGAAGTCCTCCAGCTCGGTCCGCACCGCTGCGATCTCATCATCCTTCACGGTCCGAAATTAACAGACCCGCGACAGGATTAAAAGAGCAACACTCAAAAACCTAACAAAGTACTACTAGGATGCTGAGTCATGGACCATGTCATCGAAGTGCAGGGCCTCCGGAAGTCCTTTGGCGGCCGTGAAGTCCTGCATGGCATCGGCTTCAAGGTGGAGCGGGGCGAGGTATTCGGCGTCATTTGGACCTAACGGGGCGGGCAAGACCATTACCATGGGCTTGCCTGTGGGGATATCTGAACACGCTAACAAACCCCAACCAAGCCCAGGAAACCGGTGGTTGGATAGGACCACGTTCTGTCCCCCGAGGCATGAGGAGCCGCTATGCGCGCAGCCGACCTGCAAGTTGCTTTACCCGTTGTGCGCCGTGAGACCAATGCGGTGGAAGCCGGACGCCTGATCGCGGATAGCGGACTGGTGGGGCTGGTTATTGCAAACAAGCTGGGAGTCCCCACAGCGATAGTCTCGGCCGTGGACGTGCTGCGGCTGATGGTGCCCGGTTACCTTCTGGATGACGTGTCGCTGGCGGCCGTGTTCGACGAGGCCGGGGCCGCTGAGTTGTGGGAACATCTTGCCGAACGGACCGTCGGGGAGATGCTTGACGATGAGGGCGTTGCCGTCCGCAAGATCCTGACCATCGAGTCCGACGCGGAGCTGGTCGAGATCGCGGCGCGCATGGTCGATGCCCGCACCCAGATTGCCCTGGTCCGCGACTCGCCTCGGGATGCCCCGATGTTTGTCACTCTTCCCGCCGTCATCAAGACCGTCCTGGCCAGCGCCGGCGCTCCTGACTCACGGAGCGAGGAGCAGTGACGGGCCAGGTCATTCTTGCTCTCGGTGTCTTTCTCACAGCGTATGTTCTGATCGCTACCGAAAAGCTGCCCCGGATGACCACCGCGCTGGGCGGCGCAGCTGCAATGGTGCTGATCGGTGCCACCAATGACACGGGAATGTTTTTTTCGGAGGAGAGCGGGATCGACTGGAATGTCATCTTCCTGCTGCTGGCCATGATGATTATTGTCGGCATCCTCCGGCAGACGGGACTCTTCGAGTTCCTCGCGATCTGGGCGGCGAAGAAGGCCCGGGGCTATCCGTTCCGGATCATGGTTATCCTGGTGGTCATCACGGCCGTGCTCTCGGCACTTCTGGACAACGTCACCACAGTGCTGCTCACCGCCCCCGTCACCCTCCTGGTTTGCGAGCGGCTCGCCGCGCCGCCCGTTCCCTTCCTGATCGCGGAGGTGATGGCCAGCAACATCGGCGGCACGGCAACGCTGATCGGCGACCCTCCAAACATCATCATCGCCAGCCGCGGGGGCCTGACCTTCAACGACTTCATCATCAACCTCGCACCCATAATCGCGGTCCTCCTCGTCGTCTTCATCGGACTGTGCCGCTGGATGTTCCGCTCAGCCTTCCGTTTCCATCCGGACCGGGCCGCGCGGGTCATGGCCCTGAACGAGAAGGAGGCTTTGGGCGAAAGGTCATTGTTGATCAAATCGCTCGTGGTGGTGGGCCTGGTGCTGATCGGTTTCGTTGCCCGGCCGCTGTTGGGCCTCGCACCGTCCCTAGTCGCGATGCTCGGCGCAGGCCTCCTCATCCTGCTCGCCCGGCTTGAACCGCGAAAAGTGTTCGGGGACGTCGAATGGGAGACGCTGCTGTTCTTTGCGGGCCTGTTCATCATGATCGGTTCCCTGGTCAACCTTGGAGTCATCGACGCAGTGGGCAACGCCGCCGCTTCTCTCATCGGGGACAACTACGACGTCGCCGCTGTCGCAATGCTCGCAGGCTCGGCTTTCGCGTCCGGCATCATTGACAACATCCCCTACGTGGCCACACTCGCTCCGATTACGCATGACCTTGTGGAGGCAGGAGGCGCCGCAGCCAAGCCCCTCTGGTGGGCGCTGGCCCTCGGGGCGGACCTCGGCGGCAACGCCACCGCAGTGGGAGCCAGCGCAAACGTCGTCGTCATCGGGATAGCTAAGCGCTACGACCACCCCATCTCGTTCTGGACGTTCACCAAATACGGGCTGGTGGTCACCGCCGTCACCGTAGGGCTCTGCGTGCCCTACCTGCTCCTGCGGTACTACCTGTTCTGACGACACCAGGTTTCCTATGGTCTAGCGGATGACTGTGGCCGCGGCCTCTCGAACCGACTGGGCTCAACGCCATCTGTAGCAACACACGCATTGTTGGCGAATCCCGCCGGGGCAGACGTGGGAGTCAAGGCCACATCCAGATCGCGATTTACCCGGCGAAGGGAGGCACCCAACGGGAACCCCTGCCAGGACTGCCGTTAGTGGAGGCATCCCTCAACGTTTTCTGGATCCGGACCGTCATCGGGCCCGATGACGGACGCGGCGTAGCGGGCGTTACTTGCGGAAACGGCGCCGGCCCATCGAGTGGCAGCTGTAATTTCCAGCCCGGTGAGGCGCGAGAGGATGGCGGGAAGCAACTGCCCCGCCAGCGCGGTCAGGACTCCTGACCGGACGGTCTGGGAGGTAACGTGGGGGGCTATTCCGATCAAATTGAGGCGCTTGGTGATCGCTTGGCAGACACGCCGCTACGCGGGCATTACCAAATGATTCTTCGATAGCAGCTACGCGGGCATCTTTGATGAGTCAACGCGGGGACTCGACAGTAGAAGCAGCATCATTTACCGTAAGCATCAGCGCGGCCTTCCGCGGTAGATCGGCCCGGCATGGAGCTTAGAAAATCTGATGCCGGGCCGATCGTCTTTAACAGGTCATCGCCAGCCTCGCGCCGACGACCACACAAAACAAGACCTCACGCCATCAACCGCCCATCGTCACCAACTATGACGGCCTCAGCACCAGATCAGATGACGCATAACAGCAGCCCGAACAGAATCCTTAGCGCCAACCACTGTTACCCTGCAGCTCAGAACCCGGGTACCAGCGAGCCGGCGGCCGTCGACGGCGAGCACGGTACCGGTGATGAATGAGGACGCGTCAGAGCGCAGCCCCGGCGATCTCCACGACTTGGCCAACCGGCCGAAAAAGAAACCTTCCGCGCAGACTGACGGCGATCGCGCTGTCGAGCTGCTCACTGGTCCACCCGGCCGTCGGAGCGGGCGGCCGACCTCCGCCTGCTGCATTGTTGACCGCCACGTCGAGCCACCCGAACTGTGACCCAATGCCGGCCAGGAGCCCGCAGACCGACGGCTCGCTCGTCAGGTCGGCCGGCATCGCCACAGCAAGTCCACCGCTACCGGTGATAGGCTGCACCTGCCGTGACAGGGCTGCGGAATCGTGAGAGGCGAGTACGACATACGCGCCGGCTCCGGCCAGAGCCGCGGCGATGGCCGCGCCGATCACATGGCTCGCCGGTGAACAGTGCGACCTTCCCGTCGAGGCGTCCGGAACTGGTCATCTTTCCTGTCGATTCGCGGCGGCCGGTTCTGCGGGAGGAGGAAGCCGACCGCAACGAGCCAAGGGAGGCCGTCAAACCGCCCAACCGGGAGCAGGATCTGGAGCGGCGCGATGGGCACGGAGAGGAAGCTCAGTTCGGACAAGCCGGCGACGAGAAAACCCAGGCCGACGACGTACCCGAGGCCGCCGGCGATGAATCCGAGAAACGACAGGGCGTGGGTGAGCGTCACATCGGTGGTGATCTCGGGGTGGCTCAGAACCCAGCTCAACAGAGCCGAGAGCTTGAGAAAACGGTTGCGCTGATGCCGTCGGAGAATCCGATGCCCGGCCCGGGGACGCGTACACCAAGGCGAAGCTGACGCGCGTAGATGGTTGCGGCGAAGATGCCCAGGGGCACAGCCCAGCTCGCCGGCGCTAACGCTCTCGACACGGACCTCCACCAGGACACCAAATAGGCGCCCCAAATAACTGCTAGAATCGTTGGTGCACCGGCAAGCCTTGGCTCCATACCTGCTGCCCTTCCTGACTTTCCGGCCTGTTCGATCCGTCGAACCAGCCAGATCAGCGATGCAGGTATGCCCAGCGGTTGCAGCAACGGGCAGCGGTAGCCCTAGCTCTCCATGATGGAGGCCGGAAACATAATCAAGCATTGGCATTGTCCGTTCGGGTATTTATCCGTTCGGCTGATGGCAGCGAGCTTTACCGCATGAATATTGGAAGGACAACGTGGCTAACAACCTACGTGCCCGCCGCCAGGCCCGCCTCTCGCGGTCCCTCGGCATCGCTCTTACCCCCAAGGCAGCTAAGTACCTCGAGCGCCGCCCCTACGGTCCCGGTGAGCATGGCCGAGCCCGCAAGAAGCAGGACAGTGACTACGCAGTTCGACTGCGTGAAAAGCAGCGTCTGCGCGCCCAGTACGGCATCCGCGAAGCACAGATGACCCGTGCCTTCGAGGAAGCCAAGCGCACCAAGGGGCTGACCGGTGAAAACCTGGTGGAGTTGCTGGAAATGCGTCTGGATGCCCTCGTGCTCCGTGCCGGCTTCGCCCGCACGACGGCTCAGGCACGCCAGCTTGTGGTGCACCGTCACATCATGGTTGACGGCGCCCGCGTGGACCGCCCGTCATACCGTGTTGCCGAAGGCCAGCTCATCCACGTGCACCAGCGCAGCGAGACCATGGTCCCCCTGCAGGTTGCAGCGGCCGGCGCACACCGCGACGTGCTGCCCATGGTTCCCGCTTACCTTGACGTCAAGCTCGAAAGCCTCCAGGCCCGCCTCGTGCGCCGTCCGAAGCGCTCCGAGGTCCCCGTGACCTGCGAAGAGCAGCTGGTTGTTGAATTCTACTCACGCTAAATCCGTTTAGCCCACAGTAGATCCGTTGCGGCGACCCCGGATCGGAAGCAGGACGGGCAGAAGCCTGAAGAGAAGCCCGCGGCACGCGCCGCGGGCTTCTTTGTAGGTAAGGTACTAACGGAACAGAACGCAGATTTTCCTACCCCCCAAAGAGAAGAGGCGGCGCACCATGTCCGGTGGAGATATTGCAGGCTTGATAGCGGCAGGCGTTTTCGCCGTGCTGGTGGCCATTCTGGCCGTCCCCGTATTCAAGCTGGGCCGGGTGTTTGATGAAGTCCGGCGCACCATCGCGACCATCAGCGAGGGCACGACGCCGCTGATCGACGAGGTGACGGCGACGGTCTCCACGACCAACGCCCAGCTGCAGAAAGTGGACGGAATTTCCAACAACGTCTCTGACGCCACCGCGAATATTTCCGCACTCTCCTCGTTGCTGGCCGCAACGGTCGGATCGCCTGTAATCAAGGTCGCAGCCTTCTCCTACGGCGTGCGGTCCGCCGTGTCGGGGCGCCGCAGCAGCAGATCCCGGCATTTGCGCAGCCGCTAGAGGCCGCCGCTATCCGCCAGCCGTGCTGGCGCAGATCAAGGAGTTACCAGACCATGAAGAAGATTTTCTGGCTCGGCGTGGGTATTGCCATCGGCGCCATCGCTGTCCGCAAGGTGACACAGGCACGTAGTGCCCTCGGTCCCGCCGGCCTGAACCGGGCGGTCGGTCAGCTCAGCGACAGCATCCACAATTTTGCCGACGCCGTGCGGGAGGGCATGAACGAGCGCGAAGGCGATCTGCGCGGAGCACTTGGGCTCGACGCGGCCGATGCTCCCGGTGCCCCCGGCATCGATCAGCAGAACCGCTGATTCACCCACTGAGTTCTTTTGTCATTCACCAACGAAGGGTCCCCCAGGATCATGCAGTCGCAGGAAATCGCACGCCGATGGACCAATTTTTTCACCAGCAAGGGCCACGTCGCAGTGCCCTCCGCCTCGCTGGTTTCCAGCGATCCATCGCTGCTGTTCACCGTCGCGGGCATGGTTCCCTTCATCCCGTACCTCACCGCCCGTGAGGAGGCTCCCTTCAGCCGTGCCGTGAGCGTGCAGAAGTGCATCCGCACCGGCGACATTGAAGAGGTCGGCAAGACCGCCCGGCACGGCACGTTTTTCCAGATGTGCGGCAACTTTTCTTTTGGTGATTACTTCAAAAAGGAAGCCATCGGCTACGCCTGGGAACTGTTGACCGGCAGCATCAGTGAGGGTGGTTTCGGTCTGGATAAGGAACGCCTTTGGGTGACCGTGTATTTGGACGACGACGAGGCGGCCTCGCTCTGGGTGGAAGCCTCCGGTCTTCCCGCGGAGCGGATCCAGCGGATGGGGATGGAGGACAACTACTGGTCCACCGGACAGCCCGGTCCCGCCGGCCCGTGCTCGGAGATCTACTACGACCGCGGGCCGGCCTACGGCCCGGAAGGCGGCCCCGCCGTCGACGACGTGCGCTACATCGAAATCTGGAACCTGGTCTTCATGCAGTACCAGCGCGGCGAAGGGACCGGCAAGGACAACTTTGAGATCCTCGGTGAGCTGCCCAAGAAAAACATCGACACCGGGCTGGGGCTGGAGCGTCTGGCGTTGATCCTGCAGGGCGTGGAGAACTTTTACGAAACGGACCAGGTCCGTCCGGTGTTGGACGCCGCTGCCCTGCTCGCCGGCAAGGACTACACCAGTGCCGAGACCGTCGCGGATCCGCACCACACCGACGATGTGCGGATGCGGGTGGTGGCGGACCATATCCGTTCCGCCCTGATGCTGATTTCCGACGGCGTCACCCCTTCCAACGAAGGGCGCGGCTATGTGCTGCGCCGGCTGATCAGGCGTGCCGTCCGCGCGATGCGCCTGCTGGGCGTGGAACGTGCCTGCCTGCCGGAGCTGTTGCCGGCGTCCCGTGATGCGATGAAGGGTGTCTATCCGCAGGTCGAAGCGGATTTCGAGCGGATCGCCCGGATTGCCTACGCCGAGGAGAAATCCTTCCTGCGCACCATTGCCAGCGGCACCGCCCGGATGGAGGAGGCGGTCGCAGAGTCCAAGGCTGCGGACAAGCCGCTTTCCGGTGCGGAGGCCTTCGCGCTGCACGATACCTACGGCTTCCCGATCGATCTGACCCTGGAGATGGCCGAAGAGGCCGGGCTGGCCGTGGACGAGGCCGGGTTCCGGTCGTTGATGCTGGAACAGCGGCAGCGTGCCCAAGCCGATGCCCGCGGAAAAAAGAGCGGCCATGCGGACCTCTCCGTCTTCCATGACCTGCTGGCGGACGGAACGACGGTCTTCACCGGCTACGACGAGCTGGACGGGGAATCGCGCGTCCGTGCCATCCTCTCCGGCGGCCGGAAGGTTGCGCAGGCAGGCACAGGCGATGAGATCGAGATTGTGCTGACCGAAACGCCGTTTTATGCCGAGGCCGGCGGCCAGGCCGCCGATACCGGGCTGATCACCGGTGACGGGTTCGTCGTCGAGGTTCTTGACGTGCAGAAACCCGTTAAGGGGCTCAGCGTGCACAAGGCAGTAATCCGTGAGGGCGAGCTGCCTGCGGACGCCCTGGTCCGGGCAACGGTGGACCGGCAGCGCCGGCACGCAGCGGAGCAGGCCCACACCGGCACGCACATTGTGCATGCCGCACTACATCAGATTCTCGGCCCGGAGGCGCTGCAGCGCGGCTCCTTCAATAAGGCCGGGTATCTGCGCTTTGATTTCGCCTGGGGCGAAGGATTAAGCCCTGCCACGCGTTCCGAAATCGAGGAAGTATCCAACATCGCCATTCGCAATAACTACCGGGTGGACACCCGGATCATGGCGTTGGCGGAGGCCAAGACGCTGGGCGCTACGGCACTGTTTGGTGAGAACTATGGCAGCGAGGTGCGCGTGGTGGAGATCGACGGCGCCTGGTCCCGTGAGCTCTGCGGCGGCACGCACGTGGCCAACACGTCGCTGATCGGCAGCCTGACGCTGCTCGGCGAGCAGTCGGTGGGCTCCGGCAACCGCCGTGTGGAGGCATTCGTCGGGATGGACGCTTTCCGCCACCTGGCCGCCGAGCGGGCGCTGGTCACCGAATTGAGCGAGATGCTCAAGGTCCCCTCCAACCTGCTGCCCGAACGGCTCGCGGCGACGCTGAGCAAGCTGCGCACGGCCGAAAAAGAGCTGGAGCGCCTGCACAAGGAACAGCTCACCGCCAAGGCCGCGGCGCTGGCCGGTACGGCGCAGGACCGGGCCGGCATCAAGGTGATCGCGCACGACGCCGGCGCGATCGGCGGCGCCGATGACCTGCGCGCGCTGGCCCTGGATCTGCGGGACCGGCTCGGCTCCGATCCCGCGACGATTGCCGTGGCCGGGGTCGCGAACGGGCGCCCGATGGTGCTGGTCGCGACTAACCCTGCCGCGCGGGATGCGGGCGTGAAGGCCGGGGCACTGGTGAAACTGGCGGCGGGGATACTCGGCGGCGGCGGCGGCGGCAAGGACGACGTCGCACAAGGCGGCGGCAGTGACCCCGCGCAGGTGACCGCGGCCCTGACCGCCGTCGTCGGCGCGATCGAGCAGCGGGCTTAGAGCCGCCGTCGTGGTCAGCGCAGGCATGTCAGGGACAGCCGGATCCAGCACCGGCCGTTCCGGAGCCGGATATCCCCGCGGCGTCAAGCTCGGAGTGGACGTGGGAACCGTCCGCGTGGGCTTGGCCTGCTGCGACCCGGACGGCATTTTGGCCACCCCGGTACGCACACTGCAGCGGGACGTCAAAAAGAACTACGATGTCCGCGTACTCGTGCGGGAGGCCCGGGAGCGCTCGGCGGTGGAGATTTTTGTTGGTCTTCCGCGTACAATGAGCGGGGCGGAACGGTCGTCGGCTGAAATGGCACGCAGCTACGCCGCGCTGCTCGTACAAGCCCTGGCGGATGCCGACTACCAGGTGCCGGTTCGGATGATCGATGAGCGGCTCAGCACTGTCACCGCGCATCAGTCGTTGCACGCCGCTGGCATGAGCAGCCGCGGACATCGTGCCGTGGTGGATCAGGTTGCGGCAGTGGGGATCCTGCAACATGCCATCGAGATGGAGAAATCACGCGGCAGCACGGTCGGTACCGTGGTACCCGGACAGCAGGGCGGCGCGATGGGGCGCGCGGCGGGTATGACACAAGCGAAGGACGGCGTCATCAGCCCCAGCACGTATGACCCCACCAAGTGTGACCCCAACAAGAATGAACAGGGACGATCCATTTGAGCAGCATTTACCCGGAGCGTCCCGGCCGTCACCAGCGGGAGTCGGCACAGCCGTCCGCCGAGGCATCGAACCCGGACGACGCATATCAGGACGACGGGCACCAGGACAGCGCATACCAGCAAAACGCGCACCCGGACGGTGCCCGCCAAGAGGAGAGTGCGCACCCGATTTTTGCGCGGGCTGAACTGCCGACGCGCCGGGTGCGGGGAGCCTCCAAACGCGTCCGCCGCCGTCGACGCAGCCTGATTTTCCTGGTCGTTATCGCGTTTGTTGTGGCCGTGTCCTATTTCGCGTTCCAGGCCGTCCAGCCGATGCTGACGGCGAACACGGCCAAGGACTATCCCGGCCCGGGCCACGGCTCCGTGACCTTCATTGTCCCCGCGGGAGCAACCGGACGAACGGTGGCCGCCGGCCTGGTGCAGGACGGCGTCGTGCAGAGTGAATCGGCGTTCCTTGACGCCCTCCAGGCCGTCAGCGGCGGCGCGCTCATCCAGCCCGGGACCTTCGGACTCAAGCTTGAGATGAAGGCCTCCGACGCGGTGTCGGTGCTGCTCGCGCCGGATAACAATAAGGTCCACTACGCCGCCATCGACCAGAACCTGCGCGAACCGGAAGTTCTTGCGCTGCTGGCAAAGTCCACCGGCATCGCCGAATCGGAATTCACCACCCTCGCCAAGACGCCTGCCACCTTCGGGCTGCCCGCCGCGGCCAGGAGCCTGGAGGGCTATCTGAAACCGGGGGAGTACCGCTTCCCGCTAGAGATGACTGCCCAGCAGATTCTGGCGCAGCTGGTCCAAGCCACGAAGGACACATTGGTCAAGGACGGCGTGACGGATCCGAAGGATCAGTACCGGGTGCTCACCATCGCCTCCATCATTGAGTTTGAGGGCAACGAAGCCAACTACGCGATGATTTCAGGCGCCATCGAGAACCGGTTGAACAACCCCAACGCTGAGACCGGTGGCCGGCTCGAGTCCGATGCGACGGTGGCCTACGGGCTTGGCCTGAAAACCTACAACATCACCGATGCGCAGAAGAACGACGCCAGCAACCCGTACAACACCTTTGCCAACCCCGGTCTGCCTGTCGGGCCGATCGGTTCCCCCAAGGCCAAGGCCATTGACGCCGCAGCCCATCCGCAGGTCAATCCGTACTATTTCTGGGTGACGGTGAATCTGACGACCGGCGAGACGCTGTACGCCACCACTTATGCGGAGCATCTGACGAACGTGGCTAAATACCAGGCCTGGTGCGATGCGAACGCGGGGAAATGTAAGTAAATGACCGGCTTTCACGACCCGGCCGACGATCCGGTTTCCGCGCAGCCCGCCCCTCGGCCCCGCACGCACCGCGGCCCGCAAATGTATGGGGCCGTGTTGGGGCATCCGATCGGGCATTCGAAGTCACCGGCCATGCATTCCGCCGCCTATGCACGGCTGGGTCTGCCGTATGTTTACACGGCGTTGGATACCGAAGCCTCCGGATTAGCCGCGCTCTTTGCCCGCGTACGCGCGGAGCGAAACTGGTTCGGACTCTCCGTCACCATGCCGCTCAAGACGGCCGTGCTGCCGCTGCTGGATGCGCTCGAACCGGTTGCCGCGGCGCTGCGGGCCGTCAATACAGTGGTCGTCGACCGGGAGGATCCGAACCGGCAGCGCCTAGTGGGCCACAACACCGACGTTACCGGCATTGTCAACGCGCTTCGGTTCGCCGGAATCGGCGAAAGGCCAACCGCGGCCGTCCTCGGCGGTGGCGGGACCGCGGTCTCCGCGGTGGCCGCGTTGCAGCGGCTCGGGGCTCCCGCCGCGGACATCTTTGTCCGCGGCAGCGGCAGCGCCGCTCCGGCCACTGACGCCGGCAGCGCCGTCGGACTTAGTTGCCGGTTGCGGCCATGGACGGAGACCGCGGCAGCGCTGGCGGACTACGACGTCGTCATCTCCACTCTCCCGCCGCGTGCCGCAGATCCGCTGGCGGACAGCCTGCCGCCGTCGTCCCTCCGCGGCAGGCTGCTGCTCGACGTGGCCTATGATCCGTGGCCGAGCGCGCTGGCCGCGGCGTGGGAGCTGCGCGGCGGGACCATTGTGCCGGGGATCGAGATGTTGCTCTATCAGGGCGTGGAACAGGTACGGCTTTTTACCGCCGGATCAGCCCATAGCACGCCGGACGTTATCAACGTGATGTGTGACGCGATCGGGGTACCCCGGCGGTAACGGGATCCCCTGAGCATGGCAGGATGGAAGGTATGTTGCGTTGGTTGACCGCCGGGGAGTCTCATGGCCCGGCACTTGTGGGAATTATTGAGGGCGTGCCCGCCGGAGTCGAGCTGACCGGGGCTCAGATACGGGACGCTTTGGCGCGCCGACGGCTCGGTTACGGCCGCGGTGCGCGGATGAAGTTTGAGCAGGACGAGGTGACCATTCTCGGCGGTGTACGGCACGGCCAGACCCAGGGCGGACCTGTTGCCATCCAGGTCGGCAACTCCGAATGGCCCAAATGGGAGCAGATCATGTCTGCCGACCCGGTAGATCCGGCCCTGCTGGCGGAGCAGGCGCGCAATGCGCCGCTGACCCGCCCGCGGCCCGGCCACGCGGATTTCACCGGCATGCAGAAATACGCATTCAGCGAGGCACGGCCGGTGCTGGAAAGGGCCAGTGCCCGCGAAACAGCCGCCCGAGTGGCCCTGGGAGTGGTCGCGTCGCAGCTGCTGAAGGCCCTGGGTATTGAACTCGTCAGCCACACGGTGGCCATCGCCGCGGTGGAGTCCCCCGAGAGTTCCCCGGTGCCGGTACCGGCCGACGTCGCGGCACTGGATGCCGACCCGCTGCGCTGCTTTGACCCGGATACCTCCGCCGCCATGGTCGCCGAGGTGGACGCCGCCCACAAGGACGGCGAAACGCTGGGCGGCGTCGTCGAGGTGCTCGCTTACGGTCTTCCGCCAGGCCTGGGGAGCTACGTGCATTGGGACCGGCGACTGGACGCCCGCCTGGCCGGCGCCCTGATGGGAATCCAGGCGATTAAGGGAGTCGAGGTGGGGGATGGGTTTCGGACGGCCCGCCGGCGCGGCTCGACGGCTCATGATGAGATAGTCCGTGGAGAGGACGGCGTCATCGGCCGTACCAGCAACCGCGCCGGTGGCATCGAGGGCGGCATGAGCATCGGAGACGTCCTGCGGGTCCGGGCGGCCATGAAGCCGATCGCCACTGTGCCACGGGCCCTGCAGACCATCGATGTTGCCACCGGAGAACCTGCCAGGGCACACCACCAGCGTTCGGATGTCTGCGCTGTCCCGGCCGCAGGCGTGGTGGCGGAAGCCATGGTGGCGCTGGTGCTGGCGGAGGCCGTGACGGAGAAGTTCGGCGGCGATTCGATCGCCGAGACAGCCCGGAACCTGGCCTCCTATCTGGCGCATATCCCGCAGGCTCTGGATTCACTGGGTCAGTGATGCCGGGAACGCATGCCCGGAGCGGGGGCTTTGTGCCACGACATACTCTGGTGCTGATCGGGCCGATGGCGGTAGGGAAATCCGCCATCGGCCAGGAACTGGCCCGTGCGCTTGCCCTGGAGTTCATCGACTCCGATCAGGCGATTGTGCAGAAGCACGGCAGCATCGCGGATATTTTCGCCGGCCGGGGCGAAAACCATTTCCGCCGGCTGGAGGCAAAAGCCATCGCCGATGCGCTGGAATCGGGCCTGCGCCGGCCGATGGTTCTTTCACTCGGCGGCGGTGCCGTGCTGGACACCGGCACCGCGCAGCTGCTCGGGGAAGCCATTGTCATTCATCTGGATGCCGATCTGGACACCGTGCGGGGCCGGATCCTGCGCGGCGGACGTCCACTGCTGGCGGGGGATCCACTGGAACGCTGGCAGCACCTGGCCGCCGCCAGGGGGCCGGTCTACCGGGCGCTGGCGGATGTGACCCTGAATGTCCGCGAAGGTACGGTGGAGGAGCTGGTGCAGCAGCTTATCCGCCTCCTACAGCAGCACGGCGGCGCGGACGGACCCGGATCTGGACTTGGGCCCGGATCCGGATCCGCCGCAAAATTTGCTGCCACCGAAGCAGCGGACGGCACCATCAATGCACAAGAGAGCGGTACACAGTGACATCGGCAGTGACAACCATCAAGGTGACCGGAAGCCGGCCCGCAGAGAATTATGACGTCGTCGTCGGCCGCGGTCTGCTCTCGCAGCTGCCGGGGCTTCTCGGGGAGCGCGTCCGGAAGGTGCTGGTGATCCATCCGCGGGCCCTGCGGCTGACCGGGGATACGGTCCGTGACGACATCGCGGCCGCCGGTTTCACCGCCCTCACGGCGGAAATCCCCGACGCTGAAGAGGGCAAGCACGTACAGGTGGCGGCATTCTGCTGGCAGGTGCTCGGACAGAACGACTTCACCCGCTCGGACGCCATTGTTGCCGTGGGTGGTGGAGCGGTGACGGATCTGGCGGGATTCGTGGCGGCCACCTGGCTGCGTGGGGTCAAGGTCATTCATCTCCCGACCAGTCTGCTCGGCATGGTGGATGCCGCCGTGGGCGGCAAGACCGGCATCAACACGGCCGAGGGCAAGAATCTGGTGGGGGTCTTCCACCCGCCGGCCGCGGTGCTGGCCGATCTGGACGCACTGGCCACACTGCCGCAGAATGAGCTGCTCTCGGGAATGGCCGAGGTGGTCAAATGCGGCTTCATCGCCGACCCGGAAATTCTGACGTTGATCGAGCAGGACCCGGATGCCGTGAAGGATCCGGGTTCCGCTACCGTCCGCGAGCTGATCGAACGGTCCATTGCGGTCAAGGCCCGGGTGGTCTCCTCGGACCTGAAGGAAGCGGGACTGCGGGAGATTCTGAACTACGGCCACACCCTTGGCCACGCAATCGAGCTGGTGGAGCGCTATTCCTGGCGGCACGGGGCGGCGGTATCGGTGGGCATGATGTTTGCTGCCGAACTCGCGCGAAGCGTCGGACGACTCTCCGACGAGGTGGCGGACCGACACCGGAACATCCTGACGGAACTGGGACTTCCCGTGACCTATCGCCGGGACAGGTGGCAGGGACTGCTCGACGGCATGCGCCGGGACAAGAAGGCGCGCGGGGATCTGCTTCGCTTTGTGGTGCTGGACGGCGTGGCCAGGCCCGGCATCCTTGATGTGCCGGATGCATCTTTGCTTTTCGCCGCCTACCAGGAAATTGCGTCCTGATATATGAGCTATCAGGACTGGCCCGCTGCGGGTTTCCGGGTATGTCGATCAACCCCGGGACGCTGCTGCCGGAGGTAGTGGATGTGAATATCTGCGATCGGGCGGTCATTGACACCGATGATCCGGCCGATCTGGTGTTTGTGCTGCTGGCCCGCGGTCGGTTAGCGGACGCAGCCGAGCTGGCCGCGGCCGCCAGAATCGCGGATCCGGATTCGTTCCGCCTGCAGCTGCTGGACGTGGATATCCTGCGGGCCACCAAACATACCCAGCATGCGGTGGACCGGCTGAAATTGCTGGCGGCGGCCGTGGCCGGCACGTTCACCGAATCCTGGGTCCACCAGCAGCTGGGAAAGGTGCACTTCTGCGCCGGGAACTATCCGGCCGCTGTCCGGAGCTTTGCGACCGTCTTGGACCAGCGCGTTACCTGCGGTGCAGACGCGGCGGCCGGATCGGCGTGCCGCGGATGCCGCTGAGCAGGTAGAATGGTCAATGGATTTTTGATAACTCTTCCCCCTGCACCGCAGTTCTGCCCCGCCCCGGCGTGCGGGCGCGCGTTTCGGGGGACTATAGCCGGCCGACAGAGAGAGAAACAGTGGCAACTACTAACGACATCAAGAACGGCACGGTTCTGAAGCTTGAAGGACAGCTGTGGAACGTCGTCGAATTCCAGCACGTCAAGCCGGGCAAGGGCGGCGCCTTCGTCCGAACCAAGATGCGCAATGTGCGCTCCGGAAAACTGGTTGACAAGACGTTCAACGCCGGCTTGAAGATCGAAACGGCGACCGTTGACCGCCGCGATTACCAGTACCTGTACCAGGATGGCGCGGACTTCGTCTTCATGGACACGCAGGACTTCGACCAGATCACTGTCAGCGGCGAAACGGTGGGCGACGCGACCAATTTCATGCTGGAGAACCAGTCCGTCAATATCGCCATCCACGACGGCACCCCGCTGTACATCGAGCTGCCTGCGTCGGTCGTACTGCAGATCACCTACACGGAACCGGGCCTGCAGGGTGACCGATCCTCCGCGGGCACCAAGCCGGCCACCCTGGAAACGGGTTATGAGATCCAGGTCCCGCTGTTCGTCGAGAACAACACCCGCGTCAAGGTCGACACCCGCGACGGCAGCTATCTGGGACGTGTCAACGACTAGTGGCAGCAGCAGATTCAGCCCGGCCGAATTCGGCCCGGAGCAAGGCCCGGCGCCGGGCGCTTGACATCCTTTTTGAATCGGAGCAGCGCTCGGTTTCTGTAACGGAGGCGATCCGGCAACGTCGCGAAAGCACCGACCAGGTCATTAATCTCTACACCGTTGACATCGTGGAGGGAGTCTGCGCGCTGCAGCCCGCCATCGATGAGTTCCTTGAGACCTATTCGCAGGGCTGGTCCCTGGAGCGGATGCCGGCAGTGGACCGAATGCTGCTGCGCATCGGCACCTGGGAGCTGCTGTACAACGACGACGTGCCCGACGGCGTCGCCGTCAGCGAGGCCGTGGAGCTGGCCAAGATCCTCTCCACCGATGAATCACCGCAGTTCATCAACGGTCTGCTCGGCAGGCTTCAGCAGCTCAAACCGACCTTGCTGGCGTAAGCACGACGGCGTAAGCGCGACGGGGTAAGCACGACGGCGCAGCGCGACAGTGTAAGCACGACGGCGCAGCGCGACGGTCGGGCGGTGGCCGGGATCAGACCCGGACACCGCCCTGTGTATTTCGGTCCAGTGCTTTTTGGCCCGCAATTCATGGGTATGGACGCGTTGCCGGGTTATGCCATAGCTGCCCGTTGGACACTGCGGGTGGAGCGGGTGAAGCGGGTGAAGCGACGCGCCGCGCCGGTCAGGAATGCGCCGGCCGGGCGGTCCCGGCCTGCCTGGACAGCAGCTCCTCCCGTGCGGCCGTCACCCGTTCCAGCAGCACCGACTCCTGCTGCAGGGAGTCGGAGAGCCGGGAGCCTGCCAGTATGCGTTGCCGGGTGAAGGCGAGCCTGGTCGCCAGGTTGATGAAGCGCTTCATTGTCCCGGCCGCGCCGAACGTCCTGGCCCACGCCACAGCGCGCCTGCGGCCGGCGCCCGTGCCGATCATCGTGATCTCCTCGGGAAGGAACCAGCCGGAGGGAACATATTCGGAGAGCCGGCGCCTGGTCAGCCTCGCCTCCGAGAGCCGCAGCAGCACTACACCGAGCACGTAGAGGACAAAGATCGGCAACTGCAGGGCCCCGTAGACCACCAGGAAATTCGCGCTGATCATGGAACTGCTGTTCCATAGCGCGTGCAGGAGCATCGCCGGAATGAGTCCGGCGGTCCAGGCGCAGAGCGCGAGGGCCGTACCGCCGTGCCGGGCTGCGTAGCCGAGAATAGCGCCTAGGGTGGCGGTGAACATGACGTGGGCGAACGGGGACATGAGTCCGCGGATGACGAAGGTGGCAATAAGCCCCGGTCCGACGTCTTGCTGGGCCGTCATTGCCGAGCCGAAATACAGAATGTTTTCGGTGAAGGCGAATCCCGCCGCGACCGTACCGGCGTACACCACGCCGTTGATGGGGCCGTCGAAGGTCCGACGGCGGAGCAGGAAGATCAGCAGCACGCCCAGACCCTTGAAGATCTCTTCCACTAGGGGAGCCTGGAGCAGCGCGCTGACGCTTTCCGGATTGCTCAGCGCGGACCCGGCGAGCAGCAGCGGCCGGACCAACTGGCCCACAACCAAAGACGCCGCAACGGACATTCCAGCCCCCCAGGAGAAGGCAAAAAGCAGCGCACTTTTGGGCTCGGGCTCCCAGCGATCGATCCAGAGCAGGGTGAACAGGCAGATTCCCAGCGGGATCAAGGCCAGTGCGCCGCAGATCAGGAACACGTTTGCACCCAGAGAATCGGCAAAATAGACCAACGTCCCAACGGCCACCAGCGCCAGTAGACCGACCAAGATGAGGTTGAGGACGCGGTTTCCCCGGCCACCGTCCAGTGCGGCAAGCTGTGGCCCGCGAGGATATGCCCGGGCCGGCAGCGGCGATTGTGCGCGGTCGTGCTCCGGGTGGGGAAGCCCGGCGGCGGCGTCCTGCCATGGCCCGGGCTCCGTCATGGTAGAAGCCTATGCGGCGGCCTGAGCGGCACCAAGCGGACACACGTTTCCCCGGGCACGGATTTCCCCGACACGATGGGTTCCCTATCTGAGGTGCAGAGGGCGCCTATCCCTTGCGGGCAGGTTGTGGGAGCCTGAGAGCATGAATAAGACGGACCTTGAAGAAGCCGTACGGCTGGCAGCGGCGACGGAGCGCGAGGCGGCAGCGGACTACCGTCATGAAATTGCCGAACACGATGCGGGGGAGTCAAGCACTGCAGATCCGTTATCGCCAAGAGGCAGGGAATGGGTCATTGCGTATGACGCGCTGAAGTCCGCGCGGGACATTTTGGACCGGGAGTTCGGGCCGGAGCACAGGAGAGCTTCATGAGGACGGACCAGTACACGTTCCAGGACCCTACCACCCGGTATCCGTCCATCAGGGCGCCAAAGCAGGATCAGCCGAAACCCGGTTTGGATCAAAAGCTGGAACCAACAACCGACCGGGGCCAGGAATCGTACCGCGGCACCGGACGGTTGACGGGACGTAAAGCCCTCGTGACGGACGCTGATTCCGGGATCGGCGCGGATGACCCGGCGCTGTGGAACCCGCTGCGACGCTGATCCGGACCCGGCGCTGACACGGTGGCGACGGGGACGGCCACGGTTCAGAATCACCGGGCCGGCCGGCGGAGCCGCCGAAACCGATGGGGGTTAGCGCTGTGATAGTTTTGGGATGCAATGATCCTTTTAATTCCGTCCTGTGAGGCGGGGAAGGGGGAAGCGGGACATGAGTTCTGAAACAGCTGTCGGCGCGTCTCGCGTCGTCATGAGCGCGGCGGATATCGATCGCGCACTCACTCGTATAGCCCATGAAATTCTGGAGGCCAACAAGGGCTCCAGGGACCTGATTCTTCTTGGCATTCCGCGCCGCGGCTTTCCGCTGGCCCAGCGGCTGGCGCTCAAACTCGGAGCCGCTGATCCGGATCTTGATGCCGCCGCGATCGTCGGTCAGCTCGATGTCACTATGTTCCGCGATGATCTGGCCCGCCAGCCCACCCGTGCGCCCGAACGGACCAAACTTCCCGCCAGCGGCATTGACAACAAGGTGGTGGTTCTGGTCGATGACGTCCTATACTCCGGACGGACGATCCGCGCCGCGCTGGACGCCCTGGTGGATCTTGGCAGGCCGCGCGTGGTCCGACTCGCCGTGCTGGCCGACCGTGGACACCGCGAGCTGCCCATCCGCGCCGACCACGTGGGCAAGAATCTGCCCACCGCATCGGCGGAAAAGGTCAGGGTGCGGCTATGCGAGACCGACGGCGCCGGTCCCGGTTGGACCGCCGACGAAGTGGTTATTGAGGCCAGCGCGTGAGGCACCTTCTCTCCACCCAGGACCTGAGCCTGGCGAACGCCATACGCATCCTGGACACCGCTGAGGAAATGGCCGCCGTCGGCGAGCGCGAAGTCAAGAAACTGCCGGCTCTGCGCGGCCGTACGGTGGTGAATCTCTTTTTTGAGGATTCCACCCGTACCAGGATCTCCTTCGAAGCCGCAGCCAAGCGGCTCTCGGCGGATGTGATCAACTTTTCAGCAAAGGGATCGTCGGTGTCCAAGGGCGAGTCCCTGAAGGACACCGCCCAAACCCTCGAAGCGATGAGCGCGGACGCCGTGGTCATCAGGCACTGGGCGTCCGGAGCGCCCCAGCAGTTGGCGACATCCGGTTGGATTGACGCCGCGGTGATCAACGCCGGCGACGGCACGCATGAGCATCCTACCCAAGCGCTGCTTGATGCATTCACGATGCGCCGGCACCTGGCCGCGTTGAATGGGACCGACTCGGTCGGCAGCGATCTGACGGGGTTCCGGGTGGCCATCGCCGGGGATGTACTGCATTCACGGGTGGCCAGATCCAACGTGTGGCTGCTGCAGACCCTGGGTGCGGAGGTGACGCTGGTCGCTCCGCCCACCCTGCTGCCGGTCGGCGTCGAACACTGGCCGTGCAAGGTCAGCTATGATCTTGATTCCGTGCTGGAATCAGGCATGGACGCCATCATGGTGCTGCGCGTCCAAGCCGAGCGGATGAACGCCTCCTTTTTCCCATCGACCCGGGAATATTCGCGCCGCTGGGGGCTTGACGACGCCAGGCTCGCCCGGCTGGATACGCTCGGGATGACGGACACCATCATTATGCATCCCGGTCCGATGAACCGCGGCCTGGAGATCTCCTCCTCGGCGGCGGATTCCCCGCGCTCCACCGTGCTCGCCCAGGTGCGCAACGGCGTTTCCGTCCGGATGGCGGCGCTGTATCTGCTGCTGTCCGGCGATTTGCGCGATCCCGTGCCCGTGTACTCACCAGCCAGCGCCCGGCGGCCCGGCCCCGCACCGCGCAGTACTAATGAAACCGGAGGGAACGCCCGATGACCAATGACCCGACCCGTGGCAGCTTTTTGATCCGCGGAGCCGCTGTTCTGGGGAAGGAACGGACGGATCTTCTCCTGCAGGACGGCCGCATTGCCGACATCGGCGCCGGGCTGGATGCCGGCTCCGCCACCGTCATCGATGCCGATGGGCTGGTGGCGCTACCCGGCATGGTTGACCCGCACACGCACCTGCGTGAACCGGGCCGCGAGGATGCCGAGACCGTTGAGACCGGCTCCCGCGCGGCGGCGCTGGGCGGCTACACCGCGGTCCACGCCATGGCCAACAGTTCCCCGGTGGCCGATACCGCCGGAGTGGTGGAACAGGTCTTCAGCCTGGGCCGCGAAGCCGGCTGGGTGGACGTGCGCCCGGTGGGCGCCGTCACCGTCGGTCTTGCCGGTCAACAGCTGGCGGAACTGGGCGCGATGGCGGATTCCCGCGCCCGGGTCCGGATCTTTTCCGACGACGGGATCTGTGTGAGCGATCCGGTGCTGATGCGCCGGGCGCTGGAATACGTCAAGGCGTTCGACGGCGTGATAGCCCAGCACGCGCAGGAGCCGCGGCTGACCGAGGGCGCGCAGATGAACGAAGGCAAGGTCTCTGCGGTGCTGGGGCTGGCGGGCTGGCCGGCGGTGGCCGAGGAGAGCATCATCGCCCGGGACGTTTTGCTCGCCCAGCATGTGGGCTCGCGACTGCACATCTGCCACGTCTCCACCGCCGGGTCGGTGGAATTGATCCGCTGGGCCAAGACGCGCGGCATCAAGGTCACGGCCGAGGTCACCCCGCACCACCTGTGGCTGACCGAGGAGTTGGTCCGCAGCTACAACCCGGTCTACAAGGTGAACCCGCCGTTGCGGGCCGAAGAAGATGTGCTGGCCTTGCGCGCAGCGCTGGCGGACGGCACCATCGACGTCATCGGCACCGATCACGCGCCCCACCCGAGCGAGGCCAAGGATTGCGAATGGGCCCAGGCGGCGATGGGCATGACAGGGCTGGAAACGGCGCTCTCGGTGGTGCAGCACACCATGATCGAATCCGGGCTGCTGGATTGGGAAGGGTTTGCCCGCGTCACCTCCGCAACGCCGGCCAGGATCGGTCGTCTGGCCGATCAGGGCCGGCCCTTGCATGCGGGGGAGCCGGCCAACCTGGTCCTGGTCGACCCCGCCGCGCGCTGGACGGTGGATCCGCAGGCCATGGCGACGAAGGGCCGCAACTCGCCCTTCAGCGGCCGGGAGCTTCCGGGCGCCGTCATCGCAACGTTTTTCCGCGGCCACCCTACGGTGCTGGACGGGAAGCTCAATACCCCGGACCGGTCCCGCAGCACGGCCGCCGCGGCAGCCGGAGGCGGGAAGTGACGGACAGGCTCGGTCCCACCCTGGTTGCAGTGGCATTGGTACTGGTGATTTTTGCGCTGCTGTGGCTCGGCTGGCGGCATCGGCTCCAGCGCCAGGCCGGTATTGCACCGCTGCCGGCGGTGCCGCAGCAGCTTTCTGCCGCTCTCGCCAGCGCGGAAGGGCAGTACGTCGTGACGACGACGGAGGGAGACTGGCTGGACCGCTTGGCGGTGCACGGCCTGGGCATCCGCGGCAACGCCGTTCTGGCGGTGCATCCGGAGGGGATTGTGATCAGCCGCTCGGGCGCGCCGGATGTCTTCATCCCTAAAGACAGTTATGGCGGCGCAAGAACCGAAAGCGGCATGGCCGGGAAGTTTGTTGAGCGGGACGGGCTGATTGTCCTGTCCTGGCGGCTGGGCGGGCATCCGGTCGACACCGGCTTCCGCACCCGGCAGGCCGCAGCGAAAACCCCGCTGCTCACCACGCTGACTGACTTCGCCCGCGTCGAGAATGGCACGGTCGAGAATGGCACGGTTGAAAACGACACGGCCAAAAACGACACGATTGAAAATGCCCCCCGTGAGCATGACACCGAGCAGGCCGATACCGGAAAGAACAAGAATGACTGAACCCGAACAGAGCACATCCGCAACTGCCGCCTTGCTGATTTTGGAAGACGGCAGGACCTTCCGCGGCACCAGCTACGGCGCCACAGGAGCGGCACTGGGCGAGGCGGTCTTCGCCACCGGCATGACCGGCTACCAGGAGACCATCACCGATCCGTCGTATGCCCGGCAGCTGGTGGTCCAAACCGCGCCGCACATCGGCAATACCGGCGTCAATGACGACGACGCCGAGTCCCGTCGGATCTGGGTGGCGGGCTACATTGTGCGCGACGCCGCACGGCGGCCCTCCAGCTGGCGCAGTGAACGCAGCCTGGACGACGAACTTCTCGCGCAGGGCATCGTCGGGATCCAAGGCGTGGATACCCGCGCGATCACCCGGCACCTGCGTGAACGCGGGGCCATGCGTGCCGGCATCTTCTCCGGTACCGCCGCCGACCAGCCCGAAGCAGCGCTGCTGGAGCAGGTGCGCGCCAGCGCCGGGATGGAGGGGGCCAAGCTGGCGGAGGAAGTCAGCGTCGGTGAGCCCTACGTCGTCGAGCCGTCCGATCATGGCTGGGACGGCGAGCCGCGGTTCACCGTGGCCGCGCTGGATCTGGGCATCAAGGCCATGACGCCGCAGCGCTTTGCCGAGCGCGGAGTGCGCGTGCATGTGCTTCCCGCGGCTTCAACTTTTGCCCGGTTGGAGTCGGTGCAGGCCGATGGCGTCTTCATGTCCAATGGCCCCGGCGATCCGGCGACCGCGGACGGGCAGGTGGCGCTGCTGCGCCAGGTGCTGGATGCCCGGGTGCCGTTCTTTGGCATCTGCTTTGGCAACCAGATCCTGGGCCGAGCGCTGGGCTATGGGACGTATAAACTGCGCTACGGCCACCGCGGCATCAACCAGCCGGTGATGGACCGCCGCACCGGCAAGGTGGAAATCACCTCGCAGAACCACGGGTTCGCCGTCGACGCGCCCCGAGAAGGTGCGGAAATGGCTCCCCAGGAGCGGTTCGGCCGGGTTGAGGTCAGCCATGTCAGCCTCAATGACGACGTCGTCGAGGGCCTGTCGTGCCTGGATATCCCGGCCTTCTCGGTCCAGTACCACCCGGAAGCGGCCGCTGGCCCGCACGATTCCGCCTACCTTTTCGACCGCTTCATTGACTTGATGGCAGCCAACGCTGCTGTTCGCCCGGAAGTCGATGGCGCCGCCGTCGACCAGGCAACAGCCACAGCGCCAGTCATTTCAGAAGCGCCAGTCGTTTTAGAAACTTCATCACAGAATCGGGACAAGAACTAATGCCGAAGAGAGAAGACCTCAAGAGCGTTCTGGTCATTGGCTCCGGCCCTATCGTGATCGGCCAGGCAGCGGAGTTCGATTACTCCGGGACGCAGGCGCTGCGCGTGCTCAAGGAGGAGGGCCTGCGGGTCATCCTGGTGAATTCCAATCCCGCCACCATCATGACGGACCCGGAGTTCGCGGACGCCACCTACGTTGAGCCGATCACCCCCGAGGTGGTCGAGAAGATCATCGCCAAGGAACGTCCCGACGCGCTGCTGCCGACCCTGGGCGGCCAGACCGCGCTGAACACCGCCATCGCGCTGGATAAGAACGGCGTGCTGGCCAAATACGATGTGGAACTGATCGGGGCAAATATCGCCGCGATCGAGCTCGGCGAGGACCGGGAAAAGTTCAAGGGTGTGGTGGAGCGCTGCGGCGCCGAATCCGCCCGCAGCCACATCATCCACAGCATCGATGAAGCCCTTATCGCCGCCGGGGATTTGGGCTACCCAATGGTGGTCCGGCCCTCCTTCACCATGGGCGGTCTCGGCTCCGGGCTGGCCTATGACGAGAAGGACCTGCGCCGCATTGTCGGCCAGGGCCTGCAGTACAGCCCGACCACCGAGGTTTTGCTCGAAGAGAGCATCCTGGGCTGGAAGGAGTACGAGCTCGAGATGATGAGGGACAAGAACGACAACGTCGTGGTGGTCTGCTCCATCGAGAACTTCGACCCGGTCGGGGTGCACACCGGAGACTCCATTACGGTGGCGCCCGCCATGACGCTCACCGACCGCGAATACCAGCGGCTGCGCGATATTTCCATTGCCGTCATCCGCGAGGTGGGCGTGGACACCGGCGGCTGCAACATCCAGTTCGCGATTGAACCGGACACCGGCCGCGTCGTGGTGATTGAGATGAATCCCCGCGTCTCGCGGTCCTCCGCGCTGGCGTCCAAGGCCACCGGCTTTGCGATTGCCAAGATCGCCACGAAGCTCTCGCTCGGCTACACGCTGGACGAGATCCCGAACGACATCACCTTGAAGACACCGGCGTCCTTTGAGCCGGCTCTGGACTACGTCGTCGTCAAGGTCCCGCGCTTCGCCTTCGAGAAGTTCCCGGCCGCGGACCCCACCCTGACCACCACGATGAAATCCGTCGGGGAGGCGATGGCGATCGGCCGCAACTTCACCGAGGCGCTGCAGAAGGCGCTCCGGTCGCTGGAGCAAAAGGGTGCCAGCCTGGACTTCAGTTCGGTCAATTCCCTGGACGTACCGGACCTGATTGCGGCCTCCAGACGGCCGACGACGGATCGTCTCGCGCAGGTGCAGCGCGCACTGCTCGGTGGCGGGACGGTGGAACAGCTCTACGAGGCCACCGGAATCGATCCGTGGTATCTGGACCAGCTGCAGCTGCTGAACGAGATCTCCGCCGAAATCAAGGCATCCGCCGCGCTCGAACCCGCGATGCTGCGCCGCGCGAAGCGGCATGGTTTCTCCGACCAGCAGATCGGCGCGCTGACGCACAACAGTGAGGACGTGGTCCGCGGGGTCCGGCAGGCGCTGGGCATCCGCCCGGTCTACAAGACGGTGGACACCTGCGCCGCGGAATTTGCCGCCTACACGCCGTACCACTACTCCTCCTACGACGAAGAGGACGAGGTGGCCCTGCACGCCAAACCGTCCGTGATCATTCTGGGCTCCGGGCCGAACCGGATCGGCCAGGGCATCGAGTTTGATTACTCCTGCGTGCATGCGTCCATGGCGCTGCGGGCGGCCGGGCACGAAACCGTGATGATTAACTGCAATCCGGAAACGGTCTCCACGGACTACGATGTCTCCACCCGGCTCTACTTCGAACCTCTCACGCTGGAGGACGTACTGGAGGTCATCGCGGCGGAGGAACGCACCGGCGGAGTGTTGGGGGTGTTCGTCCAGCTGGGCGGCCAGACCCCGCTGAAGCTGGCGCAGGCCCTGGCGGATTCCGGCGTGCCGATTCTCGGCACCTCGCCGGAGGCGATCGATCTGGCCGAGCACCGCGGAATGTTCAGCCGCGTGCTGGATGCGGCCGGGCTGATCGCGCCCAAGAACGGCACCGCGGTGTCCTTTGAGGACGCCAAGAAGATCGCCGACGAGATCGGTTACCCCGTCCTGGTCCGCCCGTCCTATGTGCTCGGCGGGCGCGGCATGGAGATTGTCTACGATGAGCCGAACCTCTCGCGTTACATCAAGAATGCGACGGAAATCACGCAGGACCATCCGGTGCTGATCGACAGGTTCCTGGAGGACGCCATCGAAATTGACGTCGATGCGCTCTACGACGGCACCGAGATGTACCTGGGCGGCATCATGGAGCACATCGAGGAGGCCGGCATCCACTCCGGGGACTCCGCCTGCGTGCTGCCGCCGCTGACCCTGGGCGCGGACGTCTGTGACCGGGTGAGGGCGGCCACGCTGGCCATTGCCGAGGGCGTGGGCGTCCGGGGCCTGATCAATATCCAATTCGCCCTGGCCTCGGATGTGCTCTACGTCCTGGAAGCCAACCCGCGGGCATCGCGGACCGTCCCGTTCGTCTCCAAAGCCACCGGAGTCCAAATGGCCAAGGCCGCGGCACTGATCGGCACCGGAGTGTCCATCAGGGACCTGCGCAGCGTGCACCACCTGCTGCCGGAAACGGGCGACGGCGGCACGTTGCCGGCGGGTGCGCCGGTCGCCGTCAAGGAGGCTGTGCTGCCGTTCAGCCGGTTCCGCACCCCGGAAGGGACCGTCGTCGACTCCTTGCTGGGGCCGGAAATGCGCTCCACCGGCGAGGTGATGGGCATCGATAAGCACTTCGACACGGCCTTTGCGAAGAGCCAGGCCGCGGCGAACAATGCCCTGCCGACCTCCGGAAAGGTCTTTGTCTCGGTGGCGAACCGGGATAAGCGGGCCATTATCATGGCGGTCAAGCGGCTGGTGGATCTGGGCTTTGAAATCCTGTCCACCGGCGGTACTGCCGATGTCCTGCGCCGCAATGGCATCGCCGCCACCACGGTGCGCAAGGTGGCGGAGGGCACTTCAGCGGCAGGGGAGGGGACCATTACCGATCTGATCAACGGCGGTGAGGTCGACATGATCTTCAACACACCCTCGGGTGGCCAGGCACGCGGCGACGGATACGAAATCCGGGCCGCCGCCGTCTCCAACGGTCGGCCCTGCATCACAACGGTGGCGGAATTCAACGTCGCGGTGCTGGCGATCGAGGCGATGCGCACGTACGAGTGGGACGTGACGAGCCTGCAGGAACATGCCGCCACGCTCCGGGGATCCGTCGGTGCCTGAACCCGTGTCTGAGCCAGTGTCCGAGTCCGTTTCGGAAAGCACAGCTGATCCCGCTGCTGATCTCAATGAGCGCGCGGGGACCAGCCGGGATCCCTTCGGGGCCCGGCTCGCCGCCGCGATGGCAGCGCAGGGACCGTTGTGCGTGGGTATCGACCCGCATCCGGCGCTGCTCGCCAGCTGGGGACTGCGCGACGATGTTGCCGGATTGCGCCGCTTTTCGCTCACCGTGCTGGAATCCGTCGGGCCGCTGGCCGCCGCAGTCAAGCCGCAGGTGGCACTCTACGAGCGGCACGGCTCCGCAGGCATCGCAGTACTGGAGGAGCTGCTGGCGGCGGCCGCAGGCGCTGGCGTGCTCAGCATCGCCGACGCCAAGCGCGGAGACATCGGCTCCACCATGAGCGCCTATGCCGACGCGTGGCTGCGCGACGGCTCAGCGTTGGCCGCGGACGCCGTGACACTGAGCCCATACCTGGGCTTTGAATCCTTGCGCCCGGCACTCGATCTGGCGGCTAACCAGGGCAGGGGAGTATTCGTCCTGGCACTGACATCGAACCCCGAGGGACCCTCCGTTCAGCACGTTGGCGGTAGGGATTCGGTGGCCCGCAGGATCGTTGCGGCCGCAGCAGCGGAAAACGCCAGGACGGCGGGACCGGGATCCGTCGGACTGGTCATGGGCGCCACCGTGGGTTCCGCCCTGACGGATCTGGGCATCGACCTCACCTCCCTCAACGGGCCGATCCTGGCCCCGGGCTTGGGCGCCCAAGGCGCGACGGGAGCTGAAATGCGCGCCACCTTCGGCGCGGCGTATCCGCAGGTCCTGGGGACTTCCAGCCGCGGCATCCTGGCCGCGGGGCCGGACCGGGAGGCCCTGCGTGAAGCCACCCGCCGGACGGTGGATTCCCTCCGCGGCTGAGTCCCCTCCCAACTGAGTAGCAGCACCTGCACTCAAAACGCGGAATGGGTGCCGTAAGTGCGACTCAGTTGGGAGGGAAGCGCTCCATCCCTGTGTCGCCGACGCCTGCGAGGGGCACCGGCGTCTGTGAGGGGTACCTCGGCAGATTGATGCAGATTGATTTTGCCTCCCCGGTGCGGATAGGTTCAGGGGAAGCCCATTCCCCGTGCGGTGGCCCCCGCCCCCGCTTCCAAGGAGTCCCTCGTGAGTCTGCGCCCTTTGACGGCACAAGAACGTTCCGCAGCACTCGCAAAGGCAGCGGCGGCCCGCACCACGCGGGCCGAAGTCAAAAGTAAACTGAAGACCGGCGCCGCCACCGTGGCGGAGGTCCTGTCCGCCGGCGACGGCGACGACGCGATCGGCAGGCTTAAGATCACCGAACTGCTCGAAGCTCTGCCCGGCATTGGAAAGGTACGCTCAACTGTGATCATGAATGAGGTCGGCATCGCTCCGACACGCCGTCTCCGTGGGCTGGGCATCCACCAGCGTAAAGCGCTGATTGACTTCCTGGGACAAGGCTCATGAGCGGAGCACCGGCCGCCGCCCCGCAGACTGCCGACACCCGCAGGGGGGCCGCGGGCACCGGGCTGACAGTCCTGGCCGGTCCCACCGCCGTCGGCAAGGGCACGGTCTCCACCTACATCCGGGACAACTACCCGCAGGTGTGGCTCTCGGTCTCCGCGACCACGAGGGCGCCCCGGCCGGGCGAAACTGACGGCGTGCATTACTTTTTCAAGTCCCCGGTGGAATTTGACGCCCTGGTGGCCGACGGCGGATTCCTGGAATGGGCCGTGGTGCATGGCCAGAACCGCTACGGCACGCTGCGCAGCACCGTTACTAAGGCCATCGCGGACGGGAAGTCCGTGCTGCTGGAAATCGATCTGCAGGGCGCCCGGCAGGTCAAGGCCGCCGTTCCGGAGGCGAAATTCGTTTTCCTGGCACCACCGAGCTGGGACGAAATGGTGCGCCGGCTGGTGGGCAGGGGCACCGAAACAATCAAGGAACAGCAGCGCCGGCTGGAAACCGCTAAACTGGAACTTGCTGCCGAGCCGGAGTTCGACCACACCATCGTAAATGATGACGTTCAACGGGCGGCAGATGAGCTCGTTTCATTGATGGGACTGACGCCCAATCCACGCTGATTGCGCTGTGCACCTACCGGATTTTTGGAGAATTTGTGGCTACCAAGCTTGAAGGCATTATCAACCCGCCGATCGATTCCCTGCTTGAGGCAGCGGATTCGAAGTACGGCCTTGTGATCTTTGGCGCCAAGCGCGCCCGGCAGATCAACGCCTACTACGCGCAGCTGCACGAGGGCCTGTTTGAGTACGTTGGCCCGCTGGTCGACACCCGGCTGAACGAGAAGTCCCTCTCCATCGCATTCCGCGAAATCAACGAGGGCATGCTGGTATCGACGCCCGTCGAGGCCGCGGAGTAACAGGTTCCATACGTGGCGCCGATGAGCGTTGTTCTGGGAGTCGGCGGCGGAATAGCCGCCTACAAGGTGGCATACCTGCTGCGGCTTTTCACCGAGGCCGGGCACAACGTCAACGTCATCCCGACCGAGGCGTCCACCCGTTTCGTGGGGGTGGCGACCTGGGAGGCCCTTTCGGGCAATCCCGTCACGAACAATGTTTTTGAAGGCGTCGAGAAGGTCAATCACGTCAGGCTCGGACACGAAGCGGATCTGATCGTGGTTGCCCCGGCGACCGCGGATCTGCTGTCCCGCGCCGCGGCCGGGCAGGCAGACGATCTGCTCACGACCACATTGCTGATGGCACGCGGACCGGTGTTGTTCGCTCCTGCGATGCACAGCGAAATGTGGGGGCACGCCGCCACGGCCGCAAATGTGGCGACGCTGCGGAGCCGCGGAATCACCGTGCTGGAGCCAGCGGTCGGGCGGCTGACCGGCGTCGACTCCGGCCCCGGCCGGCTGCCCGAGCCGGAGCAGATCTTCGCCGCCGCGCTGGAACTGATGGCTTCGGATGGGACGGCGGAACGGACGGAGTTAGCCGGCCGGACCGTGACCATTACCGCCGGCGGGACCCGCGAACCGCTGGACCCCGTGAGGTTCCTGGGCAACCGGTCCTCCGGCAAGCAGGGTGTTGCACTGGCCACCGCCGCTCTGCAGGCCGGGGCACGCGTACGGCTGATCGCCGCACACATGGACGTCCCCGCGCCGGAAGGCGTCGAACTGGTCACGGTGGAAACGGCACTGGAGCTGCGCGAGGCCGCGTTGGCCGCCGCCGCCGGCTCCGACGCGATTATCATGGCGGCTGCGGTCGCCGATTTCCGCCCCGCCCGGCTGTCGGCGAGCAAAATCAAGAAACAGGACGACGTCGCGGATCCGGTCATCACGCTGGTCCGCACCCCGGACATCCTGGCGGAGCTGGTGCGCGAGCGTGAGAGCACCGGGCGCCGCCAGGTCATCGTGGGCTTTGCCGCGGAGACCGGGGATGAGCAGTCCGACGTTCTCGGTTATGCCCGCGCCAAATTGGAACGCAAGGGCTGTGATCTACTCGTCGTCAACCACGTCGGCGCTAACCGGATCTTCGGTGCGGACGATACTGAGGTGGTCATACTTGACCGCCGCGGCACCGAGCCCGTCACGGCGGAGGGCAGCAAGACCGACGTGGCTGCCGCCGTCGTCGGACTGGTCGGCGCCGCGCTGACCGCACTGTAACCTGCCCTGCCTTCTCGTCGGACCACCCGCCGTTACCAACCATGTCCTGCGCCGGAAGGCGCAGCAGTCGAGGACGTAGAGTGTACAAGTGACTTCAGCTAACCCCTTGCGCCTTTTTACTTCCGAATCCGTGACTGCAGGCCATCCGGACAAGATTTGCGACCAGATCAGCGACGCAATCTTGGACGCGTTGCTGACCGAGGACCCCGACTCCCGTGTGGCGGTGGAAACCATGGCCACCACCGGGCTGGTGCATGTGGCCGGGGAAGTCACCACCGATGCGTACGTGGAAATACCCGCGATTGTGCGCAACACCATCCTGGACATCGGCTACGATTCCTCCGCCAACGGCTTCGACGGCGCCCGCTGCGGGGTGTCCGTGTCCATCGGGCAGCAGTCCCAGGACATCTTTGACGGCGTCTTTAACTCCTTGGAGGTTCGCGAAGGTACGGCGGTTGACGAGGACGACGCCCAGGGTGCCGGCGACCAGGGTTTGATGTTCGGCTATGCAAGCAACGAGACCGCCTCGTACATGCCCACGCCCATCTATCTGGCGCACCGCCTGTCTGAGCGCCTGACGGACGTGCGCAAGTCCGGGCTGCTTTCCTACCTGCGCCCGGACGGCAAGACCCAGGTGACCATCGGCTACGACGGCGACATACCCGTCTCCGTGGACACCGTGGTCATCTCCAGCCAGCACGCCGAGGGCGCCTCGCTGGACCAACTGCGCGCCGACCTGCAGCAGTTTGTGATTGCGCCCGTCCTCGACGCGTCCGGGCTGGACCTTTCCGCCGTTAAGATGCATCTCAACCCGGCCGGGCCCTTTGTGGTGGGTGGTCCCGTGGGCGACGCCGGCCTGACTGGGCGCAAGATCATCGTTGACACCTACGGCGGCATGGCCCGCCACGGTGGCGGCGCCTTCTCCGGCAAGGACCCGTCAAAGGTGGACCGTTCCGCCGCCTACGCGGTGCGCTGGGTGGCCAAGAACATTGTGGCCGCCGGGCTGGCCAGCCGGGCCGAGGTGCAGGTTGGTTACGCGATCGGCGTCGCCCGCCCCGTCGGGGTTTACGTTGAAACGTTCGGCACCGAGACCGTCGACCCGCGCCGGATCGAAGCAGCCATCGAAGCCGTCTTTGATTTGCGCCCGCGGCCCATCATCAGGGCCTTGGACCTGAAGCGTCCTATTTACGCCAAAACGGCCGCACACGGCCACTTCGGCCGCGACGACCCGGATTTCACCTGGGAGAACCTCGACCGGGTTGACGCGCTGAAGTCGTTTTTCGACGCGTAGGGCGAAGGTCCGGCGCCGACGGTAGTCGCGGCGGCGGTGAGTGGATGGAACCGCCCACCGGAACGGGTGCCCGGGAAAGTTATGCACAGTTATGCGTGGCGGCAGCGATGTCGCTGGTCTGTGGTTAGCTGTTGGCACGGGTCACGTTATAGTCCGCGTGTCCGTACATTGCGTCTGGTGGCTGCATTTATTCCGTGGGGTGAATCCGTGCCGCCAGTTTGTACGGTGATTCCGTGGAGTGAATCGTTGAAGCAAGTCCTAGGAGTAATGAAGGAGCTGATCGTGACGGCCGAGAGCGGCTCCGTGGTCCAGCCATCATTGCTGCAGGGATTTGTGACACAGCATCAGACCCCGGATCCCTACAGTGCGGTGGTGCTGGCCGATCGGCTGCCCGTGGGCCGGGTTCTGATCGAATCATCCCTGCCGCACCTGGACCGGCTATTTGACTACAGCGTCCCTGCGGACCTCGCCGACATTGCGCGGCCGGGAGTGCGTGTCAAAGTGCGGTTTGCCGGCCAGGACCTGAACGGATACCTCACGGAACGCGTGGCTTCCTCGGAAGGCACCAGGCTGACGCCGCTGGGCAAGGTCTTCAGCGGTGTCCCCGTGCTCACACCGGCTGTGTTCCGGCTGGCCGAGGCAGTGGCAGCGCGCTATGCGGGCTCGGTGAGCGACGTGTTGCGGGTTGCCATCCCTCCCCGCGTCGCCAAACTCGATAAGCAGTATCCGGGACCGCTGTCCGCTGAACCCAAGGTAACCGGCCCGCAGCCTGCTGGATCGACCGTACCCGGTGATCCCCGTAACGTCGTCACGGCAGCTGTCCCTGGAGAATCTGCAGCTCCTGATGTTCCTGCGGTTCCGACCCTTCCGGTGACAACGCTTTTTCAGGGCTATCACAATGCGGACGCGTATCTCGGACATCTGGCCTCAGGCGGATCACCGCGCGGTGTGCTGTCCGCGCTGCAGGGCTTCGGCGCCCACTCCTGGCATCGGCAGCTCGCGCAGGCGATTGCCGGCTGCAGCATTTCGGGGCGCGGGGCCATCGCCGTTGTCCCGGATCAGCGTGATCTGCTGTTGCTTGAGCAGGCCGTCGCCGAAGTGCTTCCTGCCGATTCCTTCGTCCGGCTCACGGCCGAGGATGGACCCAGCGTGCGCTATCGGAACTTTCTCCGGGTCCTCAGCGGAGACGTGCGTGTGGTGCTAGGCACACGGTCAGCTGCCTTTGCCCCCGTCGCCGATCCGGGGTTGTTCTGCTGCTGGGACGACGGCGATGATCTGCACGTAGAGCGCCGGGCTCCGTACCACCATGCCCGGGACGTGCTGCTGCTGCGGGCCGAGCAGGAGAATGCGGGCCTGCTGCTGGCAGGCCATACCCGCAGTACTGAAGCCCAACGCCTGCTTAACACCGGCTGGGCACAGCCCATTTACCCCGACCGGACGCTGTCCAGGGCCGTCACGGCCAGGGTGATCAGCACGGCCGACAGCTTCGAGCAGGAACGTGATCCGCTGGCTTCGGTGGCCAGGCTCCCGCAGCGGGCCTGGCAGACCGCCAAAGAAGGCCTGAAACGCGGTCCGGTCCTGGTGCAGGTGGCGCGGGCCGGCTATGCCCCCAGCCTGGCCTGCCAGCGCTGCCGGGAAACGGCCCGCTGCGTAGTCTGCCGCGGACCGCTGATGGAGCTGCCGGCCCGGCACGGGCAAAGACCCGTGCTCCAGTGCCGCTGGTGCGCCTCTCCGGGGAACAACTACAGCTGTTCCACCTGCGGGTCGCGCGAACTGCGCAGGGTGGTTGTCGGCGCCGCCCGGACGGCAGAGGAACTTGGCAAGGCCTTTCCCGGCGTACCGGTGCTTTCCTCAGCCGGGGATCATGTGAAGGCACATGTCCCAGACAAACCGGCACTGGTAGTGGCCACCGTGGGCGCAGAACCCCTGGCCCCAGAGGGCTATGCCGCGGCGCTCCTGCTTGACGGGGACACCCTGCTCCGGCGGGAGTCCTTGCGCGCCGGTGAGGATGCGCTGCGCCGCTGGTTCAATGCCAGCGCCCTGGTGCGTCCTGCCAAGGACGGCGGTGTAGTGGTGGTGACCGCGGAGGATTCCCAAGTGGTCGGCGCCTTGGTGCGGTGGGATCCCGCCGGCTACGCCGAGAGAGAGCTTGCATTGCGACTGGAGCTGGGACTGCCGCCGGCAGTCCGCATCGCATCCATCACCGGCCCGGAAGCAGCGGTCGGCGCGTTTGTCGGCCAACTCCGGCTGGCCTCGGAAATCCGGGTGGTGGGACCGGCACCGGTGGCACCCGGCCTGCAAAGCCGCAGCATCCCGGGCTCGGATGAAGAGGGACAGTATCGGACGCTGCTGTTCTTCCCCTATGCCATCGCCTCGGCTGTCACCACCGCATTGCGCGCTCTCAAGGCGGCCAACGCTGCCAAGCGAAGCGGAGTACCTGTCCAGATCAGGTGTGACGGCCTGGATGTTCTCTAGACCCTCGTCGGCACAACCGCTGGGCGCATGGGAATCGCTCGCACATCTTGGTGCAGTGGCTTCGGTGACCGTCAATCGAGCGATGACGGAATTTGCCGCCACCTCCCCGATGACTTCAAGCGGCACATTCCATGATCGGTCCAGCGGGTACATCTGGCGGGAACGGGCCAAACGGACGATCGAAAACCTGAGCACAGCGAGGGGGTGCCGCTTTCACCAAGATAAGACGGCGGCGGTGTCATACCCTCGACCAAGAGATACGCCGAAATCTGAGCGCCCGGGGACTTAGTCCCATTCGAGCGGTGCTGCGTCGTCGGGGTAGAGCCGGTCGAAACCGTTCGCGGTGGGCTGTCGGTCCGCTGGTGCCCAGTCCGGTGGACGCAGCCATTGCCGCCAAAGATTGTTTCCCGCTCGTTTGGCGGCACCGTTGGCTGGTTGACAACGCCGTAGCCCGGGTCTTGAGCGCACTGGCCATCCCCGGAATCGCCGGTATCACGGAGCATCTGCGGATCCGTGCGAATAATACCGCCGGTCCCAGGACGGATCCCAAGGAGCACCGCTGTACGCGACCTGGGGTCTGAGGAGGATCGGTACGGAAATTCACGCTAAGGGGTCCGGTGGCTGTTGAATGCGTGGCATGGCGGTCGATTTTCTAAGTGATGAGCAGGCCGCAGGGTTCGGCAGATTCCCTGATGTGGTATCGGCGGAGGACCTGGAACGCTTCTGTTGGTTGGATGATGCCGATCTGTCGGTAGTTGGTCGCCGCCGGGGGATGCACAACCGGCTGGGATTTGC
Source organism: Paenarthrobacter sp. PH39-S1 (assembly GCF_030063245.1). GTDB lineage: Bacteria > Actinomycetota > Actinomycetes > Actinomycetales > Micrococcaceae > Arthrobacter_M. The sequence goes on from NZ_JASISR010000005.1 coordinate 169,585, forward strand.
TGTTCAACTGACAACGGTGCGGGTCGTGGGCCGGTTTCTGACGGATCCGCGGGCTGTTCCTTGGCCAGTGGTGGATTCCCTGGCCGGGCAGCTGGGCATTGCGGATGCTTCCGTTGAGCACGCTGCGGAGATTTCCGCCGTTTATGGTGATATGGACTTTGCTGATCCGGTTAAGTATGAGGAGCTGATGCTTTTCCTTGCGGCCCGGGCGTGCGCCGGTTCACTACCGCACGGTCTTTCCTGCCTGCGTTGGCATCGGCGGCACCTTTTGGGGCCACCGCGGATGGTGCCCCAACGTTGGCGGCCCTGACAGCGTTGCCAAAGGTTTTGGACGGCCGTAAAAAGGACCCGAGCGAGGTTGATCTGTCCGGCCTGTCGCCGGCCTGGCAACGCCCAATCGGCACCGCAGGAGAGCTCGATCGCAGAGCGTACACGGTGGCGGTGATGGACGCCGTCCACAGGGCGCTGCGGCACAGGGACATCTTCGTTGTGGGCGGGCGCCGCTGGGGAGACCCCAGGGCGCGGTTGCTGAGCGACCCGGCGTGGCAGGCGACCAAGAACGAGACCTTGAGAGCACTCCAGCTGCCAGACGAGCCCACGGAACACCTTGCCGGTGTCCGTCACAGCTTGGATGCCCGCTATCGTGAGGCGGCCGATCAGCTGGCCGATAATCCCGCGGTACGCATTGACGAGGCCGGCAAGGTCCATCTCTCGCCCCTGGAAGCCAAGACGATCCCAGAGTCCTTGACGCAGCTGCGGACGCCGGTGTCCGCAATGCTGCCGCGGGTGGACCTGCCCGATGTGCTGTTGGAAGTGCATTCGTGGACGGGGTTCCTCTCGGAATTCAGCCACGTTTCGGAGGCCTCCGCGCGGATGGGCCAGCTGGATGTCTCCGTAGCCCTCTACGTCAAGCTGGTTGTGAGCCACCCGGTTCTTTCATATTGATTGAAGGAGACAGCCATGACAGTTGCTATCCAGGGGTATACCCGTGAGGAGATCCGTCAGTTCGTGCACGAGTACTATCTGCAGCCGCATGGGACCAAGGCCGCGTGGCTTGCCTCGCAGTCAGTGGCGGAATGGACGTTGCGGCGGTGGCGGAAGATGG
>NZ_JASISR010000060.1 GCF_030063245.1 Paenarthrobacter sp. PH39-S1
CAAGGACCTGTCGTCAGCCTGACGCCGCCAACGAAGAACGTCAAGGACCAAACCAAGAAACCCAGAAAAATCAGGCCCGTCGTCAGGCAACGCGACCACCCACGGTCATCCACTGCGACGCGCAACACACTACTTGGTCCTCGAAGTATCAGGGGTGGCTTGTGGGAAAGTGAAAAATCGTGGGTTAGCGTTTTTGGGGTTTTGTTGGTGTCCGGTTATCGGTCATTTTTGACACAAAGGGTGGATCCTCTTCGCGGTCAGGATTGGACCGCGGGATTTCAGGGTTCTCAGAGTCAATTTTTGTATCGAAAATCAGTGTCTGATTCTATGTGTCAATTTACTGTTTGGTTCACGAGTACTGATACGTTCACTTGATGGGTCATTTTCTGGGATATGCGCGAGTTTCGACGAGTGATCAGGATGCAGCGCTTCAAATCGATGCATTGGTAGCGGCAGGCTGCTACCGGATCTTCACGGATAAGGCTTCGGGGTCCCTTGAATCACGTCCCGAGCTGGACAAGCTTATTGACCAGATAAGGCCTGGAGATACCTTGGTGGTGTGGCGATTGGACCGCTTGGGGCGGTCGCTTCGGAACCTGATTGACCAGGTCACCGTGCTTCACCAGCGTGATATCGGCTTCAAGTCGCTGCAGGAGACCATTGACACGACATCATCTGGTGGGCGATTGGTCTTCCATGTTTTTGGTGCTTTGGCGGAGTTCGAGCGCGATCTTATCCGGGAAAGGACTAATGCCGGTCTGGCGGCAGCCCGGGCGCGTGGTCGCACTGGCGGGCGCCCGGGCTTACTAACCAAGGACAAACTCACGACAGCGAAGCGCCTATATGAGCAGCAAGAGATGACCGTAGAGAAGATCGGTGAAGTTCTCGGGGTCAGCCGCTCCACTATCTATCGCTCGCTGCGGCAGGAAACAGGCTTGAGTCCGCGGCGTCGTTCCTCATCCGAGGAGGCCTAAATTGGCTCTTCGTCCAATGCTCAGTGTTGCCGAGCGTGATGCGCTGCTGAGCATTCCAGCAGGATCTGACGAACTTGCCGCCTACTACACTCTCAGCGAGGCAGATTTGTCACTGGTCCGCCAGCGTCGTGGTCAGGGGAACAAGCTGGGTTTCGCGGCTCATCTATCTCTGCTGCGGTACCCAGGTTTCGTTCTGACCGAGGAAACGATGGTGCCGGAGGCCTTCATTGCCTGGATAGCTGGGCAAATTGATGTACGACCTGATGCCTGGCTAGGGGTCGGTGGAAACGAAGAGACACGACGGCAGCATTCCCGCGAGCTTCGCGCCTTTCTTGGGCTGGATTCATTTGGACTCAACCAGTACCGAAACTTGGTGGAGGAGATCGCCTCGGTTGCTTTGAACACGGACAACGGTACCGTGTTGGTCGAGCACGCGCTGGAGTTCTTGCGATCAAAAAGTATTGTTCTCCCCGGCATCAGTGTGATCGAGCGTGCCTGCGCCCAGGCTCTTACCCGGGCAAACCGTGGCATTTTTTCCTCCTTGGGCGAGCAGCTTACCCCGGATTGTCGGAAACGGTTGGATGGGCTGCTACTGCGCCGTGTGGATAGTTCATTGACGGAGATCGGCTGGCTTCGGCAGGCGCCCTTGAGACCCAACGCCCGCTCCATGCGTGAGCACATCGACAGACTGTCCAGTTGGCGTGCACTTGCCCTTCCCTGGGAAGCAGGCAAACTCGTACACCGGAACAGGCTATTGAAACTTGCCCGTGAAGGCGCATCCATGACCGTGGCTGACTTGTCCAAGTTCGAACCAACCCGCAGATACGCAACATTGTTTGCCATGGCTATTGAGGGCATGGCAACTGTCACCGACGAGATCATCGAACTGCACGACAGGATCATGGGCCGACTGATCCGGACAGCACAAAACAAGCAAAATCAGGCCACCCTGGCGTCCCGCTCCACGGTTGACACCATGATGCGTCTTCATTCACGTCTGGGCGATACCCTCTTCCAAGCCAGGGAAAACGGTGAAGATCCCTTCGCCGCGATCGAGTCCACTATCGGCTGGGAATCATTGGCCGAAAGTATCGCCCAAGCCAAGGATCTGACCCGACCAGTTGCCACCGACCATCTAGCCCTGGTCAGCACCCAATTCACCACCCTGCGCCAGTACACGCCCGCATTTCTTGCCATCCTTGATCTCCACGCGGCCCCGGCAGCGCAAGAGCTGCTGGAAGCGATCAATGTCATCCGGAGCATGAACACTACCGGCGCCAGAAAAGTCCCTGACGGCGCACCCGTATCGTTCATCCGTCCACGATGGAAACCACTCGTGCTCACCGATGACGGTATAGATCGTGGCTTCTACGAATTCTGTGCCCTCACGGAACTAAGGAACGCGTTGAGATCCGGAGATATGTGGGTCACCGGATCCCGCCAATTCCGTGACTTCGATGACTATCTCCTGTCGGGCCGTGATTACACGGCAGTGAAGAACGCCGGGGCCCTGCCCCTTGTCACCGCTGACGGCGGTGAACAGTATCTCAAGAACCGGCTTGGCCTCCTCACTGAACGATTGCGCCAGGTCAATGAGCTCGCGTCCCGTGATGAACTACCAGGTGTGCTGGTCACCGCGAAGGGTGTGAAGATCACACCCTTGGAAACGATCGTTCCAGCGCACGCTCAACCCCTGATTGACCAGGCAAGCGCCATGTTCCCTCGAATCCGGATCACCGATCTATTGATGGAAGTTGACGGCTGGACAGGATTCACCCGCCATTTCACCAACCTCAAATCCGGCCAACCCTCTAAAGATAAACAGCTTCTTCTCACTGGAATCAACCTCGGACTGACGAAAATGTCCGAGTCCTGCACTGGTGTTACCTACGCCCAACTGGACCGCCACCAAGCCTCCTTTATTAGAGATGAAACCTACAGTGCCGGCCTTGCGGAACTCGTCAATGCCCAGCACAAACATCCCTTCGCCGGACACTGGGGAGACGGCACCACATCCTCCTCGGACGGACAGCGATTCCGTGCCGGAAGCCACGCAGAATCCACTGGTCATGTGAACCCCAAATACGGTGCCGAGCCAGGCAGGCTGGTTTACACCCACATCTCTGACCAGTACTCGGCTTTCCACAGCAAACTCATCAACGTAGGTGACCGCGATGCGACCTACGTCCTAGACGGATTGCTTTACCACGAATCCGAACTGCAAATCCAGGAACACTACACCGACACCGCCGGTTTTACCGATCACCTCTTCGCGCTCATGCAGCTCCTTGGCTACCGGTTCGCACCCAGGATCCGCAACATCGGCGACACCCGCCTCTACGCACCCACCAACGCCCAAGACCTCTCGACATTGGCGCCACTGATCGGAGGAAGCATCAACACCAAAACCATCGCCGCGCATTGGGATGAAATCCTCCGGCTGGCCACCTCCATCAAGACCGGCACGGTGACCGCTTCACTCATGATGAGAAAGCTCAGCGCTTACCCGCGCCAAAACGGGCTCGCCTTGGCCTTGCGGGAACTTGGCCGCATCGAACGAACCCTCTTCCTTCTTGACTGGCTCCAATTTCCGGAACTACGCCGCAAAGTCACTGCCGGGCTAAACAAGGGAGAGGCCCGCAATACACTGGCCCGGGCCGTGTTCTTCAACCGCCTCGGGGAGATCCGCGACCGTTCCTTCGAGCAGCAGCGCTACCGAGCTTCAGGGCTGAACCTCCTCACCGCTGTCATCGTTCTCTGGAACACGGTCTACCTCGACCGCACCATCACCACCCTAGATACGAAGAACCAGACGACCACCGCCCCGGAAACCCTGCGATTCCTCTCTCCCCTTGGGTGGGAACACATCAACCTCACCGGCGACTACACCTGGCCCCGCACCAACCACATCAAACCCGGCAAATTCAGGCCACCCCGGCGACCAATAAAACGCTAACCCACGATTTTTCACTTTTTCACAAGCCACCCCTACATCCGCTCGCTGTGATCTTCTTTCGGGTAACGAGGTGCCCGGTGAGCGTTCCCTCTCCGGCACCCGAGCTGGGTTGGGATCCGGTCTCGATCGCACGGTCACAGCTGTCGGCAAACGCCATGTTGGGGTCCGACTCGTCGGACTCGCCGCGCGGGGGCCAACTGGACGTCGTTGCGAACCAGGACGCGTCGTCCTCAACACCCCGGCCGTTCTTGACAGGCACCGCCCGTGCTATCCGAGTTTGTTGACCTGCGGCCAGAGACGGGTCCATGACATTGTGCGTCCGGTGCACCACTGGACGGGGGCGCCGTCTTCTGAGTTGTCGACGCCGGATGGGCTGTGCAGTCGCGCGCGCAGGGTGCAGGTGGCGTACCAGGTGCGCAGTTGCGCTGCCGGGAAGTCGCCGACGACGACGGCGTCGGTCGCCGACTCCGGTGGTGGACCCCAGTACCAGAAGGCGTTGTCCCCGGAGTACACCGGCGGCAGTGCTGTCTTGCCGCCGGTTCGGGCAAGAGAGAGCGCGCCCGCCTCCCCGTAGTTGGATGCCAAAACGACCGTGTGCGATTGCTGCCCAGGCGGGAGCGCTGCGGTCACCGTGTTCACCGTGCGGATATACCCCTCCCAGCCAACGGTCTCGCCCATGTCCGGGTTCGGGCCCATCCCCACCGTGAACAGTGCGGAGCCCACCGGAAACACGGGCAGGGTCAGACCGACGGTGATGATGATCGAGACAGCCACCAGCACGCCACTTAGGATCCGGCGCCAGGGGCGCCGACGCGCCCAATCCACCACGGGCCCCGCCCCGGCGGCCATCAACGCCGGATAGAACGCGGCCGGGTAGTACGCCTTACCGCCACTGACAAGCATTAACGCCAGGAAGATGAGGAAACCGGCAGCCAGCCAGCCGTACCGGCTACGCCGCCAGGGCATCCGCAACAGCCGCACCACACCGATGATCAGCACAATGCAGATCATCGGCCCGATCTCCAGCGCCGTCACCGGGATCAGACTCTCGCGGGGCGTGGAGGACCCCGACCCGCCGCTCGCGATGTCCTGGGCGATGGTCAGCTGCGGCCAGCCGTGGGCGGCCTGCCAAAGAAGGTTGGGTGCGGCCAGTACCGCTGCGATCACGGACGCTAGCCACGGCTTGACGCTGGCCAGGGGCCGGCGCGGACCAAGAACCAGGACGCCGGCCAGACAGCACACCATCACCAGGGCCGCGAGAACCTTGATCTCCATGGCCACCCCTGTCAGAACACCGAAGCCGATCCACGGCGGCCAACGCTGCGGATCCGAGCGTAACGCCCGGATCAGCATCCACAACGCCGCGGCCGTCGTGAGCATGTCGAAGACGGTGGTCCCGAATAAGTGCCCGGTCGCCAGCACGATCCCGAGCAAAGCCGTTGCTGCGGCTGCGCCAACCTGATGAGCCCGCGAACTCGAGAACTCCCGCCCGATCAGCCCACCAATCACCACGTAACTTCCGGCGGCCAGTGCCGGCAGAAGACGAAACGCCCACAAGTTCCCGCCAACCAACGCATACCAACCCGCCGCCAAGTACGGAACGAGCATCGGATTATCCGGCGCCGCGATCGCCGGATGCTGCCCGGTGACCACGAAGTAATACTCGTCACGGTGAAACCCATACCGCCCCGCGACCACCATCAGGCCGACCACTAGCAGGCCCGCGATCACCAACACACCCGATGGCAACCGCGCACCTCGAGTCTGAACAACCCGAACCATCACTGTGCAAGCTTAAGCGGGCAGCGCACAGCTGAAAAGGATTCGTGGGGCAGCCATAAGTCAAATTTTCTTCACGACACCGTGACGCTGTGGATCGTGGTGCGGATATAAGGTCGTGAGCGAGGAACCAAGTCCTATCCATATCTTCAGATCAAAAGAGGCGAGCTGACCGGGCGTTGATCGCGCAGGTCGGGTCGCTATTGCGGACGCTTGTGGCTCAAACAGCGACAGGGTGGAGCCGCCTTCCGCTCGCGAAGTGGTGGACCTACTTCGCGAGATAGTTGACGCTTCGAGCAGGCCAATGCATGTCTGGACGTGGCCATCGATCGCGATCAGGTGGTCGGGGCGGGCTATTGGCGTCGCTATTCACGACCGACGCATCAGCCTCATGTCGACATTGAGAAGCTCGCGGTCTCTACCAGCGCACTGGGCCGCCATCTCGGTCGCCGACACATGAGGAGCTGTTGACCGCAGCAGGACAGGCGAGGGCTGAAGTGGTCACTCTCCATCTGCGCGCTGATAACCGCAGGGCGATGACGAGCCACGCCCGGACGCAAGGCCATCGGAGGAGCCTATCCCGCAGGGCGTTCCCCTCTGGTACGCCGCCGATTCGGAGCCTCAACGCCGCCCCGTTGGTTTCAGCCGCTCCGTCGGCCGAGCCTCATGCGGGAAACATGTGGAGGGGAGAGGGAGCCCGGAGTTGACTCTGACCCCAAGGGCAGGGTTTAACGTGAGAGCAGGAGGTATTAATGCGCATAGGTGAGTTGGCCGAGCGGGCCCAGGTCTCGATCAAAGCAGTGCGCTATTACGAGCAGTTACGCCCGCCGACGATCGCCCGATGAGCACTGATCTCAGCGGTCGCGTCGCCGTCGTTACCGGAGCCGCTGGCGGCATGGGGCGGGTGATCGCGACCGAGCTCGCCCGCGCCGGCGCCACCGTCGTCGCGCTCACCCGCACCGCCACCAGCGGGGACGAGCTCGTCCGGGAGATGCTGGCAGGGACCGACAGCCGGCGGGTCCAGATCGTCGTCGCAGACCTCGCCGTCCAGGCGGACGTGCGCCGCGCCGCCGCGGAGGTGGCTGCCCACCACCAGGCTGTGCACCTGCTCGTCAACAACGCCGGAGCGCATTACCGCCATCACCAGATCAGCCCGGACGGCATCGAGATGAACCTGGCAGTGAACCACCTCGCCGGCTTCCTCCTCACCGAACAACTGCTGCCTCAGCTTCGAGCCGGGTCCCCCTCCCGCGTCATCAACGTCGTTTCCGCCGCCATGGCCGACACCCGCCAGATCAAGCTCCGCCGACGGCCCCGACCCGTAACACTGGAGGCCACCGATCTCCTAGCTCCGCAGCGCCTTAGCGCCGAGCAGGGCTACGATCCGTTCACCGCCTACGCCCGGGCCAAGCTGCTGACCCTCATGTGCGGCTACGTGCTCGCGGAGCGGCTCCGTGCTGACCGCGTCACCGTCAACGCCGTCCACCCCGGCCTGGTCGCCACCGGCCTCATCGGCGACGTCGCCCCGGCAGCGTTCCGGCCGTTTCTGGGACTGCTCCAAAGCGCTTTGCTCACCCCGGAACAGGGAGCCGCCAGCCCGTTGCACCTGGCCGTTGATCCCCAGCTGCAGCAGGTCACCGGCGCCTACTACGAGCGCACCTGCCCGCGCCGCTCCCCTCCGATCTCCTACCACCGCGACCTACAGCAACTGGCCTGGGCCGCAAGCCAGACCCTGACCGGGCCACAGCCTTCCCCGTCTGACATGGGACCCTCTAAGCCTTAAGGGCCGGATTGGCCCGGCTGCCCTGCTGTGGCTACGCTCAATGGCCCTGTAAACGGTGGATCGGCCGACCGAGGAAAGGAGCGACGCCGTCACCAACCGCTGCGCGTTGGCGTATGTCCCTTTCGGGCATCGTCAGACATTGCCATTTCGGCCCGCAGGCCCAGGAGTCGGATCGACCGGCCCGCTTCGATTCCGGCTGCGAGGTCCAAGACCTGCGTGAGGATTTCGTTCCAATCGAAGGTCTCGGGAATCTTCCTCGCGTGGGTCTTGGTGGAGAACGGCGCGTAACGAACCTTCAGGGTCAGCCCAACCACGGGCCGTCCTTCGGCCACAACATCCTCGAGGACACGCGCTGTCAGCTCCCTCACGGCGTCGTCCACCTGGGCAGGCTCGGTCAGGTCGCGCTGGAAGGTGGTCTCCCGGCTATGCCCGCGGGCAACCCACGGGGTGTCATCCACTACGCTGGCGCCGTCCCCACGTCCGAGCTCCGCGTACCAAGGACCCATCTTGGGGCCGAACTCCGGGACCAGGTCCTGCGGGTCGGATGCGGCGAGCTCGCCGACTGTGCTGATGCCGAGTTTGACCAGTCGGCCCGACACTTTGGTTCCGACGCCCCACAGGTCCTTGGTGGGCCGACTGCCCATGACGTCGAGCCAGTTTCCGGAAGTGAGACGGAAGACGCCGGCCGGCTTGCCGAAACTGGTGGCGACCTTGGCTCGGACCAGGGTGTCGCCGATGCCCACACTGCAGTGCAGCTGCGTTCGCTCGAGGACAGCGGCCTGAACCTGCCGGGCGTAGGCTTCCGGATTCTCTGTCTCAATGCCTACAAAGGCTTCATCCCAACCCAGCACCTGCACGGTGGCACCGGGCTGCGCGCGCAGGGTAGCCATCACAGTTTCAGACGCCGCGAGGTAAGCCTCCTGATCGACGGGCAGGATCACAGCGTCTGGCACTTTCCGGGCCGCAATGCGTAAAGGCATTCCGGAGCCCACGCCGAACGCCCTGGCTTCGTAGGATGCGGTCGACACCACGGCTCGTTCCGTGGGGTCGCCCCGACCGCCGACAATGATCGGCTTGCCCGCAAGCTCTGGCCGCCGGAGCACTTCGACCGCCGCGATGAACTGGTCGAGATCGACGTGCAGCACCCACCGGATTCCGTTCACGCCACCAGTCTGCCCTAAACATCCCGGGCAAGCATCTGCCCTCCACCGAGCCTGGCCGCTGAGCCTGCGGCCTCCTGAGCTTCTTTGAATTCCAGCGCCGAACACCACCACAGGTAAACGAGCTCTAGATAGTGCTTCGAGGAATGCAGATAAGTCTTGACCTGCGGCCATCAGGCGCTCCCTGAGTCTCTTCCGTGCCGGGCCGACCATGTTCGCGCCAGCGCGAACTTCTCTCCCGAGCTGCGTTCCACCGGCGGCTGAGCGCGTCCAAAGCCCGCGATCGCGCCCAGTGATTTCCCGCCCTGCAAAGACCGCCGCTTCCTCAGTTTCCGCAAACTGAGGGAACGTCCTTTTCGTGCGCCCTGACGTTCGGCCGGGCGAGCCTCAAGCGCGCCCGACGACGTAGACCAGGTACCGTCGTCGTCTGCCAGTTCCGTTGCAGCAGGCAAATATCAGGCAGGCTATGGACTCTTGAGCGGGGCCCAATCAGACTGTCTACAACAGCTGTCCCGGCAGGCCTGAATTACCCGTATTTCGACCGGTCGGGAATGGACAGCTGCACTTATTGGGGCTTTGCCGCGATGCCCGTTCCACACCCTTGAAAGGACCTGGTCATGCCGGACTTCTCAGCATTCTTCCCGCTTATTGCCACCATCTTGGCGGTGCTTTTTGCCGTGGGTTTTATTTGGGTGGCAACAAAACTGATGTGGAAGGTGGCTGAACCCAACGAAGCCCTCATCATCTCCGGGCTGACCCGTGGAACCATTGAATCCCGGGCCGGGATGGATTTTAAAATCGTCACGGGCAAGGGTGCACTGGTCCTTCCCGGCCTCCAAACGGTGCGGACCTTGTCGCTCACATTGAATGAAACTGAGCTCAAAGTTTCCTGTGTTACCTCGCAGGGCATCCAGGTAATCGTGGAGGGCGTGGTCATTTACAAGATCGGCGACGCCCCGCCCTTCATTGCCAATGCGGCACGGCGCTTCCTGGGCCAGCAACCCAAAATGGAAAGCCAGGTGTATAACGTCTTTGAGGGCCACCTGCGCTCCATCATCGGCAGCATGACCATGGAGGAGATCATCCGCGAGCGGGACAAGCTCGGTTCGCAGGTCCGCAGCGCCAGCGGCGTGGAGATGGAAAAGCTCGGGCTCGTGGTGGATTCCCTGCAGATCAAGGATCTGCAGGACCCCACGGGGTACATCCAGAACATCGCGAAGCCGCACATCGCGCAGGTGAAGATGGAGGCCCGAATCGCCGAGACCACCCGCAACCGTGAAGCAGCCGAGAAGGAAGCGGAGGCCGCGGCGCTGATCGCAGACGCGCAGAGCCTTTCAGCAATCAGGCAGTCGGTGGCGCAGGCTAACGCCGAGCGCGCCAAGGCCAACGCAGCCCAGGCCGGCCCACTGGCCGACGCCACGGCGCGGCAACAGGTGGTGGTCCAGGAAACCGAAGTCGCCAAGCTCGAGGCGGACCGGGAAGAGCAGAAGCTCCAGACCACCGTCCGGAAACCCGCCGACGCCAGAGCCTACGCCAAGCGCACCGACGCGGAAGGCCAGAAAGCGGCCGACATCAGCGCCGCCGAGGCACTTGCACGCCGCACCGAGCTTGAAGCCCAAGCCAACGCCCGCCGGACGGAACTGCAGGCCCAAGCGAATGCCACCGCCGCGGCTGCCGCTGCCGGAGCCACCAAGGTCACCGGCGAGGCCGAAGCCGCGGCCACCAAGGCCAAGGGTGATGCCGCGGCCTCCGCGATCAAGGCCAAGGCGCTGGCCGAGGCAGACGGCATCAAGGCGCGGGCCGAGGCCTTGGGGACCAACCAGGACGCGGTGATATCGCAGCAGCTCGCCGAAAACATGCCCGCCATCATCGCCGCAGCGGCCGAGCCGTTCTCACACGTGGGCCAGATGACCGTCCTGAACGGCGGCGACGGCGTCAACAAGATGCTCGGCGGAATCCTCGCCCAGGCGGGCGACTACCTTCCCGCCCTCGCGTCCGCGCTCAGGAACGGCCAAGAAGCCAGGCGCCCACCCAAAGCACCGGGCGCATAGGGACACCGGATGCACAAGGACGTTGACCGGAGCCTGACAGGCACGATCGGGCGGGTGACCGGGCGCATCGGACCCGGCACCATCGGCGAAGTTATGCTGCCCTACCTTGGCGGCACCATGGCCTTCCACGCTCACCCGTTCAACAAAACGAGCGGCTTCGCAGTGGATGATGAGGTGCTGGTGATCTACTTCGAGCCGCCACAAACGGTTTATGTGGACGAGCTTCCGGACGTGTTGAGGCACGGCGCTGACCCTGACGCGACCGGCTGATTCGGACCCCACCTTTCCCGCCACTCCACCCACGGCCGAAGGGTTCCTCGACTCGCGCCCGGCGTTCGGCCGATGGTCGGTCAGAGTCCGCACCTTCTAAACGCTGGCACACCTAAACGCTGGCACACCTAGTAGAGCTGAATGGACGGCCAGGGCGGAAACATTACGCTCGTAACTTGATCCGCTAGACGATATGAGGTGGGGGTGGTTGGGTTTGCTGCCCGTCCGGGGCGGCCATTGTCGCCGGGCGGTCCCGTGGCGCCGGCTTGATGCTGGCATGTTGCCGTCGCTTTGAAGGCGGCGCCGCGGGG
>NZ_JASISR010000061.1 GCF_030063245.1 Paenarthrobacter sp. PH39-S1
CCAACGCTACCGCGTCACGCTTATATTCATCAGTGAAGCTCCTGCGAGTGGAACCCATAAAAGTAGTCTCCTACAGTCGGGAACCCGGACCAACCCCCACCCCGTCCATCAAACCGGGTACGCTCCAAGCGTCCCCGGACCCGCCACGGCATCCCCTCGGCGAACCAGTAGTCCAGCTTACCTTCCAGGACGTGAACGACGGCGTCTTCGCGGGTCTGGCGAAGATTTCCTCGGTGAGTATCCGGGCCCCTTCGACGACGCCGGTGAGGATGGTGGGCCGGTAGAAGTACCCGGGGCCCTCGACGGCGCCGCCGCCGGTCACTGCGGCCGCACCTTCTGCGACCGCGTGCGTGACGAGCTGGTGGACCTTCTCCCGCCTCTTGGCGTCGATCAGTGGCCCCATTGTCGAAGGTTTTTCCGTGCCGCGGGCCGGGGTAATCTCGGACATCTGGGCGGCGAATTTTTCCGTGAATTCGTTCGCGACGGTTTCGTGGATGATGAAGCGGTTGGCCGCGGCACAGGCCTCGCCCATGTTGCGCATCTTGGCGATCATGGCCCCCGCGACGGCGGCGTCGATGTCGGAGTCTTCAAAGACCACGAAGGGGGCGTTACCACCCAGCTCCATGGAGGTGCGCAGCACCGGTCTTAGAGGCATTCGCCAGCAACCCCCGCCCAACCTCGGTGGAGCCGGTGAAGGAGATCTTGCGCAGGCGGGGGTCCGTGACAAGCGGGCCGGTGCTGGCGCCGGCGGTGGAGGTGGGGATGACGTTCAGCACTCCGGCCGGCAGCCCGGCTTCCTGCATGAGTGCAGCGAACAGATGGAGGGAGGTCAGCGGGGTCAGGTTCGCTGGCTTCAGAACCATGGTGCACCCGGCAGCAACCGCCGGGGCAATCTTGCGGGTCGCCATCGCCAGAGGGAAGTTCCAGGGCGTGACCAGCAGACACGGGCCAACAGGCTTCTTGGTGACCAACAGCCTGGACGTGCCTTCGGGGGCGATGGAATAACGCCCGAATGTCCTTACTGCTTCCTCAGAGAACCAGCGCAGGAACTCCGCCGCAGGTGACTTCGCTGCGGGCCTGCGCCAGCGGCTTGCCCATTTCCAGGGTCATGAGCAGGGCAAAGTCCCCGGCCCGTTGCGTGACGAGTTCAAACGCCCGGCGCAGGATCTCCCCGCGCTGCCGCGGCGGGACCTGCGCCCAGGACTCCTGGGCGGCCGCTGCCGCGTCCAGGGCTGCAGCAGCCGGGTTTCTTCCGCAGGTGAAACAGACATTCAATTCTTCCAATCTTTGAGTGCATGTGGTCCCGGACCGCATGGTGTCGTGGCAGAGGGTGATGGTGGCTGGCGGCTCCTGGCTAGTAGGCCTTCACGCACTGTTCGACGACGAGGTGGATGAGGGCGAACACCTTGTCCTCAAAGTCCGGGGTTTTTCAGCTGGGTGCCGGAGATCCTGGCCGGGTAGTGCCGTTCCTGATGAGTGCGGATCGTGGCGTATTCCTGGTTGTCCATGCCGACCACCAACGGCGTGGCACCGTATTGGGCGGCGGTGGCCAGTTCCTGGCCGTTCATGAGGAATTCGCCGTCCCCCGGCGATGGTCACCACGCGCCGGCCGGGGTGGGCCAGGGACGCGGCGACGGCGGCCGGACCGAGTAGCCCATGGATGTCCATCCGCGCCGCCGGGACGGCGTCGGGAAGCGCGGCGAATTGTTCCTGTTGCGCACGCATCCTTGCCGTCCAGGCCTTCCATTCGGCCCTCACTGGAAGCTCAATCCTCTCCAGGTCCCGGACAAAGGCGTCCGGTTTGGCAACGATCTGGCGCGACACTCCCCCGGAGCGTCCGCGCAGGGACGGATCCATGGGGACAATGAAGTTCTTCTTGGTCCAGTCCTAGCGGCACAAAAAGCCGTCGGTGATGACGTCGCCGGGCACTGTGCCGACGAAGACCAGCAGGTCGGTCTCCTCCAGCAGGTCATGGGTGGGCCGGGGCCGGCCGTACCCGATCGGGCCCACATAGGACGGAGAATCGAAGGGGACGGTCCCTTCGGTGCGCCACTCGGCCACGGCAGGGATGTGATGACGCTCCAGCCACCGGGTGAGCCGGTCGGCCCCGTCCTGGGTCCAGTCATTGCCGCCCGTAACGAACAGCGGCCTGCTTGAGGCGGCCAAGGCGTTGGCCAGCGCGTCGGAGTCCTCCCCGGTCATGCCGCCTCCAGCGACGGGGATGGGCGGGTGCAGGGACGGGTTGACGTGTTCCCGGATGATGTCCTCGGGCAGGCCGACGACGACGGGGCCGGGACGGCCGTTCATGGCCGCGAACATGGCCTCGGCAACGATTTCCGAGGCACGTTCGGCATGGTCAAGGACCATGACGCGCTTGGCTCCGGTATCGAACCAAGCCTTGCTGTCGAATTCCCGGAATGCCTCCCGGTCGCGGTGGTCAAAGGGAATCAGCCCGACGAAGAGGCCCATAAGTGTTGAATCCTGCCAGGCGGTGTGCAGCCCAACGTGGGCGTTCGCCGCCCCTGGCCCCCGGGTCACCATCGCAATGCCCGGAAGCTGGTTCATCTTCCCGTCGGCCTCTGTCATGTAGCTCGCACCGCCCTCATGCCGGCAGACGGTTTCAATCGGCGAGCCGTGCACAGCCGTGCAGGACCTCGCGGTAGCTTTCCCCCGGGACCACGTGGACGCGCCGGACGCCGTGGGCCACGAGCGAGTCGACGATGACGTGCCCTGCCGACGGCGCCGGGTGCAGGGACGTCAGCGGAAGATATGTCGCAGGCAGTCCCGTTCTGCGTCTTCGTGTCTATCCCGCGGCGTGGACGGCGACGTTCAGTAACGTCATGGTGTTTCCTTGTCTATGGATTATCGACTGTCGCGGATGCATTCCGGAGTTCTCAGGCGTGGAGTGAGGCGGCGTCTTCGAGGTTTTTGCCTTTGGTTTCCGGTGCCATGAAGTAACTGGCTCCGGCTCCGACCAGGGCAATGCCGGCGGCGATCCACATGGTGCCCGAGAGCCCCAGGTGGGTCAGTGCCAAGGGTGTGGCGAAGGTTCCGATGGCGGCGCCGATGCGGCTGGTTCCGGTGCACAGGCCCACGGCGGTGGCCCGGACCTTGGTCGGGAACAGCTCGTTTGGATAGATCCATTCCAGGATTGAGGGCCCGCCGTTGAAGATGGCGTAAAAGGCGAAGGCGAGAGCGATCAGTCCCAGCGGGGCGGTGGGGAAGAGTGCCAGGAACAGCAGGCCGACGCCGGAGAGGATGAACCCCCAGATCAGGACGGGGCGGCGGCCAAGCTTGTCCACGACGAGCAGGGCGACAATGTTGCCTACAAGGAAGAATAGGTTGATCAGTCCGTAGCCGATGTTTGCTGCGTCTCCGGACTCGAGGTGGAACAGGGCCAGGATCTGCGGTCCAAAGGCGTAGATCGAGAACAGGGTCACGATGGTGCAGGTCCAGAAGATGGAGATGAAGATGACACGGTTCAGGTAGCCGCCGGTGAGCACCATCTTGAAGGCCTTGCCGGTGCTGAGCTTGACGGCATTGGGGTCATGGGCTGTGATCCCGTCCAGGGTCGCCCCCTCACCGATGGTCTTCTTCAAGATGGCCAGGGCCTCGTCGTGGCGGCCCTTGCCGACCAGCCAGTGCGGGGATTCCGGGATCGTGGCCCGGGCAATGAGGATCAAGACGGCCGGGACCGCCGAGGACAAGAGCATCCACCGCCAGCCGTCTTCCAGGGACAGCAGCCAGTAGCCGACAAAGGCGGCCACGGTTGCCCCGACGAACCACATGGCGTTTAGGCCGCCGAGCAGCCGTGCCCGCCAGTTCGCGGGCACGAATTCGGCTACGAGTGCGGTGGCGATGGGGTAGTCCGCCCCAACCGCTATGCCGATGAGCAGGCGCAGCGTGAACAACTGCCAGGGCTCATTGACCCAGAACTGTGCGACGGAAAACACGATGATCGCGACCAGGTCGATCGTGTACATGAGTTTGCGCCCGATTTTGTCGGTGATGTTGCCGAAGACCAGGCCACCGATGAAGACGCCGACCAGGGCGGAGGCGCCGATGAGCCCGTTCCACCACTCGTTCATCTGCCATTGGGGAATGACCTGGACCAAGGCGATGCCGATGATGGCCAGGATATAGCCGTCCAGGAACGGCCCACCCGAGCTGAACAGCGTCAGGCGCTTGTGGAACGAGTTCAGCGGTGCTGAATCAATGGTTAGTTGGGAGGTGGGTGCTGGAACAGGTGCGTGGAGCATGGTGGTTCCGATCTGGGCTTAGGGAAAGCGGCGGTGGTTACCCGACAGATCCGTGACCGAGGGTGGGTCAGGCTGTTGCGGCTGCGATGGCATCGATTTCGATGCGCTTCTGGCCCCGGAAACGGGCAACCTGCACCGTGGTACGGGGAGGCAGTGGATGGCCGCTGAGCCGGGTGAGGTAGGCGGCGTTGTAGTCCTCGAACTCGTCCAGGTCCGCGAGGTAGACGGTGAGTTTGAGGAGGCTGGAAAGGTCTGAATGTGCACCCGACAGGGCGTTTTCCAGGTTGTCGAATGCTTGGGTTACTTGGCCGGCAATGTCGGCTGGGGTTGAACCGTCGGCGCGGGTGGGCACCTGCCCGCAGAGAAAGACGATCCCGTTGACGGCGGCCGAGGCTGAGTAGGGCCGGGGCTTACCGTCGGAGAACTGGGTGCGCTCGATGCTGCTCACCGGTCCGCCATGAGGTAGTTCCGGGAAAGCTGATACATGCGATGCCATTCGTGGTCACTTACTTTCAGGGGGTTTTGACAAATGTTTGCGTCCTGGCGGGCCGGTCCGGAAGTGCCAGGAAGGACGACGACGACCGTGTTTTCCCCGTCCGACGGCGGCAGCAGCGATGCTGCCAGAGCTGTGCTGGGCGGCTCGCTTGCCGAGGTGACGGTGCCGTTGTTGACGGAGAGGTATTCCGTGCCGGCCTTGGTGGAGATGGCCACAATAATGGTGCGCCGCAGGTTGGCGCTGCGCCGCAGCAGCAGGTCGTTCCACAGTTGGCGCGGGATACCGGAACACGTGGTGCGGCTGACCCGGACTTCCTCGGCACCGCCGCTGGCGGCCAGGTCGATAAGCTGCATCGCCGAACGCAGTGCCGGTTGGTCCGGGCAGTCGAGCTCGTGAACGGTGACACCGGCCCACACAGTCGCTTTAGTCCCGGCGGCCCGCACGGGCTGTGCCCAGTCTGCCGCGAGCAGTTGCTCCAACAGGGCAAGCCCGTCCTTCGAGTCGACTTCGGCCCGCAGCACGGCCAGTCCGCCCTCCTGGGCCTCGGCGGGGTCCGCACCCGCGGCGCACATGGCGCGGAACGCCGATTCGACGATCTCGCGGGGCTGGACGAAGCAGACGGCATTCCCGTGGACACTGTCTGTGATGCCTGACACTTTGGTCTCAGACACTGGGGTCTCAGACATGGGCCTTCTCCTTGGTGTTGTCCATGACCTCGGCGAACAGGCGGCTGAAGTTGCCGCCGAGGACCGCGGCAATGGTGTCATCAGTGAGTCCGGCAGCCACCAGTCCTTCGGTGAGCCGGGGGAAGTCTTCGGGTCCGGTGAACCAGTTGGGCCAGGCGGGCCACCGGGGTGAGTTTTCCGGTGCGGTCGGCTGCCAGCGGCCGTTGCGGAGCCAGCCGACGAATTCGTGGTCCCAGCCGCGGGTGCAGTCGCTGCCCAGACCGACATGAGAGGGCCCATACTGATCCACCATGCGCGAGACCATGCCGGCAAAGCTCTCAATGGTCACGTGTTCGCCGCCGCTGACGGTCGGGTAGAGGCAGCAACCGATGACTCCCCCGCGGTCCACGAGCGGTTGGATCACGTCGTGCGGCTTGTTGCGGGGCGTGTCGAAGAACCACAGGGGGTTTGAATGCGTGATTGCGACGGGCATCGTGGAGACCTCGATCGCGTCGCGGCTGGTCCGGTACCCGACGTGCGAGAGGTCGACGAGCATCCCGACTCGGTTCATCTCCGAAACCACGACCCGTCCGTATCGGGTGAGCCCGGAATCCTCTGTCTCGAAGCAGCCGCCGCCGAGCAGGTTCTGGTTGTTGTAGGTCAGCTGGGCAATGCGGACACCCAGGCGGTGGAAAAGTTCCACATAGCGATAGTCGTCCTCGAAGGGGCTGGCGTTCTGGAAGCCGAGAAAGACGGCGATCTTGTCCTGTTCCTTCGCCTTTTCAATGTCGGCGCCGCTGGTGGCCAGGAAGAAAAGATCTTCGTTGCGGTTGGCCAGCTCGAGCCATTGGCCGATGGAGCGGATCGTTTCAGCCGCATTTTCCCAGACGGCGCAGGTGGCGTTGACGGCGCTGACGCCGCCGGTGCGCAGTTCTTCCAGGACGGGCCTGCTCCAGTTACTGATCTGCAGTCCGTCCACGACGGTCGCCTGCTGGTGCACACTCATTATTTCGCTCCTTCGGGCGCCAGCGGAAACAGCCAATCGTCGTCGTCTGTTCCGTTCATGACATCCGCCACGCGCGGAGCGCCGCTGAACAAAGTGACGCGCACCCAGTCAGTGGACTGCGGGCTGAAGTTGTTCATCCCGTAGGTCGCCAATTGAAAGCGTTGGGTGCTCAGCGGCAGGAATTGCGCATCCAGGAGGTTGTCCTGCAAATCCCCGTAGCGGTAATCCTTGGTTTGCTGGATCCGTTCGGTAGCAAACCGGTGGTCCGGATGGGCCAGCAGGAATTCGGCCACGCTGGCCCCGGCGGGGAAGCGTCCCAAATCAGCAGCCAGGGCGTTGATCCGGCGTGCCACGTCCGTGCAGTGCTGCACTGTGCCGGGCGCCATCTGTATCCGTTGCGCCCGCCTCGGTTCTTCGCTGTCCGCGGAGGTGTACCAGTAGTAGGTGGAGCGCTCCGGGGCGGCAAAGTCGTAGTTGCGGGTCCAGCCATAATTTTGATCCAGCAGTGCCCGCAGTTCGCCCCCGCGCATGGCAGGGTCAAAGGGCGGCGGGGCGGCCACCGTGAGAAGGGCGTCGGCCTCCTGATCGAAATCGTGCCGGAGTTCAATGACGATGGAGGCGAAGAGGCCGCGGGCTTCCGGGCTAAGGTCGCCCGCCAGTTCGTGCAGGCGCGCCAGCACGGGGGCGGCCTTCCCACCGGAAGCCATGAAGGCTTGGAGTTCGCGCAGCAGTTGGCGAAGTTGGGGCCTGATCGAATCGGTCGAAAGGAACGGCACGGTCTTCAACTCGGACTTTTCCGCCAGGTGCCGGTCAGCCCTCTCAAGTTGTTCAACAACCCGGCCCAGGTCAGGATCCTCCGGTGTGTAACTGGTGGTGAGTCCCGCGGCGAGGGGAAGCTCGCGGAGCTTGCACCAGGCGTCGAGGTAGCCGGGGTGGTTGACCAGGAAAGGCACCATGCCCAAGCCGGTGGCGTTGCCCAGCCCAAAGTACTTGCCCCACTCCGCATTCAGGGGAACAGCATTGGTGCCGGCGGCCCGGGCCTTGGCCCTGGCGACGTGCTCCACCAGATCCATGCTGAGCTCGCGCAGCAGCCAGGCGGCGAGCATTTGCGAACGGTAGGGGACGGACAAGGGGTGGGCGGCGGGCAGGGTGGCCAGCTCCTTGAGGCCGAACTTGCCGTTGCCGTAGAACGCGGTGCTGCGGATTAGGTAGGGGCTGGGGCCGATCTTCGCAACCTCCGGCTGGGTCCCCGCGGCAAGGCAGTCGCTCACATAGTCGAAGAAGCGGGCGCTGCGGTTGGCCCGGGTCATGATGATCGTTTCCGGGTCGGTGCGGCCTTGTTCCTGGACCGTGACGTTGCGGCGCAGTTCCGCCTCGCGCTCCGGGCTCAGTTCACCTTCGATGAGTGCGGCCGTGACGTCCCAGGCGTTCGCGATGACCCTGTCGGTGCGTTCGCTTTCTTCCAGTGCCTGGCAGAAAGCGATGAAATTCAAGCTGAAGCCCTCGATGTCAAGGGTGTAGACGGCGGTCCCCCGGCCCAGCTCGTCCAGCTCCAGACGAGACTTGGTCACACGCCATTGGTGGGAGGCCGCGCGGCGGAGCATCGTGCGGGCAAAACTGTGCCGGGTGCCCCAGGCGCCGTTCATGTCGGAACCGCAGAGCACAGCCTCCGGGGTGCGCAGCTCACACCTGGTCTTTTCGTCGATGAGGTTCATGGTCATGCCTTCCTGGGTGCCAGGCGCAGGTAGGCGGTCTTCTCGTGGGTGAAGAAAGTGGCGGCAGCGGCGCTGTTCTGCTCCCGGGGTCCGGCGAAGGTGGAGTCCTTCATTCCCCCGAACGGGGCGTGCAGTTCGGAGCCGGTGGTCGGGGCGTTGACCTTGACCAGCCCTGCCTGCAGCGCGGACACGCAGCGGCGGATGGCACGCTCGTCGCTGCTGAAGACGGCGGCGGTGAGGCCGAACGCCGTGTTATTTGCCAGTTCGATGGCATCCTCCAGGGTGTCTGCGTGCAGCACGGTTGTCACGGGGCCAAAGACTTCCTCCTGGCAGATGGTCATGGAGCGCGGTCCGGTCAGCACGGTGGGGGCGACGTAGCTGCCTTCGCCCTCTGGCAGAGTCGACTGGGCCAGGATTTCCCCGCCTTCCGCCAGCGCCTGTTCGATGGCGGCGTTGATTTCCCCGCGGGCCGACGGCGAGACGACGGGGCCGATCTGGACCGAGGCATCCGTGCCCGGTCCCAGCATCAGCTTCGATACCTTATCCTTGACCCTTGCCAGGAAGTCCTCGTGGCCGCCGCCGACCAGAATCACGCGCCGCGTGGCGGTGCACTTCTGACCGGTGGAACCCATGGCCGCGTTGACTACGCTGGTGGCAGCCAGCTCAGCATCCGCATCCGGAAGGACCAGTGTGGCGTTGTGACCGCCGAGTTCAAGCTGCAGTTTCGCTCCCCGTCCGCAGACTATTCCCCGGATGTGGTGGCCGACCGGCACGGAGCCGGTGAACGTCACACCACCCACCAAGGGATCGGACACCAGTTCGGAGCCCAGCTGGCCCGGGCCCAGGATCAGGTTGACCACGCCGGCGGGGACACCGGCGGCAGCCAGCGCCTCCGTCAGCAGAACGGAGACCCCTGGCGTGTTGCTCGCCGACTTCCACACCACCGTATTGCCGTGCAGGAGCGCCGGAGCGATCTTCCAGGCCGGAATCTGCAGGGGGAAGTTCCACGGGGTGATCACCCCGACCACGCCCAGAGGCCGCCGTATGGTCAGGATCCGCTCCTCCGGATGACTGGAGGGGAATTCGGTACCTACGGGATTGCGGGCGGAGGCGGCATGGTAATCAAAGGTGTCCGCCGATGCATCAACCTCCATCCTGGACTCCGCGATTGTCTTGCCGTGTTCGGCGGTCATGACGGCGGCGATTTCCTCGGCCCGGTCCCGGATGGCTGCCGCGGCGGTCGCCAGGACGCGGCCGCGTGCCAGAATGCCCAGCTCGTCCCAGGCCGTGGTTGCGGCAGCGGCGGCCTGGATCGCCTGGCCCAGCTCCGCGGAGCCGGCCTGGTGGTAGCTGGTCACTGCCTGGTCCGGCACCGCCGGGTTGTATCGGGACACGAAAGCACCTGATCCCTCAACCCAGGTACCGTTGATGAAGCTGCTGGCGGGTTTGGTCAATACGGGCATTTTCAATCCTTTGTTCCGTGCCAATCTGTGACTTCTCTCACCACCAACGTTAGGCGCATTGCCTTGCGAATTGAAGTATCTATTTGACGCACTTCAATATCCATTTAGTCTTGATTGCATGAACCTCAGACGCCTTGAACTTTTCGTCGCAGTGGCCGAAGAACTCCACTTCAACCGTGCAGCCCAGCGCCTTCACATGGCACAGCCGCCGTTGAGCCAGCAGATACGCAAGCTGGAGGACGAGTGCAAGGTCGCCCTGTTCGTGCGCAATTCCCGCAACGTGGAACTGACCGCTGAGGGCGAGGTGCTGTTGGAGCATGCGCGCAAGGTCCTGGCCCAATACGCCGTCATGACGGCGGCACTGTCGCATGCCAGGAACGGTGAACTTGGCCGGCTGCGTCTGGGCTTTGTTTCTTCGGCGGCCATATCCATGGTGCCCGGCCTGGTCCGGCACATGCGCTCACAGTGGCCTGGGATCGATCTCCAACTGCGCGAGGAGACCACGGATGTGCAATTGGAGCTCATTGCAGCCGGCATCCTTGACGCCGGCATTGCGCGGGAGGTCCGGACAGTGGCGGGCATCAGCGCCACGGTGCTCCGGCACGAGCCCCTGGTGGTCGCCGTGGCCGACGACCACCGCCTCGCCGCACAGTCCCCTGTGGGCCTAAAGGATCTGAAAGGTGAGGCTTTCATTGCCTTTCCGCGAAGCCGCATCTCATCGCTCTTTGACCACATTTCGGCCCTGCTCCATGCCGTGGGCGTGGACTTTGACATCGCCCAGGAAGCCGTCCAGTTCCCCACCATTCTCGGCCTCGTCGCAGCCCACCTGGGCATCGCCGTCGTGCCCGAATCGATGCGCGCGTTCGCCATCCCGGGACTGGTCTACCTGGACATTGAAGACGCAAACGCCAGCTCGACGGTCAGCCTGATCTACGCCACCGACACATCCAACTCCTTGCTCGTGACAAAAGTCAAGGAAGCGTTCCAGGAAATCCTAGTCTCTGTTGAGCGTTGCGTTATTTGACGATGAAGCCGTCATCTGTTTTGACGATGGTCCGGGGACGGAAACGCCCCGCCAAGGTGGTCTTGGCGGGGCGTTCGTGGTCAGGGTGGCGGCTTGATTGTCAGTGTTGGCGGGCGGTTTTTATTCGCTGAATTCGTTTACTGCTGATTGTGCTGCGGATTGGTCCACGATCGCGCTGTTTGCCGCGCGGGTGGCCATGAGCGCGGCGAGGGCAAGGTTGTTCACGGTGCGCGGGTAGCCTCGGGATGCTTGGTGGATGACGTTGATGGCGTCTTCGGAGAAGAGCGGGTCGGATCGGCCGGCGAATCCAAGGTGACCCTTGATGTAGCTGGTGGTGTCGTCCAGATTCATCTCGTTGATGGTGAACCGGGTCCCGATGCGTTGGTCCAGGGCTGCCATCACGGCCAGCTTCAACCGCCGGCGCAGGGTGGGTTGGCCGATGAGCAGCAACGCGAAGTGTGACTCCGTGTCCATGGATACGTTCGAGAGCATCCTGAGCGCCTCGAGGTCCTCGTTGGAAAGCAGGTGTGCCTCGTCGATGGCAATGACGGGCAGGCGGGAACGCTCGTCGAGTTCCCCGGCGAGCAGGGACGCGGCCTGGGCGGCCAGGGCCCCGGAATAGAAGGCGGGTGTGGCTCCCAGGGCGGTG
>NZ_JASISR010000062.1 GCF_030063245.1 Paenarthrobacter sp. PH39-S1
ATCTGGACGCCATCGCCGACGAGCTAAACGACCGTCCCCGCGCCGTACTGGGATTCCTCACACCACGAGAAGTCTTCACCAAACGACTCAACGACAATGTTGCTACGACGGCTTGACACCGCCATCGGTATTGCACTGATCCTCCCCAAAATGAGGGCAGGCCTCGGCCAGGGCGGTTATGTGCAAATCTGCTATCTGACCGGTCGCCGTTCCAACCTGCTGTGGCTGGACGAGATCGAGCATTTACCGGAGTCAAATGCGTTGCCCTGCGACGACGCGGACGAACGTACGGACCTGGCTGGAAGGTTGGCGCGACTCGCGTATGGGATGGCAAGATACGCCTGCCGTCCTGACTGCAGCCATTAAGGTCCTGTTGGAAAATGGGCACAACAATTTTCGAAAATAATCTTTGAATCCTGTTCCGGCGGCCCGAACGTGGATTGCACTTAGGCGGTGCTGCAGACCCGGCTGTGCAACTGGGCTTCCACCCACCGTGCCAGCTCCAGGAGGCGCTCCTGGCCGTCGGCCCGCCCGATGAGCTGGACGCCCAGCGGCATTCCGTCGCCGTCGGAGAGCCCCGGGATGGTCACGACGGGGAGTCCCAGCAGTTGCCATGGCCTACTGAGAACGGGGCTTCCCGTGGAGGCGAGCCCGGCCGGGGCGGTTCCGAGGGCCGCCGGCGCGAGGACGGCGTCGTTTTCCTCCAGCAGCGACAACATGATCAGCCGTTGGGCTCGAGCATAATGCAGCGCAGCGTTCCGGTCGGCCGGGCTGGTGCATCGTCCCTGAGCGAGAAGCGCCGCCAGCGATTCGCTGAGCAGCTCGGGGTGCTCCGCCTCCGCGGCCAATTCGCGTGCGCTTTCATAGGCCATCACAGTCATGTGAGCCTCTACGAGCTGGGCAGCCTGCGTGGTCCATGGAAGCCTCGTCGCGCTGGCCCCGGAGCGAGACAAGGCGCCCACCGCACTCTCGAATCCCGCCAGCATGGCAGGGGATACGGCGCCCAGATTGGTGCCATCCCAGATCAACAGCCGGGGCGCCACGACACCGGCCAGCACCGGCATTCGGCTGGAACCGGCCAGGGCGGCGCGCGCCACGGCCAGATCCTCGACCGTTGATGTCACGAGGCCCAACGAATCAAGTGTGGGGCTGAGGCCAGCAATTCCGTCGGTGGGCAACGACGCGGCAGGGGACACATACCCGGCAACACCGCAGAACGCTGCTGGACGGGTCAGTGACGCTGCGGTCTGAGAACCCAGAGCTAAGGGCACCATACCGGCGCTGACCGCGGCCGCCGAACCGCTGGAGGATCCACCCGGGGTACACGCTAGGTCGTGCGGGTTGCCAGTGGGGCCGGGGGCAAAGTAAGCGAACTCGGTGGTTACCGATTTACCGACGACGACGGCCCCGGCGTTCTTGAGCCGTCTAACGAACCAGGCATCCACCGCTGGCCGGCGACCGGCTCTAGTGACGGAACCGCATTCGGTGGGCATGCCGGCGACGTCGATAATGTCCTTCACCCCAACGGGGATGCCATGAAGGAGTCCCTGCACCGGTCCGGCGTCGAGATGGGCCGCGGATGCCAAGGCCTGCTGCTCATCCAAATGAACCCAGGCACGGACATCGGCTTCAACCTCTGCAATCCTTTCAAAGCTTTGGCGGACTAGATCGACGGCGGTAGTTTCACCGGCCGAGATGGCACGGATTGCTCCGCTTAGGGACCAGGGCTGGACGTGGTTCATAGGACCTTCTGAGTGGTTTGAAGGGATCAGAATTGAGTATGGCGGGCGGCGGCGGGCGGACTTCGCGGACCTCAGGGTTGTGCTGAGCTTATCGCCAATGTTCATTGGAAGAGAACGGGTTTGTCAACGGATGACGAGTGGAACGTCAGGGGGTCCTTCGGATATCGAAGATGCACCCCGCAAATTCACTATTATTCGGGGTTGAACCTTGACATGTGTTCTGTGATAGAGAACACTGGGGTCGTAGGCGATTCCCACCAACATTTCTAGGAGACCTGTCATGCGCAGCCCGATTCCCGTCGATGAATTTGATGCCAGCTGTGGGTCCATTGATTCCGTCGTGGCACTTCCGCCGGAAACGTTTACGTCAGACGAGTTCCACAAGTTTGAAATGGAAGCAGTATTCGGGCACGAATGGTTCTGCATCGGCCGAGCCACTGATATCCCGAACAAGGGGGACTATTACACTCTGAACGTCGGCAACGAGCCGCTTCTGGTCACGCGCTTGGCAGACGGCTCCGTGCGGGTCCAGGCGAATGTCTGCCAGCACCGAGCTATGAAGGTGGCAGAAGGAAGCGGCAACGCCCGTCGCTTTAAGTGCCCGTATCATGCTTGGGTGTACGGACTCGACGGCAAATTGCAGTCCGCCCCGGATCTCAACGATTCCCCCTGCTTTGACAAGTCAAAGGTCGAACTGCCCGGGATCCGCAGCGCGGTGTGGGAAGGGTTCGTGTTCATTACCTTCGATCCGGACATCCCTCCGCTGGGCGAGCGTCTCGGCGTCCTGGGTTCCTACCTGAAGAATTGGGGAATGTCCGACCTGCGCTCGGCGTCCCCGCTTTCCTGGTTGGACATCCCGGTGAACTGGAAGATCTTCGGCGACGAGTGCTACCACTGCGCGCACCTGCACGCCAAGAGCTGGGGCCCGATGTACGAGACCACTAGCGAGCGGATCGACTACGACTCTGCGGCCAACGAGCCAGTCAAGGGCGTCATCGCCTATGATCTGATCAGCGAGGGTGAGGACTTCTCCCCCACCCGCACCGGGCGCACTCTGCAGCCGGTGCTCCCGGGCCTGACCACGGATGAACGTTCGCGCTTAGTCTATGTCACTGTCGCTCCGAACTTGCTCATCATTGCCATGCCAGACAAAGTCAAATACTTCATGTGGCTGCCGACAGGAACCACCTCCTCTGTCTTCGCGGCGACGTGGATGTACCCCGAATCCACGCTTGACAAGCCGGGCTTCACGGAAGAATGGGAGATGGAAGTTTCCGATCTCGGGCAGGTCATGGAAGAGGATATCTACGCGTGGACGACGGTCCAGGCTGGCATGTACTCCCGCAACGCCCCGCGTGGCCGCTATGCACCCTCCGAAGTTGTGCTCGTCCGCCTCAACGAGTGGTTGGTCCAGAAGTACCGGCAGGCCGACGTTGCAGCAGAGGCGACCGAACTGGTGTCAGCGGATGTCACGGCCTAACCACACCCAAAACGACTGCCAACTCCTGCACACCACTACATAAGGAAAAATTCCTCCATGACGCTTAAAAACATTGTTGTAACCGGTGGGTCGGGACGGGTCGGTCGATACGTCGTTGCCGAACTGGCGAAGAATTTTGATGTCACGAACGCCGATCTCGCCCCGGTAAGGGGCGGCGTGAACGGGGCACCCTCAGCCAGCGTTGAAGTTGAATATGTGGCCACCGACGTCATGGACCTGGACGCGGTTCGTCGCGCCACCAAGGGCGCGGATGCCGTTATTCACCTAGCGGCCATTGACTATGACTGGAAGGCCGCTCCAGAAAAATACATACGGGTCAACACGCTGGGGACTTGGAATGTGCTCCAGGCAGCATCGGAGAACGACCTGCAGAAAGTGGTGCTGTGTTCCAGTGTTTCGGCTTGCGGCCTCTCAGAAATGCGGTCCGATTGGCAGCCTCAAGCCCTGCAGGTCGATGAAACCCACGAGCTGCGACCGGTGCAGGCTTATAGCCTGAGCAAACAGATCATGGAAAACATGGGCCTGGCCGTGGCCCGCGGGACTACGATGGATGTGCTCTGCATCCGGCCCCTGGCCGTGGTGCTTCCTGAGGCGCTGGAGGAGTACACCAACTTCATCGACGACCCGAAGCTTCACTGGCTCTATTACTATATTGAAGCCCAAGACTTGGCCCGAGCGTTCCGGGCGGCCCTGGAAGTGAAGGACCTGAAGTTCGGCACGTTCTTTATCGGTGCCGAAGACACATCCCACCCAGAACCCACCTTGGACTGGTACCGGGAAAAGTTCGGCACGCTGCCGGAGATCTCCAATCCGCGCCTCTTCCAGACCAACAAACGTGCATCGATCTTCTCCTCGACGAAGGCTCGCGATTTGCTGGGCTGGGAGCCGAGCACGGATTTCATGAAAATGCGGGCAGAAGCCGGCATCTAGTCTGCGGTGACATATCTAATTCCTGAAAGCGAGCAAACCATGCCCGACGCAGTCCGTCACGGGGCCGTCGCCTGGACCGGCGACAATCCGTTCATCTACCTCAAGACCGATCCAGATAACGAATGGTCGTCCCTGTCCCTGTTCTTTCGGATCGCAGCCTCTCGGTTCGGCCCAGGTCGGTTGAGTCTGGTCATTGAGCAGCCTTACGAGGAAGGCACCACGGCCACCATCCGCCTTGCTTTGACAGACAATGAAAAGCTGGCGCGTTTCCTGATCAACGACTTCGTCGCAAAATTTGTGCTCTTCCGACCGAGCACTGCGCTTGAAGACGTCAAAATGGTCGCTGAGGCCGTTTTCAGCCAGCACCTTGCCGGCTCAGACTGGACCGAGACAGCGGACGCAATCAGCGACGGCGTCCAGCACACCATCGAACTCCGTTGGGAAGGACTGGGTGAGGCATTTGCAGTGGACGTGCCTGCGCCCGAATCCGGGACCGGGCTCCATGAGATGTTCGCGGTGTTCCGGATTGCTGACGGCGCCAGCGTGACCGTCGACGGCGCTCGGCTGCCGGGTACAACGGTGGAAAGGCCGTTCCTTAACGGTGCGGGGCAATCCGCAGGGATGGCCATCTCGGAAACCTGGGTGGAACAGTGAAGGACGCAGACCGGAACGCGGGCGCAGGCTTGCTTGGAGTGCGGCCGGCCTGGGTTGGTATGACGTTCCTGCGCGATCTCCTGGGCGCGAAAGTGGTCGCTTCCGACGGCCAACTGCTGCTGCACGCCGGCCCCGCATTCAATTCCTGGCAAACCGTTCCTGCACCCGTTCGGCACTCTATGGCCTTTGCCGCCATCTATGAGGGTTGGGCGCCGGACATTGATGCGGCGATGAGTCTGCTTGGCGCCGGCAAGGTGGAATTCGGCCCAGCCCAGGACCATGACATCGTGGTTCCGCTTGCGGGCGTCGTCTCGCCCTCTATGGCCTTGCATGTGGTGCAGGACCTGGCCGACGGCGAGGCTGGTGCGAAATTCCATGCGGTTGTTAATGAGGGTAATGTCCATGCACTCCGCCTCGGTTCTCTGGATCCGGACCTCCCAGACCACCACAGCTGGCTCAATGGGGCGTTCACGGACTGGATTGCCGGTCTATTCGAGACGCCGATTGACCTGGCGCCGCTGCTTCAACGTTCCTTGGAATTGGGCGACGACGGACACAGCAACTCAACGGCGGGTTCGCGGCTCTTAGCCGATGAGCTGCGGGCACGTGCTTCCACCACACCGCAGCGGGTCACCGAATTTTTGCAGGATTCGACGGCCTTTGCCCTGAACCTGTGGATGGCTGCTGCGGCCCTAAGCCTGCAGGCCGGTGCCGGCGTAACCGGGTCCACTCTGATTACCCGGGCCGGCGGAAACGGCGTGGACTTTGGAATCCAAGTATCCGGGCTGCCCGACCGGTGGTTCACCGTCCCCGCTACGCCGCCCATCGGGGATGTCCCGGACGTCTTTTCCGGGCTCCGGGCCACGGGTGCCATCGGCGACAGTGCAGTGGTCGACGTCGTCGGCCTTGGCGGAGCGGCCCTGAAGTGGGCGCCGTCTTCCGTGGAGCGGCTAGGCAGCCACCTGCCGGATCGGGCCTTGGAGCGCCCGGAACTGTTGCTGGCCGAACCCCATGGCCCGCTGGGAACACGGACAGCGCTGACGGCCGAGGCAGTGGTCCGTGAAGGACTGGCCCCGATCGTCCTGCTTGGCATGATCGAAAGTACTGGGCTGGAAGGCCGCATTGGCGGTGGTGCCTATGTGCCTCCCGTGACGCTTTTCCAAGCAGCACTGTCGGCCATCGAGATTGTTCCCGTAGCTGTCAGGGTCTGACTTAAAAGACCTCCGGCGGCCCAGCGGGCCAGGGGGTTGGATCCAGAGTCCAGGACCGCCGATCACCGGCTCTGGGACCTTCCGGCCCCGTTCTGAAACCGGGATCGGAACGGGGCACCCAGCGACAGATGTGTTTCGGCCATCGTTCCTCGCCCTACATTAGCGGTCGAATTCAAGGAGCACACCCCATGCTGTCAGGGGCAGCATGGGTGCCGCACTGCACCCATGCTCCCTGAGGCCGGGGTCAAGTCCAAATGGGCGAGGAACTGAAGACGTTGGACAGCCCGGCCATCTTTTATAAGTCCGGACGGACCTCGAATTTAGCGGCTTTCTTATACCGGCTGCTGGTGCGGTCCTAGGAACCAATGATCTGCCAGACTACTCGAACATGTCCAACAAATCCACTGGTTCGGCCTGACAGGGATCATCGGCAAGGCCTCCGTCAGCCTCAAAGAATAGCATCAGGATGGACAGATCGTTGTCGTCTATCACAACCCCGGGCACGAATCACCGCGCATGCTCAGCGCACCGGAGAAGACAAAAACGGGGCTGTCATAGTGGTGGTCCACCCGATATCGGAGGCCGGACTGCCTAGATTCGAGAAGCCCCAAACCGTCTGTGTCGTCGTCCCCGGCACTGGCTTGGCAGGTGACTTCCTGCAGATCCCGTCGGGGGAGATCGGAGCTCTTCCGGGGGTTGGGCAGGTTCCGGCTCGGGGAGCAGGAACCCGTCGGCGCCCCGCTGGAGGGAAGGCGACTTCGACACCACCTCTGTAAAAGGTTTTCACCACTTAGGGGTGAGACATATTTGGACGAACTGCGGGCAACTTCCTGGCAGGACAAATTGTTCGTGACCTGCCTGACAGAGCGCCAGATCCGTGCCCCGATGAGCACCTGCTCGAGTCCAAGGCGACGACTGTCTGTTGGGTGATGGGCGATTGCACCATGAGAGTCTTCGAGCGCAGGCCGGAGGAAGTCCACGACGCGCTTCAATTCGAATTCTCCGTCGACCTCCCGGCAATACGGCAAAGGTTTGGTAGCCGCAGTACAGGCGATGCGTAATAGCGGGGGTGCGTGTTCGTACCGCTTATAATTTGAGGCTGCGGAATGGATCAATAGTTTATTGGAGATGCCGAAGGAGCCAGTAAAGGCTAGGAGGACCACATCGGGATGTAGGCCCATGATTTCACCCACGACTCGGCCGGAGCCGGGAACCACATTGATCACGCCCGGCGACATCCCTGCGTCCATGTCCAGCTCTGTGCTCAGCGGCACGGTGAGGGGAGGACCGCTGGCCTCAGGCCTCCTGACGGTGATGATGGTATTAGGCCGTTGGCCGGCGTGACTCGCCTCCTGACTGACACCCTTCGGGGTTGTCCTTCGCATGATTCGTCCGCCGGCCGATGGCCTGCACCGAACGCGTTGGCCAGGCGGGCATGACTTAATAGGAGCCCGACCAGAGGTCCCATCACCGTCTTGTCTGCCCACCTGGCGAACGCGAGCCCACACTAACGGTTTGCGAGAGTCAGAGGAGCTCCTTCCATCATGACAAACGAGGACATGAAAGTCATTGCCGGTGTCGATACCCACGCCGACACCCATCACGTCGCCCTCATCAACGAGCACGGCAAACACCTCGCCGATAAGAAATTCCTGGCTTTCGGTTCCGGCTACCGGGAAATCGCCGAATACATCACCCAGTACGGTCCCGTCATCGCTGTCGGCATCGAGGGTACCGGCTCCTACGGGGCCGAACTGGCCCGGGTCCTGGCAAGGGACGGATTCATCGTCAAGGAGGTCAACCGGCCCAACCGCCAGGCCCGGCGCTTGCATGGCAAGTCCGACCCGCTCGATGCCTACCAGGCCGCCGAATCGGTACTGGCCGACCGTGGCGTCTCTACCCCGAAAACCCGGAACGGGTACGTCGAGGCACTACCGGTCCTGCGCACCGCACGCACCAGCGCGCTGAAGGCGCGCACCGCCGTGCTGACGCAGATCAGCGGCGTCCTGACCGCGGCACCGGAGACCGTGCGTGCCAAATACCGCGGCCAGACCAGCGAAGCCCGTGCCAAGGCCATGGCGGCCTCCCGCCCTGCCGGGGACATCACGGACCCCGCTGTTGCGACCGCCGTGACGCTCAAGCGCATGGGCGCCCGCTACCACTACCTCAACGCCGAAATCGACGAGACAGACGCCGAGCTGGCGCGTATCATCGCCGACCGCGCCCCGGCCCTGCTGGAGATCAACGGCGTCGCCACGGCCGTGGCGTCCCAGCTGCTGGTCACCATCGGCGACAACCCGGAACGCCTCACCACCGAAGCCCAGTTCGCTGCGCTGACCGGCACCGCGCCCATCCCCGCGTCCTCGGGCAAAACGACACGCCACCGGCTCTCCCGCGGCGGCGACAGGGCCGCGAACTCCGCCATCTACCGCATCGTGCTGGTCCGCATGTCCAAGGACCAGCGCACCCGCGACTACGTCGCCAAACGAACCGCCGAAGGCAAATCCAAAATGGAAATCATGCGGTGCCTCAAACGCTACGTCGCCCGAGAAATCTACCGCGTATTGCGCAACCCACGCCCAGCATCAGTGACCAACGACCTGCGCCCCCGCCGGCTCGCACTGCACCTCACCCAAGTCCAAGCCGCCCGGGAACTCGGAACCTGGCCCACCGCCATCTCACGCATCGAACGAGGCAAATCCCGCGACCAAGACGCCATTGCCCGCTACCGCAATTGGCTCGACCAACAACCCCAAAAATAGTAATTGACAAAGATAGGAGCATCATGGCTGTTGCTTAAGTGAGAGTCTTTCCCGTAATCTCGGTGTTTTTGTTTGGATGAAATCTGTTAATCCCATCCCAAATACGATATAATTTATGGAAGTATACTAGTCGTGCGGGAGGGGTGGGATGATGGCTTTGATGACTGCTCAACCGCCCCTGCCCATGGCTCCTACCGCCACCAGCTTGCTGGGTGCCGCCGTGTCCCTGGTGGAGAACGATGAGGGCGGAAAGGTCTTCATTCACGGCGAACTGGCCTATGTATGGGAGGCCGGAGATTCGGTGACTCGCCGCTTCGCAGCGGTGAGCTTGATGGAGCTCAAGGCAGCAGTTGCAGAGGACATTGCCAGGGTGTTCAAGGTTGGTGCGGTGACGTTGTATCGGTGGCGCAAGCAACTCACAGCGCAGGGCGTGGCCGGGCTCATCCTGGAACAACGCGGCCCGAAGTGTCCCTCACGCTTGAACGAAAAGGTCATTACCGAGATCGTTGTTTTGCGGGAGTCCGGCATGAGCCTGCAGGCCGTCGGAGACGCGGTGGGTGTTTCCGAGTTTAGTGTTCGCCGCGCCCTGGCGCTCACCAAGGAACGCGCCGACGCGGCTTAGTAGTGGCAGCGCCGACGGTTCCGGAACCCGTAAAACCAGCACCGGCACCGGACGCCGTGCAGCCGGCATTGTGGCAGGAAGACACCACCGAGTTACCGGTATTGCCGGCACCGGTGGCACGCCGTACCGAGCGTTCAGCTGCGCGGGCAGGCCAACTCGTCAGTGCGGCCCCGGTATTTGCCCCGGCCGGCAAAGTCCCCTTGGCTGGATTGTTCCTAGCCCTGCCCGCACTGGAACGCACCGGGCTACTGGAGTGTGCGAAAGAAGTCTTTGGCGCGTTGCCCGATGGTTTCTACGGACTCGAAACCATGCTCCTTGACGCTGTTCTACGCGCTCTCTTGGGGGAATCCAGGGCGGAGGGCGCCACCCGGATCAATGCCACCGATCTGGGACGGGTGTTGGGGTTGGATCGGGCCCCGGAAGTCAAAACAATCCGCCGCAAAACAGACATTATGGCCGATACCGGCAAAGCCGCCGAATTCCTGACAGCCCTGGCCAAGCGCCACCTCAACCCCACCAACGGCGCCCGCACTGAGGACGCTGACGGCGGTGGGCTTCTGGCTGTTTTGTATGTGGATGGCCATGTTCGCGCCTACCAAGGAAGCAAGAAGATCGGGAAGGTGCACTCCACCAGGTTGAAGTTCCCGACCCCGGCCACGGAGGAAACCTGGGTCTCTGATTCCCACGGCGCTCCGGTATTCGTCGTCATGGCAGAACCCGGCACAGCCCTGACCAAGGAACTACGCACCCTGCTACCCACCCTGCGGAACATCATCGGGGACGAGCGGCGGGTGTTGGTGGGCTTTGACCGGGGAGGCTGGTCACCAGCCCTCTTTCAGCATATGGAAGCCTCCGGTTTTGACGTGCTGACCTGGCGCAAAGGCAAAACCGGCGACATCCCCGAAACCCTGTTCGTTCAGGCCGCCCACACTGATGAGCACGGCGAAACACGGGCCTGGATAGCGGCCGACACGATCGTCGACCTGCCCCTGGCCGCCACGGCGACAACCGGTGAAGTGTTTCGCATGCGCCAGATCAGCAGGATCGTCCCCGCCCGAGGCGGAGCCACACGCCAAATCCACATCCTTACCACCAACGATGACATGTCGGCGGGTGAGGTGATCTATCGGATGGGATCACGCTGGCGGCAGGAAAACTACTTCCGCTACGCCCGCATGCACTTCGACCTTGACTCCCACGACACGTACGGCAGTACCGATGATGACCCGGCACGCTCCGTGCCGAACCCGGCGAAGAAAGAAGCTTACAAACAAGTCCTGACCGCCCGCGCCCACCACCACCACGTCGCGGCGGAGACGGATGCGGCGATGCTGGCCATGAAAACACCAGCCCAGGGTGCCGGGGACATCATCATCACCAATGCCATGCATAACGCGATCAACGCACCCCTCTTCACCGCTGAAGCTACTCTCGATGCGGCGGAGGCAGCACACCGGGCAATCCCTGCCCGGTTGCCGCTAGGCGAGCTTGCCCCCGGACAACAAATCCTTGATACCCAGGTCAAACTTCTCACGCACGGGATCCGGATGGCCGCATACAACACTGGAGCGTACCCGGTTTGATGGACGGGGTGGGGGTTGGTCCGGGTTCCCGACTGTAGGAGACTACTTTTATGGGTTCCACTCGCAGGAGCTTCACTGATGAATATAAGCGTGACGCGGTAGCGTT
>NZ_JASISR010000063.1 GCF_030063245.1 Paenarthrobacter sp. PH39-S1
CCGGTCCCATTCCGAACCCGGAAGCTAAGACCCACAGCGCCGATGGTACTGCACTCGAGAGGGTGTGGGAGAGTAGGACACCGCCGGACACCATTTAGAAAACAAAAAGGCTTGAGCCCCGCACACCTTGCGGGGCTCAAACCATTTAACACCCGTTACCTTTCTTTGGGCTCTCCACTTAACCGGACTTGTGCTGGCGGGAGCTTCGCCAGGGCCGGTTGGCGCGGGGTCGGTCAATGCTGGGCGGGTGCCCGGTGACGCCCGGCGGTTGTGGCGGTTCTCGGCGCGGCCGTGGCCGCGTGATCAGCTGCCGGTAGCGCACCGGATCGTGGCCGACCGCGAGCTGCAGTACGCGGACGAACACCAGGCCGCGGCTGCGGGAGGTGCGGCGGTTGAACCGGAAACAGAATTCGTCCAAGTACCCGGCCAAATGGTCGGTGCTCACCGCCCCCTGGTGGGTGCTGGCCAGCTACCGCTTGACCAGCGCGGCGACGCGATGCACGCCGGGCAACAGCTTGCCGACATCCTCGCCGAGAGCCTTGGCGGCGCGTTGGCTGCGCCGGTCATGGGTGTAACCGGCCTTGTCGATGCCCAGATAACCGGACCAACCGTCGGTGATGACCGTGGAGCCCAAGGTGACATTGTCGGTGATGAACTCAAGCAGCGTGGTAGCCGAGGCATCGTCGATGATGCGCATTCGACACCGGCCGAAACCCTTCGGCTCGGTGACCTCCACAGCCACTATGACCAGCGCCTTCTTGCCCTTGGCGCGGCCGCCGGTAAGGCCAGGCTCCTGGCCGCCGATGTAGGTCTCGTCCACCTCTACCCGGCCGGACAGCAGCTCCCGGCCGGGCCGCACCAGCACCGACCGCAGCCGGTGTAACATAGCCCACGCGGTCTGGTACGAACCGATCTGCAAGGTGCGCTGTAATCCCAACGCCGAGACGCCGTCCTTGGCCGTGGCGAACGACCACACCGCCTGGAACCACACCGTCAGCGGTGTGCGCGTCCTATCGAAGATCGTGCCCGCCGTCACCGAGGTTCGATGCGAGCACTGTGCGCACTTCCATCTACCGTCGCCAACCTGCCAACCTGCCAACCTGCCAACCTGCCAACCGCCGACGTGACCGCATTCGTCACAGACGAATCCGTCCGGCCAGCGCAACCACGCCAAATAGTCCAGGCAGTCCGCGTCTGTGGCGAACCAGGCCAGGAACTCACCCACCGACCGCGGAAAGTCCCGGCCGCCGCGGAGCACAATCACAAGATAAATTCTTGTCCGGTTAAGTGGAGAGCCCTAATGCGAGTAATTCATCTGGACCGCTCTTGTGTCTCAAGGGCCAACCTTGAGTGAGGCCCGGAATCGGGAGAATTACCTGCTCAGCTGATGTGAACGCCGGTGCGTCTCACGGCCTCAGCCAGGTCGGGGTCATTCACTGTGAACCCAGATCCGCTGCAAGTACAGCCGGCGTTAGGCGCCGCAATAAAGCCGGCGTAGCAGTAATCGCCGTCGGAGAATCCGAATTTTGACGGATACCTCAGCCCGGCCGGCTGGGAGCCATCGTCGAGCCGCTGCGCTCGGATCCACTGTGCGACAGAGGTCGTCAGCCCTCTGTCATCGCCGGTCAGGTCCGCAACCGACATGCGGCCGACCGCGGCGATCCCGGAAGCCTTGATGGCAACAACTGTGTCGGGGTGGGTCAGGTCGATCCATGGACGGGACGGGAAATCGAGGCGGTATATTTCACGGTCGAGCCGCCAGTCAGGGTCCATCCCGTCCACTGGCATGCCTGCGCTCCGCAGGCCCGACAGCAGTTCGTTGAGTCCCAGGCCCAGGAACCGGGCCTCTTCAGCCATGGCGGCGTATTCTCGAGCGGATGGTGCCTTAAAAGCCAAGGATTCTGTGAACGCGGTGACTCTGAGGTCCGCGCCATAGATGGTCAGGCCCGGAGTGTCGAACCTGCTCCAATCGCGGCGGTCAACAACTGGATCGGCCGGGCGCTCCTTGGGGTTCAGCGGGCCGCGTCCGGGCCTGGCGACGGAGACGCGATACATGGTGACGGGCCCCTCGATGATGGAGAGGCCCGTCTGCGCACATGAGCGGCGGGTCATCCGTCGTAGGCGTCTTCCAGCAGGGCTTTAGCCGCCGCTGCCGTTTCCTGGAATCGGTCTTCCCGGATTGCCTTTAGGGGGGACTCATAGCCGAGGCGGGGGTTGATCGACATGGCCCACGCTTGCGCAACGCGCAGTCCTTGGGCGCTCTCTACTTCCTCGATGACGTCGTAGGCGAACCGAAGGCGCTGCTCTGCCGGCTGGGTCGGGTTTAGCTCTCCTCGGGCCCACTTACGGACCTGGCCGGGGTCTTTCACTCCTGCGAGGCTCGCAACGAGCTTCGATGTGAGTGCCTCGCAGAGCTCCTGGACGATGTCGGAGGTCTCCATGAAGACGGACCGGACCCGATGCCTTGGTCCTCCTGGTGCAATCGACATAGCCCTCTCCATTTCTCTTGAAGTCCCAGCATACGACGGAAGGCGCTCTTCATGCCAGACTCATGCCAGTGTTTTGCCAGAATTATGCCACCTGGCACGTGTAGAAATTAGGGGTATGGGCGAAGCCCCGAAAGCAAGCGAAACGCTTCTCGAGCATGGCTGTCGAATTCTTCCCGTCGGCCAGTCGGAGACCTGCCCGCAGAATCTCGTCGTGTTGGCATTGAAACTTCTCACCGTGGCAGTTCCGGTACGGATCGCAGAAGCACATACCAACTGCCGTCCCACATGGGAACGCCGAATGACCAACTTCCGCGGACGCTTTAGGCCAGGACGTTGGGTTGGTCGATCAGCCACAGCCATGTGCCATCCGGTTGACGGTGGGCCACTTCCGCGGTGGCGCCGTTGGGGATACATGTGGATGTCAAAGCCAGGTCGCCGTTGCGCAGGGCAGGTCGTTGGTCACCGGCAGTGAACGTGGGCCCGTCAGCGAGCAACTCTTCATAGAATCGACGGATAGCCCGGTGACATGTCGCCACCTGACCAAGCCCAGTCGCCAGCACCGCGCCGGGTTCGTAGAGAGCCACCAACCCCTCGACGTCTCCGGCATTGGCCCGCTCGACGAAGTACCGGCTCAGGTCCTCAGGCTGCATGGCACTCGCGCGCTCTGCTGCGACACTCATTTCTCGAACCTCTCAATCGCGGTCGGGAGTCGAGCTGTCGTTTTCAGAAGTCGTCTGCACAAATTTCAGTACTCGCCCGCACGGCACTTCCATGTCCGTTTGGGGAACCCTCTACGGGACGCGTGGTGGTCATCGCATCCGACGGTCATACTTGCTTGTAACCGGCCGAATACGCTTCGGCTACAGCTGCTAGGAGCATCAGTGGGACACATTGGATCGTATGCATGGGAGCTGCGCCAGAAAGTTGGTTCCCGTCAACTGCTGCTGCCGGGAGCACAGGTTCTGGTTCTGGGCGCCCACGGCACCGCGCTTTTCCAGCGCAGGGTCGACAACGGCGTCTGGGAGCTTCCCGCCGGCGCCTGCGAGCCCGGGCAGAGTTTCGCAGCCACCGCCGTCGCCGAACTGTTTGAGGACACCGGAATCCTGGCCAGTTCTGCGGACTTGGTCGCGTTCGCCAGTCTTTCCGAGCCGGAGCTTCATCAGTTGGAGTATCCGAACGGAGACAAAGTACATGCTTTGCGCTGTGTTTTGTCCTGGAAAGGTGGAAGGGGAATGTTAAGCCGGAGAAATCAGAGGTCAGCGAGATCGCGTTCTTCCCGTTGACGGAAGTACCCGCACCAACCCACCCGCCGACGCTCGAAGTGATCCGGCTCTATCGGCGATACCGGGAAACCGGTGTGTTCCAAGCGCGATAACGAGGCAAGGATCGCTCCGTACTGGCAACCCAGAGCAGATCAAGGCATCAAGGCTGTGCGCTGACCTGGACCTGCTACTTGCCGCAGCGCTAAATGACATTCTGGTGCCCCGATAGCCGATCCTTTACCGGACACCCGTCTGGGGAGGCAATTAGGTCCGTCGCGGTGGCTCTCTCGGCCGGGCTTCCGGAAGAATCGGTCCATGGTCGAGATCAGCATCGCGACGGTCACGCTCAAGACCAAAAGCTCACTGGTCATGAGGCGTGGTTAGCGATCGGAGTCACAGCGGCGATTAAGGTGTGCATCTCATCGACGGCAAAGGGAGCCTGAAGTCGCAGGTCGCCCGGGCCAAGCAGAGGGTTGGGCTTGTCTTGGACTTCGTCAAAGTCCCGGCCGAGGACAAGAAGCGCCAGAATGCTAGAAGCCAGCACGACGCGTATAGAAACCCGCGGGGCCTCCGTGGGCTGGATCATTTCGAAAGCTAGATTGAGGCCATGGTCCCCGCCT
Organism: Paenarthrobacter sp. PH39-S1; assembly: GCF_030063245.1. Classification (GTDB taxonomy): domain Bacteria; phylum Actinomycetota; class Actinomycetes; order Actinomycetales; family Micrococcaceae; genus Arthrobacter_M. Next base: position 4,372 of record NZ_JASISR010000063.1, read on the forward strand.
CAGTTATCGTGAACTATCCCGGCGGGCCGGATCCGATCTGGTCTCTCCTCATCGGCGCCATCGGCGCCGTCCTCGGCGGTGCGGCCGCCATCCTCGGAGTTTTCTTCACGCAGCGACATGAGAACAAGCGGAACATTCTTGCTGAGCGACGACGTCGGAGGGATGACAAGCTCGCGCGCCTGCGGACCTTTTACGTGCCGTATGTCGACTTTTCCATCGTGGTCCGACAGGTCATGAGGGAGAAGGCCTTCATCTACGCGGGCGAGACGATGGAAACGCGCAACCAGCGGCACGACAAACTCCTCGGGACGGCCATGAACCGAGTCGTAGAGGTTTAGGGTGCCGCAATCCTCGAAGAAGGCTCTGACGCCGTTCTGCGAGCTGCCGGCGACGCTTACATCGCCCTCGATACCTACCTGCGCAGCGTGCGGAACGACTACGAAGAAAAGGGAACCGCATATGCCCAACAACTCAAGCAAGAGGCCGACGATCTAGCGCAGAAAGCCGAATCCCTCGAGCAAAATGGTGCGCGACGACATCAGGAGCAAGGACGTTGAGATCGAGAAGTAGCTGCATTGGTTGATTTTGACGCCTATTTCGCCGGCGCACGGGAGTGGTTCTTTCTCCCGAGCGGTGTCCGTTATCCGGTCCTTCGTCGGTGCGTCCCGGTCAACGGGCCCCTGGGGCTCCCCCGCGAAGCGATCAAGCGCCTCAACGGTTTGGACGAGGCCGGCGATTGCGGTGTTTATCTCATCCTTAGACACAGCCCGGTACGGACGCGCCAACTTGTCTTTGACATCTCTTCGTCTCGGTGGCGGTGTCTTGTACCCGCTCGGTTCGGCCGCATCGGCCACGGACCAGGCCCGGTGTACTAGGTCGTTCCGCGCCTGGAAGGCCTTCTCGGCTTGGTCCAGAAGATGCACACCTTTGTTGCGGTAGTGCCACTCGTAACGGTGCGGCTCGCTGTCCTCCTTCCCTGTGTCCAGCGAGTCCAGGATTTCCTTACAGTCTTTGAGGTTCTGAGTCACGTTTGGGGACGGGCCCTTCTTGCTTGCCGCCGCAGGTCCCTTAAGCTCGATCCGCAGGTTTCAATCTTGTGTTCGGCCAACGCCCCGACCATGGCAATAAGCCCGACCCAGACAGCCAACTCTTCGGAGACTGACGCGCCAAACAAGCCCGCCGGGATTCCGTATTTTGCTAGGTCTAAATTTGAGGAAGAGTCCGCGCTGTCCATATTGAAAGATTACGACTGCAGGACCGTTGCGGAGAGATTGGACCCTCGCTTTGCGACCCTCATTTTCCCCGCCCGTTAGCCGGTCCCTCAGCGGCGGAAGAAGCCTGGTACCGGGACATGTTCCTTACCGAGTCACCTGAGGCTCAGGAATCACACGACCAGGCCACAGCGGCCACCAAAGCGGCAGAGAAGCATGAACGTTTAGCTGACCGGGCCGCACTGCGCGCCGGACTGGCCTACGACTCCGCCGAACGCCAGGAGACCCTGTCCGCGAAGATGCGCGCCGCCGGTGCCCCCGAGAAGGGCATCCAAGCGCGGCAGTTCGCAGAATCCCAGCAGAAACACCCCATCAGCCACGCCGCCGCCGGGGAAGGAAAGACCGTGAGTAAAGTCCGGGCCGACTCACCGAAGAAGAACCAGGCCAAGGGTAAACAGATCTCCCGATAGCTGCCGGGCCATGCAGCCGGGAACGACCGATCTGAACCCACTCGAATGGATACACGGCGAGGAGCCACAGGAATAGAGAAGACCGACGCCGACAGGAAAGAACCCTGAGATCCGCCACGGCGGAGAGCAAGCACGTCCCGGTATTGGTCGACCGTGAGCGCAGCCCCGGCTCAGGCTGACCTGTGCGAGGAGAGGATGATGGCCTTCTGTGCCTGGAACTCTTCGTCGTTCAGGATTCCTTTCGCGTGAAGTTCAGACAGGCGCTCAAGCTGTCCGATGACATCGATTGCTGGTGCTGCTGAAGGCTGCGGGGGTGTATGTGCGGCCTGGGCTGCACGGATCGCGCGAATGAGTGAGTCACCCTGGCCGTGTCCGAGTGCTGTGATTGCCGCCTTCGTTCCGGAGTGGTTGATGGTAAGGGTTTCGCCCCCGAGCGCCTTCTTCAGATCGATTGCCTGGATGGCTCCGAGTGAAAAGGATGTGAGATCCTCTGACCCGATGCTTTTCTCCAAGAAGAGCAGCCGGCGGTCTGTTGCGGCGGCGATCCCTGCCTTGTTCTCGAACCTTCCAACACCGATGGCATTCACGGTTTCACCGCGGTCCAGAACGTTGGCGAGGTGAGCAATTTCCTTACGGCCGAAAATGCGAAGGGCCACATGACTCGCCGCTTCCTGTATTCCATGATCATCCAGCAGGCCTTCCGGTAGGCCCTCGGAGATCTTGATCAAGTGCTTGTAGTGCTTGTTCCCAAGTCCATCGACACGCCATTCGATGTGAGTCCTATCGGCATCGGGAGTGATGGTTCCGTTAATCTTCGCGCCCCATTGGTGCTGAGAAGTGCCTGAGGGACGTCGATGGCGATTTCGCCCGGGCCTAAAGATTTCACGGTGAACTTTGCCTGTTCAACAGCCTGCGGAAGCACCTCGAGGGCTGTCTTGTTGTCAGTGAGCGGGGTCCATTGGACTGTTCGGGAAATCGTCGCCATGCCAGAACTGTAACCCAAATCAACGCCGTTAAATCAGGCGAATTTATTCAATCACAAAACTCGGAGGCTCCTGCGTACTTGTGGACGTGTAAAGGGGCCGCCGCAGAAAACGGAAAAATTCGTACGCAAAGGGCGCGTGGAGCCAGGTAGCCACTGGACTGCAGCTTGTCGATGGAATCTAGTCAAAGTCCGTCCGTAGGGGGAACGCGCTGTGGGACAATTTCGCGGCTTGCCAGCCGCATGCACACTATGCGGCGGTACGAAAGTTGCAGGGAATGCGGTTTTCTTCTCGTATGGCGTGAGTTCGGGCTCCTTGCGGGTCCGCAGAATACCGCCCAAGGCAGCCATTCATCGGGCTATCTGCAGGGTGAACGTGAAGTCGGTCGCGCCAGTGTCGGTTGTCGTGCTGCGCCCGGTTCCGTCGTGCACGCTGGTGACGGCCAGTCCAGCGGCTTCGGCCAATTCCTGGGATCCCAACGGCGTGTACCAATGCAGTACCCACGTCCGGTCTTCGGCCACGCTGTCATCGTTTCTGTGCTGCTCATACCGAAAGATGCTTTGTTGAATGCGCGATTCCTCATCGCGGTTCTCGGGGAGCACTGAAAAGCGAAGGACCGCTCCGTCCTCGGCGATCGCTTCGCGCGTCTTGCCCAGCTGGTCGGCTGGAGTGGGAGAAGGGATGAACAAGGGCACCAGGGCGGCCCCGTCTTCTGCGAGGTGGCGCCGGATGCCCTTCAGCGCGAGCAGCGCGGCCTCGTCGTTTGGAAGCAGCGTGAACGTCGGGCCTGCCAGGAAAATGATTGGTACTTGCGCGGTAATTCCATTTCTTCCATCCGCTGCTGGAAGAGTGTGACGTCGAGACCCTCGTCGGCTGCCCTTCGGGCGCACCGGGCGAGCATGTCTGCCGAGGAATCAACGCCGTCGACGTCGAATCCCCGCCGCCGTAGGTCAAGGATGGGTTCACCGTCACCGCTACCGAGTTCAAGTGCCGGTTCACCGGTCCGGGTGATGAGATCCGCGGATGGTTCGTACGAATGGTTCGTTGACTTCAGTTGTTCATAGAGCTCGGCTACAATGCCGGTATAGAAATTTGAAGGATCCATACTGCCGATTCTGCCAAACAATTTATTCTTGAGAGTGCTTGTTGGAAACGAGTATCTTCGCAGGTGCAGCGTCGTCAGGAACTGTCGACCCTCTTGGGGAACCCTCAGAGGGACAGCCACTCATCAGTGAATGGTGCAGCCCTTTCAATAATCCGACCACAGACGCACAACAACGGCCTGCCGCCGGAAACACCAAATATCAGTATCAACGTCCCAGATCCCTGACACACCTCATTCCCCTAGCCGTAGGCTGGGAATCACAGGGCCCGTCAACGGGGAAGGTGCAGTCATGAAGATCCTCAACGTCACGCTCACAGTCCGCGACCTCGCTGCGGCTGTGAAGTTTTACCGCGACATCTTGGATCTGCCTGTCGACGAGAACACGGATCACGCAGTGGTTAACGCCGGCTCGAGCCGATTGTCGTTGATTCAAGGGGACGCGTTCGACGGCGTCCACCACCTGGCCTTCGGAATCCTGCCCTCGGAGTTCGAACAGGCCCACGCTTGGCTCAGCGCGCGGGTCCCTCTACTTGTTAAAAACGGCCAAGAACTCTTTGCCAGCTCAGGCGGGTGGGACTCGCGATCGGTGTACTTTATGGGACCGGACGACATCATTTTGGAGTTCATCGCCCGCGATGCAGACGCCAACGTTAAATCGGACTATAAAGAAAACCCGCGCATCCTCTCGATCAGCGAAATAGGAATCGCCGTTGCCGATGTACCGGCAGCGGTTAAGATGCTGTCGGACGAACTGGCATTGCCGCCGTTTTTCGATCAAGACGAAATCTTCGCCCCGCTGGGAAACCACGATGGTCTGCTGATCTTGGTCCAGCAGGATCGCATCTGGTTCCCCACCAAATCGCTGCGCCCCGCCCGCGGTCCCCTATGCGTCAGCATCGAGTCAGCGATCGAGAACACACGGCTGGACGTAACCTCGGCAATATCAATCACCACAGCCCACGGCAGGCACTAAAACGAAACACGCGCCGCATCGTGATCGTGGGTTGGCAGCACGCGCACCCCGTTGTGAGGTGTATTACGGATGTGAGACAGGCAGAATCGCATTTCTCAGAACCATAAATGAGTTGTCTGACGACACAACCCTAGATGGCCAAGTCCGCGCCCCGGGCCGGGAAGCGGTGGGCTGAAGAGATCTTCACCGCTCTGGGTGAGCAGAGCGTAGTCGTGGCCGGCACCGGCGCCGCCAGCGTCGTGCTGCCCCAACTCGCAGCACAGCTGACCCAACTGCGCACCTCCCGTGCCGAGGTCCTGACCCGAGTTGAGACCATCGTGGAGGCCCATCCTCTTCACGAACTCCTGGCGTCCCTACCGGCGGTCGGCATCAGGACGGCAGCACGGATCACTACCGAAGTTATCGGTGGAATTCAAGACCGCCGGGCACCTGGGATCCTACGCCGGACTCGCGCCGGTGACGTGGCGCTCCGGAACCTCGATCCGGGGAGACCACTCCTCAAAAAAGGGCAACAAGATCCTCAAACGGGCGTTCTTCCTCTCCGCGTTCGCGTCCTTGAAAGACCCCGTCTCACGGGCGTACTACGACCGCAAACGAGCCCAAGGCAAACGACATAACCAGGCCCTGATCGCCCTCGCCCGGCGCCGCTGCGACGTCCTCTTCGCGATGCTACGCGACGGCGCCCTTTACGAGCCGCCCACGGTCAAAGCCGCCTAAAACAGCAGCTCGACAGTCAGCCGCCACACGCCGCCGACCGCTACTTCCTGCCCAAAAAACGGGAGACCCCAGTTTCCGAAAAACTACCCACAAAGCTTGACAAAGAACATAGGGACACCCCCCCACCATCCCAACACCCGCCACCGCGGCACCGACCGACTTCATTTCAGATCACGTGCCCCGGCGCCGCTGCCGGGTTAGGGTCGGTTCATGCCGGATATCCTCACCAAGCTGCCGCAGTTCCTGACGGAGCTGGCGGGCGTGCTTGCAGCTGACTGCCTTCAACCGACGCCGCGGTCCTGCGGGCCTATGCCACGGATCAGAGGCCGGTGACGGATGTTCAGGCCGTGGTCAAGCTCGCGTCGGCATACGGCGTCGCCGTCGTATGCCGCGGCGCGGGAACCGGTGTTTCCGGCGGCGCACATGCCAGCGACGGCTGCGTCGTGCTGAGCCTGGAGCGGATGAACCGGATCCTGGAGCTGAATGCCGCCGAGGAGGTGGCCGTCGTGGAGCCGGGTGTCATTAATGCGGATCTGAATGCCGCCGCGGCCGACTATGGGCTGATGTTCGCGCCGGATCCCGCGTGCTACCGGCTATCCACCGTCGGCGGCAATATCGCCACGAACGCAGGCCGTCTGCGTTGCGCCAAAAATGGCGTGACGCGGGACTCCGTGCTGGCGTTGGATGTGGTGCTGGCCGATGGGTCGCTGATCAGTACGGGGCACCGGAGGTTCAAGGGTGTCGCCGGTTACGATCTGACGGGGCTGTTCGTCGGTTTCGAAGGAACTCTAGGAGTCGTGGTCGCCGCGACAGTCAGACCCGGATCCGCGAGTAGTGGCTTTTTGAGGCCGGAATTCTGGCGGGGGCGTGAATTTCGGCAACTTTTGGGTCCGGGCATGACAAAAGCCCGGTTGTCGTGTCGGGTGGGCGGAGGCTCCA
>NZ_JASISR010000064.1 GCF_030063245.1 Paenarthrobacter sp. PH39-S1
CATCGAGTCACTACGCGCAAACGGCCAACTCGCCTTCAACCCCAACAACACCGCACCCCGCCCCAATTAGCCTGAAAGACCCACTCATGCGCGTTCACATCGCAACCGACCACGCCGGCCTGGAACTTAGCTCCCACCTCATCACCGCACTGTCCGCCAGCGGCTACGAGATGGTAGACCACGGGCCCAAGGCCTACGACGCCGAGGACGACTACCCGGCATTCTGCATCAAGGCCGCGTCCGCCGTCGTGGCCGACCAGGCCGCAGGCGTAGACGCCCTCGGGATAGTGCTGGGCGGCTCGGGCAACGGCGAGCAGATCTCCGCGAACAAGGTCAAAGGCGTGCGTGCCGCGCTGGCATGGAACCTGGACACCGCCAAACTGGCCCGTCAACACAACAACGCCAACGTTGTCGCAGTCGGCGGCCGCCAGCACACCGTCCAGGAAGCCACCGAACTGATCAAGGCATTCCTGGCCGAACCATTTAGCAATGCCGAGCGCCACGTGCGCCGCATCAACAAGATCGCCACCTACGAGACCACCGGCGAGATCGCCGAATAACCCGACGGTGATTTTTCCAGGGCTGAAAGCGGTCATTCGGGGTGAGATCCGCTCGATTGCGTGTGCGCCGGCGTCACTGCCGGCGCGCACGCAATCCCCATTCCCGGGCAGCCCCTCCCGGATAAGCGAGTGGCTGACCGAAGCCCACTCCCACAAGCAAAGGAAATCAGCATGCCCGTTGCAACCCCAGAGATCTACGCCGAAATGATCGACCGTGCCAAGGCCGGCGGCTATGCGTTCCCGGCCGTCAACGTCACGTCCTCGCAGACGCTGAACGCTGCGCTGCGCGGCTTTGCCGAGGCGGAGTCCGACGGTATCGTCCAGGTGTCCACCGGCGGTGCCGCCTACTGGTCCGGCGCCTCCACGAAGGACATGGTGGCTGGTTCGCTCGGTTTCGCCGCGTTCGCCCGTGAAGTGGCCAAGAACTATAACGTCAACATCGCACTGCACACGGACCACTGCCCCAAGGACAAGCTGGACGGCTTCGTTCTGCCGCTGCTGGCAGCTTCGGAGGCCGAGGTCAAGACCGGCCGCAACCCGATTTTCAACTCGCACATGTGGGACGGTTCGCATGAGCCGTTGAATGAGAACCTGAGCACCGCGCGCGAACTGCTGGAGCGCACCGCCGCCGCGAAGATGATCCTGGAAGTTGAAATCGGCATCGTCGGGGGCGAGGAAGACGGTGTGGAAAACGCCATCAACGACAAGCTGTACACCACGGTCGAGGATGCCCTGGCCACCATCGAAGCCCTCGGTGCCGGCGAGAACGGCCGTTACATTACGGCACTGACCTTCGGCAACGTGCACGGTGTGTACAAGCCGGGCGGTGTGAAGCTGCGCCCGGAGATCCTTAAGGACATCCAGGCGCAGGTGGGCGCCAAGCTCGGCAAGGGCAGCCCGTTCGACCTCGTGTTCCACGGCGGTTCCGGTTCCTCGGACCAGGAGATCGCCGACGCCGTTTCCTATGGCGTGATCAAGATGAACATCGACACGGACACCCAGTACGCCTACACGCGTCCGGTGGTGGACCACATGTTCACGAACTACGCCGGCGTGTTGAAGGTCGACGGCGAGGTGGGCAACAAGAAGCTGTACGACCCCCGCGTCTGGGGCGCCTCCGCCGAGGCCGGCCTCGCCGCCCGGATCGTCGAAGCAACCCAGCAGCTGGGCTCCGCAGGCGAGACCTTCTAGCGGTCTGTCTCAGTTTTGTTTGATGGTTTCGAGGGCTACGCGGCCGCGGGCTACCTGCTTTAGGATTGAGGCTGCGGTCGCGGTCCAGACCAGGGGTTTGGGCTCCGTGTTGTGAGCGGTGAGGTATTCCTCGATCTTGGTGATCAGGTCGGGCACGGAATGAAAGGCTCCGCGGCGCAGTGCTTTGTCCGTCAGCTCCCGGAACCAGCGCTCGACGAGGTTGAGCCAGGACGATGACGTGGGGGTGAAATGTAGCTGGAATCGGGGATTTTTCGTCAGCCAGGCCTTGATGGCGGGATGCTTATGGGTGGCGTAGTTATCCAGGATCAGGTGGATGTCCATTCCTGCCGGGACTTCCTTGTCGATGGTTTTCAGGAACGTCAGGAATTCTTCGTGGCGGTGTTTGGGGAGGCAGGAGCCAATAACTGTCCCGGTCGCCACGTCCAGGGCTGCAAACAATGTCGTGGTGCCGTTGCGTTTATAGTCATGCGTCATTGTTTCTGCCCTTCCCTTCGTCATGGGCAGGGAGGGCTGCGTGCGGTCCAGGGCCTGGATGGAGGATTTCTCATCCATGCACAACACGATCGCTTTCTCCGGCGGGTTCAGGTACAGGCCGACCACGTCGATGAGCTTCTCTTCAAACTGCGGGTCATTGGAGAGCTTGAACGAGTCCACCAGATGAGGCTTCAGATCCCGGGCGGCCCAGATCCGTTGTACCTGGGCCGGCGACACCCCGACTTTCGCGGCCATGGTCCGCACCGACCAGTGCGTGTGCCCCTCGGGCTTGGAATTCCTTGTCAGCTCAACGATCTGATCGACAATTGACTGCGGGATAACCGGCTTGCGGCCACGCCCTGGACGGACGTCACCCAAATGGGCGAGGCCCTCTTCGCTGAAACGGGCCCGCCATGACCGCACGGTTGCCGGGCTGATCCCGACAACCCGCGCGATCCACTCACTGGCCAGGCCCTCGGCGGCCATCAGCAAAACCTGGGCGCGCTGCACCTCCCGGTGGGATGCCGTCTGGGATTTAGAAAGCGTTTCCAGCAGGGCGCGCTGAACGTCGGAAACCACCAAAGCGGGAGCAAAATTCGACATATCCCAACCTTAACACCCAAATCTATACTTATTTGGGAGACACACCACTAGGTGCGTGGGTCAGTAGTCGATTTTCGTAATTCTTTGTGTTGAAAACCTACAAGCACTGAAGTCCATATGCCCTAAAATCGGTCCAAATTTGTAGGATTCATCAACGAGGCGCCCGCGAACACGCGCTGGAAGAGTGCCTCCGACTCGCGGTGCTTTTCCTTCAAGAGCCTTTCACTCATGATTCCCGGCACAAGCGCCGCATCGCGCAGATCGCGGACTACGAAACCTGCCTCACCCAGTGGCATGCGAGATCAGTAAGAGGGGCTCCGCATGGGCACACACTGGCCTCACCGCAGGAATTCAGACCGGCAAGTGAGAAGCTGAACGGCACTGCCCGGCCAATTACCTCCCGCACGGATGCTACCCCTGGCGTCGAACGTTCAGTGAGGCCACGCGGCCATCCGCCGGCGCTATCTCCCGGCTGCTCGACGGCGGACGGCGGACGGCGGACGGCGGACGGCGCACCAAGCATGCAGTCCCTACCAAAAAAGCTAGTTTAAACCATCCTGAATAGGTGTTTTCCCTTCCCGCCAATAACAGGAGGATGGATGTCAGGGAGGAGAAGTGAATAGACGGAATCCTTCCCATTGACCGCCGAAGGCTCAACCGCCGCTTGGCTCGGGCGGTGGCAATCACCACGTGCTCGCCGGACGCTACGGCGAGCACAGCAGAAAGGTAAATCCAATGACCAAAACCTTCCAACCCACCGAGCTCTTCGAGGGGAAACTGGACGAATCCCCGCTCGGCCCTCCCTTGGCCGAGGTGCTGGGCGACGAGATTCCTACGAGAATTGGCATTCCCTTTACCAGCGACGACTCCCGCATCCTCTCCGGAGTCTGGGAGGCCGAACCGGGCCTCTCGCGGTGGGAGTTCTTGGACCGCGGTGAAGTCATCCACGTCCTTGAAGGACGCATGGTAGTCACCGAGGATGGCGGTGAACCGGTCACCCTTGAGGCCGGAAGCGCCGGCTTCTTCCCAATCGGGTGGAAAGGAACCTGGGAAATCCAGGAACGCATCCGAAAGTTCTTCGTGATCTTCAACGCCTAACCGCGTACCGTGTCAGGCCCGGCGTGCATCCCGGGCCTGACAGGTTGCGATCGTGAGTGGGCCTTCCCGCCAAGGCCGTGGGCAACGGATTTTGCATAATCTCTGGACAATTTGATGGGCAACGCCAAACCGGGCGAGGCGCAGCCAGATATCCGGCCACCGCTTCCATCAAAGTCGGGCGGTGCGGGCCGAGATCCGCATGGTCACGGCGGGGTGCACGCTGGCCGGGCTGCTCCCGTTGTTTGACAACTGAGCGGGACGTCGTCCCACACGGGTTGGCAGGCATCCGGCGGCAGGCCGCGTCCAGCGTCCGCGGTCTCCTGGACGCCGTTGGCCGACTGTTCCGGGGCCGGCTGCTTCTGCGGCCGGCCCCGGACGTTTTGGTCGGCGCCGGTCGAAGCGGTCGAGTTCCATGACCTTCGACCAGGCCGCCACGAAGTCGTGAACGAATTTCTCCTTCGCGTCTTCGCTGGCGTAGACCTCCGACACGGCTCGGAGCTGGGAGTTGGAGCCGAAGACCAGGTCGACAGGTGTGGCGGTCCACTTCAGCTCGCCGGTGGCGACGTCGGTGATTTCGTAGACGTTCTCGTCCGTCTCGGAGGCCTTCCACCGGGTGCCGGGCGAGAGCAGGTTGATGAAGAAGTCGTTCGTCAGGACCTGGGGCCGGTCCTGAGGACCCCGTGGGCGGAGCCACCTACGTTGCCGCCGAGGGCACGCATGCCGCCGATCAGCGCTGTCATCTCCGGCCCGGAGAGGTCCAGCAGGTAGGCCTTGTCGAGCAGGAGCGTCTCCGGCTGGAGCTTCTCGCCGGGCCGCATGTAGTTGCGGAACCCGTCCGCCCGCGGCTGCAGGTACTGGAACGACTCGACGTCCGTCTGGTCCTGTGACGCGTCGGTGCGACCCGGCGTGAAGGGCACGGTGATATTGAAGCCCGCGTCCTTGGCGGCCTTTTCCACGGCCGCGCAACCGCCAAGGACGATCAGGTCTGCCAGCGAGACCTTTTTCCCACCATCCCGGCCGTTGTTGAACTGCTGCTGCACGGTCTCGATCGACTGCAGCGCAGCCGCCAGCTGCTCAGGCTGGTTGACCTCCCAGCTGCGCTGGGGCTCCAGGCGGATGCGCGCCCCGTTGGCGCCGCCGCGCTTATCGGTCTTGCGGAAGGTCGAGGCCGAGGGCTATTAGTGAGCTCCCCCTCGTACTCGAACAAGATCTCCAAAAAGCGGTTGCTCCACTCCGTCGGCCGATCGGCCCAGGTGACCTCCAGCCCAGAGGTGATCGTATCGCCCCCCTTGCCGCTACCGAAGGTGCTGACCCACCCGAGACCCTGCTCATCGAGGTTCGCGCCCTCCGGCTCGGGGCCAACGTGCGCGTCGGCGTCACCGGCGCCGTGGGTCTTGCCGAAGGTGTGCCCACCCGCGATCAGGGCGAAGGTCTCCTGTCGTTCATCGCCATCCGCTTGAAGGTCTCACGGATAAAGGCCGCAGCGAGCTTCGGATCGGGGTTGCCCATCGGGCTCTCGGGGTTGACGTAGATCAGCCCCATCTCAGTGGAGCCGACCTCGGCCGCCATGGTGCCCTCGCCGATATAGCGCTCGTCACCCAGCCAGGTATCCTCCGGCCCCCAGAAGATCTGCCCGGGCTCCCACACGTCCTCGCGGCCGAAGGCGAACCCGAAGGTCTTGAAGCCCATCGACTCCAGGGCGACGTTGCCCGCGAGGACCAGCAGGTCCGCCCACGAGATCTTCTGGCCGTACTTCTGCTTTACAGGCCACAGCAACCGGCGCGCCTTGTCCAGGTTGGCGTTATCAGGCCAGCTGTTCAGCGGGGCAAAGCGCTGGCTGCCGTCGCCCGCGCCGCCGCGGCCGCCGTGGACGCGGTAGGTGCCGGCAGCGCGCCAGCTCAGCCTGATCATCAGGCCGCCGTAATGGCCGAAGTCCGCTGGCCACCAGTCCTGCGATGTGGTCAGGGCCTCGATGATGTCCTGCTTAAGCGCCTCGACGTCGAGCTTCTGGAACTCCTCCCGGTAGCTGAAGCCGGGGGCGAGCGGGTTGCCTGCCGGGTGGTCCGCATGGAGAACCGAGAGGTCCAGCTGGTTCGGCCACCAGTCCGCGTTCGTCCGCGGCCGGTGCGCCTTGGGTTGCGGCGAGTCGATCGCCGGGTTCTCGCTCTCGCTGCCGTGCGAGGTCACGCTGTCATGCGCGATCGGACGATGGCCCGGCGGATGGCAGCCGCCGTGGTGGGGAACGATTCGGTTGCCGTGCAGATACCGGTAGATGTGTCGACGATCGCGTAGGTGTGGGTCCTGGCGTGCGTGTCCACGCCGATGACGTGGCCATATTCTTCTGCAACGATGGTCAGTGCGGGTCTTTCCTTTCCGGAAGAAGATGATGCCGTGAACTGGCGCCGGCCTGGAAGGGTTCTTCGAGGCAGCTCTCTAATGAGTCACAGGTGTCACCCTGGACGACCTTCTATCAAGCCATCGGAAGAGGACAGGCCGGCGCCAGCCCCACCGAACGGACAGGTCATAAAAAAGACACCGGGACCGGGTCAGAGCCAAGGAGAGTCACGTCCAGCAGGACTGGCAGCAATCCTGCCAGCCAGGCACCAGGCCAGCCACCACCCATTAGAGGGTCAATGTTTGCCCCTTCGCGGAGGTTTATTACGAGTCAACGCGCACTCCGTAGTGCCTCACGTCAAGATGCTCGCGAAACGCTTGTGCGTGCCTCACGTATTTTTGCTCGCGCGGGTGACTGACGCATCGCTGGGTCTTTTCGCCGGCGAGGCTGATGAGTTGGAGTTGGATGTCGGTGATTCCGCGGGTGAGATCTGCCGGGTTGGTCGCGCTGAACAGTGCTGCGAGTTCGGCTGACTTCGCGGGCGAGAGGACGGCGGCGCCGATGGCCCGCTGATAGGGCGTCCGAGGTTTGTCGTAGACGCGGGTCTTGTGCCGAGGAAAGAATCCCAATTCCCCGCAGAACATGGCCCACAGCACGGTCCCTCGGTTTAGCGTTTTCCTCGGCATAATCGACGTCCAGACCAACCATCGTGAACAGCAGGCGCCCGGCCACGGTCTCCATCGCTCCGAGAATCCATTTGTAGGCGCTGTTGCGGATCGTGACGTTCTCTGTCCAGCCGGTGAACACGTCGGTGGCGGTGAGCGTGCGGGCGAATTCACCCACCAGGGCAGGGCCGCAGTGCGCGACCAGATCCGCCTCGATGAACCCCGGAACCTGCTCGTGTTCCTGGCCGGCCCGGCGCACCGCGATGCTCGAGCGCAGCTCGCTGCCTGCCTTCGTGGTGGACAGGCCCTTCGGCGCCATCCCCTCCCGGGTGGGCCGGAGCAGCCGGTCGATGGTCGCCCCGGAGACCGCCATCAGCAGGTCCCGGACTTCCGGGCTGAAGCGCACACTCTTCAGCTCACCGTAGGCCTCCAGCTTCGGCAGCCACAGGCCCATGGTCGACGCGAGGTACTTGCCCGACGGCATGCCGGCCAGCCGCCAGACCCTGATCAGGGCCGTCAGCGTGTCGTATCCGTAGGTCCGCCGCCGGGGCTTCCGCTTCGTCTTCCGGACCGGAGTCTTGCGTTTCAGCGCGGTGGACAAGGCGCGCCGGGCATTGGCCCGCGACCAGCCAGTGACGGCGACCAGCTCGTCCAGGATCTGCCCCTTGCCCTTCTTCGTCGCCCGCGCATACTCCGCCGCGGACTGCTTCGTGATCTCCCTGCGCGCTGACAACGACAACCCCTGGCCCATCCATCATGGTCCCAGCAGCACCCCGGAGCTGGATCCGTTTCGCGAGCATTTCCCAAATGAGGCACGCACCCCATTTCGTGAGCACTATTCATGAGTCTCGTCGCACTCTTGAATTCGGCGTGCGGCGGGCCTAGCGTGGTGTCCATAGAAAGGCGGCGTGCCATGCAGATTCACATGTGGTGGCTTGATCTGGACCTGAGGAGCAAAGAGTGGCTCCGCGAAAACCTCCGGGCCGGGGAGGTTCCGCTGTCCGTGATGGAGGCAATAGCCCAAGCGGGAGGCCCCCGCCCGGGCACCCCGCAGGCGGTCCTGACGGAAGCTGACTGGGATTTCATCGAGATCCAGTCGGAGTTTGTGGACTGACTCGTTGCGGGGCTTCTGAACGCACGGCAGTCCGGTCACTCCGCAGGACCACCCGGCGTTCATCCCTGTGCGTGGTGTAGCGGGGTGGGATAATGTCCCGTCCATGCCGGTCCTTTCCACGCCGGTCGCGCCCCGGCCGAACCTGCGGCTGATGGACTCGACCAGCGGGCCCATGCTGTAGTCCTCGTGCGGGTTTTCGAAGGGTTCCAGCGGCGGTTGATTTCCGGAAGGCCGGAGGTCCGTCAGGTCACTATAACGCCAGCACGGGCGTGCTTCGCACCGCCCTGGAGCGCCGGCAGGAGTGCCTGCGCCGCCATGGCGGAGCAGGAGCGGACCCGCCGTGGCCATCGGGACGGATAGGATTTGTGGTCCGTGCTGTAGTGGGACGTGCCGGTGACCTTCTCGGTGATCCTCGAAACGGTGTCCTTTGAGACCCCGGCGCCGAACACCTCGCCGAAGTGCGCCGCGATTTCCCACGTCGTGGGCCCTTCACGCTCAGCGACAACACGATCTCGTCGACTCCCATCACCCCTCCGTTGCCGTTTCTTGACGATCTGCGGGTCGAACGTCAATCAGGTGTCCCGCGGCACGTCGATCGGCTCTTCGACCGCAAGGCCGGCACGATCACCGAGAAGCTGGCCAAGAAGAAGGCCGAACGGCTGAGAAAAAGTAACTGAAGAGACCCCGTCAGAGGGAAGGCCCCGACGGTGATCGCCAACACCCGGGGCCTTCGTCACGGCATCACTTGCAAGCAAGAGATAAGAACCGTGGATGCAATTTAACTATGGGAAGAAGACGCCGGTGAACCCCTTTAAGGCGAGGTTCTGCACGAACTCAGTTGGGAGGAGAGGCGCACGCTCTCCGCAAGACTAGGGTCGCCACCCTGCAGGTGTTCGCCAGAGGGGCCAGCACGACTTCCACTATTTTTACTCGTCCTACTTCAACGCCGATAACGGAACTTTCGTCAACTTGCTTCAGGCGGAAGCTATTTCGCGTAGGTATTGGCGGAGTCCGGGGATTGCAAAATCCACCTTGCCATAGCCGGCTGACTCGATCAGGCCCGCTGCGATGAGCCTCTTACGGTATTTGGACACCACGTTTGGCTTGGCCTTCATCATGTTCCCTATCTGACCGGCCGCCGAGGGTCCCTCCTGAACGGCCATGGCGTCAAGGAATTCGCGGTCTTTGTCCGAGATGTCCGACAGTGCTGACTCTACGACTACCAATGTGTTCCGTCTTTGGGCGGCGGTGATGGCGCTGTGAACGCTGCTTTCGTCCAGTTTCCAACTGGCCTTTCCTGCCTCCAACCAGAGGTAGTAGCCAACAAGCTGAATGAGGAACGGGTAGCCCTCGGTAGCCTCCGCGGCCTCATTGATGAGTTCCGGGGTGACCGTGATGCCTCCGTCACTGAAGAGCTCGCTGTAGGATGCGGTGACTTCGGCGATGGCTGCCTCGTGGAGATTGATCCTGTCGGCGCGCCGCAGGAAGGTAGCCACGCCTTCGTTGAGCAGGTCGGATACGGCGGATGGCAGGCCGGCGAAGATCAGGCCGATGGGTAGCCCGTCGCGGATGAAATGCTGGACGTCAGCGGCCAGTTGGGAGATTTCTGTCCGATCGACCGCATGTATCTCGTCAATGGTGATAACCAGGCCTGTACCTTTTGCGTCCAGTAACCGAAGAAGTTCGTTTCCGATCCGGCGCCAGTCCGCAGTCCGTTCCGGAGGGAGCTGGGTTGTCAGTCCAAACCCTGCAGCGGAGAATGCTGTGATTTTCCGTGCTGGGGGCCCGTCTCCGAGTTCCTCGACAAAGCCAAGCATGTCGTCGCCAATACCGGCGAAGAAACCTGGGTTGGCGGTTCGGGAGATTACGGCCCAGCCGTGAGTCCTCGCGATCCCTTCTGCTGCGCTCAGCATAACTGTTTTGCCGATGCCCCTGGACCCGGTGATGATGGTCAGAAGCCCGGGCGCACCGGAGCCTTGCTGCAGGCCGTACTCGAACTCGTCTAAGAGCCCGGCCCTCCCGATCAGCACTGGGGGGGTGGCTCCGGCGGTCGGTTTGAAAGGATTCTGCATCAAGCCTCCGGGTGAAAGTAGGTGAAACTGGTGAAAGTGGTGAAACTTCTGTAACCATATCAGCGCTACCTGGCGTGATGCAGTTCTTGCAGCGGCTGCTGTCGGAGCGAGCATGTAGCATCAGCCCATGACCCGGGACGAGAACTACGTCGAGCATGCATTGCACGTCGGCGAGGGGCTGACTGGCTTAAGCCTGGAGCAGCTAGGGTTCGAGCCCCGCTTGGAGGATCTCAGACCCGGATCCGCGAGTAGTGGCTTTTTGAGGCCGGAATTCTGGCGGGGGCGTGAATTTCGGCAACTTTTGGGTCCGGGCATGACAAAAGCCCGGTTGTCGTGTCGGGTGGGCGGAGGCTCCAT
>NZ_JASISR010000065.1 GCF_030063245.1 Paenarthrobacter sp. PH39-S1
TGGCCATCCGCGACATCGAAGACAAACACGCCAGGCAACGAGGCAAGAAACAAAAGACCGACACGAACACGACCGGGCGGCACCTCGTTGAGGGGTCCTCCAGTCTCGGCTGGAACGCCGCCCTCGGGCACCGGGGGAGAGCCCCTGTTATCGTTGTGGCGGAAGGATTTGTGCTCGAGGCATGACCGAAGCCCACTCCCACAAGGGACTCGATGCATTTGAGCGCCCCCGACTTGGCGGAATAGCAGACATCCTCGCTCCCATGATCGCGGCCCACGCCGGCATCGAATCCCGCGCCACAGCCCTTGGACTCGCGCAGCGCGGGGGTGTACCCAGTGAGCATCGCAGAAGCCACCCACAGGCCAAAGCTCGTCCCCGTTCAACGCTATGAAGAAGCAGCCTTACCTGTTCGGCTGAAAACCTAGCGGAAGTCAGAAAATGCCCTGACCAGTAGGGAAAGACCCATAGAAGACACTCAGCCCAAGGAGCTTTCAATGCCCGTTGCAACACCGGACAAGTACGCCGAAATGATCGACCGCGCCAAGGCCGGCGGATTCGCCTACCCGGCGGTCAATGTCACCTCCTCGCAGAC
Source organism: Paenarthrobacter sp. PH39-S1 (assembly GCF_030063245.1). Taxonomy (GTDB): domain Bacteria; phylum Actinomycetota; class Actinomycetes; order Actinomycetales; family Micrococcaceae; genus Arthrobacter_M. Next base: position 593 of record NZ_JASISR010000065.1, read on the forward strand.
GCTCAACGCAACGCTCCAGGGCTTCGCCGACGCCGGCTCCGACGGCATCGTCCAGGTTTCCACCGGCGGTTCGGCCTACTGGTCCGGCGCTGGCGTGAAGGACATGGTGGCCGGTTCGCTCGGCTTCGCCGCTTTCGCCCGCGAAGTTGCCAGGAACTACCCCGTCAACGCAGCCCTGCACACCGACCACTGCCCGAAGGACAGGCTGGACAGCTTTGTCCTTCCGCTGTTAGCAGCTTCCGAGGCCGAGGTCAAGGCCGGCCGCGACCCAATCTTCAACTCGCACATGTGGGACGGCTCCGTCGAGACCCTGGAGGAAAACCTGCGCATCGGCCGCGAACTACTGGCCCGAACCTCCGCCGCGCACATCATTCTTGAGGTGGAGATCGGTGCTGTTGGCGGCGAGGAAGACGGCGTCGAGAACGCCATCAACGACAAGCTGTACTCCACGGTGGACGACGGACTGGCCACGGTGGAGGCGCTTGGCTCCAGCGAGAACGGCCGCTACATCACGGCCCTGACGTTCGGCAACGTGCACGGCGTGTACAAGCCGGGCAACGTCAAGCTGCGCCCGGAGATCCTCAAGGACATTCAGGAGCCTGTTGGCGCGAAGCTGGGCAAGAACAGCCCGTTTGACCTCGTCTTCCACGGCGGCTCCCGCTCGTCCGAGCAGGAAATCAAGGACGCCGTCTCCTACGGGGTCATCAAGATGAACATTGACACCGACACTCAGTACGCGTTCACCCGCCCGGTGGCTGGCCACATGTTCGCGAATTACTACGGCGTCCTGAAGGTTGATGGCGACGTTGGCAACAAGAAGACCTACGATCCCCGCGTCTGGGGCGCCGCCGCCGAAAAGGGCCTGGCCGCCCGCGTCGTTGAGGCTGCCGCGCAGCTCGGCTCCGCGGGCAAGACGTATAAGTAGCATGAGCGACGAATTTTGCCGGAACCTCATGGGTCCGGAGCCCACGCTGCTTCCGGCCGAGGAGGACATCCAGGCGCGGCTGGCAGCCGGGGACGAGGCCGTCGACTTGGCGGCCAAGCACCCCACGTCGTCCCTGCTGTGGGCCATCCTGGCCGAGAGCGAGTGCTATCACGACCCAGGACAGGACTTCTGCACCAAAAACGACCCCACACGAACCAAGAACAACGCCATTCGCCGCCTCCAAGTACTCGGCTACAACCTCACCCTGACCACCCCAGAGGTAGCCCAGGGCGGCTGCAAAGTCATTTGCGGGCCGGCAGTGTCTTAACATGTGAGACGAACGGGGTCGTGGCTGTTAAAAAGTGAGAACTCCTGTTAATCCAGATGGTGTCAAAGCCTCTGTGTTGCCAGGAGTTCTCGCATGTCATCTTCTCACCTTGCCCTGTTCCTCGACGAATTCGCCGCCCCTGGCGCGGTGGGTGTTGATCCCGGCACGGTCCTTGCCGCGTTGCATGGACTGGCCGGAGCTACATCGCTGGTGGAGATGGCTGAATGGGCCAAAGATACGGCACGGGAGCAACTGTCTGCACTGGGGATCGGTTCCCGCACGCGACGACGCTGGGCAGGGTCCTTGAACGCCTTGATGCCGACCTGCTGGATCGTCTGGCTGGGGCATGGGTGCAGGCGGCTATCGGCGTTTCGGTGATCGCTCTCGATGGCAAGGAAGTCCGTGGTGCCAAGAACGGCGGCGGCTCGCGAGTGCATTTGATGGCGGCCATTGACCATGGAAGCGGCGCAGTGTTGGGGCAAGTCTCGGTGGCAGAGAAATCTAACGAGATCCCCTACTTTTCAACACTTCTGGACGGAATCAAGGACCTGACGGGCGTTGTCGTCACCGCGGACGCCCTTCATACACAACGCAAACATGCCGACTATCTTCATGACCGTGGTGCCTTCTACGTGCTCACCGTGAAGGGAAACCAGCCAGGTCTGCATAAGTAATGTGCCGGCCTTCCTTGGAAGCGCGTCAGGAACGGAAACAAGACCCTTGAAACTGCCAACGGCAGAGACATTGAAAGGACCGTCAAGTGCGTCAGTATTGCCGCAGGCATCAATTTCCCCCACGCAGCCCAAGCCGCCCAGATCACCCGCAAGTCACGGCCATTGGGTACCCGTAAGTGGTTCACCGAGACCGTCTATATCGTCACTTCATTGGCACCATCGCAGGGGAAACCCTCCGAGATAGGGGCATGGATCCGCGGCCACTCGACCATCGAAAACGGACTCCACTACCGACGCGACGTGACCTGGCGGGAGGACCATAGCCAGGTCCGAAACGGTGAAGCGCCACGAGTCATGGCCTCCCTGCGGAACATCGCCATCATGATTCTCCGACTCCAAGGCGAAACCAACCTTGCCAAAGCCGCCCAGGCAGCCCGAAACTACCCCGATCGAGCACTCAAACTAGCTGGCATCACTATCAGCTAAACGACTTTGCAGCCGCCCTGGAGGTAGCCTGACCTACCTTACTTTCGTATTAGGCATCGACTCACCATTCCGGAGGTATTGCCATGAGGCAAAAAAAGCCTGGTGGCAGAGGAACTTTAGACGCCGGCCTTGATCAGAAGTGCATCAACCATCATGAAGAACTGAGCGCGGTAATCGATCGCCCCCGGGGCGGTCATGCATTGTATGGCCGCCCCGTCGTAGATCATAAGAAAGCACCTTACCAACGTACCGAAACCTACGAGGCACTGATCACCACTGCTTTCGGCTGCGGAAGAGAATATATTTCCCAGCTCCACTTCGTAGGCGGGATAAATTTTCGCGGCCAGCGGGCTGACATCGGAATTGCGTGTTGCCCACAGAATGAGTTCGATCTCAGCAAGTATGCTTGCGGGCTCTTCCTCTAGTGCGCGCCAGTAGCCTTCGGCCACTTGTTCCACAGCCTTACGAAGTCCCAAATGCTCCGAGACGTCACTGGAAAAGCGGCGCAGGTTCTTAAACCAAGCCTCGGCGGCCGCTTCCATGAGCTCTTCTTTATTGCTAAAGCAATAATGCGCCGTAGCCAAGGGGGCATTAGCCTCTTTTGCTATAGCCCGAATAGTTACCGACTGAACACCCTCACGACGCATAATTTCAACGGTCGCTGAAATCAACTGTTCTTTTCGGTCTTCTGAGGATACCCGCATAACACACTCTCCAGTCTCCCGGTTTCGGCCCGACAGGGCAATTTCCTTACAGTAAGTCTATTGCTTGGGCCATGGAAAACGTTCAACCACTTCACCTTGAACGACTTACGTGGTGCCTGATGCCAGGTAGCTCGCGAAATGATTCCTGCGTGCCTCAGCTAAAGTGCGGTTCCCCGTGTTCTGCCAGCTTACTGTCCTCAGGGCTCCTGACATAGCGATTTAGTTTTTGTTGGTTGGTTCTTTGTTTTTGACGGTGTAGCGCAGGATCAGGTCGGTGCCTGGGTGACGGGTTTCGGTGGCGGTGAGGTGTTCGCAAAGCTCGCTGATGGCTTTGCTGGCCCTTGCTGTGGGGAGTGGGTTCAGCCGGATGGTCAGGAAGCCCGGGGTCGTGGTGTCGATGTCACCGCTGGTGTTCAGCGCTGACCTGGTCAGGGTGTGGGCTTCTTCGGTGGCGCGGGCGTAACCGGTGTTGGTGCGGATTTCCCTGGACAGGGTCATCATGGTGTTGTAAGCGGCCATCCGGATCCCGTGCGTAATCAGTTTGACTTCGGTATCGAGGACTTGCTGCCCGGGGGCGAGTCCACCCAACGGCAACCGGGCAGGAATCTCCCGGTGAGCTGCCTCCGCGGTATCTTGGGCGGCTTCGGCGGCGAAGAGGGGTGCGTTGATCGCGTTGTGCATGGCGTTGGTGACGATGATGCCCCCGGTACCGTGTGCGGGTGTTTTCAGGCCCAGCATCGCCGTATCCGTCTGGGCTGATACCTGCTGGTAGCGGGCCCGGGCTGCCAGGACTGTCTTGTAGGCCTCCTTCTTCGCGGGGTTCGGCACCGAGCGGTGCGGGTCATCATCGGTACTGCCGTAAGCATCATGGGAATCCAGGTCGAAATGCATCCTGGCGTAACGGAAGTAGTTTTCCTGCCGCCAGCGTGAACCCATCCGGTAAATCACCTCACCAACGGACATCTCCTGGTTGGTGGTGAGGATGTGGATCTGGCGTGTGGCGCCGCCTCGTGCGGGAACGATCCTGCTGATCTGGCGCATCCGGAACAGTTCACCAGTTTTTACGGTCGCGGGCAGGGGCAGATCAACCATCGTGTCGGCCGCCAGCCAGGAACGTGTTTCACCGTGCTCATCACGATGGGAAACCGGACTGAATTGGTCTTCGGGGATTGGTGGTGTGGTGCCTTTGCACCAGGTCAGCACATCAAAACCTGCCGCTTCCATGTGCTGGAACAGGGCTGGGGACCAGCCGCCACGGTCAAACCCGACGAGTACTCGCCGCTGGTCCCCGATGATGTCCCGCAAGGCCGGAAGCAGGGTGCGTAGTTCCTTGGTCAGGGCGGTACCCGGTTCGGCCATGACGACGAATACCGGGGATCCGTGGGAGTCGGAAACCCAGGTCTCCTCCGTTGCCGGGGTCGGGAACTTCAACCTGGTCGAGTGTACTTTCCCGATCTTCTTCGCGCCTTGGTAAGCACGCACATGCCCATCCACATAGAGAACGGCAAGGAGCTCCTCACCGTCAGGATCATTTCCGTTCCCGGGGTTCAGGTGGTGTTCGGCCAGGGCGATCAGGAACTCCCCGGTTTTTCCGGTGTCGGCCATGAGGTCTGTTTTGCGGCGGATCGTTTTTACTTCCGGTGCCCGATCCATCCCCAGCACCCTTCCCAGATCGGTGGGGTTGATCCGGGTCGCGCCCTCGGCCCTTGATTCCCCGAGCAAGGCGCGGAGAACAGCGTCCAGGAGCGTCGTTTCGAGCCCATAGAAGCCGTCCGGCAAAGCACCAAAAGTGTTCTTCGCGCAGGCGAGCAGACCGGTCCGCTCCAGCGCGGGCAAGGCCAGAAACAAGCCAGCCAACGGCACTTTCGCCGCCGGAGCAAACACCGGGGCAGCGCACACCAGTTGACCGGCACGGGCTGCTGACCGCTCACTGCGGCGTTCCGTCGGCGCCGGCGACACGGGCAGATCGGCGGATTCTTTCTGCCACAATGCCGGCTGTGCCGCTTCCGGTGTCGGTGTTGGACTTACGAGCGCAGGGACCTTCACTGCTGCCGCCTCGGTGGGTGCCGTGGTTCGCTCCTTGGTGATGGCCAGGGCACGGCGGACGCTGAATTCGGAGACACCCACCGCGTCTCCGACGGCCTGCAGGCTCATTCCGGACTCACGCAGAACAACAATCTCAGTGATCATGTCTTCACTCAACCGTGACGGGCCCTTCGGGCCGCGTTGTTCCAGGATCAGACCGGCCACGCCCTCGGTGGCCAGTTGCTTGCGCCACCGATACAACGTCACCGCGCCGACCTTGAATGCGGTGGCAATCTCCTCCACGACCGCCGCTTTGAGCTCCATCAGGTTCACGGGAGCGAAGCGGCGAGTTACTGAATCTCCGGGCACCCACACGTAGGCCAGTTCACCGTGAAGGAAGACCTTCCCGCCCTCATCGTCCTCCACGAGGGAGACGGCAGCACCAATCGGGCAGGCAGCAGCGATGGGGGCCATTGGCAGAGGCGGTTGCGCAGTCATCCAAGCCATCATCCCACCCCTCCCGCACGACTAGTATACTTCCATAAATTATATCGTATCTGAGGCGGAATTAACAGGTTTCAGCCCAACAAGAACACCGGAATTACGCGAAAGCTACACACTCAATCATCAGCTATGATGCTCCTATCTTTGTCAATTACTATTTTTGGGGTTGTTGGTCGAGCCAATTGCGGTAGCGGGCAATGGCGTCTTGGTCGCGGGATTTGCCTCGTTCGATGCGTGAGATGGCGGTGGGCCAGGTTCCGAGTTCCCGGGCGGCTTGGACTTGGGTGAGGTGCAGTGCGAGCCGGCGGGGGCGCAGGTCGTTGGTCACTGATGCTGGGCGTGGGTTGCGCAATACGCGGTAGATTTCTCGGGCGACGTAGCGTTTGAGGCACCGCATGATTTCCATTTTGGATTTGCCTTCGGCGGTTCGTTTGGCGACGTAGTCGCGGGTGCGCTGGTCCTTGGACATGCGGACCAGCACGATGCGGTAGATGGCGGAGTTCGCGGCCCTGTCGCCGCCGCGGGAGAGCCGGTGGCGTGTCGTTTTGCCCGAGGACGCGGGGATGGGCGCGGTGCCGGTCAGCGCAGGCGAACTGGGCTTCGGTGGTGAGGCGTTCCGGGTTGTCGCCGATGGTGACCAGCAGCTGGGACGCCACGGCCGTGGCGACGCCGTTGATCTCCAGCAGGGCCGGGGCGCGGTCGGCGATGATACGCGCCAGCTCGGCGTCTGTCTCGTCGATTTCGGCGTTGAGGTAGTGGTAGCGGGCGCCCATGCGCTTGAGCGTCACGGCGGTCGCAACAGCGGGGTCCGTGATGTCCCCGGCAGGGCGGGAGGCCGCCATGGCCTTGGCACGGGCTTCGCTGGTCTGGCCCCGGTATTTGGCACGCACGGTCTCCGGTGCCGCGGTCAGGACGCCGCTGATCTGCGTCAGCACGGCGGTGCGCGCCTTCAGCGCGCTGGTGCGTGCGGTGCGCAGGACCCGTAGTGCCTCGACGTACCCGTTCCGAGTTTTCGGGGTAGAGACGCCACGGTCGGCCAGTACCGATTCGGCGGCCTGGTAGGCATCGAGCGGGTCGGACTTGCCATGCAAGCGCCGGGCCTGGCGGTTGGGCCGGTTGACCTCCTTGACGATGAATCCGTCCCTTGCCAGGACCCGGGCCAGTTCGGCCCCGTAGGAGCCGGTACCCTCGATGCCGACAGCGATGACGGGACCGTACTGGGTGATGTATTCGGCGATTTCCCGGTAGCCGGAACCGAAAGCCAGGAATTTCTTATCGGCGAGGTGTTTGCCGTGCTCGTTGATGAGGGCGACGTGATGGGTGTCGGCGTGGGTATCGACACCGGCAATGACTTTCATGTCCTCGTTTGTCATGATGGAAGGAGCTCCTCTGACTCTCGCAAACCGTTAGTGTGGGCTCGCGTTCGCCAGGTGGGCAGACAAGACGGTGATGGGACCTCTGGTCGGGCTCCTATTAAGTCATGCCCGCCTGGCCAACGCGTTCGGTGCAGGCCATCGGCCGGCGGACGAATCATGCGAAGGACAACCCCGAAGGGTGTCAGTCAGGAGGCGAGTCACGCCGGCCAACGGCCTAATACCATCATCACCGTCAGGAGCCCTGGTCCTTGGGCCGAGGTGGCTGCCCGGTGCGGCAGTCATGGCCCGTAACTCAGTAGCGGGTGGACGTTGCGTTTGATCTCAGGGCTGATGGTGCCCCCGGAGCGGCCCAGCGCCCTGCCGAGCGCCTGCATTGAGGTTCCGTTGGAGCGCACGCCCGCGATTCTCTCCCGTTCCTGCAGTGACAGGTAACGGGTGTTGATGGGGTGCTCGAGAGCTTTCAGGGCCACAGGTGCGGAGCCGGTTCCGCCAGAGCTGCCGGCAGTTCAGGTGCCGCGGCAGGGGTTGGAGTCTCCGCAAAAGTAATTGTCACTTCCTGTTTATACGAAAGATCCACGGCATGGCACTTGGCGGGTGCCGTGTCCTTTGCCGCCTGTTGCCGGTCCCGTTCGTAGGATCTCTGTTTGCTGACTCCAACGGCGAGGGCGGCGTGCCCGCTCCTTCTTGACGCAAGCCAGGTAGTGAATCTGTTTCGGGCGAGGGGCGGCGCAGACAGATCGAGGCCATGCCGGCCTCGATCGCCCAGTTGGAGTGGGTGGAGCAATTCAGGTCCAGCTGCTTCGCTGCCGCGCTGAGGCTGCCAACTGTCAGCGGCCACGAAGAAGTGTCCACAGGTGCCCAATAGGATTTTGTCGAATTCGCACCGGGAGGCCACGAAGGGTGCCCGCTGGCGGCCAGGTGCATCACTTCTCATTTCCCTGTCCAAGAGCCCAAAATCGGGTGTTAATGTGCCTGAGTTCGAGTTGGAACCGAGTCGGTTGACAACCTTCGTCACCTCGACCTGCGACGCCTCCTGAACGTCCAGATGAAGGCTGCTGGCACGGGAATACAGGGATCGGAGGGGCCGCCGACGTCCCCTTGGCCGACGTCCCCTTGGCCGGTGGCGTGGCGACGTTTCACGACTTCATGACGGAGTAGGCTTTTGGTACAACCCCGCCAGCAATGAAGGATCGAATTCTCAGAGCTGGAATGACGAGATCCGAGCCCTCCGGGCGGCCATCGAATCGTGTGTGTTCTGTTGGCCGTCTATGGGCACTTCCTTGTGGCCGCTGCTCATCAACTTCCCGCAGCAGGTGAATGAACTCCTCAATTACCGCCGGTGCGTAGCGTTGCCGCGGCCCGGTCTTCACTGGCCGGGTGCTTTGTGGCTTCTTGGCTGCCGGATTGATCCGACCTGCCCAGTTATTCGCCGTGCTATGTGAAGGGGCCCGTTGGCAAGGCGCCCAAGCGCCGGTTACCCGGCAACGCGGCCGGATAACCGACCATTCCTGCCACAAGATGGCCACATGGGTGTAGCAGCCCTGTAGGAACACCCCGGCGACATCGTGCATGAGAAGCTCCTTGCTCTGGGGTTCACCGCGTGGCCGGTGCGACAACCCGAACGGCGTGCACATGACGCGTCGGGAGAGCTACATGGTGGGCGACGGATTCGCCGCCACCATGTTTATGGTGGCGGCGAAGGCCACCTCGAGAACCTACTTTTGCGCCTGGTCCTTGAGAAGGAGGAGCTGGATTTCTTCGTCACCTAGGTGGCATCCTGGGTGTCTATGCCGCTGCCGGGTTCCGGGGCGTGCAAGAGGTCACTGCCTGACCCTGGCCGGTCACTCCTTGACGCCGCCGCCTGCGCTGTCGCCGTCTCGCTCAGGCGCTGCGCGCCGTCTGCGCGATGTGGGATTTGTAGTTGGTGTTACCGGCGGGGTGAGTGTGGAAGAGCTTGCCTGCTGACCCAAGGAGGTTAGGAAGCCCAGGTGGCCCTCGTAACGGGCTAGGACGTCGTCGATTATTTGCTGCTGCGTTACGCCCATCAGGTCGTAGCCCTCGGAGCCGGTCGGTGAGAAGACTTCCGCGCGATAGTAGACGTCCGCTTCGTGGAACGTACGCCCACCGAACGTCGGCACCGGGGCTTCCACGGCCTGGACCTGATAGAGGAAGTCGCGATGGTCCGGAATGGTGACAACCAGCGCGTAATCGGTAATACCCGTGTATTGGCTCGGGACAGCGTCCAGGGTTGCCTGGTGACCTTGTTCAATAAACTCGTTGACCAGCTCGGCTAGGGCTGGCTGGGCCGTGTGTTCCATGAACTGGGCTAGCTCATTTTTGGAAGGATAGGACCGTATCCCTGTCAGTCTCTGGCGCCAGG
>NZ_JASISR010000066.1 GCF_030063245.1 Paenarthrobacter sp. PH39-S1
TCATTATCGGAAAAGCCTGTGGTCAAACCCGGGTCTGCCACGCATCTGATACCTGTAAGCGATGTCATGAGAGATCCTGTAAGCGATGTTGTGAGTGATGCTGTAACCGATGTCCAGAGAGATCACAGTACCACCTACCCGGACTAGCCGTACCATCACGCCGTATTTGCCAGCTGGCCTTGGTCTCACTGGCCCCGTGGTCGCGGTAGATACGTTCGCAGCCTGCAGCCCGCAGCTTCCAGTTCCCTGATCTGCAGTTCGGTGTCCTGATCCGGGGTACTGACCCGGGCATAGCCAAGTGTCATTTTCAGGAGTGGTTTGCACGCGCGCCCGGGGAATCACGGGTTCTGCAGACGAGTGTGGATATGGATGTGTCCGAAGTGCCCTGCACGGAACTGCATTCCGCTGCATAGTCCTCTGCAACCAATCAACAACGACCACTGCGATGAAGACTCAGCGGACCACCCGCCAGGCTCTGGACCGTGTGAGGGATGCTGTCCATTGCGGGATGAAAAAAGTGGAGACTAAACAGGACAGGCCGGCAGTCCTGTTCTGTTTGTACGTCGACATGACCAGCCAGGCCCGCGAGAAGCTGCCATGGATTAGCCCTTCTTGGGCCCTCCGCCCTGTCGGGCAGGCTTCGCCTCTTGGGCCGGTTGTATGCGGGCGATGAGGGCTTCCTGCGTTTGTTGCAGGGTAGTGATGGTGGCGCGGGCTTCAGCGAGCTGGCTTTCTAGCTCGGCAATGTCCTCGGCGTGCTTGGAAGCGGCGAGGTTGAGTTGTTCGCATGCCTCGGTAGCGGAGCTCGCGTTGTCGCGGGCGCTCTGGTTGGCTTCCTCGATCCGGGTGTTCAGTTCGGTGATGGTTTCCTGGTGGGTGCGGGTAGCGGTGTCGAGGTCTGTGGCGAGTTCAGTGATTTCACGGTCCTTGAGGACCTTTTCCTCCCGCCAAGCGTTTTGGATGACGGCGTGCTCGGCCGTAGCGGCGCGGACTGCTTCTTCCCAGATGGTACCGGCCAGGCGCAGTGCCTGCTCGGTGATGGCCGGTGGGGTGGCTGCGATCTTGGAGCCGGCGCTGTCGCGTTCTGCGCGCCATTCCTTCAAATACCGGCCGGCGTCGGCGTTGGACACCCCGGCGGCTTCGCGCACCGTGGCGACGGTGGGGCTCGCCGTGGCGCTGATGTGCTCGGCGGCGGCGTAAACGCGACCCTTGACTGACTGTTCGGCCATGATGGCTCTCCCTAAGTAGTAATCTTAGTAATATTATTACGGTTACTACTTTTGCCATTCTACGCCGCCCTGATTCGCCCCCTCCGCCGCCCTCCGCCTGGCATCCGGGGCCACTGTCGTTGGCAACATCCTGGCAAGCGGCTTGGCACCCCTGCCGGCGGCCCGAGTGTCCCCATGCTTGGGTCGGCTTTACGCCGTCTCGGCGCCCATGGCCAAGGTGGGAACGCCTCCCCTGGATGCCGCCACGCCTGCCGTCAGGATCGGGCCCGAGCTCGTGCTCACCCCGGCGACACCGACCACAATTGCAGCAACGGAAACTATCGTCCTTGGCGCCCAAAATGCCTGCACGCAGCCAGTTAAGCCGTTGGGCTAGGTCTGGGCGGTGCGGCTCACCACCATGGATCCCAGCTTCCGGATGCGTGGTCATGTCCCACCCTGTGCACGCGCCCACGTCCGGTCTTGGATTTCCGGCAGGTCCCGCAAGTGCTCTCGTAATTGGCCACCATGCCGTGCTGGCACGTCGTGGCAATGCTCCATCAATTCCTGGCTCCCTTCGAAGCAGCCGCGCACCCGCTTGGGCGCCTCCATGGCAGAGGACAGCAGCTCTTCTGGTTCAGCACCACCATGTCGAACGACGCCGTCGGCGTGCCCGACCATTTTAGCCACGGATGCGGGCCCCGCTGGCCAGGGGAAGCCGGTGCAGGAGAGCAAGGAAGCCGACACAATGGTCCAGTGGCTGTCCCAGCCCGGGCGTCCGATGCCGATGAAGGCTGCACGGTTCCAGTGCCACAACTGTCCTTGTGCTGTAACGAGCAGGACAGAGAACAAGTGCAGGGGGTAGGCGAGAGCGGCGCGGCGGCGAACGCCGGCACTGGAGTGTTCTGCGGCGAAAGCTTGGGCTGCGACCCAGGCCAGGGACGGGGCATCGCGCAGCCGGGCTTTCACGATTCTCACAATTTCCTCCTGGCAGCTGGTCCCTGCTGCAGGGAAGTTGCGGGGTTGTTCTTCGTGCGGTGTCCTGTTCGGTGGCAAGTTTACGGAGCAAGAGGCGGGGCAAGAAATCCGGTGTGCGGGCAGGTAGGCGGGCGCGTGCACGGCGGGTGCGGATTGGTGCCCCGGGCGTGGCCCTGACACCGGCTACCGGGGTCGAGGCGGTGCGGGAGGTGGACCGGGTGCTGGGGATTACCGCAGCCCTGGACGCCAATATCGGGCCGGTGAAAAAACGCAACCGTGGCCTCTCCGGTGGGCAGCTGCTACTTTCGATGGCTTCGGCGCAGTTGGCCGGGGAGGACTTCCTAGTCGGCCTGGACCGGCGCCGGGCCGATACGGCCGGGCAGCACCTGGAACCGGGGTCGCTTCAGCTTCCCGGAGGTATTGCTATGAGGCAACAAGTGCGCCTGCTCCTTGCAGGACGTGGCCGCCGGCATGTTCGGTGAGTTTGGCGACGTTGGCCCAGGCCAAGTCCTGCAGCGTCCAGCCATGGCGGGCTGCCGCGAAGGCCAGGGTATGCAGAAGGGCAAGTACGTCCTGGAAGTCGGTGAAGTCGGTCAGGACCACGGTGCGCGGGGAACTCACCCAGGCTTCAATGGTGTTCAGCTCAACGTGCCCGGACGGGAGCAGGTCGGCGAGACTGCGGCCCCAGATCAGGCCGGCACAGCGTGTACCGTGCTCAATGATGGCACGGGTGATGTACCAGAGCGAATCTCCCATCTGCCGCTTCAGGTCGAACAGGCGTCCTTCGGTGAATACGCCGGCATCGTCGTGTTCGGCCGTTTGATAGACCTGGGAGACGGCGCCGATCATTTTTCCGTAGACTCCCAGGGTGACGTGGCGCCGTGCGCGGTGCGAGCCGGTACCGGCTTCCGGGTAGGTGGTGAACTGCCCGATGGCGTCCCGATAGTCTGCGAGGGTGTGGATATGTGCTGCCATGATCTTCTTTCAGTCAGGTCGGATTGCTGGGAAGCGGAAGATTAACTGCGGTGGTCAGGCTACGGGTGCCCCTCAACGGCCGTCTGGGGTTTCAGCATCACGGCGTGGTTCCCACGTCAAAGATCCTTTGGATTACTAAACTGTTCATGTTGGGTGCATATGACACTGCGCCGAAGATCACGCCAGAACCCCCGGTTGGGGCTCCGGGAAGGACTGCCTGCGAACCCGACATCCCCTAGTTCTAGAGGGCCAGCCGGGCTCTGCTCCGAGCCCTGCCGGTGTGATGCCAGACACATACGTTACTTCCGTATAGCAAAAATACGCCTAGGAATCCATTTAGTCGAGTCTTTTTAGGAATAAATGTTTTCCTACTGCAGTCAATCCCCTCGCAAGCAAGGCGGGCCTCAGGTGCAAGGCCGGTCCCTGGCCGTGAAACCACCACAGCAGGAGACTCCGGGGATACGTTCCCCCAGTGTGGGATACCACTGGAGTTTTCGTCACATAATAATGACGGCAGCCCCTTTGCATGGCTTACTATAAGTAACGGGTTAAGTGACAATTTCTGGATACGTGTCGTTTGTGGTTCCGGTTGTCACTTAAACGGCCGTATAAATAACAGGGGAAAATCATGCTGGTCGGGTACATGAGGGTCTCAAAGACTGACGGGTCCCAGACCACGGACCTGCAGCGCGACGCGCTGACAGCGGAGGGCGTTGGGCCGAAGCAGCTGTATGAGGACACGGCCTCCGGGAAGAAGGACGACCGCCCGGAACTCGCCGCGTGCTTGAAGGCGCTGCGCGACCACGAGGACACCCTGATGGTGTGGAAACTGGACCGGCTGGGTCGGAACCTGCACCACCTGGTCAATACCGTTCATGACCTGACCGAACGCGGCATCGGCATGAAGGTCCTCACCGGGCAGGGCGCAGCCATCGACACCACCACCGCGTCCGGGAAGCTGGTCTTCGGGATCTTCGCCGCCCTGGCCGAATTCGAACGCGAACTCATCTCCGAACGCACCCTCGCCGGCCTCGCCTCCGCCCGCGCCCGCGGACGGAAAGGCGGCCGGCCGTTCAAGATGACCCCCGCGAAGGTCCGCCTGGCCATGGCCTCCATGGGCAAGCCCGGGACCAAGGTCAGCGACCTCTGCCAGGAACTGGGCATCACCCGCCAGACCCTCTACCGCCACGTCTCCCCGACAGGGGAACTGCGCCCCGACGGGGCCAGGCTCCTGAACCCGAAATAGGATCCGTGCAGACGACTTCTGAAATTTGTGCAGACGACTTTGGAAAATGACATTTGGGGTACACCCCAACTTGGCAGCTCACGAGACCTTCAGGAGAACTGGGCCGTTAATGCTAGGCGCGTGAAATCCGCCAGGTCCGGTTGCGGGATCTGCGCCCGGAATCTCGCCGTCGGTTTTCGACAGTTGCCGACAGCCCGGGTGGGGCCTTATCACCCGCCGTCCCCTCACTTGATTCAGACGTCCGAGAACCTCAGGATGACTTTGCCGTTCGTGGCACAATCTTTGGCCGTCGACAACCGTCCAACACCTGTCCATGGGCAGGACATGCGTGACTGGTGGCTCGACTCCGAAAGACTGGTTCGCGAGGGTGGGATGACTTCATCCATTTCGTCATTGAAACGGAAAGCGCTGACGAGGCCGTTCTCCTGGCACAGGCTGATTGCCGGCCGGCAGGAGTCGGCCATGACGAGGGACCCTTCCTGTGTCACTGGATGGGGGGACCCTCCCTGTGTCACTGTCTTGAGGGCGGAAGCCGGTCGGGTTGAAAGCCGGGGGACTGAAGGATTTATTTGTATAGACTCTTAAGAAGAATCAAAGTCCTTTAAGTATTGTCAGGACTACTGAGAATTGACCCGACTCGCAACCCATTTTCGGAGCGCAGATTTTTGGCCTCGTCGACCCCATTCCAGTCGCAGATCTATCGGTCCTTGCCCGAAATTGAGAGGGCCGATGCGATTGTTGACAGAATTAGCACGGGCATCACCCTCGGGATGCTCAAAGTAGGGGAACGCCTGCCCCCCGAAGCGGTACTGTCGGAGATGTTTGGGGTGGGCGGCGCGACCCTTCGCGAAGCTTTGGGGGAACTGCGCGAGCGGGGAGTCGTCGAGACTCGCAGAGGCCGGAGCGGGGGAACCTTTGTCGTCAATCAGCCTCAACCTCAGACCGACACCATACGGGATTGGTTTCTCTCGACGTCTATTTCGGAAATACGCGACATCGGAGATGAACATTCGGCTATAGCGGCAACGACCGTGCGTCTGGCATGTGAGCGTGCGGAAGCACACGACTTCGACCGTCTTCAGGAACTTGCGCGAGCATTGGTTCTGGCCACGACCCCCGAGGAGCGTGCACCTGCTGACAGCCGCTTCCATATCGAATTGGCAGTGTCGGCGCAATCACCGAGGCTTACCGATGCCGAAATCCGGCTTCAGGAAGAAACAGTTCAACAGCTATGGACCCCCCTCGCTGTGGCATTTGACCCCGAATCGGCAACCGCTGAACACTTGGAGTTGGTCCGGGCAGTGTCCCAGGACCAACCCGAGAAGGCACAGAAACTGGTGCTTGAGCACATCAGGCGAAACCTCTTCCACCTCATTGACACGAAACTCACCCTCGGTTACGCCCAATCAATTCAGGATGGCCAATGAACCCCACCACGGAAGTCGTACATGCTGCCAATGCCCTCACTTCGTGGTTTAGCGGCGTCTCCACCGAGGTCAAGAAACTCTCCAGAAACGTTGCCACGCGGCTTGAAGGAAATCTCGTCGGCAAGTCCAAGGTCGATATGGCTGCACTGGTCGGTTTGGACGAATTGTCACGGGAGTTCCTGACGAGGAACACTTTTGCTGTCGGCGCCGGGGCCTTCTTCGCCGCGGAATCCGTTGAGGAGGGCAGCCGAGCTTTGGAATGGTGGTCCCGCAAGGAATCCGGTGCCATCGGCAGGCTCGATTTTGACCTGACTCCAGGTAGCCATCGGTATTACAACTACGAAAAGCTACCGTTCTTCTCGACCGCCGCTTCCACAGGTGAGCAGACCCTTTGGGGCCCGTATGTAGACTATCTCGGCTTCGAGGAATACATCCTTACGTTCGCGGCACCGGTTTCCGTTCATGGAAACTTTACGGGGGTGGCGGGATGCGACATTCGGATCAAGGACCTGGAACCCCTCATCATGCCAAAGCTGCGCGGCATCCCAGGCGATGCCGCCCTCGTCAACGCCAGCAACCGAGTCATTCTCGGCAACTCCGGGATGTACTTGGTTGGCGAGCGGATCAAATCCGGATCTCCGGACCAGCATCGAATGGCCCTGGATGTTCCCCACCTGGGGCTCTCATTGATCTACACCCCCCAGCCCCAGACCTCCTGAAGTAGGCAAGGGATCATTGTTGAAGTGTCCTGTCTCAGGACCTTGTTTACACCATGTCTCGGGACCTTGTTTACGGGGTCCTGATCATGGAGATTGTTCGTGGAACGGCTGATCCTTGATCTATCCGAGAAGTGCCATGACTGCAATCTGCCCCATGAACCCCTACAAGGTGCACCTGAGACACGCCAGGCCAGGAGACGGCTTACCGAGACCCGCCTATTGGCGGCACGGCGGGAGTGCAGCGTGTCTCCCGTCGGGGCCAGTTGGATGTCTTGAAAAACAGTTGTATTCCAAGACAGCAGTTCCCGATGTCTCACTCACGGTCGTCCATGGAACGGATGGGAACCGGGTGCCATTTTCCGAAGTCGCCGCGCAGGTCCTTGACCGGCGCAGTTATCGCCAGAGAACCTTGGTGTATGACAGTTCGAAGCATCGCCGCCGCGGCAGCCGCCTTGGCGGTGCTGAGCGGATGCGCCCCGCCGGCGGCGCCGACAACCGACCCCACGGCAACTCCGAAAATGACCGCGTCTTGAGTATCCCCTTCTTTCTCTACACGCACTGCGGCATCTACGTGACACAGGTGCAGTACACATTCTTTGTTGCCGACCAGCCGCTGGACGACGGTCATGGCAATCCCCCTGCAGGTTGGGCCAACCCTACCAGCCGGGCACCATCACCGTGGCAGGCTCCAAGGCCGTCTTCCGTGACGACACCGGCCACGTGGTGACCTTCCATGAACGCCCCGGCGCCACGCTCTTCCTGAGAACCTGCTCCTGAGGAGTAGCTCGACTCCGACCGCAAGCCGCCTCAAACGGCGCACCCCTCCGGCCATTTAGCACTGCGAGAACCACGCCAAATACCTCTGCGATTCACAAGGTTGAGGATTCAAGGGGCAGGCCTCGGGGTGTCTCGCTACTATGTATCGCAGGCAATCATCGGATTCATTGTCATCAACCAACCAGGCGGGCATGACCAAGCTGATCAGGTACGCGAGGGTTTCGACCCGGGTCCAGGATACGGACCCGGCAGGTCGCGGACTTGTTGGCGGCCGGGGTTCGCGGCGATGACCTGTACACGGACCATGGGGTTAGGCCTTGCAGTAAATGACACGCGGTTATGGTGTTGTCGGGGTTGAGGGTGTGGTTCCATTCGCCGTGGAATTCGTGGCGGTTGATGGGCAGGTCCGCCATCTCGGTGTCGCTGATTCTGATGCCCGCGGGGTAGGTATTGTCCTCGAGTTCGGCGTGGACCGTGAGCCGGTGCGGGTCGTGGTGGCGCTGATGAGGTCGATGATGACGTGGTGGCTGGTCAGGGGCCGGCCGCGCCGGTTCATGACAGATGCGGGAGAAGAGCCGGTGTTCGATCTTGTTCGACTTGCTTGTGCCCGGTGGCAGGTGTGCGGCCGTGATGGCCAGCCCGGTTTCGGCGGCAGGGCCGCGAGCTGGGTTTTCCAGGCACGGAGCCGGTAGCCGTTGGATCCGCCGCCCGTCGGCGCAGACCAGCAGGCGCCGGGCCGTGGGGTGGGAGTGTTGGCCGACCTGGTCGAACCAGCGGCGGATGGTTTCCACGGCGAACGCGGCGGTTTCGTGGTCGGTGCCGACCGAGACCCAGCCGTCATTGGCGGTGACGTTGTATATCCCGTAGGGGTTGGCTTTACCTAGGTCCGGGTCGGGGAAGTCGTGCACGCTGGTGCGCACCGGGTCCCCGGCGGGCCGCCAGGTCTTCCCGCGGTTGGTGAACTGGCCGACGAGTTCCTTTTTCTTCGTGTCGGCGCTGCTCACCGGCTGCCCGGCGTTGAGGTGTTCCGCGCTTTGGTCGTTGATGTAGGTGGATTGGGCATCACGGTCGGCGTGCACCGTTCCGTCAACCTGTTCCGCGGCCTCCAGGGGAGAGAGCAGCAGATTGTACTGGGTGTCCGTCAGTTGCTGCGGGTGGGTGATGGCCAGCTCCGCCAAGAGCAGGGCGGCGACCATGTAGTAGGTTCCCGCAATGCCGCCCATGCTCTCCACGACCATCGCCCTGATGCGGTTAGAGTCAACCAGATGGGCGCGGTCAACCAGCGCGAGCCGTGCGCTCATGTGTTCGACACGAAACTGGCCCGCAACAGGTTGTGGGCGGCGAGTTCCGCTAACCACGTCGCGTCGGAAACATCGGTTTTGCGTCCTGGGATATTGCGGGCCGCTTTCGCATTGACCAATTCCACGTTCAGCGACTCCGCCAGCAGGAAATAGAACGGTTTCCAGTAGTCGCCGGTGGCCTCCATCACGACCACCGTCACCGCAGCCGCCTCCAGATCACGGCGCAACCGTACGACCTCATTCGTCGTCGCTCCGTACGTGGTCACGGTCTTGCTGAATGTTCCAAGTCGCGCCCCTGGTATCCGGATACAGACCTTTGCGTCGCGTTTGGAGATATCCATTCCCGCAGCGCGTTCGTGCACGATGTCCATCATCGTCTCCTTCCCTTGATTCCGACGGCACCACCGGCTGGTGGTGCCGGGTGCCGCGGGAAGGGCGGGGAAAATGATTCAGGAATCTACTAAACGGGCTCATCACGCCTGATGACGCTGGGCATGCGGCACCAATCCACGGTTCCCGTGGAAGCCCTCCACACCACGCTCGTAAACAGGCTCAAAGCACTAAGACACACCGGCGTCGACCGCGGCACCACCATCATCCACCGCTGCCCAACCCAGCCACAAGCCCGTTTCCTCACACCACAACGCCGCGAAGCGGCTCCACCGCTCGTAACTAACGGTGGATACACCGATTCAACCCGAAAGTTTCGAGACATGGTTATGAGAATTGCCGGCCGCGGACGAACTCGCACGACTCCGCGAAAATTGGAGCACTGCCGCCGCAGCCGTCGCTCGAGCGGCGAGACGTCTCCCAACTCATGGGTTATGAGACATTTCTGCCGATTCTCTCGCTGGGCTTTGCCCAATTTTCTGACACCATGCTCCGGTGGTCTCAAGTGGCTAGTGCAACGTTGATGAGTTCGTTCAGTTGGGCAGAGGGGCCAGGGCATGTCTCCTAAATCGGGGGCCTACTGGCTGGAATGCTTCAAGATCGCAGGCACCTTGCAGGACCACGTCCTTTACCAGCACATCCTCTACTGAGCCTCAGCGTCTGGCATGAGCCTTGCCCACGGTCCACTTGCGCGGCTACCTTGAGGCTATGGAATCCGAGGTCCGGGATCTCAGGCTCCGGACAGGCATCACGGTGCCGTGTCTCGTCCAGGGCGACGCCGACGCGCCGCCAGTGCTGCTGCTGCATCCATGGGGCGAATCCCGCGGCTGCTTCGACCGCCTGGTACCGCTGCTAACTGGCTTCAGGGTCTACGCCCCCGACCTCCGCGGGCAGGGCGACGCGGACAAACCGGAG
>NZ_JASISR010000067.1 GCF_030063245.1 Paenarthrobacter sp. PH39-S1
GGACGCATATATCCATGCTGACCTCACCATCAAGGAAAAAGCACTCGCCCTCGTGACACCCACAGCGGCAACCCCAGGACGCTACCACCCGACAGACAAGACACTGGCGTTCCTTGAAAGCCTGTAACTATGCCGATATGGGAACAGTCGATTCTTGTCCGGACCCCAGTGGCAGGGCCTCTTCTGGTGCCCGCGTTCCCAGCACCTCGGCATAGTTACCGGCTCGGCATAGGTCGATGGCCAGGATCTGGTTTTTGGCCAGGGATGCCAACTCTTTATCCAGGCGGTCTTCGTCCTTGGCCCGGCGCAACGTCATCACCAGGGAGGACGTGGTGAAGAAACGTGCCTGGATGCCTTTCTGGCAGGCGGCGGCCACCAAGGCGGAGGCCATGTGGGTTTTGCCGGTGCCCACGTCCCCGTAGAGGACCAGGTCTTGGGAGTGGTTGATGAAGTCCAGGGATTCCAAGGCCTGCCGTCCGTAGTCTTCGGGGAATCGGACGCTGGAGTAATCAAAACCGGACAGGCTTTTCAACGCCGGTAGGCGCGCGGATTTCAACAGCCGGGCCCGGCGTGATTCCTGCCGGGATTCGTGCTCTGCCAACAGCACCCCGTGGAGGTATTCGCGTTGTTTCGGTGTTCCTTTCTCGGCCCATTCACTCAAGACGCTGCCGGTCAGGGAGGCATGTTTGCCTGCTTCGAGGATGTCTTGGACGGTGGTCATGCTCATGCGACTTCTCCCGTGGTCGTCTCCAACGTGGTGAAGGTGTCGTAGATGCTCAGATCCACGTTCGCAGCAGCCGGTTCGGTGCCGTGCGCCAGCCTGCGGGCCAGCATCCCCAGCGCTGCCATATCTGGTTCATCCCCGCGCTGGATCAGCGTGTCAGCGGCCTGCATCGCGGCATCGAAGCCGGCGGATCCTGAAGCGGCATCCACCGCGCTGAGCAACCTGCGCCGGTCCTTTACGGTCGCTTTGTCCAGCCAGTCGCGCACCGGGTCGGTGACCAGGGCCCGCAGCGGGGAATGCCCCCAGGCACCGGGTTTGGTGACCAGCAACGGGACCAGGGATGCTGGTTCGAAGATCGTCTGGGCCTGGTGTCCGAAGGCCCGCGGGAAGGACCTGACCGGGGCTGAGTGCTCATCAAGGATCTGCACCACGTCGTGGCGCAACCCCACGGTGAGGTTCCTGCTGTGGAAGGCGGGCCCGGCGGCATAGGTGTTCCCATCAATGAGGATATTCTCGGTCTTATCGGCCTTTCTGGACTCGTAGCGGACCGGGTCGAATCCGATCCCGGGCAACTCCAAAGACGCCGCCACATCTTGGGCGAACAAGTCACCCACAGGTAGACCTTTTCGGTAATGCACGGTCGTGGCCAAGGCCTCACACCGGGCCATCAAAATCTCATTGAGGCCATCCAAACTGGTCGCTTCAGGTTCGGGGACCATGAGGTTGCGGCGTAAGAACCCCACCGCGTTTTCCACATTGCCTTTCTCATGTCCTGAATAGGGATTGCAGTACCTGGATTCTGCGCGGTAATGCAACTTGAACGCGCCGAACAGTTTGGTTTCCACAACCTTGGTCCCGACCCTTCGTCCGATGCCGGTGGCATTGTCAAAAACCATATGCCTCGGTACGGCGCGGATGTGCTCGAAGACCGTGCGTAGCCCGTGGCTGACGCATTCGGCAGTTTCGCCCCGGTACGCCTGAACGAAGCGCATGTTCGAAAACGGGAAAGTCACCACCAGAATATGCAGGATCTGCCGGATCCCGGCAATGATCGCCTCGGCCTGCCCGAAATCGACCTGCACCGTTCCGGCCGGCCACACCAGTTCAGTGAAGCCCTCACCCGCCTGCCGGTTCCGGGCCGTCCACTTCTTCACGAACCGTTGGACCGGTGAATAGGTGCCAGTGAAACCGTGCTCATCAACGAGCCGGTCAAAGATCCGTTTGGCCGTATGCCGCTGCTTGCGGTTCCTCCGTTGGTCCTCGCCCAACCACCCCTGGATGATGTGTTCAAACCCGGTCAACACCGAGCCCCCTGGCCGCGCCAACGGTGCCGGCGGCACCGGGGAGAAGTCTTCCCGATCGGCGTACTTGGCCACCGAATCCCTGCTGATGCCCAACCTGCGGGCGATCTCACGCACAGGGACACCTTGGGAGTCCAGTCGTCTGATATTTTCTTGTACTGACATGGGTACCGTCATCTGCTTTCCAGCCCTTCCGGCGCATACGCTTCGCAATGGCAGGGCCGTAAGGAACTTATCTGGGGGTGGCGGGCCCATGTCCCCAACACGCTGGGAACCGCCCCGAACCACCCGGTGATCTCAATCTCTGCGCACTCCCCAAAAATCCATGAACCGGAGGGGAAATGCCTGGCCTGATTCTTAGCGCTCTTTTAGCAGGAAACCGGCCACTAACCCGGCAGGATTCCCTGGCTGAAACGGCCTACAAATAGTCGATCACACACAACTCCAGGAGATGGTCATGGTCGGGGACCGCGGCATGATCACCAGTGCCCGCATCGAGGCGCTGAAGGAACTCGGCGGCCTCGGCTGGGTCACCGCGCTGCGGGCCCCGGCGATCCAGGCGCCGGCCGCCGACGACGGGCCCCTGCAGATGTCCCTGTTCGATGAAACGAACCTGGCCGAGATCAGCCACCCGGACTATCCCGGCGAACGCCTGATCGCCTGCCGCGACCCCGCCCTCGCGGCCGAACGCTCACGCAAACGCGGCGACCTGCTCGCCGCGACCGATAAGGAACTGGCCAAAATCACCGCCGCCACCCAAGCGGGCAGGCTCAAGGACGCCGGGCGCATCGGGATCCGCGCCGGGAAAGTCGTCGGGAAATACAACATGGAAAAGCACTACAAACTCGACATCACCGATACCTCCTTCACCCACGCCCGCAACGAGGAGAACATCGCCGCCGAGGCGGCCCTGGACGGGATCTACATCATCCGCACCACCATCCCCGACAAGCAGATGGACGCCGCCAAAGTCGTGGCAACGTATAAGTCCCTGGCCAACGTCGAACGTGACTTCCGCTCCATCAAAGCCATCGACCTGGCCCTGCGCCCGATCCACCACCACACCGAAACCCGGGTCCGGGCGCACGTGTTCATCTGCATGCTCGCCGCCTACCTCACCTGGCACCTCCGCAAAGCGTGGGCGCCGCTGACCTTCACCGACGAACACCGCCCCGAACCGGCCGACCCCGTCGCCCCCGCACAACGCTCCACCGCCGCGCAGACCAAAGCCAGCCGGCGGACCACCGCCGACGGGGCCCCTGCCTACAGTTTCCGGGCCCTGCTCGAACACCTCGCCACCCTGACCCGCAACGACATCCGTTACGGCACCGACACCACGATGCCCGCAGTCCCGACGCTCGCGGCGCCCACACCCATCCAGCGCCGTGCCTTCGAACTCATCGGCCAAACCCTCCCGCTGAACCTGAAGTAGACAGAAGGAAGAAACCCCAAAACCACGAAATCCCCGCTGGAAGTCAAGGACGGCAGGGATTTCCCACGTCACCACCCACGTAACTTCGGTTTAAGCGGCTCTTCAGAATTGAGGGTGTAGTTTCGGTCTGAATCCGCCGGATTCCAGCAATGATCTGGCGACGTAATTGGTGAGGTTGCGGAAGCCAAGAGCGGATCCGCGAAGGTGTTCGAGCCGGCCATTGATTGCTTCCGTTGGCCCGTTGGAGGTACCTGGTCGCTCGAAGTATGCCAACACATCTGCTGCCCGGCGATTGAGGGTCCGCCCGAGTGTTCTGAGCTCGGTGAGTGCGCTGGGAACACCGGTGCTGACGGAGTCGATCACGGCCTGCATCAACTCCCGCCCCTTGGGCCGGTCTGGTTCCCGGTAGGCGGCAACCATGCGTTGGTAGATGCCCCAGCTCGCTTCAACTTCGACATGCGTATCAGTAGAGAACAGGGTTTCAAGGCGTTGGCGTTGCTTGTCCGTGAGCAGATCCGCCCCGGTATGAAGCGTCAGCCTAGCCGAATACAGTGGGTCGCCGGCCCGCCCGCGATGACCGCATGTCTGCTGCTGAACGCGTCGGCGGCAGCTATCCAAAGCCTCCCCAGCCAGACGGACGACATGGAATGGATCCATGACCGGAACAGCGTCGGGGAGCTCTTCGGCCACTGCGCTCTTGAACCCGGAGAACCCGTCCATGGCAACGACCTCGATCCCGTCCCGCCACGGTTGTGGGCGTGCCTTCAGCCAGGTGGCGAAGACCTGTTTTGAGCGGCCTTCGACCATGTCCAGCAGGCGGGAAGGGCCCGTGCCATCACGGATCGGTGTGAGATCAATGATGACGGTGACGTACTTATCTCCGCGGCGGGTGTGCCGCCAAACATGCTCATCGACACCAATGACCTTGACCGCGTCGAACCGGTGCCGGTCATCAATCAACACACGCTTGCCTTCGCGGAAAAGGCTAATGGAGCGGAAGTCCGGGGCCTGCTGGGCGGCCAGCCACCGGAACGCGACCACATCCGTGCAGGCCCGTTCGATCTCCCGGGAAGACCGGACCCCGACACAGTACCCGTAGAGCACGATCCGCAGCATCAGGCGTGGATCATAGGGCGGCTGGCCCTTGGCCTTGGCATAGGACTTGTAGAACCGGGCCAGATCCAACTCCGTATCCACGAGTTCGGCAATAAACCTGGCCAAATGGTTTCCCGGCAGCCACTCCTCCAGGGACGGCGGGACCAGCATCACCGCATCCGGGGCAAACGCCCGGAAGCGTTTCTTCACCCCGCCGTTGGCATCCACCCGGCCATCATCGGCGAGCTGAACACGTTCCACCGCTGATTCATTAAAGAGTCCGTCCTGGGCACCAGTATCCATACCCCAATTCTTCCAGCCGCCCAGACCAGACCCCGGTTAATTCCCCCGCGTTTTAAAACACCGAACCCCAATACTGACCCACGCACCCAGTGGGGCTTCGCCTCTGACCGCCGAGGTGGTTGGTTGGCTATCGCTGATGACCTCCGCTTCGTTGTGGCGCATTCTGAAGGTATGCGATGGGCGTGTGGCGATGGTGGTGGTTGTGGTGGTCAATGTCAATGAGGTCCTCGATGGTCATGTAGGCCTGGATGTCCAGTGCCTGGACCGGATCTATCTCAATGGTTACGTCCCGATTCTTCAGGTCGGAGGCCAGGTGGTCACGTTCCTGACCAAGCATTTGGGTTACAGGATCCCTTCTCCGGCGGTCCTGGGAAAGACTGGAACGGCCTTCCGGCGCTCGGTGAATTCATTCGTTGAGGTCAACCACATCCCTTTGATCCATTTCAACAAAGAGGACCGCAAGGTCGACGTGATGCGCCGCCACATGCTCGCCCAGAAAAGGACGGGCCGGTCCGGTGTTGTGGCTGTCGGGGTAGCCCAGGAATACCAGAATGTCTTCGCATCCAGCGAACGAGAGGGAAGCAACGGGATTCCCTGCTTTGGTTTCCACAAGGCCGACCGACGGGTGACGTGTTTTTACTTCTACCTCTGGGACACCGACTTCGGGGCTGGTTTCATCAAGGTCTGCGCGTACTTCCCCTACCCGATCAAGATCTGGGTCAACGGCCACGAGTGGGCCAAACGCCAGGCCACCCGGGCGGGCATCGGGTACACCGCCCTCTCCAACGGATTCGCCACCTGTGAAGATTCTCAAGCCCTGCAGGAGATCTGCGACCGGCTCGGACCGGGCACCATCGGAGTCTTCTTCCAACGCTGGAGGCCGTGCTGCCGTTGCCTTTGACCGATGCCGACGCAGACGCCGGGTACTGGTGGGAATTGTCGATGCGCCAGATCGAGATCTCCCGCACCCTGGTCTTCGACGCGCCCCGGCACGCCCGCGCCTTCTTCGAATCGCTCGTGGCCGACAATCTCGATATCGGCCGCCCCGAAACCGTCGAGCTGCTGTTCACCGGGCACGCACCCCACTCCCGCAGCGCGCATCCGATCGTGAACCAGACCCCCGCAAAACGAAGATCGTCACCCGAGACACCCTGGTGAGCGTGAATGCGTTCTCAAACACTCCCGCATCAAGCAATACCTCAAGGACGGCCGGGCGCTGCAGATTGAGACCGTCGTCAACTCCCCGAGAGACCTGCAATGCCTCCGGCGCCTGGAACATCTGGACGAGTTGCAGGAAAAAGCCCGTGACATCAACGCCCGCCTGCTCGATACCGAACGTGTCGGGCAGGGTTGTGTCCTTGCGAGCCCAGCCTTTGAGCGGGTCGCACAGTCCACCCTCGCCGAGGATGGCAGGAGGGCCCCGGCCTTGCGGTTCGCCCGACCCCCGGGTCATGGCCCTGCTCGGCGCATTATGTGTAAGCCTCACTGCCCTCGGATTCACCCATCGGAGCCTACGTGCCCGGGTGACCCATCTGCTGGACACCGGCTACACCACCAACCAAATGAGCTACGACCTGGCACGGCTGCGCCGAAACGGGCTCATCGAACACCGGTCCCACAGCAACACCTACACTCTCACAGCCGACGGTCAACGCATCGCCCTGTCCTACACCAAGGTCCCCAACCGGATCCTGCGCCCGCTCCTTGCCGCCGACAGAGCCCCGGCACCCGCACCACTACGCCAGGCCCTGGCCACGATCGACCGCCACGTCCGCGGCTACATTGACAACGCCCGGCTCGGAAACACTGCTAAAAAACTCAAGCCAAACATCAAAGTCCTGACCCCTAAGGAACGCTAGGGCGTGCCGCCCGATCATTCAAGGGGCGGGCGGCACCCCGGCCGACTAGCCGGCGTCGAAACTTTGTTCGCCGTTTTCCTTACCTTGATCCTCGATGCCCTGGCGGCGGTCAGTGCCCGAACCATCGGGCAGCGCGTCAGCGTCCTTGCGGGCTGGTTTTTGCGTGGCGGCCCCGTTCGGGTCCGCCGTACTCTCTGCGTCAGAGGCGCTTTCTTCGCTGCCTAGCGGATCCGGATTCTTCTCGTTGGGTGTCGCGTCAAATGATTGCATGTCACTCCCTGGTGGTGAAGGCGATTGATGTGGGCTTATGGACGAATCTATCCTCGGCCGCTGCAATTGTCGACCAGTTCCAGCCTTCTGCGGCCGTATGGTCGTACAGGGTGTGCAAGCAATTGAAAATTAAGACTGATTCGTGGGCCCGCGCCTAGTATTATTTGGTTGGAGATACACAAAGGATTATTGGCTGATGCGAAACTTTTCCGTCTTGTCCGATGTCGACTTCGAAAGTGTCTGCGCTGACCTTCTCCAAGCCGAATTCGAGACGCCAGTGGAAAGGTCCTGGCCTGGCGCTGACGCAGGATTAGTACTTGCTCACTACCGCTGCTCCCGGGGGGCGAGGCGCTGGTTTATTTCAAGAACGCAGCCTCCGCCCGCAGCTCCTGAACTTCACGCTTGAGTTCTTTCAGACGGTCCGTTCGCTCACCGTCAACTCCGACTCCGTGCCGCCGTTGGCCTTACGGTACTTGATGAGCCAGTTACGTAGTGTCTCTGCGCCGACGCAGGACGCGGTGGCCACGTCTTTGATCGGCTTGGACGTATCAATCACCTCCCGGTACAGCTGGTCCTTGAACTCCTGTGTAGATCATCTGCGTGATGCGCTCGTACTGATCGCTACTTTCGATAGACCCCGATTTTAAGAGTGCCCACGATCCGACATCACCGCAGGCCAGCCGCGGGAAAAGTTTCAAAAAAGTGTTGTGATACATGTCACGCTTATGCAAAGATGCGTAGGATCACCAAGGAATGCCAGGCTAGGGAACGGGTAAATGCAATGACTACTGATAGTTCTCCGTCCCCGACACCATCGTCGGGGGAAGCAATCGATTTTTGGCCGGCGGAGCCCATGAAGGCCCTGAAGGGCGATTGGGGGCGATTGAGCTGCAGGTTCATCAACGCTCATCCTGAAGGCCGCTGGAACGACTTCATCCTCTCGGAATGGGAGCTGAAGGCCTGCGCCTGGGAGGACTTCCACCCACACAGCGAGACTGCTTTCGTGCTGGAAGGCGAACTCCATATCGAGAGCCAAGGCAAGACTGTCATCCTGAAGCCGGGTGATTCGGCGCGTGTCAATCCCGGCGGGATAGGCCGGTATTGGGCACCGGTCTATGCGCGGATGGTCACCATGTACGGCCCCAACCCCGAAGGCCTGGAGTCGCATTCTTTCAAGTATTCCGAAATCTAAGCTCTGACACTTTCTGCACGACAGGAGGCCTGCAGGCTGTCCTGCCCAGACAAGCGGATTGCTTTCGCCCGTTGTGCGGTTCACGGAGCGCGTGCGCCCGTACTGTGCTGAAGCGGGGATCGCTATGCTCACGGCTATGGTGATACATCCTCTTATCCGCGGGTTGACGGGTACTCTGCACAGCGCAGAGTACCCTGGGCACCGGCGTACAAGGGCGAGTAAGTCCACAAGGAAACAAAAATGCAAAGGTATGTAATGACTGAAAAGCTAACCTCCATCTCCGCTAGTATCGTTCGCGATGCAGAGACAGTGACGGAGCTGGAGGATTGGGGCCCTTGTCCTGAAGCGACCGGACCGCAGATGGATACGCGCGGAATATACCTGTGGAAGGACGAGAACGGTGCCGAATCTGGCATTTGGGAATGCACTGCCGGGCCTTCTCGCTGGGTTCTTGAAACACACGAGTTTTTGCATGTTCTTTCAGGGTCGATGACCATCACCGCCGACGGCGGCGAGCCCGAGTTCGTTGGGCCCGGAGACGCGGTCTTTGTCCCCCGGGGCTGGAGCGGTAACTGGGAGATTCACGAGACACTGCGCAAAGTTTTCGTCATCTTTTAAGAGGACAAAGACAGGTCCTTCTAAATGGAAGCTTGACGGCTCCTCCAGGAAATCAGCGCCATGTCGCCGGTAGACAGCGCTGGCGGCTCTCTGGCCATGCATCAGCTCGTCATCGGTGACCGTGTTCAGGCTTCGCGTCCCCGTAATTACCTTTGCCCCTGCGGCAACAGTTACGCATCATCTGCTTGTGCGGCAGGGGCAGAGGTATCTCAGGGGGACGTTCCCTACCAGTACTTCGAGGGACACCCCAGCACCGGGATCTTTACCTGACCGACCGAGTCAAAGCCGAGAACACCACCATGATGTGCTGCGTTTCACGCAGCCAAGACGAAGAATTGGAGCTGGACCCTTGAGTATCATCGACAAAGACCGTGACACGGCGAAAGACCGTGATTCTGGGTCCGCCAAAATTATCGAGAGCAATGTGCCCAAGGTTAATTGGCGCGTGTTCATCATTGCTTCTATCGTCATCCTCGCTTTCACTATTTGGGCGATGGTGTTCCCCGCCAACGCGGATGACACCATGGCGGTCGTGACGTCTTGGGTCGCAGCGAACGTCGGCTGGGTGTACGTCGTCACCGTCACAGTCGTGATCGGTTTTGTGCTGTGGGTGGCGTTGTCCAAGGTGGGCTCGGTCCGGATGGGCCCGGATAATTCCCGTCCGCAGTACAAGCTCTTCACGTGGGTGGCCCAACTGTTCGCCGCCGGTGTGGGAATCGACATGCTGTTCTACTCCGTGACCGGACCCATCACCCAGTACATGACGCCGCCGGAGGGCCAAGGCCAGACGGCGGCGGCAGCTCAGGACGCCGTGGTGTGGA
>NZ_JASISR010000068.1 GCF_030063245.1 Paenarthrobacter sp. PH39-S1
GGGAGGACCTGCGACCACTCACGCGCTTCAGCGGCATTGAGGTCGAGTTCATCAAACCACCCCTAAATGGAAGGGCCCTGCCCGGCGAAGTTGCCCACGCCGCACGGGCCGTCGTCCGCGGACTTGTGCTGGCCATGATGGAACAACCCGACGTCAGCAGAATCCGGACGCAGTGGGACTGCGACGGCGAAAACCTGCTGATCAACGTACGCGACGACGGCGGCGGCACACTCGCCGCCGACGCCCCGAGCATCAGCCGCCTGGACCGCCGGGTCCAAGCGCTCACCGGACACCTGCAGATCGACGTGATGCCCGGCTGGGGTGCAGACGTCCTCGTCACACTCCCCCTGGACCCGCCGACACGCCCGGCCCGGGGGGATATCGCCGGATGGAACCTTGCCGCCCGCGAACTCGAAGTGCTCCAACACCTAGCCGCCGGACAACGCAACCGCACCATCGCCTCAACACTGGGCATCAGCGAGAACACGGTCAAGTTCCATGTACGGAACCTCTTCAAGAAGCTCGACGTCAGCTCCCGCACCGAGGCCATCGCCCTGGCACACAACCACGGACTCCGATGACGCTGTAACGACCCCGGCGGCACCGGGACAATCCGTGCCCCGTCGAGGCACGACGGTACAATGAGCAGCGCACCCCGGGACGAAGTGGGTCATCCCTATGCCGCTGCTCGCTGGTCCCGTAGGTCAGGATTCAGGCATCTGGACCACCAGCAGCCACATCCGCAGCGCCTTGCGGAACGCCGCCGACGGGTCGATGGCGTTGATCTGCAGGTCCGGACGCCGGGCCGACGGGCGGGCGGAGAGTCAATCTTCGACGCTCTTGTGGTCCCGGCTGTCGATGATGCCGAGGACCTGGCCGGTGTCCGGAT
The DNA here is from genome assembly GCF_030063245.1 of Paenarthrobacter sp. PH39-S1. GTDB lineage: Bacteria > Actinomycetota > Actinomycetes > Actinomycetales > Micrococcaceae > Arthrobacter_M. Next base: position 890 of record NZ_JASISR010000068.1, read on the forward strand.
CCACGATTGTGGGCATCAGCGGCATCGGTCGGGGTCCGTGCTTTCGATTCCGGGTCCTGGGGGGGGTAGGGCACGGAACGGAGCGGTGTTGTGTTCCTTTAGGTGGTGATCAGTGACAAATGGTCCTGTTTTTGTCCTGGTTCCGCGGTGCCGGTCGATGGCTGGTGGCTTTCGTGGTCCGCGCTGGATGTTCCAAGGCTACGAACGGTTTCGCCGAAGACTTCGTCGGGGTCGAGGCGGCGGAGTTCTTCGGCGAGGCAGTCTTTGAGGCTGCGGCGTGGCAGGGAGATCCGTTGGGCGGGTTGGCCGGGCTGGGTGAGTTCGGCGATGGTGTGGCCGGGCCTGACGAGTTGGATGTCGCCGCTGCGGCGGTGGAGGCGGACCCGCCGGATCCCGGTCCCGGCGGGGTCCGCGAGGATGGTGACGGGCACGTCTAGGGCCAGGGTGAGCCAGGCCGCGAGGAGTGCGGTGGAGGGTGAGTCGGTGGCGCCCTCGACGTCCACGGCCGTGACGGGGGCGTCGTCGGCCTGGTCCAGGACGGCGGCGAGCTGGATCCGCCAGTTCGTCAGCCGGGTCCAGGCCAGGTCCGTGTCGCCGGCTTTGTAGGTGGCGCGGATGTTCTCGAGCGCGGCGACCGGGTCTGTTTCATTGGCCGAGTCGGTGATCCGGCGGTGTGCGATCCGTCCGATGGAGGTCTGCCCGGCGTTTGCCGGGGCCCCGTGCGGCCACCACGCGACAATCGGCGCGTCCGGCAGGAGCAGGGCCGCGACGAGGGATTCGCTTTCGGCGGCGAGTTCCCCGGAGCCGCGGAGCACGATCACTTCGGAGGCGCCGGCGTCCCCGCCGACCCGGATCTGGGCGTCCAGCCGGGTCACCGCCGAGGCGCCGGCGTCGGCGAGGACGATGATCCGGCAGGGGTGTTCGCGGCTGGCCTCGTTCGCGGCCTCGATCGCGTCTTCCTCGAGCCCGGAGCGGGTGATGATGACCAGGGTCAGGACCCGGCCCAGGGCGGTCACACCGCCCTGGGCGCGCAGGGCCGTGATCTTCTTGGAGATCTTCGAAGTTGTTGTATTGGGCAGATCTACGATCATGGCCTTCTCCAGGTTCGTCCGTCACGGGCCAGGAGCTCATCGGCCGAGGCCGGCCCCCAGCTGCCAGGGGCGTAGGGTTCGGGCTGTTCGTCCAGGGACGCCCAGTAGTCCTCGAACGGGTCCAGGATCTTCCAGGACAATTCGACTTCGGCGTGGCGGGGGAAAAGCGGCGGCTCGCCCAGGAGCACGTCCAGGATCAGCCGCTCGTAGGCTTCCGGACTGGATTCGGTAAACGAGTGCCCGTAGCCGAAGTCCATCGTCACGTCACGGACTTCCATCTGCGTGCCCGGTACCTTGGACCCGAACCGGATCGTCGCGCCCTCATCGGGCTGGACCCGGATCACGACAGCGTTCTGGCCGAAGTCATCCTCGCCGTGGTCGGTGAAGAGCAGGTTCGGGGCACGCTTGAACACCACGGCGATCTCCGTCACCCGCCGGCCCAGGCGTTTGCCGGCCCGCAGATAGAACGGCACCCCGGACCAGCGCCGGGTATTGATATCCACCCGGATCGCTGCGAACGTCTCGGTCTTCGAATCCGCCGGGATCCCGTCCTCGTCCAGATACCCGGAGACTTCCTCCCCGCCCTGCCAGCCGCCGGTGAACTGCCCCCGGGCCGAATGCGTGGAGAGGTCCGCCGGGAGCTTGACGGCGGCGAGGACCTTTTCCTTCTCGGCCCGCAGATCATCGGCGTTGAAAGAAATCGGTTCCTCCATCGCGGTCAGCGCCAGCAGCTGCAACAGGTGGTTCTGGATCACATCCCGGGCCGCACCGACGCCGTCGTAATACCCGGCCCGGCCCCCGGTGCCGATATTCTCGGCCATCGTGATCTGGACATGATCCACCGAGTTCGCGTTCCAGAGCGGTTCGAAGAGCTGGTTCGCGAAACGCAGCGCCAGAATGTTCTGGACCGTCTCCTTGCCCAGATAATGATCAATCCGAAACACCGCGTCCGGCGGGAAGACCGACTCAACAATCCCGTTCAGCTGCCTCGCCGAAGCCAGATCATTCCCGAACGGCTTCTCGATCACCACCCGCCGCCACTTCTCCCCCTCGGCCTGAGCCAGGCCGTGCCGGGAGAGCTGACGGCAGACCAGCTCGAAGGCCTTCGGCGGGACCGAAAGATAAAACGCATGGTTCCCCCGCGTCCCGCGCTGCTCATCAAGCTCATCGATCGTCGCCGCCAGCCGCTCGAACGCGGCGTCATCGTCAAACTCGCCCTGGACAAACCGGATACCCTCCGACAGCTGCGCCCACACCGCCTCATCAAACGGGGTCCGGGCGTAGGCCTTCACCGATTCCTTCACCTCGGCCGCGAAGTCCTCGTTGCCCCACTCCCGCCGGGCAAAACCGACCAGGGCAAAACTCGGCGGCAACAACCCCCGGTTCGCAAGGTCATACACCGCCGGCATCAGCTTCTTCCGGGCCAGATCACCCGTCACCCCGAACAGGACCAGCGAGGACGGGCCGGCAATCCGGTTCAGCCGGCGGTCCCGCGGATCCCGCAGCGGGTTACGCCCGGACGCCCCACTCGGGTCAACGCATGTAACAGACATTGTTGGCTTCTAACTTTCGACATGCAGTGGGGCCCTCGACCGGCGGTTAGGAGAGTATCTGCTCGCGGGTCTCCCCAAAGGGAACCGTGTCGCTGAGTGCGAGCATGTACCGGCCAGGATCATGGCGGGTGACCAGGATGCCGGCAAACCGTTGGGGCACCGCTACCCGGCGGAGCTGGGCCTCAGCATGGTCGAGCAAATCATAGAGTCGACCAGGTTCGGTAACACGGACTTCCAAAGGCTCGGTGGCCTGACTACGTTCGGTGGTCTGAGTATGCATGTTGACCAGCTTCCTTCCCAGGGACTTGGGTCCCCAATGTCCCACCCGCTCATCGTTGAGGTGTGGTGTGTCTTAGATTGAATACAGCGTGACGGGATCATCACGCACAAACAGATGACGGCTGCCTGTGCCGTTCTCGATGACCCATATCAGGGTCCCGTCCTCGGCGCGGTCATCAACATAAGCTCCGTAGCAGAACGAACCGGCGGACAAGACTTCAACGAATTCCCCGTGCTGAAGGGAAGCCCACTCCCGGACAGGGCGCTGGCCAGGGAGCCTACGGCTCTCCCTGGCCGGTCCCAGTGTTTGTTGATTCATGTCGTACATTCTTTCCCCCGAACCGGTCCTGTCCGCGGTGGCGTCTCTCCGCCCGGGGCCCAGGCCGGAAATGTCACGACTGCGGGCCCTGAAGTTCCAGGGGCTACACCCCGGAGGTGGCGTCCCGCAGCCTTTTAGACTGCGGGACACCACCATGAATCGGAGAGTCAGACCACTAACCGTAGGGTTAGACGATCGCTTCGCGGAGTTCCTTGGCGGCCTGGGCCGGGTCGGCTGCACCGTAGATGGCGCCGCCGGCGACGGCGACATCGGCCCCGGAACGCTGGACGGCTTCGATGGTGCTCAAGCTCACGCCGCCGGCCACGGAGAACGGAACGCGGGCTTCTTCTCCGGCCCTGAGCAACCCGCTCAAGTCGTGACCGGGCTTGGCCTGCTCGTCCAGACCAGCGTGCATCTCCACGAACTTCGCCCCCAGCGCGCGGGCTTCCTTGGCGCGGGTGACCTTGTCTGCCACACCGATGAGGTCCACGACGATGCCCTTATTGTGAGCCTTGGCCGCTTTGACGCCACCGGCGATGGTGGAGTCATCGGCGCTGCCAAGTATGGAGACCAGGTCGGCGCCGGCCTTGAAGGCGATGTCAGCCTCAAGCTCTCCAGCATCCATGGTCTTCATATCAGCAAAGACGATCTTGTCCGGGTGCGCGTTCTTGACAGCGGTGACGGCGGAGAGCCCGGCGGCCTTGATCAACGGGGTACCGAGTTCGATGATGTCGACGTACTCAGCGACCTGACCGGCCAGTTTGAGGGCGTCTTCGACGGTCAGGAGGTCCATGGCAACTTGGAGTTTCATGATGTTGTTTCTTTCTGTAGGGAACTGCGGTGGATATGGAAAGTGGAGGCCTCGATTATTCGAGGTTGGCGTGCCTGAGCCAAAGTTGCTCGGCCTGTTCATCGGTGTTGTCCCACAACGACTGGAAGATGGCCTCGGTGGCGAGGAAAAGTACCTGTTCGAAGAGGGACCCGGAGTACTGACGGGAAACGCTGGAGCCGTGGTCGGTCTTCTGGGCGGCAGGAATAATCACCAGCGCGTCGGCGAGACCAGCAAGCGGGGAATCCGGGTTGGTGGTGAACGCGGCAATCCGCGCTCCGGCCTTCGCCGCGGTTTCCGCCGACTTAACCACTCCCGAAGTCGTCCCCGACCCGGAAGCCACCAAGAGCAGGTCACCGGAACTGATCGCAGGAGTAGTGGTATCACCGGCAACATGGACAGTCAGGCCCAGGTGCATCAGCCGCATGGCCGCCATCCGCAGGACCAGGCCGCTCCGGCCCGCACCGGCGACGAACACCCGGCCTGTCTGACCGAGATGGCCTGCCAGGTGGCCCGCCAGACCAGCCATCTCCTGCTCATCAATCTGGGCCGCCGTGTCCGCGATCTCGTCCCTGACGAGGGACAGATTACGGACAATGTCATCTGCGGTACTGTGCACGGTAGGCGTCGCTTCTGCTGTCGGATCCACGATTTGTCCCCTTCGATTCGGTCAACGGCCTGCAACGGCCGAACGGATGCTTTCCGGTTGATATCCATGATCCCGAAACAAACAGGCAGGGGTAACACTGTTTTCTGACGGTTCTTACTACACTTAAGGATTGGACGGACGTTTCCGCTCCGGCAGACTGGCTCCGGCAGACTGCCTGGATGAGCGCAGCTGCAGCTTGCGGCTAAGCGCGTGAAACCCGCAGGTCCGGTTGCTGGGTCTGCTCCAGAAGCGCCGAGCCGGTGGGCTAGGGTGATGGGTTGGACGCCCTGCCGCTGGCGTGCCCAGGAAATGGCCAGCTCGGTTGTCAGCACGGTGGCGCCGGACGCCTCGATGAAGGCCGCGAGTCGGGGAAGATCATAACTTTCCTGTCTGAGTTTGTAGCCCAGGTCCCGCCGGAGTTTCAGGTATTCATTGACGTGGCCGAGGAGTTCGCTCATCACCGTTCACCGCCTGGCCAGGGCCGGGCCAGGGCACGGAGCCCGTTGATGTCGACCCTGGCGTAGGCGGCCGTGCTCGTCAGGCTCTGATGCCGGAGCACCTGGGCGATCTCGGGCAGGGGAACACCGGAATTGACCATTTCACAGGCCAGGTGTGCTTCAGACGGTGGGCGCCCACCGGCGGCAGACCGGCACGTCGGCAGGCGCGGCGCACGATCGAGGAGATCCCGCCCGACTCAGAGCCTCAACCGGTGCCAAAGATCTGAGGAAGACTTCCCGGCCAGTCGTTCGAGGGCGTCCCCGTTGGAGGTAGCCCGTGATCGCGGCGCCCACATCGGCCGGAAGCGGGAGCCGGTCATCGCGGTGGCCCTTGCCGTGGACCACGATCAGCCCTGCCCGCCAGTCGATGTCATCAAGGGTCAACGCGGCGACCTCGCTGGCCCGCAGGCCCAGACGGAGGAGGGTGAGCAAGACGGCATAGTCCCGGTGTCCTTCACTGCTTCGCCGGTGACATGAGTCCAGAAGCTTGCGTGCGTCTGCGGCGCTGATCCCTGCCGCCAGTGGTGAGCGGCTGCGGCCCGTGATGGAAAGCGCCGCCCCCGAGAGGTCCGTGGGGAGCAGTCCTTCGATGAAACAAAAACGCAGGAACGACCGCACGGCGACCACGAAGAACTGGGTGGAACCAACGGAGACCATCGCCGCTTCGGCGCGTACGGCATCGGTCACGTCCTTGGTAGCAAGTCCGGCCAGATCACCTCCGGGTGCTTGCCGGGCCAGGAAACGACGGGCCCGCAACACATAAGCAGTCGCCGTGCACTGGACCAATCCCCGCTCAACAAGCATGAACGTTTCGAACGATGCAAGCAGCACATCGACCGGTGATCCCGGAGCAGGTTCACTGTTCTCAGCCTGGATCACGCCTCGTTCAACGAGGATCCCGACCACCGTGTTGAAGACGCGGTGCGGATACGGGGAGATGCGACCGGCGGAATGTCTGGCCGCAACAAATTCCCGGATCCGAGCACTCGTCACGTCCCGTGCCCCCAGCCCCTGTTCCTCGAGCCAGCGGCTCGTATCGGCTGCCATTCTCAGCTCGCTCGCCATCGTTAACGGCGTATAGCCCAGTTCCTTCAATGCCGACCTGAATGCCGGCGCGAACGGTGCCAACGGCCCCCTCATGCGGACCTTGCTGACCTTGGTTGCGGGGATGCCCATTTCTTCCTCCTTCATGCGGATACCGATACATGAAGGATGAACCCGAGCCCGTGATTATGCCGACAATTCCGGCCCTCTCACCCCGCTGGGCAGGGACGATGCGAAAAGGTCAGCATAACGCGAAGGTCGGCATAATCTGATTCGATCCCCAGAACCGGAAACGGGAACGCCGCGGTGGCTTCCTTGATTGCTGCAAACACCCATTTCTGCGCCTTGTTCTTCTTCCGTTACGCGGCCCGGCAGTACTGGGACGAGATGTCCCGTGACCTGTGCCCGGTCTACACGGCGCCGTCGGAGGCCGCGGCGGAGGAAGGCTTCGTCGATTTCTCGGGCACATGGGGCCAACGGTACCCGGCGATCACCCGGCTCTGGTAGAACGCGTGGAGCGAATTCGTGCCATTCCTCGACTACGGCATGGAAATCCGGCGGGTCATCTGCAGCACCAACGCCATCGAATCCGTCAACGCCCGCTGCCGGCGCGCGATCCGCGCCCGGGGCCATTCCCCACCGACCAAGCCGCACTGAAATGCCTCTCCCTGGCCACCCGGGCTGGACCCCACCGGCAAAGACAGGGCACGATGGGCCACACGATGGAAGCCTGCCTGAACGCCTTCGCCATCACCTTCGAAAGAAGAATCAACTAAATGCCAGCCATGGTTCCACCGTTAAACGGACACTCCCGGTGTGGCGGGTTATGCGGTCATGGTGGCGAACATGAGGGCCATGATGGCGGCGCCGAGGGCTTCGAGTGCGTGTTCTGAGCGGGTGAAGTGCCGCGGGGTGGCCATGTGGCGGGAGGTGGTTTTTGCTGTCCGGTGGCGCAGCAGAAGGACAAGGAAGATCACGGCGGCGGCTCCGAACAGTACTGTCAACGGAATTGCCAGGGCGGGTAAGTGATCGAATGTTGTTGTGCCCGTGCTGGTTGCTGCAGCGCTGTTGTGGGGTGCGGATGTCATAGTGTGGTGCGCGGCCGGCATGGGCATTGCCATGGGCGTCCCGTCGGCCTGGGCGTGGCCGGTGGTGCGGGCCATCATGGCGATCATGAGGGCGGCCGCGGCCATGGTGAGGCTGTGGTAGAGGCATTTGAGTCTGCCCTGGGTGCTGACGCAGAGGATTTTGAATTCGGGGCGGGCGATGGCCTGGATGATGAACCACAGTGCCGCGCCGGCGAGGAGCGCGATCTGGGCGAGCATAGTGGAGGGTAAGACGTTCCACAGCATCGCTGCCATCAGGGTGTTCATAAGGGCGTGGAGCGTGTTGTTGACCCGGGCCGTGAGGTGGCGGGACCTGACTGTCTGCAGGAGGTGGTACGTACCGCCCAGGAGCAGGACGGCCGTGAGGGTCCAGGTCATTGCGGGGATATCGAACACGCGGATCACGCTCTCACTACTGGATTAGGGTCAGGAAAGGGCACTACGGCGTTTGGGCCAGAGATAGGTTCGGTCCCCGACGCGGGGTTCCGACAGCATCGGGGACCGAAGTTTGGGGTTGGATACAGGCGGTCCCCGGTGCTGTCGTTGTGACATCGCCGGGGACCACCTGTTCAGGGCTGCTCTTGCGCCAGTTCTGGTTCAGTCCGGTTCCGGTCCGGTCCAGTTCTGGTTCGTGGACCTGTTTGCCTGGTTAGTGCTCGTTTCCGGCTGTGGTGCAGCATCCGCCGTTGGTGTCGGTGGCTGCGGTGATGTTGCTGGGCAGGTTGAGGGTTGGGTTTTGGTCGAAGAAGCCGTGGGGTTCGATCATGAAGCCGATGTTTTGGCGGGGCATGACGGGCCAGTCTTCGAGCCGGACG
>NZ_JASISR010000069.1 GCF_030063245.1 Paenarthrobacter sp. PH39-S1
TATTACAACACGCGGCGCCGTCATTCAGCTAACGGCTATTTGACACCGCTCGAATATGAGTTAGGCTATAAATCAATTCACGAACTCGCGGCTTAATCTCGAGTCCACAAAAGCGGGAACACTCCACTGGTAGCCGGCGGTATTCAGCCCGAGCAGGTGAAGTTCATCCATGACTTCCCCAAAGCCGAGCAAAAAGCGGCCCTCTTTGAGCAATGCCGTGCCGGCGACGTGGCGGTGCTTCTTGGGTCCACAGCCATGATGGGCACCGGCACCAACGTCCAGCTGCGCGCCAAGGCCATCCACCATGTGACCTGCCCCTGGCGTCCGGCGGATCTGACCCAACGGGATGGACGCATCATCCGCCAGGGCAACGCCAACCCAGAGGTGCACAACTTCCAATACGCGACCGTCGGAAGCTACGACAGCGCAGCGTGGGACGGGATCCAGCGCAAGGCAACCATGATCAACCAGGTACTGCGCGGCCGCTTGGACGTGCGTGAACTGGAAGATGTCGGAGACCTTGCCCTGAACGCGGCACAGATCAAAGCAGCCACCAGCGGCAACCCCTTGGTGATGGAAAAGATCGAAGCCGACGCTGCACGGACCAAGCTTGAACGGCTCAAACGCGCCTTTGAAAAAAACCAAAGCTCCCTCACCTGGTCCAAGGCCTCGGCGCAATCAACCATAGACACCGCAGAGAACAAACTCCCCGCCGTGCTCGCCGCGATCCCGAACATCGTTCCGACTCAGGGGGATGCGTTCACCATGACGGTCGGTGAGAAGACCGTGGACAAACGGGTAGACGCTGTTGCCGGCATCTGCGACTGGATCAAGACCAATACACCCGACTACGGCAACTACTCCCACCGACACCATGACTACGGCACGATGGCCGTCCTGGGCGGGCACGAACTGGTCGTGTCCAACGCAGGCGGACAATCGCGCCTGGGTCAGTACCAAGACCTCCTCCTCCAGGTGAAGGGACTACCCGATACCGGGACAGTCTTTAGCCGACAAGAGATCCTGGAGGGAGGTACAGGCATTCTCACCCGGCTGGAAAACCGGGTCGCCGCTATCCCTGAAATAGCAGACCGCCTACAAGCCTCCATTGCCGAAAAGCAGCTGCTCGTTATTGAAGCCGACGCTCAACTTCTCCGCCCGTTCAAGTACGAGGAAAAGCTGGTGGACGCACGGCTAGCCTGTAAAGAGCTGGACGAGAAGCTGAAAGCCTCCATCGAACCGGTCAAACCGGCTGAACCACAAGCCCCGGGGATAGTTGACGGGGAGGATCCAGCGTTGGCCCGGCATCGCAAGCTCCATGCTGCGAGCTTCCCGGCAGGACCAGGATTAACGCATCTTCCAGGCACTGCACCAACAACTCAAGGCAGACCCGGGGCAGACCATCACCGGATGAGGAACACTGACCTCGAGCGGTAAGCAACCGCTGCACGGCCGCAGCTGCGTGAGGCGCTGGCCTACCTGAAACAAGGGGGATACCTTCGTGGTCTATAGGGTGGACCGGTTAGCCAGGTTCACCGCTGATGAGGTGTCTATGCTCAATGACCGCAACGCCCAAAATGCATTGCGTTCAGATCCCTTACAGAGGTTATCGGCACCACCATGCCAGGGAACACCTGGTGTCACGGTGATGGGGGCAGTAGCCACGTTATAGCGGGATGTCCTGGTGAAGAGCACCAATGACGGACTGGCAGCACACCGCGCTCAGGACTGTAGGGGCATCGGCTACGCCACCGGTGTGATCGCGGTGGATGCGCACTTTTTGTAACGTCTTCATCAATATTTGCCACGCCACAGCGGGCGGCTCCGGCACGCCAGGGTCCCCAGGTTCATACTGTCACCATGGGGAATAGCCACCAAACACGTCAGAGACCAATCCGGTCCTCTACCTGGTACCGGCAATATTACCCATCGGTGATCGTCCTGCTGCTCGTTCTGGCGTTCTGGACCGTCGCAGCCTTCGGCGGTCTGGGCCTGTTACGCTCCGGACGGGCACCCCTTGAAACGCTGACCTGGCTATACACGGTGCTGGCGCTGATCGTGGGGTCATCGATCGCCCTCTGCCTGGCCGTTGTCGATATATTCCGTCGCATCCGGCGCGAACTATGGGAATACCGGCAATTGGGCAGCCACCGGGCAGCCGCAGACCGCTAAGAGCGCACGCTCTCTTTCCGGCCGAAACGGTTACAGAAGACTGAACAGCAGCATCAGAAATACGGAAGACCGGCACTTCAAAAAGATGCCGGCCGTCGCCGCATCCGTGTACCAAAACTCCCATGTCGTCCATGGCTGAAAGAAGCTAGACACGAATCGGTACTGACGCCGGGAGCAGCGTGTCTTGGACCGTGGGAGAGTCTGCCGTTGGTGGCCATGCCGGTGTCCAGGCTGTGCATGATCGCCGGCCTCCGGTGGTGAGTTTGCGGTGCAAGGTGTCCTGGCGATGGTGTGCAGCCGATCAGGCGGGTCCCGTCGTCCGGGTGTGTGCGGGAAAAGCCCGGAGGATTTAGCTTTTGCCGTGCCCATGCGGGCGAGGGGTAACGCTACTGATGGCTGTGGTTCTTGTCCTCCGCGGCCGCTGCCGGGCTCTCGACAGCGGCACGGCCTGACGCCTTCCGCCGGCGACCAGCGGCCCCTGATTCGAGGCCGAGTTTCTTCAGCTCGTCGGGGCTCCACCCGTCTTTGGTGGCGCGGACGTAGGCGCGTTTGTCGTCGCGTTCGGCTTCGGCCAGCTGCTCCTTCAGATCCGTGATCCGCTGCCGGGTTTTCACGAGCGCGGTAACGGATTCGATGCGCGAGTCCAGGAGTGCCCGGGCCTGGTTGCGTGTCTGTTCAATGTCGATGGTTGCCATTCATTCAGCCTAGCCCGCCCGCTCGACGATTGCGGGACCCCCGGCGCGTGTGCTGGTTGGGTAAGCCAACCAGCACAAAGACCTTACATGCCTCCAAAAAAAGACCCTGCGGAGCAAGTTATATACTTACACGGGTGTAAGTGGCTTGTCACGCTCGACACTGGCGGTCGGGTGCGGCACACTGGTCAGTGTGGTCCCCGGTTTCGGGGTCGCTGCGCTGGGCCTTTGAAGGGATGGATTGGGATGGCAGATGAAGAGCCGGATCTGCCTTCCAAACTCTCTCGCCGGCGGCGGGAGAACCGCCCTGCGGGGACCAAGAAGCGGCGTGAAGTCTGGGTCACGGCCGAGGAAGACGGGGCTCTCATCGCTAAGGCTGCGAGCCAGAAAGTGACCGTTCCGAATCTTCTGATTTCGGCGGCACTGTCGGAGTATTCCGATTCACCTACTGAGCGCCGTGCACTGGCAGCGGAACTGATGGCCGTGCACACCTTGCTGGCGCGTTCATCGAACAACATCAACCAGCTGGCCCGGCAGGCCAACGCCACGAGCGAGTTCCCGGTCGAGGCCCGTGAATCGCTGAAGTTCATCCGATCGGTGGCCATGCGCATTGATCGTGCCTTGGATGGGTTGGTGTAGGGATGATTCCCAACATCACCCGGGGTTCCCGTATTGGTGGGCTCATGGTTTACCTGGCATCCACCGATAGCGATAAGACGAAGAACGCGCACAGCGAACCGCACCTGGTGGCGGGGGATGCGGCGATCATGGCGTGGTATGACGATGGTGTGCTGGATCGGGATGATGCCCTGGCAATCGCGAAGCACCTGGATCGTCCCCGGAAGAATTTCGGTGTCGAGGTGAAGGTCAAGAACTTCGAATGGGACGCGGTCAAGAAGGAACGCGTGCATGTCGGGTACAAGGACGCCAGCGTGTGGCACTGCTCGCTGAGTCTGCGCGCCGAGGAGGGCGCGCTGACGGATCAGCAGTGGGGCGATATCGCCAACGACTTCGTGGACTCCATGGGGTTCACCGAGGCCAGCGGTAAAGCACAGTGCCGGTGGGCTGCGGTGAACCACGGCACCAGTGAGAACGGCAACCACCACATCCACTTGGCCGTCTCACTTGTCCGTGAGGATGGCACGAAGGCCTCCACTCATGGTGACTACAAGCGGGCCCAGGAAACCTGCCGTGAGCTGGAGGTCAAGTATGGTCTGGAAGAGCTCTCCACCGTGCACGCCTCCCGTGGCTATGACCGGGCCGAGAAGGCCACCGCTGCCCGGGAAAAGCGGGAAATGCACCGCTCATCACTGGCACGCAAGGTACGGGCCAGCGCCGGCGCCTCGGCGACCGAAGCGGAGTTCGTTCGCCGGGCCCGGAACACCGGCCTATTGGTGCGGCCGCGTTACGCGAAGAACACCACCGACGTCATTGTCGGGTACTCCGTAGCTGAACGACCCAAGCTCGGTGAGCGGCCTATTTGGTTCGGCGGCGGGACGCTCGCCTCGGATCTGAAGCTTGGTGCCTTGCGTGAAGAGTGGATGGACTCCCCGCACCTGGCAACGGAGGCTGCGAAGGAGTGGAATGCAGCGGCCCGCAACAGGCGCACGGTGTCCAGGACGGGACCGGAGAACGCAACGCCGCCGGCGGAAATGTGGGTGGAATACACGCGCAGTGCGACCGCATTGGCTGACCAGCTACGTACCATTCCGCGTGATGATCATGCGACGTGGGCGAAAGCTGCACGGGAAGTATCCGGGGCGTTCGCGGCATGGTCCTACCGGCTTGAACCGACGCCCGGGCCGTTGGCGGCCACCGCAGCTGAACTGTCCCGCACAGCCCAGCTCCGTGCACCACGGCAGCACGGCAAACCCGTTGCGCTTCCATCGATTGCCGGTACTGCGATGTTGTTCATGGCCGCGTCGAGCAAGAATAAGACGGCCGCGCAAACGGCACTCATGGTGCAGCTGATCAACACGGCCTTCGCCGTGTATGAGATGCATGCCCAGTCCGGGCGGACCCGTGAAGCCCAGCGCATCCGGTCCGTGGTCGAGGAGCAGCTGGCGCCATTCACCGGCACCATGCCTAAAGCGGTTCTGGTGGGTGCCGAGCAGCAGTCAACGTCAGATGTTTCAGGGCCGGCCAGGGCGGTGGATATCGCCCGGCGCGGATTGGTACCCATCCGTCCGGGATCAGCGGTGCCAACGACGCCAACACCGGCGAAGCCCTACCAGCCGGCCCGGCGCGATTCCGGGTCGGGCCTCGACCGATAAAGACCAGGCACTACCAACTGCAAAGGGGAACACCATGAGTGAATCAGATGGAATGGATGACGTTCTGGACGGCGGCCTGCGGCAGTCGCTGATGATCGCCTCACGCATTGCCGAGACCCTGGCCCGCCGGCGCCAGGAGAGCCAGCGGCAGCAAGAACACCAGGACACCCAGGCAGCACACGAAGCCCAGACACGCCTCACGGCTGACCGCAGTGCCGCGCACGCGGCCCTGGCACCCGTGGAGAAAGACCAGTGGTGGGATAAGGCGCAACCGAGCGACATCGCTACGGCGCACGCCGTCGCCGAGGGCTGGAAGGACCACGACCCCACCGCACTGGCAGCCTCGGAAAAGATCCGGCAGGAAGTCCTGACGCGGTACGGCATCGACACCCACGACGTCGGCGCCGACGCCGCCTACCTTGAGTCAGGGATCCAGACCATCACCACCGAAAAGGCCCGGCTGGATGAGCTGGCCCGCAGTCAGGAACAGACACGCAAAGCGGGCGCCGAACACGCGAAGGCCATGCAGCTGCTCGCCGCGGCCCGCGCAGAAGAACTCCGCGCACAAGCCGCTAAGCTCGCGCCGGAGATGGAACGCCACCAGGTACCAGTCGAGTACCTGGCAAACCCCGAGCTGGCCCAGGCCTTGCAGACCGCTCACACAGCAAAGACCCCCAAGGCTGTAGAAGCGGCGGACACCGCCGTGAAGGAACGTCTGTTCCTCATCGGTAAGGACGGGATCAACGGTCCCGACATTGACCAACTGCGCAAGGAGACCACCGCGAACGTCAACGCTGCCGGCGATGCTCACTTCGAGGACCCCGGGTTCGTGAAAGCTGCTAAAGACATGCACGAAGCGAAACTCCTGGCAGAGGGCGGTTTCACAGGCTCCGAACGGACGCCCATGGAGCAGCGGTACGAACGTGCCGAAAAGGAACTCTTTGCCCGGATGGAAGGCGTCGGACGCGAGATCGAGAACCGCGTCACCGGCAACGACAGCAGCCGGCTCAAAGACCAGGGACTCAAAGCAGAGAGCACGTCAGCCGCCGACTACGGCTCAGCCGAACACCACGAAAAATTCGCTGAGACCCTTGCAAACACCGGCGCCAATGAAACCCAGATACGCGGACGCCTCGCCGCAGCGCGCAGCGAAGGCACACACCCCAGCGCAGCAGTGACGACGGGCAAGGGCGCCGCAAAGGCCAGAAAGACGCGCACAGGGATTTCGGCCGGCGCAGAACGCACCAAGAGCGGTCCCAGCCGCTAAGCACTTGACTGTTGGGGAGCTGGCATGCCGGACGGGCTCTGGTGGATAGGATCAAATTCATGACTGACACCCCTGACCTCGCTCTTCCCTCCGGCTACACCGACCTTCTCGGTGAGCTCAAGAAGCGCGTTCGGGGCGCCCGCATCAAAGCACTCAGGACAGTGAACACTCAGCTCATTGAGCTGTACTGGTCCATTGGGCAGGCGGTCCGTGCCGAGCAGGAGAAACAGGGGTGGGGGAGCCAGGTCATCAAACGTCTGTCAGATGACCTGCGCAAGGAGTTCCCGGATATGAAGGGACTCTCGGCCCGCAACATCCAGTACATGACGACTTTTGCGAGGACTTGGGTTCAGGGACCAATTGCGCAGCAACCTGCCGCGCAATTGCCCTGGGGCCACATCATGGTCCTTCTCGACAAGAAACTCGATGTATCAGCCACTAACTCCTACGCAGCGGCCGCGGTCCAGTACGGATGGTCGCGGAACGTGCTCTTGAATATGATCATGAACAGGACACTTGAGCGCACCGGGGCCGCGCCCTCCAATTTTGCGCAGCAGCTTGCTGCGCAGGATTCTGAACTTGCCCAACAGGTCGCCAAAGACCCCTACAACTTCGAATTCCTCGGCTTGACCGGCGAGGTAGCCGAACGCGACCTCGAAAACGCCTTGACCAGCAGAATCACCGAAACCCTCCGCGAACTCGGCCCGGGCTTCTCCTTTGTCGGGCGCCAAGTCCATTTCGACGTCGACGGCGACGACTTCTACGTCGACCTGCTCTTTTTCCACATCGAGCAATCCCGCTACGTCGTCATCGAACTTAAGACCGGCAAATTTCAACCGGAGCACGCCGGCAAGCTCAACTTCTACGTCGCCCTCGTCGACGACGTCCTCCGCCGCGACCACCACAACGAAACCATCGGCATCCTCATCTGCGGCACCAAGAACGACCGCAGCGTCCGGTACAGCCTGGGCCGATCCACCTCGCCCATGGCTGTTGCCGCATACACCTACGACAAACTACCCGCCGCCGAACAACAGGCTCTTCCAACCGAGGGACACCTCGTCGCCGCCCTGGATTGGGCCGAACCCGATACGGCCGGGGACTCTCTCTAGAGCAAGGAAGGGATGGCTTCTCACGTATGCCGGAGAAGCGCGCAATAGGTACGGACGTATCTTCAGGCAGGATCCCTCACATTGGTGGGAGGTCATGGCTACTGCCGGTAAACCAATTCCTGAGAACATTCTGCGACTCATGCAGCCGAAACGCTGACTTCGAGTAGGCCCGGCTCCTTCACGGCGAAACCGCAGGTCAGGACCTAGTCCAAGATTTCTTATGGCGGGGTTGACTTGACCGGCATTCCAAAAGAATTAGTTGAAGCTTCAACTGTTTAGGCTTACGTAACGTCCATTATCGGCACTCGAAAATGGGCGGGGGAGTACCCACATAGCCGCATTTCGCGGGTGGTCAGCCCACCGAATTAGGGCTACATCAGACAGATGTAAAAGTCGATAATTTGGGCGCTATCCCGCAGCCTGGTTCAGCGATTCTTTGGCCTGCCGAATTGCTTCTCGCGCTTCCCGGATTCCTTCGCCTGGTCTTTCGAGGGGCCGGTTCCAGCGCTCCAATCCGAGCGCAGCCAGTCCTCAGCGTCGCCGAGAAGCCTGGACGCTTCGCGCCTCATGTCTTCAAGGGTCGGCAGTTCGTCCTTTCGAAAGATCCGTCGTCTTTGGGGTCCGGTGGCTCGTCAGTGCACGAAAGGCGGGACATGGGCGTCGTTGAAAGGCTCGAACCAGTCCTTGAGATCCATCGGCGCAAGACCAAGCCGCATGTTCAAATCGACGTCGCCTTCAGAGCCGTCCATGGCGTTTTGGTAGAGCATTTCGCTGTCGGAGTCTTCAAACATCTGATCTTCCAGCTGACTGCGCCCAGTCATCTGCCAGGTCAAGATCGTACAAGTCCTGAATGACTTCCACTTGGTCAAGCAGGCAGCGGAGGGCCAGTTCCTGGGCCACGCAGGACGGGTTGGTCCAGCCGTGCATGAGCGCACCCGTCATGTCCGCAGCGATGACCAAAAACTGTTGGGCGAACCGGACGGTGTATTTGTCAGCATGCTTAGGTGGCAGCCCGGAGAGCACGAAGCTGGCAGCTATGTCCTGCCGCGTGACCTCGTCGAGCTCCCGGAGCTGGGCAATGTCCTCGAAAAGTTGATCGATCAGCACTGCCGACGCTTCCCAGAGCGCGCCGGCCAAAAGCCTTGCCTGCAAGAGGCTTTTGTCGCCCCGCTCCGGGGTGATCGATTCCATCCAAGCGAGGTCCTCGGCGCCAAGATGGTTTCGCTCTTCGCCTCTGACCCGGATCCGCGAGTAAGAACTTTTTGACAGGGGTGTGTTAAACCGAACAAGTGCCCCTTGAGCTGGGAAAATAGTAGTTGCGAAGCCAAAATTTTCCAGACAGAGAAGGACACCTGTTC
>NZ_JASISR010000006.1 GCF_030063245.1 Paenarthrobacter sp. PH39-S1
TCAAAGACGACCCCGGCACCGGCTGGACCCTCACCCAACCAACCCCCGGCGTCTTCATCCACACCTCACCCACCGGACGCGTCTACCCCAACAACCCCGAACCACCACCACCCTTCTGACGCCGCCCAATTCTCAGCCGGCAACGGCGCCTTTGCGACCAGGAGCATACGATTGGCGCCCTCGGTCACGCGGACAGCCAGCAATACATCTCTGTCCCTGGAAGCGCAACAAGTGGAACAGTGAGGGAAGCGGGATGCTGGTGGTCCCCTCGTCCCGATATTGGATCCGCCCTATACGGGCCTGAATCGCGGCGGATAGCATCGTACGCATGGACTTTAGATATCTTGGCAACAGCGGTTTCAAAGTATCCGAATCTACCTACGACAACTGGCTAACGCCACGGATCGCAGGTGGAGAATGATACCGCCACAGCCTGCGTCCGCGCCGCCCTGGACGCAGGCGTCAGCACCTTTGACACGGCCGACGTCTATGCCAACACGGCAGCCGCTACAGTGCCCGGGCTGCTCTGAAAGCCGAGCGGCGCCAGTCTCTGGAAATCTTCACCAAAGTACTCGGTCCGACCGCGCCCAAGGGGCACAACGACGTCGGGCTCTCCCGGAAGCACATCCTCGAGTCAAGCGACGGCTCGCTCCGGCGGCTGCAGGCTTTTTACCGACGTCGTCCGACACGACGGTGCAAGGCGCTGTATACCGGCGTCAGCGAGTGGACCGCGCAACAGATCCGGGATGGCCACGCGCTGGCAAAGGAACTCGGCTCGGGCAACGGACGAAAAGGGCGCAGCGGACACCATCAAACGCTGGATGTCTCCGGAGGTTCTCAACGCAGTGCAAAAGCTCCGACCCATCGCCGACCAGCTGGTCTGAGCATGGCGCAGTTGGCCATCGCTTGGGTACTGCAGAACCAGAATGTCGCATCCGCAATCATCGGTGCATCCCGGCCCGAGCAGGTGAGCTCCAATGTCAAGGCAGCGGGAGTCCGTCTCGATGCCGGCCTCCTGGCCAAAATTGACGACGCCGTCAGGTCGCTGGCGCAGCGGGATCCGGCCCTGACCACCTCCTCGGGCACCCGGGAGGCGTGAAAGCGGACAGGGTTGAAAGAACCAGCGAAGGGCAAAGTGGCGTTAACGGCCAGTACAGGAGATAACTTATGAAATACGTCAAACTTGGAAACACCGGAACGGACGTGTCGGCGCTTGCGCTGGGATGCATGAGCTATGGAGACCCGCAGCGAGGGAACCACGGATGGAGCCTGCCCGAGGATCAATCGCGTCCGTTCATCCGGCAGGCCCTTGAGCTCGGTTTCAATTTCTTTGACACCGCCAATGTCTACTCGAATGGCTCCAGCGAGGAAATCCTAGGCCGTGCCCTCACCGATTACGGACGCAGAGAAGAACTGGTGATTGCCACCAAAGTCCACGGTCGCATGGCCCCCGGGGCCAACGGGGCCGGACTGTCCCGCAAACAGATTCTGTGGCAGATCGATGAAAGTCTGCGCCGGCTCGGGACGGACTATGTCGATCTCTACCAGATCCACCGATGGGACCCCGAGACGCCGCTGGAGGAGACGCTGGAAGCACTGAACGACGTCGTCCGGTCCGGCAAGGTCCGCTATCTGGGCGCGTCATCCATGTATGCCTGGCAGTTCGCCAAGGCGCTGCATACGCAGACAGCAAACGGTTGGGCACGGTTCATCACGATGCAGGACCACTACAACCTGATCAACCGGGAGGAGGAGCGGGAAATGTATCCGCTGTGCCAGGACCAGAAAATCGGTGTCCTTCCGTGGAGTCCGTTGGCCCGCGGGCGGCTTACGCGGGATTGGGACGCGGCGACAACCCGTGCGGGCCTCGATGAGTTCGGCAAGTCCCTGTACCGGCAGGCCGAAGACGCGGACCGGAAGGTTTCCTCAGCCGTGGCGGCGGTGGCCGGCGCCCGCGGCGTGCCCCGGGCGCAGGTGGCATTGGCCTGGGTCTCGTCGAATCCCGCCGTGACCGCGCCGATTGTCGGCGCGACGAAGCTCAGCCATTTGGACGACGCCGTGGCCTCCCTGGAGATCAGTCTCAGCGCCGAAGAGTTATCGACCCTGGAGGAACACTACGTGCCACATGGGGTAGCCGGCTTTTGAGCACGATGTAACCGGCGGGGGACACGATGTAACCGGCGAATAAAGAGAGAGGCATAATCGACTGGAAATCAAGAGGCCCTGATCGGCGTTTCCGCTGGTCAGGGCCTCTTTGTGGTTGCGGGGACAGGATTTGAACCTGTGACCTCTGGGTTATGAGCCCAGCGAGCTACCGAACTGCTCCACCCCGCGTCGCTTGCTCAACTATACCCGCTATTGCGCGGAAGATTGACCACTTCGCCTCGTGCGCCATCGCCATTTGGCGGATCCCGGGTCGAGCGGCGGATGCGATCGCGGCGGCCGCCAATGACACTCAGGATGGGCCTGCGGGTCCGGCCCCGGCGGGCTCCGCTGCGGCTTCGGTCCCGGCGTAGATTCGGCCCCGCTTTATGTCCGGTCATGGGCGCGCTCCGGCGTTCGGCTTGTGGACGGCCACCAGTTCAGTTTGTGCCAGTCGCGTTGAGAGGAATCCGAGGCGCGACAGATTTCCTCAGTAGTCCCTCGGATTCCTCAGTGTTCCCACCGACTCCTCAGTATTCTCACAGGCCTCGGGCGGACATGGGCATCAATTACCTCCATCAGGCCAGTTGGGAGTGGAAGGATGTCGGTATGCGTGTTCTGCTGGTCGACGATGAGAAACTGCTGGCCGAGACCATCCGGCGCGGCCTGACCGGTGAAGGCTTCGTCGTCGACGTCGTCCATGACGGGATCAGCGGGCTGTGGGCCGCGACCGAAAACCCCTATGACGTCGTCGTACTGGATCTGATGCTGCCGGGCAAGCACGGCTACGCGGTGCTGAAGGAACTGCGGGAACGGCAGATCTGGACACCGGTGATGATGCTGACGGCCAAGGACGGCGAGTACGACCAGACGGATGCTTTCGATCTGGGCGCCGATGACTACCTGACCAAGCCGTTCAGTTTCCTTGTCCTGGTGGCGCGGCTGCGCGCCCTGATCCGGCGAGGCGCGCCAGAGCGGCCGGTGACCCTCACCGTGGGCACTCTGCTGTTGGATCCGTTGAAGCGGTCCGTCTCCCGGGACGGGACGCAGATCGCCCTTACGGCCCGGGAGTTCGGGCTGCTGTTGTTTTTGATGCGCCATCCGGACGAGGTGGTCTCCAAGGCGGAGATTCTGGATAACGTCTGGGATCCAATGTTCGACGGCGGAGATAACGTTGTCGAGGTTTACATCGGTTACTTGCGCCGAAAGATCGATGTGCCCTTCGGGCTGTCAACGCTGAGCACCGTGCGGGGCATGGGGTACCGACTGTCCTCCGACTGACCAGTGCCAGGCGTCGGTTGAGGACCGGATTAGCAGCAACGCCGCGAAGCTTGCCGGTGTCAGCTACCCGACACGATGCCGGTCCTCACCTTCCTTGCGCACGACTCGCTGGACAGCAATGCGAAATGGCTCGATCTCCATGAGCGTCAGCTGAGCAAAGTGAAACGCCACGAAATTGTCGCGCTCAGGAGAGGTCACTATCCCCACTGGTCGGAGTCTGGGGCTATGGCCAAGAAGATCAAAGAATTCCTCAACGCCGTTGCCAAGCCGTGAACATTCTCCTTTCCAGCGCGGCCGCGGCCGGGACGTCAGGAACCTCATTCTTCCTGGCCAAGCCCGGCGGGCTTTCTGCATCCGGGGAGCAGCGGGGAGACCGGGCGAGGGGCGGCCCGTTATCGGTGGTTAAAGTCGGCCGCCCGCTTTTCCATAAACGCCGTCATGCCCTCTTTCTGGTCCTCGGTGGCAAAGCAGGCGTAGATGAACCGGCGCTCCATGTGCACGCCTTCTGCCAGAGAGGTTTCAAATGCCGCGTTGACGGCTTCCTTGGCGATCATCGTCGCCGGCTTGGACATGGCGGCAATGGTTTCGGCCGTGGCGATGGCGCCGGCCAGCAGGTCGTCCACCGGCACCACCCGGGCCACCAGCCCGGACCGCTCCGCCTCCTCGGCACCCATGACGCGGCCGGTCAGCACCATTTCCATGGCTTTGGCCTTACCGATGGCGCGGGTCAGCCGCTGGGAGCCGCCCATCCCGGGAATCACGCCGAGCTTGATTTCGGGCTGTCCGAACTTGGCGTTGTCCGCGGCAATGATGAAGTCGCAGATCATGGCCAGTTCACAGCCCCCGCCCAGTGCGTGACCGGCGACGGCGGCAATCATGGGCGTCCGGATCCGCGCCAGTTCGTCCCAGGCGGAGAACCAGTCAGCCAGGTACATGTCCACCAGGGACTTCCCGGCCATCTCCTTGATATCCGCACCGGCGGCAAAGGCACGGGATGATCCGGTGATGACGATTGCACCCGTGCCCGGATCCTTGTCGAAGGCCCGCGCCGCCGCAACGATTTCGTGGCCCATGCCGTCGGTGAGTGCGTTCAGGGCCTCCGGCCGGTTGAGCGTGATGATGCCGACCCGGCCACGCTGCTCGGTAAGGATCGAAAGATAGTCGCTCATGCCTGCGTCCTGTTCTGTGCTGGGTTCTGCGCCGTGCCGTGCCCTGTGTTCCAACCTGCGGTCTGCGCTGCGGCGCGGATGTCATTGATGATTCCGGAGAAGTCGGTCCCGGCGCCGGCGCCGGCAAAGTGCACAATCCGCTTGCCCATCACGTCAAAAATCTCCGCGGCGTCGGCAAAGTCGCCGGCATCCCCGCCCACCATGAACGTCAACGACCCGGCCTCGGCGCCCGCCACTCCACCAGACACCGGGGCATCCAGCCCACCGTGTCCTGCTGCCAGGACCATGTCGTGAGCGACGCGGGCATCGGCCACAGCAATGGTGGAACATTCCAAAAATAGGGACCCCGGTGCCGCCGCGGCCAGCAGCCCGTCGGACCCCTGATAGGCGGCAAGGGCGTGTTGGCCAGCCTGCAGCATGGTAATGATCACCTCGGCCCCCGTGACCGCCTCCGCGCCTGACTCGGCGATCGTCAGGCCGTCGTTGGGGGCCGCGTCCACGGCCGCCGGTACAACATCGAAACCCGTGACCAAGTACCCGGCTCGGACAAGGTCAGCGGCCATCGGCGCCCCCATATGGCCCAGCCCGATGAACGCGATTGCCCTGCTCATGATGCTGCCTCCGATCGTGCCGGGACGAAGCTTAGACCGAGCTCGTCCGGGCCCAAGTCCTGGAAGGAATGTTCCACGTCCGCCGCGGACACATCCGCCAAGGTGGCGGGGTTCCACGCCGGATTGCGGTCTTTGTCGACCAGTTGTGCGCGGATCCCCTCCGCAAAGTCGGGCCACCTCAGCGCGTGCAGAGATACCCGGTAGTCCTGATTCAGCACCGCCTCCAGGCTGCCCATGCTCCTGGCGCGCCGCAGCCCCGCCAGCGTCACGCTCAGCGCGGTGGGCGACTTTGCCCGGATTGCGTCGGCCGCGCGCGCAGCCTCCAGTTGCCCAAAGTGGGCCAGCCGCTCAAGGATGGTGCCGACGTCGTCCCCGTCATAGGCCTGGTCGATCCAGTCCCGCTGCTGAGACAACGGCGATTCCGGCGTCACCTGCGCGTAACGGCCGACGACGGCGCGTGCGGGCCGTTCGGCCAGCCCACCGATGAGCGCGGGCAGGTCGGCGGAGTCCACAAAGTGGTCGGCCAGGCCCATCGCCATGGCGTCGGCGCCGTTGATCATGCCGGCGGTCAGGGCTGCGTGCGTGCCCAACTCGCCCGGCGCGCGGGAGAGCAGATACAGGCCGCCGACGTCCGGGACAAAACCGATGCCCGTTTCCGGCATGCCCACCCGGGAGCGTTCGGTGACAACGCGGATGGCGGCGTGCGCGGAAATACCCACTCCCCCGCCCAGGACCACTCCGTCCATCAAGGTCACGATCGGTTTGGGATAACGTTTGATCCTGGCGTTGAGAATGTATTCGTCGCGCCAGAAGGCGGCGCTTTCCGTGCCACCAAGGCGGGTGTCACGATAGATCGCCACGATGTCACCGCCGGCGCACAAGCCGCGCTCACCGGACCCGGAGATCAGAACGGTGCTGACGTCGTCGTCATTTTCCCAAGCATCCAGGGAGTCGGCGACCGCGGCGATCATGCCATGCGTCAGGGCGTTCAAGGCCTTGGGCCGGTTCAGGATCAGGTGGCCCAGGTGACCGGCTCGGTGCACCAGAACGTCGTCATTGTTCATTTCTTAGTCCTCCACTGCCAGCCGGCCCACTATTAAGCGCATAATCTCGTTGCTGCCTTCCAGGATCTGATGGACGCGCAAATCCCGCACGATCTTCTCCAGGCCATACTCCGCCAGATAGCCGTAGCCGCCATGGAGCTGGAGGGCTTTGTTGGCCACGTTGAAGCCGGCGTCCGTGGCCACACGCTTGGCCATCGCGCACAGCCTCACGGTGTCTGCGGCTCCGCGATCCAGCGCTTCGGCGGCGCGCAGCACCAGGGTCCGCGCCGTTTCCAGCTCGGTGTCCATGTCCGCAATCTCGAAAAGCAGGGCCTGCTTGCTGATCAGGGTTCCGCCAAAGGCCGTGCGCTCCTTCAGATACGCGATGGACTTGTCCAGGGCGGCCTGGCCACCGCCCAGGGAGCAGGCGGCGATGTTGATCCGGCCGCCGTTGAGTCCCTTCATGGCAATGCCAAATCCGCTGCCTTCGGCCCCCAGCCGGTTGGCCACGGGGACGCGAACATCCTCAAAAATGACTTGGCGGGTGGGCTGCGCGTTCCACCCCATTTTCTTTTCGTTCGGCCCGAACGACAGACCCTGAAGGTTTGCCGGTACCACGATGGCCGTGATGCCGTGGCTGCCCGTGTCGGCTGTCCGTGCCATGACCAGATAGAAGCCGGCAGCACCGGCGCCGGAGATGAACTGTTTCGTCCCGTTCAGAACGTAATCGTCGCCGTCGCGCACCGCCTGGGTGCTCAGCGCCGCGGCGTCTGAACCGGCCCCCGGTTCCGTCAGGCAATAGCTCCCCAACGCCTCCATGGACGCCAGCTGCGGCACCCAATTGGCCCGCTGCACGGCATTGCCAAAGGCGTCGATCATCCACACCACCATGTTGTGGATGGAGATGTACGCCGCGATGGTGGGGTCAGCTTTGGCCAGCTCCTCAAAAATCAGCACGGCATCGGTGCGCGTGAGCCCGGATCCGCCGTACTCTTCGCTCACATAGATTCCGCCCATGCCCAGCGTGCCCGCTTCGCGCAGGACGTCCACCGGGAAATGCTTCGTCTCATCCCAATATGCACTGTGCGGGGAAATCGCCCCGCCGGCAAAGTCGCGCACCATCGCCACCATGGCTTGCTGGTCCTCCGTGCGTTCAAACATGGGCGCTCCTTTGCCTGGCTGGACGGCTGGCTCGCTGTGTAACCATTTGATTGGACAGCTATCTACTCGCCGTTCCGCCAACTACTTACTCCTGAGGACGGTAGGTACTTATGATGCCCAGAGACTACTTGCTTACGGTCCGGGGATCACTTACTCAGGGTTCCCGGGACTACTTGCTCAGGGTTCCGGGGGCTACTTGCTCACGGTTCCGGACAAGGCCGCCACCGGTCGCAGGAAGAGCGGCCGGGCCAGGAACCAGGCGGCCACGATCACCAGAAGGGAAGCTGCGAAGATGCCGAACCCCACCCAATTGATGTCGTCGCTGCTGCCGTACATATGGTTGAGGTTGCGCAGCGCCCCGGTGGCGAGAACCAAAGTGACGTGCACGATGATGAACAGCACAAAGTACAGCATGACCGGGAAGTGCAGCGACCGGGCGGCCTCGATGCGGTATGCCTTGTTCAGCTTCTCCGCCTTCTTCGGCCAGCCCGAGGACATGCGCAGCCCGGTGATGATGGCCAAGGGTGCGGCAATGAACACTGTCACAAAGTAGGTCAGCAGCTGCAGTGCGTTGTAGTTAACCCAGCCGTCCTCGATTGGCCAGCTAAGGGACGCGTACTGCAGGGCGGCGGAGACGGCGTTCGGGAACACATCCCACCTGGTCGGGATGATCCGCATCCACTGTCCGGTGGCAAACAACACAATCACAAAGATGAGGCCGTTGAGCACCCACAGAGCGTCCAGGCTCAGGTGGAACCACAGGTCCAAACTCATCTTGACGGGCGCATTCCTGGTCCGGATCAGGCCCTTGTTGTTCCTGATCCAGTGCGCCGGCGGCCGCTTGGCGGTGCGCACCTGCCAGCCGGACCGGATGATCAGTACGATGAAGAACACATTCAGGAAGTGCTGCCAGGCCAGCCAGGCCGGAAAGCCCACGGGGGCGCTGTCCGGCAGACGCGATTGCCCGGGATAGTCGGTCAGGAAGGACTGCACACCCGACAAACCCGTGAGCCATTTGGCCAGCAACACCACAACCAGCAGGACACTGACCACTGCCGGCACAATCCAAATGAACCTGGACCACTTACTCTTCGTCGATGACGAATTCTTCACTGCTGTAGGCATCTTCTAAGGAACCTCTCGGCGAAGTGTGGCGGGCACGGACGCAGCTGTTTCCACCGTTCGTCAGCTGGTCCGGGCGTTGAGAGCGTCGATGAGTTTCGGCAC
This sequence comes from Paenarthrobacter sp. PH39-S1, assembly GCF_030063245.1. Lineage (GTDB taxonomy): Bacteria > Actinomycetota > Actinomycetes > Actinomycetales > Micrococcaceae > Arthrobacter_M. The sequence goes on from NZ_JASISR010000006.1 coordinate 8,635, forward strand.
CACCGTGAAGACGTCTCCCACAATGCCAAAATCCGCCACGTCAAAGATGGGTGCGTCCCCGTCCTTGTTGATGGCCACGATGGTCTTGGCGGTTTGCATGCCGGCCCGATGCTGGATGGCACCAGAAATGCCCAAGGCGATATACAGGTGCGGGGACACACTGGCACCGGTCTGTCCGACCTGCGCCGTGTGGCCAATAAAACCGGCGTCGACGGCGGCGCGCGAGGCTCCGACGGCGGCCCCCAACGCGTCGGCCAGTTGCTCCACCAGCACAAAGTTCTGCGCTGAACCCAAGCCGCGGCCGCCGGACACCACTGTGGCCGCGCCGCGCAGTTCCGGCCGGGCCAAAATGGCGGCTTCGTCGTTGAATCCGTCAATGACGGCAGCGTTTCCCTGTTCGACCGTCAGGGAAACCGCACTGACCTCCGGGGTGGCTGCGGGTGCGTGATCGTCGATGGCACCTGAACGGAGGGTGATGATGGGCAGCCCCACGTCCACTGCGGATTCAACGGTGTACGCACCCCCGAAAACCGAGTGCAGGGCCACGACTTTCCCGGCGTCGGCGCGCACGTCCACGGCGTCGGCCAGCAGACCGCCGCCGGTTCGCACAGCCAACCGGGCGGCCACCTCGCGCCCGTCCACGGAATTGGCCAGCACGACCGCGGACGGCTGCAGAGCACGGACGGCCTCACTCAACGCTTCCAGCGCCGGGATCACCAGAACGGCACCGGCCGCCGCTGTCACCGCAGCGTAAATCTGTGCCGCACCCAGCCCGCCAAGCCGGGCGACGTCGTCGTCCGTCAATGCCGTGGCGGTGGCAACCACGGCGACCGGCGTGCCCAACTTCGCGGCTGCGGCAAGCAATCCGCGGGTGGAGCCGGCGATTTCGCCGCGGTGGGACATTTCCACAAGTGCCAGAACGTTCGACATTCTTTTCCTCCCTCAGACCAGACGGTTTGCAACAAGGAACTCGGCCAGCTCGGTGGCTGCGGTTCCGTCGTCGACGATTTTCCTGCCCGCAGCGCGGGCCGTGCGTTCGGTGGTGGACACAATCACCGTGCTGCCGACCCTGGCATCCGCACCGGGTCCGAAGCCCGTCAGGCCTGCGCCGCCCAACTCTGCGCTGCCGAGGTCGGCGCTGCCCAGATCTGCCACAGACAGTGTAGTGACAGGCTTGCGCTTGGCGGTCAGAATGCCCTTGAAATTCGGGAACCGGGCCTCTGCGGAGCTTTCGGTCACGGTCACGATGGCGGGCAGTGCCGCATGGACATTCAATGTGCCGCCCTCACCCTGGCGAACACCGCGTACAGCTCCCTCGGTGATCTCGGCGGAAACCAATGAGCCAAGCAGCGGCAGGGCCAGGTGCTCGGCCACCATGGCCGGGACAACGCCGCCGCGGCCGTCGGTGGATTCGTTGCCGGCGAGCACGATGTCGAACCCGGTGACCTTCAGCCCAGCCGCGAGTGCTGCCGCGGTACGTTTGGTGTCCGCGCCCGCGAGGGAGTCGTCGAGGATGTGCACGCCGGAGTCCGCACCCATGGAAAGCGCCTTGCGCAATGCCTGGGTTGCCCCGTCCGGCCCCATCGTCATGACAACCACTTCGGTACTCTTATTCGCGTCCTTGACCCGCAGCGCCACCTCAAGGGCCCGCTCGTTGATCTCATCAACAACGCTGTCGCCGGCATCACGGTCCAGCAGACCCGTCGTCAGATCAAGCTTTCGCTCTTCCGCCGTATCCGGCACCTGTTTTACGAGTACGACGATCTTCATTCAACAACTCCTTTGTTGCAAAATCCTGCGGCGCAAAATCCTTTGATGCACAATGACTGATGCTTCACCACTGAGAATACTAGGAACTACTAGTATTTACTATGTGTTCCGAGTATTTTTTGTGATGAGGCTCGGTGTTTGCCGCCCGCCCGGTGCCGGCGGGAATCGTTCGTGAAAGGACTTTCGACGTGCCCCCAGCAACGCCGTTGCCGATGGACCCAATCGCCGAGGCCAAGCGGCTGTGGATTTCGCACGGCTGGTCCGACGCGGCCGACGGAATGGCCGCCGTCACATCGATCATTCGCGCTCAACAGATTATGTTGTCCCGCGTGGATGCCGCACTCAAGCCGCTTGGGTTATCGTTTGCGCGCTTTGAAATGCTGCGGTTGCTCAGCTTCAGCCGGGACGGGCTGCTGCCCATGGCAAGCGCGAGCGCCCGGCTGCAGGTCCATCCGACCAGCGTGACGAACGTGGTGGACAGGTTGGAGCGGGATGGCCTGGTGCGCAGATCCGCCCACCCGACGGACGGACGCGCCACCTTGGTGCTGCTGACAGACCTCGGCAGGGCCATGGTGGAGGATGCCACGGCCAGTCTCAATGAACATGTCTTCCGCAGCCTTGGCATCCCGCCCGATGACCTGACACGTCTGGTCCAGACGTTGGCGCAGTTTCGGCGCGGTTCCGGCGACTTCGTCGATCCACCCACTCCGCCGGACCCCCTGTAGCCGGAAGGAAGAACCGTAGCCGAGGGCTGTGCAAAGACAACGGAACCCCAAAACAGGCAAAAAGCGCCCGCGTTGGGGTTCCGGTTACTGTGGCTCTCATGACGCGACCCACCCGCGACGACATTACGCCGCCCGTACTTACTTCACATCTTCTCGGTGTTCTTTGGCATGGCCCCAACAGGCGATCGTAAGGGGCGAACCGGTGTGTTAGGCGCGGTTTCGCACGCTACGCATTACCCCCATGACGGCTCCAACTACAAGCACTACGATCCCGATCCACAGCAGGAACATCGCAGCTTTGACGGCAATGCCCAAAACGAGGAGGACGACTCCAACAATTATCAGTGTAATTACTATTCCCATGCGCTGATCGTACAGGATTTACCCGGCCGCTGTTCAAGCGCAGACGTTCTTCGGGAAGCAGGTGAATTAATCGATGCAATCCTGTCTTGGGCAGGGGCGGTCGCTTCCCGTCAGACAGCGAAAAGGCGGGGAAGAAGGTCGGTTCCCGGGACACGGCACTCGCGGTGCGGCGCAAGCGCGTTCAACTCAGGGAAGCATCGGATGCTTGCGCATTGTGGGGTGCGCGTTCCAGATTGGTTTTGGCGAGGATGGCGGCAACGACCTCGGATACCAGGTCTTCCTTCTCGCGAGCCTTGGCATCTTCTTGTTGCTGAACCTCCACGCGTGCCGCCTGCCAGGCAGACCAATGACCCGAGACGAGTGCCCAAAGGGAAAGTGCCGAGACGTAAATGACCGAGTCCAACCAACCCATCCACAACGAGAACGGGATCATCACGAGCCAAAAGACCGCGAGCCACCCATTGACTCGTCGCATGAAAGTAGGGTCTCCCTGGGCCATGACCCACAGGCTCTTAACGGTGCTCATCTTACCTCCAGCTAGATTTTGTACGCCGTAACGGCCCGGGTGAACCTTATCAGCGGGCGCCGCAATACCCCGGACGAACGGAGTGAACTGGAAGGATCGAACGGCTGACGGTCCTGAGGCGCCCCGCTACAGTAATTTTCGTCAGCACAGCGGATCGCCCGCCTTCTGTGCGGAGCGACGTCGACATGCAGAAAGTCACGCCTTTGGTTTATCCGTGCCATCAGACATTGTGCCGTCGTTTAGCTGCGCTCTTTCAGGGCGTCCTCGATCGCCGGTTGCCCGCGCGTCGAACCGTTCGCTCGGCGAGGTGGAGGTTCTCGTTGCCTCCCTTCCCGTCATTGGGCGCCGGACGCCGACCTGCTCGACTGTACGGGGACGAGCCGGCGTTTACGGGACCGCAAGGGAAGTCAGAGGCGCACCGGCGTGCCATCTTAGCGGAGCGGAAGGGTGCATTTGCGAGTCGGACACCAGAAGAATCCTCGAGGCCTAGGGTCCGGGCTGGGAGCCTTCGCTTGCCATGGACGCCACCAGCGTCACGGTGTCGACTGAAAACGCCGGCTAAAAGCTGGATCACCCACGCCGCGAGGTAAAAGAAAGAGGCCCTCACCGGCGTTTCCGCCAATCAGGGCCTCTTTCATGGTTGCGGGGACAGGATTTGAACCTGTGACCTCTGGGTTATGAGCCCAGCGAGCTACCGAACTGCTCCACCCCGCGTCGCATCACCAACTCTACCTGTGCGCCGTGGTGAGGCCAAATCGGCCAGGACCGCCGAGATGTTCCCTGCTGGACCATGGCCCGGGAATTCGGGACGGTTTCGTTGAATCCGTCCCGAATTCCCAAGCTTTAAGCTTAGATCACCAGGCCTACTTGGACGGGGTGGCTGACGACGACGGCGAACCGGTTGCGGTGCCCGAAGGGCCGGCTGACGGCGTGGCCGCCGGCGTTCCCGTCATCTTCGCCTCTGCCGCGAGCGCGGCCGCGATCGCCGCGTTGAGCTTCGTCTGGGCGGCACCGTAGGCGGCGAAGTCGCTCTTGGCCAGCGCGGCCTGTCCATCCTGGATTGCCTGGTTGGCATCCTGCAGCGCCTGGGTCAGCGAAGCCTGCGCCGTCGGGTCGGGAGCCACGGCGGGTCCACCGGTCCCGCCGGTCCCCGAACTTCCCGGCGTCGCCGTGCCGGTGGGCTTTTGGGAGTCGCCCGCCGCTGCACCCGAATTGCCACCGAAGAGCTGGTCCAGCGCTTCGTTCAGGGTCGCCGCGTAACCGATCTTGTTGCCGAATGCCACCAGCACGCGCTGCAGGGTCGGATACGAGGTCTCACCGTTCGACTTCACGTAAACCGGCTGTACATACAGGAGTCCTCCGCCGACCGGAAGGGTCAGAAGGTTACCGTTGATCACGGTGGACTGGCCCAGCCGGAGCACGTTCAGCTGCTGCGAGACGGACGGGTCGGAGGTGAAGGTGTTTTGCACCTGCCCGGGCCCGGGGACCTGGGTCTCCGTGGGCAGCTCCAGCAGTCTGAGTTTGCCATAACCGGCCGCCTTCACCCCCTTTTCGTTCCCGGCGTCCGCATCCGCTGCCATGAAGCCGTAGAGCACGTTCCGTGAGTCTGTGCCCTGCACGGACTGCGGGATAAAGGATGTGGTCAGGGAGAACGCCGTCTTGTCCTGGCCCGGCATCTGCAGGGAGAGGTAGTACGGCGGCTGCTTAACGTTGTCCGTGGGCGAGGTGGGATCGTTCGGGACGCTCCACGCCTCGGTGTTTTGGTAGAACTTCCCCGGATCCGTCACGTGATAACGGCCCAGCAGTTCGCGCTGTACCTTGAAGAGATCCTCCGGGTAGCGCACATGGCTCATCAGATCGCCGGACATCTCCGTAAACGGTTTGATCGTCGTCGGGAACACCTTCTGCCAGGCCTTGAGGATCGGATCCTGATCGTCCCAGGCATAGAGGGAAACCGAACCATCATAGGCGTCAACTGTGGCCTTGACCGAATTGCGGATGTAGTTGATCGAGCTGTTCGGCAGCGCGCCCGTTCCGTTCTTGGACGTCAGCGAATCCGTGGTGGCGGATTCCAGCTGCTGTTGCTGCGCGTACGGGTACGCGGAGCTGGTGGTGTAGCCGTCCACGATCCATTTGACCCGCCCGTCGATGACGGCGGGGTACGGATTCCCGTCGATGGTCAGATAGGGCGCGACCTTGGCAACCCGCTCCTCCGGCGTCCGGTCATAGAGAATCTGGGACTTGTCGTTGACCCCATTGGTCAGCAGCAGGTCCGAGGACTGGAACCTGATGGAGTACAGCAGCCGGTTGAACCAGTTACCCACGTTCGGTCCGCCGTTGCCGGCGAAGGTTGAGTTGGAATCGGTGCCTCCGCTCGAGCTCTGCGGCCGGTCCAGTTCAACGTGTGTACCGTCGGCGTTGCCGCCCACGATCGAGTAATCGGGTGAAAACTGGCCGAAATAGATCCGCGGCTGGTAGCTGGTATCGGTGCCCAGCTTGCCGACCGACGGCACACCGGACTGCATGAATACCGGCTTGCCATCAACGGTGGCCGTATTTCCGTAGGCGGCCACCACGCCGTAGCCGTGCGTGTAGACCAGGTGATTGTTGTACCAGGTCTGCTGGGCGGTGGGGATGCCGTTCGGGTTCAGTTCGCGCACCGCGATGACGGTGTCCTGGACCTTGCCGTCAATCGTGTAGCGGTCCACATTCAACGTGCTGGGGAACTTGTAGTACGGGCGGTACTGTTCCAGCTGGCCAAAGGTGGTGGAGATCAGGTTCGGATCCAGCAGGCGGATATTCGCTGCCGTTTCCGCGTCCTGCCGCAGCGCACCCGGGGTGGCGTCCGTCGTCGCGTTGTACGGGGTCACCTCGACGTTATCCAAACCGTACGCCGAGCGGGTCATGTTGATGTTCTTTTGGATATACGCCGACTCCAGCGACTGCTCCGAAGGCTTGACCTGGAACTGCTGCACCGCCCAGGGGTAGATGCCGCCGGCCAGCAGCGAGGTGATGATCAACATCGCGGTCCCGATGATCGGCAGCCGCCAGCGGCCGATGACCGCGGTCACGATGAACAACACCGCGACCAGGCCCGCGGCAACGGCCAGGATGGCTTTGGTCGGGATGACGGCGTTGACATCCGTGTACATCGCGCCGGACCGCAGACCGCTGTTGTCCTGCAGCGTGGTGAAGCGGTCCAGCCAGAAGTTGATCGCCAGCAGAACGAGGAAGACGGCGGCGAGGACGGCCAGGTGGATCTGTGCGGCGCGGCTGGTGAACAGTCCGCGCTCCTGCAGCCTGATGGCCCCATACAGATAGTGCGTCATGATGCCGGCGATGGCCGCAATGAGCACCACGCTGATCAGGAACCCGATGACAAATCCGAGGAACGGCAGAGTGTTGAGGTAAAAGCTCAGATCAAGTCCGAACTGCGGATCCTTCTGCCCGAAGGGCACTTGGAAGAAGAACAGCAATACCTTCTGCCACTGGCCGGCCGCAGCGGTGCCGGCGAACAAACCGAAGACGGCGGGCACACCGATCATGACCAGCCGACGGACCGGTTCCAGCTGAGCCTGGTAGTGGTTCAGGTTGTCCTGGACCTGGCTGTCCGGGGCATAGACCGGACGGGCCCGGTAGGCGACTTTAATGGAGGCGTAAACCCCACCGCCCATGATCAGGAACCCGACCAGGAAGGTCAGCAGGCGCGAGGCGTTTTCACGCCAGAAGACTTCCAAAAAGCCGAGCTGGTTATACCAGAGGACGTCAGTGTAGACGTTAGCGAAGAAGACGAATGCGACGACCAGAGCTGCCACCACGAGGAGTGTGGGCAGCAGCGGCCCGCGCCGGCGTCGGATGTTGGCGGGTCTGTTCGGACTGGCAGGACGGGAAGTCACGCTTACCTCTGTTTAGTCGGTGGTGGGAGTGATGATGTCATTTTGTGCTGTAAATTCCAGGATTATGTCATGGCGGTTTCAACCTGCCGTGCAGGTCGGCAGTGCGGGATCGTTTTGACCGGCGGCGATCTGGGCCACGGCATCTTCGGCCTGCTGCAGGGTCGCTACCCGGACCACCTGAAGGCCGGCGGGCACGTGCCCCACCACCTCGCCGCAGTTCGCAGCCGGGGCCAGAAAGACGGTGGCCCCGCTTTGCCGGGCACCGATCATTTTCTGGGCGATGCCGCCTATCGCTCCGACGTTACCCGCCGGATCGATGGTGCCGGTCCCGGCGAAGTGCTTACCGCCGGTGAGGTCCCCGGAGGTGACGGTGTCGATTATGCCCAAGGCAAACATCATTCCGGCGCTGGGGCCGCCCACGTTGCTTAGCGAGATGTTGACGTCGAAGGGGAACTTGAAGTTGTTCTGCAGCGCAATGCCCAGCAGATACTTCCCTGCCGTGCTCTTTTGCGGGATTATGGTCTTGGTCAGCAGATCGGAACCGCGGCGCACCTCCATGCTGATCGCCTTGCCGTTGCCGCCGGCCAAAGCATCCTGGATGACCTTGATGTACGTGATCGGGGTACCGTCGATGGACACCAGGACGTCGCCGGGCTCCAGCTGGCCCTGCGAGGCGGAGCCTTCGGGAATTGCCGCCACCGCCAGCGTGGTGTCGAAGGGGATCTTCAGCTGGGTCAGGGCTGCCGCCGTCGCGTCTTCCTGCGAGGTCGTCATGGCGACGGCGTTCTGGCTGCTGATCTCCTGCTGGCTGGTCCCCGGCGGGTACAGCAGCTCTTCCGGGATGACCGAGCGGCTGCTGTCCAGCCAGGCCCGGTACGCCTCGACGACGTTCACGTTGCTGTTCGGACCGCCGCTGACGGAAACGGTCACGAGATCGAGCTGCCCGTCGGCCGGGAATGTCTGATGCCCGCTGACCTGGATGACGGGCTTGCCGCTATCCTTGCCCAAGGTGTTGAAGGTGGGCCCCGGGGATTCAATCACATACGGCACCGGCAAGCTCAGTGCCACGATGCACAGGGCGACGGCCAGTACTCCGGAAACTATCATCGTGATGAAGCGGCCGTCACGGGGCCTCTGCGGTGCCGGCACAGTGGAGGGACCGGACCAGGCAGCGGCGGGCCCTCCGATGGGTTGCCCTTGGGTGGGCCCCCCGGTGTTCGGATCGCTCACAACCTGTACCTCTCTTGCGGAAATTGCCGCCACGTTGCCTGACTTGTCCAAACCCCTAGCCTACGTGCTCGGATAGGGGTTCGGCTGTAACGGTTTGGCGGCCATTGCCGGGCCTCGCGCTCGGGGAAGCATCGGGGCCCCGGTCCGCCAGCCTGCGACCAGAGGGAACCGCACGGGAAGCACGGCGGAACGCCTTGGGAACCGCGGCGGAACCGCAGGGAACCCCAGCGAACCCCAGGGAAGCGCACGGGAACCACAGCGGAACTGCACGGGAGCGCGGCGCCGTTCCGCCGTCGTCGTACTGGGCTTTGCCGGTAGCGAACGGTGGACGCGGCGGGCAGACAAGGAACCGGGGCGGCGGTAACGTGAAGTTAAGAAGTAAATCCACCAAGGAACGGCCGCAGATGACTTCGAACCCAGCAGATAACGACGACGAAACACCGAAGGACCCGCTGTCCGAAATGCTGGCCAATCTGATGGGCGGCCAAGGCATCGAGGGCTTTGATCCGGCGGCGCTGGCCAAAGCCGCCGGTCTCCCGGACGATCCGAACGTCCTTTCCCAACTCTTCGCCCAGGTTCAGGCGATGATGAGCAATCAGAGTGATGAACCCGTGAACTGGCAACTGGCTCACGACAACGCGCGGCAGGCCGTGGCCGGCGGGGATCCGTCGGTGACAGCGGCACAGTCCCGCGAAGTCGACGAGGCGCTGCGGCTGGCGGAGCTGTGGCTTGATCCGGTCACAGACCTGCCGAGCACAGGCCTGATTGGGCGGGCATGGTCGCGGGCGGAATGGGTGGAAGAGACGCTCGGCACGTGGAAGCGCCTCACGGAGCCGGTGGCCAACAGTATTGCTTTCGCCCTCTCCAGCACCCTCGGCGAACAGCTGCCGGAGGAAATGAAGTCCATGATGGGCGGCGCGTCCTCGATGCTGCAGAACATGGGCGGGGCGCTCTTTGGCATGCAGCTGGGTCAAGCCGTGGGTGCGCTGGCGCGTGAGGTGGTCAGTTCGACCGACATCGGCGTGCCACTTGCGGATCTGCAGATGGCACTGCTTCCGGCCAACGTTGCCGCCTTCGGTGCCGGGCTGGACCTGCCGGAACGGGATGTGCGGCTGTTCCTGGCGGTGCGCGAGGCGGCGCATGCCCGGCTCTTTGTCCAGGTTCCGTGGTTGCGCGGACACCTGCTGGGGGCGATCGAATCGTATGCCCGCGGAATTCACATCGACATGTCCCGGATGGAGGAATTGGCACGCGACCTCGATCCCAGTAACCCGGAAGGCATTCAGGCCGCTCTGTCCGAGGGCGTTTTCATGCCGCAGCGCACTCCGGAGCAAGATGCGGCTCTGGCCAAGCTGGAAACGGCGCTGGCCCTCGTTGAAGGATGGGTGGACGAGCTCAGCTTCGAAGCGGCCAGCAACCTTCCCTCCGCCGCGGCGCTGCGTGAAACCGTGCGCCGCCGCCGGGCAACGGGCGGTCCGGCAGAGCACGCCTTCGGCGCTCTGGTGGGACTGGAGCTGCGTCCGCGGCGGCTGCGCGAAGCCGCTACGCTCTGGGCTGCGTTGAAGGAACAACGCGGAATCGCCGGCCGTGACGCGATCTGGCAACATCCGGATCTGCTGCCGACCGCTGAAGATCTCGACGACCCTTCGGGTTTCGGCGAACGCCGGAAGCTGCTGGATGCCTCCGATTCCGACGTCGACGCCGCACTGCAGAAGCTGCTCGCCGGGGACTTTGAACAAAGTGCCGACGCAGCGGCGCAGGACACGCCCCCGGAGCAGGGCGAACAGGCAGCGGACACTACGGATACCGGGGAATCGGGCAGTACCGAGCCGGGCAGTACCGAGCCGGGCAGTACCGAGCCGGGCAGTACCGAGCCGGGCAGTACCGAGCCGGGCAGTACCGAGCCGGGCAGTACCGAGCCGGGCAGTACCGAGCCGGGCAGTACCGAGCCGGATGAAGGTCCGCGCCCGCAGATTTAGCCCGCGGCCGTCCTCGGCGGCGAAGGCCATGCCCTGCAGTGAACTGGCTGACAGCTTCGCCCGCAGACGAATCCGGCTGCCGCCATAGCGCGGCAGGTAAGGTCATGCGCGGCCGACGATGCAGACCGGCCGGGAGTTACCGGCTGGCGGATTCGAATGCCGGTTGGCTGACAGCCACCGCCCGACAAAATCGAATCCGACCCAGCAGGCAAACGAATACGCTCCGGCGCTGCTGGCGCCGGTTCCATCCTTGCTGGGCTTCACCGCTGTAGGCCTACCCATCGCCACCCGACTCCGTACAGGCTTCGCCCTCATCGCCTGTCCCGCCCGGCTGCAGACCGCGGGATGTTGCGTAGGCGACGCCGTCGAGGAATGCCTTGGCGCGTTCCAGCTGCGGGTACCCCTGCAGCAGTGCCCAGAATGCCGGTCCGTGGGAAGCCACCAGCAGATGTGACAGCTCGTGCAGGAGCACATAGTCGAGCACCCAGCCGGGCATCCCGCGCACCTTGTCCGACAAGCGGATGGTCCGCTCTGCGGGGGTTGCGGATCCCCAGCGCGAATTCTGGTTGGTAACCCAACGGACGGTGGCCGGAATCGCCTTGCCCTCCAGGTACCGGCCGGAAAGCTCTGCGGCGCGTGCCATCAGCTCCCCGTCGGACCCGCCTCGGCGTTTTTTGAAGGTGCCGTTCCCGGCTTCCCCGGGCGCTCCGGGAGCGTAGCCTTTGGCGTCCAGCTTGGCCAGCATCTTGGCGACCCACTGCCGTTCCTGGGCCATGCTGAAATGCGCGGGAATTGCCACCACGGCTGTCCCGCCCTCCCAAAATGCGGCCACGGTGCGCCGGCGCCGGGCCGACCTCCGGACAAGCACCGGTGCACCGCCGGCAGTGAGATGGGGAACGGGTGTCCGGTCAGAAGGCATACTCCGACGTTACAACCCGCGGCTGACAACATTCCATTCGGCTCCGCCCCTGTGGATAGCTCCGCGCCTGTGGATAACCGCACGGCGGCCGCCGTGCTGTGCCACGATCGTGCTATCCGGATGGCACACGGCTCCTCCGGTCCCCGTCGGAACGCCGGAGGAATCATGAAAATCAATCCCGGTCTGCGGGTCGTTTCCAGAGACAGCCATATGCTGCAGGTCGGCTTGGGACCCGGCGGCGTTATTCTCGAAGGCCTCACCCCCGCAGACAGTGCCTTTATCCGGCTGCTGCGCGAGGGCACCGGCAGCACAACGGTGGCGGACACCGCGGCCCGGGCACGGCTCGCCACACCCCGGGCACAACAGATCATCGGTTCGCTGTCCACCGTGCTGTTCGACGACACGGTTCCCCTGGCGCCGCCAGGTTTCCGGGGGGAGCGGCTCGCCGGAGATGCCGCCCTGGCCGCCGCCGTCTACGGCTCCGCGGCCCTGCGTCCGCTGGCCGGACGCGGAAACGCTGTACTGCGGATTATTGGTCTGGGGCGAACCGGTGCAGCCCTGGCGCAGGGGCTGGTGGGAGCCGGCGTCGGCACCATTTTGCTTGAGGACGCGGCGCCGGTGGCGCCGGCGGATATCGGACCGGGAGCCTACAGGCTGACCGATATCGGAATGAACCGCGCGGCAGCGCTCCGACGTCAGCTCTTGAGCCTGGACCCCGGCTGCCAGTCACACGTTGTCCGCTCGATGCAGAACGGCGGTTCGGACTTCCAGACCCTCGATCTGGTGATTTACGCGGGGCATGACGCCGTCGACCCGGCAGCCTCGGCCCAATTGATGAGCCGCGACCAACCGCATCTGATCGTGCTGCAGCGCGAACAGGATGCCACCGTGGGACCGCTGGTGATTCCAGGTGAGACAGCGTGCGGTGAATGCGTGGAACGGCACCGCGCCGTGGCAGACCCGCAATGGCCGCAGATCTGTGGGCAGTTGACGGACCCCGCCACACGCAGTCAGGCGACAGCTGTGGAGGAGAGTTCGATGGCATTGTGCGCCGCCGGTTCTGCGGCGCGCCAGGCCCTGCTCTATCTGGACTGCATCAACCGCCCCGCTAGTTGGTCTGCCGTGCTGACGCTGCGTGCCTCAGATGGTGCGTGGCTGCAGCGCAGCTATCCCCCGCATCCGGAATGCGGCTGCCAGTTCCAACGCCAGCTCCAGACCAACGGCCGGCCCGCACCCGGGAGCGATCGTGTCGGCATCAGCGCACGTGCCACGGGATCCGAAGACAGCGCCAGTATGTTGGCGTCCCCGACTCGGTGGCGGGACCATCAGCTGGAAGCGTCCGTCGTCAGAATTTCGAGGATCGATGCACCATAGCGTTCCAGTTTTGCCGGGCCCACACCAGGGAGCCCGGCGAGCTCGTCCACGGACTGCGGCCGTGCCTCCGCGATGGCCACCAGCGTTGCGTCGGTGAAGACGACGAAGGCCGGAACCTCGGCCTGCTTGGCCTCCAACAGCCGCCATTGGCGGAGCGCGTCAAACGTTGCCTCCTCATAGCTGGGCGGGCAGTCCGCGCAGCGGCCCACCTTGCGTTCCCCGCCGGAGGAAAGCATCTTGCCGCAGATCCGGCAGGTCGATGGAGAAGCGGATTTTCTGCTCTTCCGGGGCGCCTGGCTCGACGCCGAAACTGTACCCGAGCTCCCCGGCCGGCGTGCGGAATTGGGCCGCAGCCCGTCCAGGAAGCGGGATGGCTTGCGGTTCGCCCGGCCCCCCGGCGTCCGGGCGGTCGACCAGGAAAGCGCCAGGAATTCCCGGGCCCGGGTGATCCCCACGTACAGCAGACGGCGTTCCTCATCAATCGTCTCCGCGGTGTCCGCGAACGAGATCGGCATCAGCCCCTCGCTCAAACCGACCAGGAACACCGCATCCCATTCCAGCCCCTTCGCGGCGTGCAGCGACGCCAGCGTCACGCCTTGGACCGTGGGAGCGTACTGGGCGACGGACCGTTCCTGCAGTTCCATCACAAAGTCGGCCAGACTGAAGCCACCCTCGGCGGACCCGCGGACGGCCACCAGCTCATCGGCCAGCGCCACCAGCGCGGCGAGGGATTCCCAGCGTTCCCGGACGGCGCCGCCGGTCTGTGGGGCATCATGGGTGTAGCCGAGGGTGGCCAGCACGTCCCGGACCAGCTGCCCCACCGGCTCATTCTCGGCCGCACGGGAGGCCGCCCGGAGCTGGAGAATGCCGTCCCGGACTTCCTTGCGGGCAAAGAAACGTTCACCGCCGCGCAACTGGTAGCCGACGCCGACGGAGGCCAGTGCCTGCTCATAGGCCTGTGACTGCCCGTTGGTCCGGAACAGCACCGCGATTCCACTGGCCCGTGTCCCGTTGTCAATGAGCACCTTGATGCGGGCCGCTACGGCGGCGGCCTCGGCCTCGTCGTCGCTGCATTCGACAAATTCCGGTACCGGACCCTCTTGCCGCTGCGCCACTAGGCGCAGCGGAGCAGACCAGCCGGCGTCGGCCACAGGGCCGGCGCTCCGCCGAGCCGACAGCAGGGAATTCGCCAGCTGCACGACCTGCGGCGTTGACCGGTAGTCCCTGACCAGCTTGACCAGCTGCGCCTTGGGATAGCGGGCGGGAAAGTTCAGCAGATGCCGCGAAGTGGCGCCGGTGAAGGAGTAGATGGTCTGGCTGGCATCGCCGACGACGCATAAGTCCTCTCGGCCGCCCAGCCACAGGTCCAGCATGCGCTGCTGCAGCGGCGAAACGTCCTGGTACTCGTCCACGACAAAGTGCCGGTATTGCTCCCGAACGGTGGCAGCGACGCGTGGATCCTCCTGCAGGATACCCACCGTGATCAGCAGAACATCCTCAAAGTCAATCACGTTCCGGTCCGTCTTTACGTCCTCATAGGCCTGAAAAAGACGGCCGACGGCGGTCCGGTCCAGCCCGCCGGGTTCGCCGCGGTCCTGTGCCTGCGTCAGGTACGTCTCCGGGGTAAGCATGGAAACCTTTGCCCACTCAATCTCGGCGGCAAGGTCACGGATAGAGGCACGGTCCGAGGACAGCCGCAACCGGCGGGCAGCCTCGGCAATGAGCTGCGCCTTATGATCCAGCAGGCCGGGGATGGCCCCGCCGACGGCTTGGGGCCAGAAAAACTGCAGTTGCCGCAGCGCGGCGGCGTGGAAGGTCCGGGCCTGGACGCTGCCGACGCCGAGGTCGCGAAGGCGGGTCCGCATTTGCGCCGCGGCCCGCGCGGTGAAGGTCACGGCGAGCAGCCGCTGCGGGTTGTACACGCCGCTATGGACTCCGTAGGCAATCCGGTGCGTGATGGCCCGGGTCTTGCCGGTGCCGGCACCGGCCAGGACACACATCGGCCCGGTCAGCGTTGTCGCTACGGTGCGCTGTTCGTCGTCGAGCCCGGCCAGGATTCGTTCCTCGAGGGTGCGCTCGTCGATGACGGGCGTTGCTTCATCCGTCATGCGCCGGACGCCTTGCCTTCGGCGTGCTCCCGCTGCATGGCGCTCTTCGGTTGGACGGCCGGCACCGGTGTCCCTGCGGCGTCCTGGATCGGGCCACCGTACCAATGCTCGATCAGCGCCCTGGCAATGGAGGTACGGGTCGAAATCACCACCTCGCCAGCGGTGACCGCCTGCTGGATTTCGGCCCTGCTGAACCAGCGGGCGCGGCTGATTTCCACCCCGTCCGGCGTTGCCACCGTATCCTCGGTTTGGGCGGTGAATCCGAGCATCAGCGAGGCGGGAAAGGGCCAGCCCTGTGAGCCGAGGTACCGGGGGCTATGCAGCCGGACACCGACCTCCTCTGCGATCTCCCGCACCACTGCCTGCTCCAGCGACTCACCGGGCTCGACGAATCCTGCGAGGGTCGAGTAGCGGTTTGTCTCCCAGCTGCTCCCGCCGCCCAGCAGAATGCGGTCATCCGGGCCGACCACGGCGACAATAATGGCCGGATCGATGCGGGGAAAGTGCTCCGAATTATCCGCCGGGCAGCGGCGCACCCAGCCGGCCACCTCGATCTCAGTAGCCGTGCCACACAGCGGACAGTGCTGATGGGTCCGGTGCCAATTGGTGATGGCGCTCGCCTCGATGAAGATGCCGGCATCCGCGGCTGGCAGGTTCAGGGCAACCTCACGGTACCCCGCCAGCCGGCTGCCCTCCGGAGCTTGGGTCAGCGCCTCCCCGGAGGCATCGTCGGGCAGCACCACGACCAGGACGTCGGTGCCCAACGCCAGCTGCCCATACCTCAGCGGAGCGCCGACCGGCGGTACCTTGGCCGATACGTTGGACTGCGCGTTGACCAGTGCGTTGACCGGCATATCGCCCCCCGCATGCTCCGCGGGGAGCTCCGCAGGGAACGCGGCGGGGAGCGCTGCGCCGTCGTCTGCCGCCGCCGTCGTCCGTCCCAAATAGACGGTCAGCTCGGGGGCCGGAAGCTCATTTGGATCCAAAAAAACAATGCTGTCCTGATGGACGAGGGCTCTTCCGCCGATCAGCACCATACATTTTCCCTCCCGGCGGCCCAGCAACTCCTCCAGAAAACCAGGCGCCGACCGGCGACCGCAGGCCCGGTCCAGGACGGATTCGGCCCACGGCAACGGTTCGGTTTGGATCATAGATCTACCGTACGCAGTTGCACAGACAATTCACATTCCCGACCGGCTCCGCGCCGGCAAAAATCGTGTGGGAAGAATAACGGATCACGCGACTCGCCGTGCCGCAACAGTGTGTTCCCCGCCTGTCCGCCTACGGTGGAGAGGTGAGACGAATGACACCCATCGAATTGGCCGCCGTAGCGACCGCCGCCGTGCCCGGCCTGGCTCCCGTTGCCTGCGCCCCGGAGCCGGATGATGCAGCCGACTTCGATTCGGCCATGCTGCTTGATTCCGACCGCAAGCGCTGGCGCGTCCGGTCCCCCAAACATCCCGAGGCCAGCGCCCGGCTCGAAACCGAGCTGCTGGTGCTGCGGGCTTTCTCCCCGGGCATCCGCGCCGAACTGCCCTTCCTGATGCCCACCGTGGCCGGGACCGTCCGTCGCGGCGAGCTGACCACCTTTGTCTATTCCCATTTATCCGGTGCTCCGCGGTCGGTGGAGGAGCTGGCCGGCGGTGGGACCACGCTGGCAAAGGAAATCGGGACCACGATGGCGGCCATCCACGATTTGCCGCCCGGGCTCGTGAACAACGCGGATCTGCCCAGCTATACAGCCAATGAATTCCGCCAGCGCCGGCTGAACGAGTTGGACCAGGCTGCTACCACCGGCAAAATTCCCGCCACTTTGTTGCGGCGCTGGGAGCACGCGCTCGAAGACGTGGCACTGTGGCGTTTCAGTCCGTGCGTGGTGCATGGCGACCTGCATGAGGACAACGTGCTGGTGGAGGACCGGCGGGTCACGGCGGTCACGGGTTGGACTGATCTGCGGGTCGGCGACCCGGCCGACGATTTTGCCTGGCTGGTGGCCATTAATGACCAGCCGTTCGTCGACGCCGTTCAGGAAGCCTATGCGGCGGCGCGCAAGGAATCCCCGGACCGTCACCTGCTGCGACGGGCGGCCCTTTCCGCCGAATTTGCCTTGGCGCAGTGGCTGGTCAAGGGGGTCGCCGCCAACGACTCCCGGATGGTGGCGGAGGCGGAGGAGATGCTCCGTACGCTGGAAAACGATATTGCGACGTTCGGTGGCCAGCCGATCAGCACCGAACCCGAGATTCCGGCCACGCCGGCCACGGGAACCGCGTCCGTCACGGGGTCGTCGGTACCCGTATCCAACGCAAAGGAGACGGATGGTCGTCACGACGACGACGACGACGCCGGTAGCGCCGGTAGCGCAGGTGTTGCCGAGGTGAGCAGCAACGCCGAGGCCAGCCACAAGGTGACAGTGGGAAAAATCGCCGGAGCTACGATCCCAGCGGCGAGTATCAGTGCGGAACCCGTTCCGGCCGACGCTGTCTCCGGGACGGACACGGCCGTTGCCCCTGCTCCCAGCCCGGACAACGGACAGGACAGAAGAGAGGATGCTAAGCCAGGCGATGACGGCGACGCTGCCACCGTCCTTCCCGGTTCAGCCGCCGGGAATACCGCCGTCGGCACTCCGGAAGGCACCAGCGCCGAAAAGACCAGCGCCGAAGACACCAGCACCACCGCGATGAAGGTTATTCCACTGCATTCAGTCTGAGCCACCGGCCGTATAGGCCGAGCTGACGATGCGTTCCAGCTCGGCCTCGCCCGCCAAATCGTGCGGGCGGATCAGCTTGTCCTGCCCCACGTAATAGAACGCCGCCCGGACGTCCTGCACGGGGACCCCCTTGAGCCTGGCCCACGCCAACCGGTAGACGGCCAGCTGCACGGAACGGGCGCCCAGCCCAGTGGCGGACGGAACCCGCCCGGTCTTCCAATCGATCAGGTCCCAGGCGCCGTCGTCGTCTCGGAACACCGCGTCGATCCGCCCGCGGACTACAACGTCTCCGACCCGCGTCTCGACGGGCACCTCCAGCGTTTCCGGTGTGCGGTGCCCCCAGGCGGATGCCCGGAAGGTTTCCTGCATGTCGCCCAGCCCATAAGCTTCATCGACATGGCTGTCCGCGCCAGGGACCTCATCGAGGTCCAGCTGACCGGCCTGACCGAAGAATTCCTCCACCCAGGCATGGAACGCCGTGCCTTTCCGTGCGGCCATTCCGGGCTTGCGCGGAACGGGCCGGCGCAGGGCCCGCGTCACCGCGGCCGCGTCGTCCCCGAGATCAACGAGCAGGGACGCTGAGATGTGGGCCGGCAGCTCCACCCGCTCCACATCCGACGCGAGCCGGCGCTGCGCCAGCAACAGAGCGGCTTCCCTGCCCCAACGCGGATTCCGCACCAGAAAATCCGCCGTCCGCAGACGAGAGTCTCTCCCGGGCGAGTGGTCCGCGAGGGTGTGCAGCTCCAGCATGACGGCACTCGCGGACGCCTCGACCGCGCGACGCCGGCCAGCCTTCCGTGCTGACCCCGGGCGGCCCTGGATGTCCGGACCTTCCAGCGGGTCATAGGGCCACTGCGCTGTTTCCAGTCCCGCCGTCAGCGGGTTCTCTTCGCCGGGTTCACAGTCCGCCAACCAGGGGCCCAGGACAGCCTGAGCCGGATGCAACTTTGTCAGTGGCAGCAGCTCGGTCAGGAAGGCGGACGCACCGGCCGGTTTGGCGCGCCCGGTGCTCCATGCCGTGGAGGAGCACATCAGGAAGGTCTTGGCGCGGGTAAAGGCCACATACGCCAGACGCCGTTCCTCCTCTTCACCGTGGGCCTTGACATCCTCCGCATAAAGCTTCTCGCTGTCCAGCCAGCCCTTCTGATCCGGCCAGGACAGATCCCATTCCGGCAGGTCGTCCCGGTCCCCGCGGAGCGGCCACGGCAAGGATGCCGTTCCCTGCGACCAGCGGTCCGCCTTGCCGCTGGGGAAAGCGCCCTCATTAAGTCCGGGAACGTAGACGACGTCCCATTCCAGTCCCTTGGAGGCATGGACGGTCAGCAGCTGGACGGCATCCGGGTTGACCTCGGGCTGAGTCATTTCCAGTCCGCCTTCCTCGGATTCAGCCGTTTCGAGCCAGCCCAGAAAGGCCATCAGGTCCACCCGCTCGGCAGCCTGCATGAAGTCGGCTGCCGCATCCTGAAAGGCGTCGAGGTTACGGCGCGCATGGTGGATGCTGGAATTCGGCTTGGCCGCGAGCTCGATGTCCAGCAGCATGGTCCGCTCCACCTCCCCCAGCAAGGTGGTCAGGTCATCGCCGACAAAGCCGCGCAGGTAGCGGAGTTCGTCCCGCAGTGCCAGCAGCCGTACCAAACCGGCATCTGTCAGGGTGCGGTTAAGCCGTTCGGGCCAGAAATCGCGTTTCAGTTGGTCCAGCCCCTCGACCAGGCTGGAGCCGTCCACCAGGTCAAGTTCAACAGTCGCATCCTCCTGCGGGGTCTTCTCCTGAGCCAATTTGTCCCGCCGATCCGTCCCTGCGGCCGCTGCGTCCGGTACATCCGGGGCGTCCGGTCCCGCAGCGGGACTTGCACCGTATTCGCGCTGCCGGGCCAGATATCGGGACCAGTCTGCCAGCGCCATTAAATCCGCTGGGCCAAGCCGCCAGCGCGCCCCGGTGAGCAGCCGCATCAGCGAGTCGGAACGACCCGGATCGGCCAGCACACGCAAGGTTGCGACCAGATCCACGATCTCGGGAGTCCCCAGCAGGCCGCCGAGGCCCACGATCTCGTAGGGGATTCCATTCGATTCAAGGGCAGTCTGCAGCGGAGCGAACTGCACACGACGGCGGCACAGAACGGCTACCGTCGTCGGCTCTTGTTCCGCCGCGGCCGGGCTCCGGCCGGCCGCCGGGCTTCGGACGCTGCGGAAGTCCTTCTGTTCCAGAATGCTCTCGGCGACCGCGTCCGCCTCGTCCACCACGGTGGCGTAACGCGCCAACAGCACCCTGCCCACCCCGGCGTCGGTCTTCTGCCGCAGCGGGGATACGCTCACCGCAGGCCCCGGGACCCGGCTGACGGTGGCCCGGCGGCTGGCCGCCCGGCGGCGCTGGGCCGAATTCAGCACCTCGGACATGACATTGGCTGCGTTGAGGATATTGATGGAATTCCGCCACGCCGTTGTCAGTTCCGCCGTTGCCGCGGACCCACCCCCGGCCCTACGGAATATGTCCGGGAAACGGAAGAGCTGGCCAGCCGATGCCCCGCGGAAGCCGTAGATGGATTGGTGCGGATCCCCGACCGCTGTCACCGGATGGCCACCGCCGAAAAGCTTGGCGAACAGCTGGAGCTGGGCGTGCGAGGTGTCCTGGAATTCGTCCAGCAGCACCACCTTGAACCGCTGCCGCTCCAGCTCTACTGCCTGCGGCACCTGATCGGCAATCCGGGCCGCGAGCGCCACCAGGTCTCCATAATCGAGGGCGTTGCGGTTGCGCTTGGCGGCCGCGTACCGCCCGACCATCTCCGCGACACTTCCCCGGGTCCGCAGCACATCGATCAGATCCGCTACCCCCTTGGTCGAGGCCCGGATCTTCCCCTCCAGATAGGGCATGGCAGCCAACTGGTCTGCGTAGGCCTTCACCGTGGCACGGACAAATTCCGGGTCCTGCAGGTGTTCGGCACATTCACCGGCCAGATCCATCACGGCTTTGACCAGGGTGGATTTGGCGGCGGAAAAATGCTCATAGGCGCCGTCGTAGCCTTCGACCACCTGACTGGCCAGCTGCCAGGATTCGGCGGCTCCGAGTACCACCGCATCGCGCTCAATCCCCAGCCGAAGACCGTAATCGGTGACGATGCCGCTGGCATAGGAATGATAAGTGGAGACCTTCGGCTCGAGTGCATCCCCAGCAGCGGCACCGGAGTCCGCAATTTTCCCTGACCGCGACAGTGCGGCAAGCTTTGTCAACTGGCGGCGGATCCGCCCAGCAAGTTCACCCGCTGCCTTACGCGTGAATGTCACGCCCAGGATTTCCTCCGGCAGAACGTAACCGTTGGCCACCAGCCAGACAACCCGGTCAGCCATTGTGGTGGTCTTCCCTGACCCGGCCCCGGCGATCACCAGCAACGGCTCCAGCGGCGACGCGATAATGACGGCCTGTTCGTCGGTGGGTGGAAACTGGCCCAGCAGTTCGGCGAGCTCATATGGCGAGATGTCCGTCTTTTCCAGAACCCCGCTGCCCGCGACCGCAGCAGCGCCTGTGGAATAGGTTGCACCGGTGCCACTCCCGGCATTCGAGCGTCCCCCGGCCTCGGGGCTGCTCCCAGCAGCGGGCCTGCTCCCAGCATCGGTGCTGCTTGGACCTGTGGTGACTCCGCTCGGGCTGTTGGGGACTTCGGTGAGGTCGGTGCTCATTCGGTGATCTGCTTTCCTGCACTGCAAAGAGGGCAGACTTCGGGGACGGGGCAGCTGCCGTTGAAGCTGCCGCCGCCCTTGGGATCATGGATTGCCATGAAGGTGGATCCGGACATCAGGCCTGCGGCCCTGCGGACCAGCGGGGTCGCCCAGTCGGTCGCGGCCTCCAAGGACTCCTGCTCCTGCACGTTCAGCGACCTGGTACCGTCCCCCAATTGGGCCAGCCGGGCCCCGCCGGTGCCCGCGCCTGCGGGAACGCCGTCCAGTCCGGTAAAGGCGCCGGCAGCCACGGCGGCCTGGTAGGCACCGAGCTGCGGATGATCGGCCAGCTCGGCAGCTTTCGGCTTGCGCCGCCCAGTCTTAAGGTCGATGATCACGAGGTTTCCCTCGCCATCAATTTCCAGCCGGTCCACCTGACCGCGGAGCCTGACCATTCGCTGCCGCACGTCGTCTGCGGCCCCCGGGTCCGTGGCGGCAGTGCTGACTGCCGGCGCGTCTCCCGCGGGTGGTGCCTCAGTAAAAATGTCGTCTGCAGGAATGTCCACGCTGAAGTCCTGTTCGACAGCCAGCAGGCTGCGTCCCTCGGAGCGCATCTGAATGACATAGAGGGCCAGCTTGCGGACCATTTCCTCCGCGCGTTTAAGGTCCAGCTTTCCCTCCCATGTGTCTTTCATCCCCAAAGTTGGCCAGCGGCGCTGAAGTTCGGCAATGTATTGATGGCCGGCCGCATCGGGGTGTTCCTGGGCAATCGAATGCACCAGGGTGCCCAGGCTGCGGGCAAAGTCGGTCGCGGCCTCTCCACCTGCGGCCTGGATAAACCAGTTGAGCGGAGACTTCAGTACCGCCTCCATCCGGGAAGGTGAGACGTTGACTGGTTCGTCGCCCGGCACAATCGCGGCCTCGGACGTCAGCGGCGCAAGTCCCCACCACGTCTCCGGTGATGCGCCGGGCGCTCGGGCCTCGGTGAGGACGGCCAGCACCCTGGCTGCTTCCGGATCCGCCGCTGTCTCCGATTCCTGGCGCAGTTCCGCCACCAGCGAGCGCAGCGTCATGGGCCGGCTGACCTGTTCCACCGGGCGGGTCTGCATGCTGCTGCCGGGCCGCGGCTCCCACGGCGCAACGATGTCCAGGAACTGCGACGGCTGGAGATCCGCGGAGGACGCCGCCGTACAGATCAGCCGTTCGCTTGCGCGGGAAATGGCGGTGGAGAAGCTGCGCAATTCGTCATAGCGGATTTCCCGCAACCGGGTGGCGGGGCCCAGCTGGTGGGCCGCCGCCGCACCGCGTTCCAGCACATCCACGAGCAGCTGACTGCCCAGCAATTCACCGCGCAGACGGGTATTGGGCCAGATGCCTTCCTGCAGCCCGGCCACGATCACCACCGGCCATTCGCGCCCGGCTGCACTGGCCGGTGTGAGGATTTCCACCGCGTCGCTGCGCTGGGCCCGGGCCGCCAGCGTGTCCATCGGCAGTTCCTGATTCAGCAGGTACTCCAAGAACTGCCGCGGACTTGATCCCGGCAGTTGATCCACGTAGCGCTCGGCTGTCTGGAAGAGTGCCATGATGGCGTCCAGATCCCGGTCGGCACGTATGCCCGCCGGACCGCCGGCCAGGGCCTGCGCCGCCCAGTAATCGGAGCAGCCGGATTCCTCCCAGAGGGCCCACAGAACCGTTTCAGCATTGGCCCCGGGATCCTCCAAAGCTTTTTGCCCGGCGGCCAGCATCCGGCCCATCCGGGCAGCGTTCTTCCCTTCCCAGCCAAGCTGGGAGAGCGCGGCCGGATGCAGCAGCGCCTCGATCAGTAAACTATCGCTGGCCCGGCCACTGCCACCGATCAGCTCTTCCCGCCGCAGCGCCTGGCGAAGCCGGCGCAGGCTGATCGCCGTTGACCTGCCCAGCCGAGAGGTCAGCAGGGAGACCGCCAGCTCGGCATCAAGGCGCTCCGGGTCCAGCACCACGCGGAAGGCATCCAGCAGCGGCTGCACTGCGGCTTCGTCGCGGACGGCATTCTCCGCCACCGGCACCTTGACGGAAATACCCTGGCCGCTCATATAACGCTGCAGCTGCGCCAGCTGGGAACCGGTCCGGACGATCACGGCGATGTCTGCAAGCCGTCGCTTCCCATAATGCTGCAGATCAAGAATTCGTTCCGCCACCAACCGAAGTTCATGGATCTCCGAGGCCACCAGGTGTGCGGTCAGAGCCGCCGCAGACTCCGTCGGCCCGCGCACGCCCGCATGCGTACCTGCGTCCGGGCCCGCATCCGGACCGGTGTCAGTATCCGCATCGGTGTCAGTATCCGCATCGGCAGCAGGACACCTCCCGGGACCCGGCTTCCCCTGAAGGATCCGCGCCTTATGGCCTCCCCTGCTGAGCGAAATCCGCTCGGCAACAGCCCCCCAAGCCCGCGCCAGTTCCGGATTCAGGCGATGCGAGGTGCTCAGCACGGCCTCCGTGACGCCCCCACTGCCGGCCAGACGCTCGCGGATCTTCCCTGCGAGGTCCGGACGCGCACCACGGAAGCCCTGCACCACGGTGTCCGGGCAGCCTGTGATCAGGACGTCCTTGCCCCGGCCCAGCAGCTCGAGCAGACGGTGCACGGCCTGGTTCGCTTCCTGGATATCGTCCACCAGGATCAGCTGCAGGCGGTCCCGCTCCCGGTCGAGATACTCCGTATCCGATTCGAAGAGCCCGATGACGGCTGTGATGATGCCGGCGGGGTCAAAGGAGCCCGACTTGCCCCAGTCCACAACATCCCGGTATTCGCCATACAGGTCCGCGGCGGCAATCCAGTCCTGCCGGCCGTTCGACACACCCAGGGCGGCCAACTCCTCCGGTGCCAGTCCGTACTCGATCACGCGGTCAAAAAGCTGCCGGATTTCCTGCCGGAAACCGCGGGTGCCGAGCGCCTCCCGCAGATCCTCCGGCCATGCCGGTGCCCGGCCGATCCCCAGCCTGTGACCGTCCAGCAGTTCCTTGATGATCAGGTCCTGCTCAGGGCCGCTGAGCAGCTTCGGTGCCCGCTCCAGATGCGGCAACCGGCCCTCCACCTTCGCGCGGCGCAGCACATCAAAGGCGTAAGAAGCCCAGGTGCGGGCCGGAGAGGTGCTCAGGCTCCGGTCCAGCCGGGCGCTCAGGCGGTCGCGCAGCCCGGATGCGGCCAGCCGCGAGGGACCCAGCAGCAGCACACCCGCGGGGTCGACGCCGTCGGCCTCTATCCGTTTGACGGCCGCTTCCACCAGCACGGTCGATTTACCGGTCCCCGGCGCACCCCAGATCAGCACGGGGCCGGTTCCCGACGCCAGCCCGACCACCGCCGCCTGGTCGGCGCTGAGTTCCGGCGCCTGAACCGAAACCGCGGCCGGGCGCACCAGCTCGAGAAGTGGCGTCTGCATCATGAAACAACTTCATCATGAGGCTCTGACATTTTCCGAGCCTCAGGCATTTTACCCGCCGCCAACCGGTCCCGGATGCCGTCGAGCAGCACAAAATCGTCGTTGGAAGGCTGCCAGCGTGCCGCGCCGATGTCCACCCGCCAGCCCTCCTCGGCCCGGGACTCGCCAGCCGTCCGCGCGTCGCCGGAGCCCCCACTCCCTTTCAGCGCCGTCGCCTCCGCGCGGTAGTGCTGCAGAGCGCGCGCGTCGTGGCAGACCGGCGGCTGGCCGCCGGCCCTTACCACCCGCCACCAAGGCACTGAACTGCCGTAATGGGACATGACGGACCCCACCTGCCGCGGGCCGCCGTCGTCCAGCAGCACGGCAATATCTCCATAGGAGAGGACGGCACCGGAGGGAATAAGGTCCACCACTTCCAGCACCGCATTTATGAACTCGGCACGCATATTCTCCAGCCTAACGGGAGGATGCGACGCAATAGCGGCAAAACGGGAGTCGCACCCCACGGCGGGCGTTGAAAGAAGTGTCGGTGCCGGCCGGTACGGTGGATTTATGAGCAGTTGGCACACACTCCCCAGGGCAGCGTTCGACGTCGAGACAACCGGCCGCGATCCGCGCGAGGCGCGGCTGGTCACCGCTTCGATTGTGGTGGTCGACGGCGGCGGGACGGTGACGGCCGAGCACGAGTGGCTTGCCGATCCCGGCATCGAGATTCCGGCTGAAGTAACGGCGATTCACGGGGTGACGACGGAGCGGGCCCGCACGCACGGCATTCCGGCCGCCCGGGCGGCAACGGAGGTGGCCCAGGTGCTCACGGGGCTATTCGCCGCCGGTATCCCCGTCATCGCGTTTAACGCCTGCTATGACTTCACCGTTCTGGCCCGCGAATCCGTCCGTCACAACGTGCTGCCGATCGGTGCCTTGCCGGTCATTGATCCGTACATCTGCAACAAACAGGTGCACAAATACCGTAAGGGCAGCCGGACATTGGGGGCGCTGTGCGCGGAGTATGGCGTCCGTCTTAAGGACGCGCACACCTCCGCCGCCGATGCGCTTGCCACCATCCGGCTCGCGGATGCGCTGGCACTCCGCTTTCCCGAGCTGCGGCTCGAAGCCGCTGCGCTGCACGCTTCCCAGGTTGGCTGGGCCGCCGCCCAGGCGGCGGACTTTCAGAGCTATCTGCGCCGGAAGAATCCGGCGGCCGTTATCGAGGGACACTGGCCGCTGCTCCCCTAGCCGATCCGCGCCGACGATTCGCACCGGCGGTTATTGGGACATATCTCACACGACCCGATAAAGGCTGCGGGGTCACCGAGTGCCAGCAGGAATTCACTCCGCGCCGCACCAGCCCCGCAACCGAAGGCCGGGTAGGAGCAGTGACCAAATTATCTTCGTTGAACAGCGATGATTGGCGTCACTTGTGCATCCCAGCTTGCGAACCAACCCGGATGACATAATTTAGTTCGGCAAGTTGAGTTTCTGCTAGGGCGCTTATTGCACGCCAGCACACCGGCTCCCTGCCCACCCGAATTCCCCTCCCGCCGTGCCCTGCGGTACGGACCTCTATGAAAGTGATTGCCGGATGAAAACCAAAGCCCTCAAGTGGTTGACCACCGTTCCAGTCGCCGTCGCCCTGGCCGTCTCACTCTCCGCCTGCGGTGGCAGCGCTGACAGCGGCTCCTCGCCCACCGATGCCTTGGCCGGCAGCGACCAGCAGGCTCTGGACAAATACACGACGAAAACCGTGACGCCGCTGGACCGGATCGACAAGTCCGCGCTGGGACTGATCACTGACGGCACCCTGCGCGTCGGCACACTCTCTGATGCCCCACCGAACATTTTCCTGGACAAGTCCGGCAAGTTCACCGGTTTCGACAACGAGCTGCTTCGCGCCGTCGGGGATAAGCTAGGGCTGAAGGTCGAGTTTGCCTCCACAGATTTCTCCGCCCTGTTGGCCCAGGTGCAGAACAAGCAGTTCGACGTTGGATCCTCCTCCATCTCCACCACCGACAAACGCCGTGAGAACGTGGGCTTCACCAACGGCTACGACTTCGGCTACATGGCCGTCGTCGCCAAGACCGACTCCAAAATTAAGTCATTCAAGGACCTGACCAAGGACGATCGCATCGGCGTTGTCCAAGGGTCGATCCAGGATGATTACGTCACGAATACGCTCAAGATCGAGCCGGTCCGCTTCAATGACTACAATTCCCTGTACGCCAATCTGAAGAACGGCCAGGTTGACGCGTGGGTTGCGCCCTCCCAGCAGGCAACCGGCCAGGTCAAGGACGGCGACGGCACCGTGATTGCGGAGACCGTCATTAACACCCAGAACTTCACCGCCTACGCGGTGAACTCCAAGAACCAGGCCCTCATCGACGCCCTGAACTCCGGCCTGGACGCTGTGATCACCGACGGGACCTGGTCCAAGCTGGTCAAGGAGTGGTACCCGACCCGCGAGACCCCGAAGACGTGGAAGCCCGGCAGCAAGGCAGTCACCCTCCCGTAGGGCCGATTATGGACGCATTTGAGCAACTTCTCAAAACATTCTTTGACTGGAAGGCCATGGGCGCCGTAGTGCCCAACCTGCTCACGGTTGGTTTGCCCAATACGTTGATCCTGGCTGTTTCGGCCGGCATTATCGGGTCCGTCCTGGGCATGATCCTGGCGATCATGGGCATCTCGCGCAATCCCTTGTGGCGATGGATCGCACGGATCTACACGGACATTTTCCGCGGTCTGCCTGCCATCGTGACGATCCTGCTGATCGGCATCGGTCTGGGCCCCTCCGTCCGCCAGCTTACCGGCTCCACCAATCCGTTCCCGTTAGGTGTTCTGGCGCTCTCCCTGATGGCGGCCGCCTACATAGGTGAGATCTTCCGATCGGGTATTCAAAGCGTGGAGAAGGGGCAGCTGGAAGCATCCCGTGCCCTGGGGTTCAGCTATGGGACTTCCATGCAGCTGGTCGTGGTGCCGCAGGGTATCCGGCGCGTGCTGCCGGCGCTGGTCAACCAGATGATCTCCCTCATTAAAGACTCGTCGCTGATCTATCTGCTTGGTCTGTTGGCCAGTCAGCGCGAGATCTTCCGGGTCGGCAATGATGCGGCCGCCAACTCCGGAAACCTCTCTCCCCTGGTGGCCGCCGGCATCCTTTACCTGGTGCTGACGGTACCGCTGACCCATCTGGTGAACTTCATCGACAACAGGCTCCGCACCGGCCGGCCGGAGAAACTCCAGCCCGATGAAGCTGCCGCCGTCGTCGGAAAGGGCGCGTAACCCATGGCTGAGATCAGCTCCGGCACTCTGACCGGCAAGAATCTGCACCTGTCCTTCGGCCCCAACCACGTGCTGCGGGGGATTGATCTGCACGTTGAAAAGGGCACCACCGCCTCGGTGATCGGCCCCTCCGGCTCCGGAAAATCTACGCTGCTGCGCGTGATGAACCGGCTCATCGAACCCGATCAGGGTGACATCCTGCTCGACGGGAAGTCCGTCCTGACGGAGAATCCGGACCAGCTGCGCCAGCGGATCGGCATGGTTTTCCAGCAATTCAACCTCTTCCAGCACAAGACCGTGGTGGAAAATGTCTCGATGGCCTTGCGGAAGCTGCGCAAAGTCCCCAAAGATCAGGCACGCGTCCAGGCCCTGGAACAGCTCGACCTTGTCGGGCTTCGGCACAAGGCCGACGCACGCCCCGCCAATCTCTCCGGCGGCCAACAGCAGCGCGTGGCCATTGCCCGTGCGCTGGCGATGCAGCCGGAAGTCATGTTCTTCGACGAGGCCACGTCGGCCCTGGATCCGGAGCTGGTCAAGGGGGTCCTCGCGTTGATGGCAGATTTGGCGAAGTCGGGTATGACAATGGTGGTTGTGACCCACGAGATGGGCTTCTGCCGCAATGTCTCGGATACGGTGACTTTCATGGACGCCGGCGTCGTGGTGGAGACCGGATCCCCTGATCAGCTCTTCACCGCCCCCGAGACGGACCGGCTGCGGGGCTTCCTCTCCGACGTTCTGTAGTCCGAGAACCGGTCAGCAGCCGTCCCGGGACGGCATAATGCCCGACAAATGGACCGGTGCCGTGGAGATTCCCACGGCACCGGTCCATTTCAGCGGCATCCGGCCGGATGTACCCGGCCGGTGTCCTACATATCAGTTAGGCGGCTGCGGCGGCCTTCGCCGCAGCAGGAAGCGCGTCCACGATACGGTTCATCGCCGCGTCATCGTGCGCCGCGGAAAGGAACCACGCCTCAAAGACCGACGGCGGCAGATAGACACCGGCGTCAAGCATCGCGTGGAAGAACGGCGCGTAACGGAACGTCTCCTGTCCCTGGGCGTCCTCATAGTTGTGCACGCCCCGTTCGGACGTGCCGAAGGCGACGGAGAAGAGGCTGCCGGCGCGTTGGATGCTGTGGTCCACTCCGGCCGTGCTCAAAGCCTGGGACAGCGCCGAGGACAGCTCCATCGACCGGGCATCTACGGTTGCATAGACGTCCGCCGTCGCCGCGGTCAGCGTGGCGACACCGGCTGCCATGGCCACCGGATTCCCGGAGAGGGTGCCCGCCTGGTAGACCGGTCCCACCGGTGCCAGGTAGTCCATGACCTCCGCGCGGCCGCCCAGCGCCGCCGTCGGGAGTCCCCCACCGATCACTTTGCCAAAGGTAAACAGGTCCGGCGTCCACTCCGGACCCGAAGCTGTTGAGCTCCCTGCTGTCCCCCCGACCGGCGCCCCGGACGTCCCGCCAAGCGCTCCGCCGGTCAGCCCCCAGTAGCCGGCCGGTCCGGTGCGGAATCCGGTCAGCACCTCATCGAGGATCAGCAGCGCGCCATGCCCGGCGGTGATCCGGGACAACCCGGCGTTGAATCCCTCGCCCGGAGCCACCACGCCCATATTGGCCGGCGCGGCCTCCGTGATGACCGCGGCAATGCTGTGACCATGCCGGGCAAAGGCCGCCTCAACGGCGCCCAGATCGTTGTACGGCAGCACCAGCGTTTCCGCGGCGGTGGCAGCGGTGACGCCGGCCGAGCCGGGCAGCGCCAGGGTGGCCAGGCCGGAGCCCGCGGCGGCCAGCAATGAGTCCAGATGCCCGTGGTAGCAGCCGGCGAACTTGATGATCAGGTTACGTCCGGTGAACCCGCGGGCCAGCCGGACCGCCGTCATGGTCGCCTCGGTACCGGTGGAGACCATGCGCAGCCGTTCGACGGCGGGCACGCGCTGCTGCACCAGCGACGCCAGTTCCGCCTCGGCCGGCGTCGAGGCCCCGAAGCTCAGTCCGCGGTCGACGGCGGCATGCACCGCCGCCAGAACGTCCGGGTGGGCGTGTCCCAGCAGGGCCGGCCCCCAGGAGCAGACCAGGTCCACATAATCGCGTCCGTCCGCGTCCGTGAGATGGGCGCCCTTGGCGGACACCATGAAACGCGGCGTCCCGCCCACCGAGCCGAAGGCGCGTACCGGGGAATTGACGCCGCCGGGCATCAGGGACTTGGCCCGGTCGAAGAGTGAAGCTGAAATGTCTGTGCTGATCATAGGTCCATTCTTTCAGGCCGTGAGGGGCTTAGGGGTTTTTCAGCCAGCCGGCCAGTTCGGTGGCCCAGTAGGTCAGGACCATGGAAGCGCCAGCCCGCCTGATGCTGAGCACGGATTCCTCGATGGCGCGGCGCCTGTCGATCCAGCCGTTCGCGGCCGCGGCTTCGATCATCGCGTATTCGCCGGACACCTGATAGGCGGACACCGGAACCGGGGACATCGCGGCCACGTCGGCCAAAATATCCAGATAGCTCATGGCCGGTTTCACCATCACCATGTCAGCGCCCTCGGCGAGGTCCAACTTTACCTCCAGCAGGGCCTCCCGCCGGTTACCCGGATCCATCTGATAGGTCCGCCGGTCCCCGGTCAGTTGGGAATCAACGGCTTCCCGGAAGGGACCGTAGAACGCCGACGCGTACTTCGCGGCGTACGCCAGCACGGACGTTTCCTCGAATCCGGCGGCGTCCAGCGCCTGCCGGATGACCGCTACCTGACCGTCCATCATGCCCGACGGCGCCAGCACCTGAGCACCGGCCCGCGCCTGTGCCACGGCCATGTCCGCATAAATTTCCAGCGTGGCATCGTTATCCACGCCGCCGGACGCGTTAAGCACGCCGCAGTGGCCGTGATCGGTGAACTCGTCCAGACAGAGATCGCTCATGACCACCAGATCATCGCCGACCTCCGCATGGACATCGCGGATGGCCTTATTCAACACGCCGTCCGGGTCCAGCGAGGCGGAGCCGGTGGCATCGCGCTCGGCGGGAACGCCGAAGAGCATGATCCCGCCCACCCCGTGCTCCACGGCTTGGACCGCCGCACGCTTCAGCGATTCGGTACTGTGTTGGACCACGCCCGGCATGGAGTTGATGGGCAACGGATTGTTCAGACCCTCGCGGATAAAGGCGGGCAGAATCAGCTCGGCCGGATCCAGCCGGAATTCGGTCGTGAGGCGGCGAAGCGCGTTGGTGGCGCGCAGCCGGCGCGGACGGTGGTGGGGGAAACTCATGAGGACTCCTTCGGATCGGCAGCCGCGGTTACGGATTCGCGGACGGCTGGCTCGGTGGCCGCGGCGTCTTTCACGGCCTGCACCAGCGCTTCCACAATTCCGGCCGGCGTTGGTTTCTTCGCCGTGGCCGCGACGGCAAGGCCCAGCCGGACAGCTTCGTCACGGGTCGGTTCGCCGATGGCGACCAGCAGACATCGCTGGGGCAGCGGCGCGAGATGGCGGGCAATGCTCCGGGCCGCGCTTGCTGACGCGGCGACGACGGCGTCAAGCCCGCCGCCGCTGATCAGCACCTTCGCTTGCGCCGGCGTCAGCGCTGGGGCGGGCGCACGGTAACTGGCCCGGCCATCGCAGGCCGTACCGTTATTGACGAGGCCATTGACCGGCGCAGCGGCGCCTGGTTGACCGGAAGCCAGCACGGCGGTGAGCCGCTGCTCCGTCCGGGCCTGGTAGTCAACCGTCACGTATGCCGTGACCGAGTCGACCGCGGCCCCGCCCCGGCTCATGCCGGCCGCCAGGGCCGGGTCGGCGAGGTTGGAATGCGGCAGCAGGACCCGTGCCGCTCCGGCCGGCCACAAGGCCACCAGACCGGCAGCGGACTGCACGTCCTCAGGGGCCAGCTGCACGGTAAGTCCCTCGGCCTCCAGCACCCGTCGCGACGTAGGCCCGATGGTGGCAACCCGTGTCCCGGCCGGGACCAGCGCTGCCAGCTCGGTTCCGCGTTCGGCACACCACTGCTTCAGCGCGCGCACCGTTGTAATGCTGCTGACCAATAGCCAGTCGTACTCCCCGGCCGCCAGCGCCACGAGGCGCCCTGACAACGAGTCCTGATCGGGGGCAAGCTCAAAATCGATCAGAGGCACCAGGAACGGGACGGCCCCTTGGTCCTGCAGGGCATGTACCAGCGCGTCCGCGCGGTCCGGGCTCCGTGTAATGGCGACCCGGAGCCCACGCAGCGGCGTGTCGGTGACTTCAAGCAGCATGGGTTGCACCTGCACGGGTTCGATCGTTACGGACTCAATTGTTACGGAATCTGGCCGCGACAAGCCCGGCAAGCGGAGCCCCGTCTCGTTCGACCGGCGGATTCCCGGCCCGTTCCACCCGGTGGTCATCGCCCGGTGCCGGCCAGGTCCGCCAATTCGCCGGCACCCTGCAGCAGCAGTTCCTCGGCCAGATCTATCCCGAGCAGCGTCGCGCCCACTTCGGTCAGCGAATCGGTGGCCTTTCTCAGCCGCACCGCCGCGGATCCGTCCACCGCGCACACCACGGCTTCCAGATACAGCAGGCTGCCCTTGCGGTGTGCCAAGGCCCCCACCGGTGCGCTGCAGCCGGCCTCGAGCCGTGCGAGCAGTGCCCGTTCTGCCGTGACGGAGAGTCGGGTGTCGGCATCGTCCAGCGCGGCCAGCGCCTGTGCCAGGACGCCCGGCGCACCGGTGGCCGTCCCGGTCACGGCGCCAAAGCTTCCCGGAGCGTCTCCGGCACGGCACTCCACCGCGAGCGCGCCCTGGCCGGGGGCAGGCAGCATAATGGATGCTGCGAAGAACTCACTGACGGTGTCGAGCCGTCCGATCCGGGCCAGTCCGGCTGCGGCCAGGACGACGGCATCGAGGTCGCCGGACTTCCCGTCCACCCGCTGTGCCCCGTCCGGGGATTCCTGATTTCCGGGCAGCCCTGCGACCCGGCCCAGTCTGGTATCGACGTTGCCGCGGATATCCACCACCTCAAGGTCGGAGCGCGCCGCCCGAAGCTGGGCAGCGCGGCGCGGCGAGCCGGTGCCCACCTTGGCACCGACCGGCAACTCGGCGAACGTCAGACCGTCCCGGGCGCACAGCACATCCCGGACATCCTCGCGGGCCGGGAGGGCTGCGAGCCTCAGCCCATCGGCGGGGCCAGTGGGCAGGTCTTTGAGCGAATGTACGGCAATGTCGCAGCGCCCGGTCAGCAGCGCGTCCCGCAGCGCGGTGACAAAAACGCCGGTGCCACCCATCTGTGACAGCGGCCCGGTCAGAACGTCGCCGTCGGTCTTCACATGCACCAGCTCGGCAGTGAAGCCTCCGATGGCGGCCAGCTTGTCCGCCGTCTGCTGGCTTTGGGTCAACGCCAGTCTGCTGGCACGGGTGCCGATTTTTACTGTCTGCATTTTCGTTTAGCCACCCTCCTGTGTGCCGGCCGGACGCGGGCCATGCGCCGATCCGACGGTGCTGTCCGCGCCGGCGATGCTGGGCTTTTCCCCGCGGAAGTTGGCGCAGCAGCCCGGACGGCAGACGTCGTACCACGGTCCGAGATCCGTCATGGCCGGACGGTCCGTGATGTTGTTTTCCGCCGTCCGTTCGCAGATCAGATCCGCCAGACCGGCGATGAATTTCCGGTGCGTGCCCGGTGTCGGGACGCGGTCAAAGGCCAGTCCCAGTCTTTCGCAGGTCTCTTTGGCTTCGGTGTCCAGATCCCAGAGGACCTCCATGTGGTCCGTGACGAAGCCCAACGGCACTACCACCACGCCCTTGACGCCCTGCCCGGCCAGCTCGTCCAACGCATCATTGATATCCGGTTCCAGCCACGGAACGTGCGCCGCGCCGGACCGGGACTGGTAGACGAGTGACCACGGCGTGGGTGCGGTGGCACCGGTGACGGCATCAGCGCGCTTTATCACCTCGGCTCCGTTGGCCAGGTGCTGGGCCACATAAGCGGAGCCCTCGGCAAAGCGGCGTGGCTCATCCTCCGAGCGTCCGGCCGCCTCCGCATCGCGCAATGGAATGGAGTGCGTGGAAAAAAGGACGTGCACCGGCGCATCAGGGGTGCCAGCTGCGGCCAGGTCGGCACGCACCTTGGCCAGCCCCGCGGCGGTACCTTCAATAAAAGGCTCCACAAAACCGGGGTGGTCAAAATACTGGCGGACCTTGTCCACGGCCAGCCTGCCGTCGAGCCCGGTCTCAGTCAGCGCGACGCCGATGTCCTCCCGGTACTGCCGGCAGCTGGAGTAACAGGAATAGGCGCTGGTGGTGATCATCAGCAGCCGGCGATGGCCGGCGTCGTAGGCTTCCTGCAGTGTGTCCGCGATATAGGGCGCCCAGTTCCGGTTGCCCCACAACACCGGCAGGCCGATGCCCCGGGAGGCGAGCTCGGCTTCCAGATCCGTTTTCAGCACGCGGTTCTGCGCGTTGATTGGGCTGATGCCGCCATTGGCGCGGTAATGCTGGCTGACCTCTTCGAGGCGCTCATCCGGAATGCCGCGTCCGCGCGTGACGTTGCGCAGGAACGGAATCACGTCGTCCTGGCCTTCCGGTCCGCCGAACGAGGCGAGCAGGACGGCGTCGTAGTTCCTCGGTGCCTTCCGGCCGGCCTCGGTGACCGGATTCACCACGGAAACGGCCCCCTTTGCCTCCTGCGTCATCGCAAAACCTCGGCAATTTGGCCGGCACTGATCCGGCGGCCGGTGTAGAACGGGATTTCTTCGCGGACATGCATGCGGGCCTCCGTAGCGCGCAGATGGCGCATCAGATCAACCAGGTCCAGCACGTCGTCGGCTTCCAGTCCCAGGATCCATTCCCAGTCACCGAGGGCGAAGGACGAGACGGTGTTGGACAGTACTCCCGGAAAATCCCGGCCCAGCATGCCGTGGTCGCGCAGCATCTTGCCGCGCTCCTCCGGGGGGAGGATGTACCACTCGTAGGAGCGGACGAACGGGTACACACAGACCCAGTCCTTGGGCTCTGTCTTGGACATGTAGGACGGGGCATGGTTCTTGGCGAATTCAGCCTCGCGGTGCACGCCCATTGCCGACCAGGCAATCTCCGTCCCGGTGAACAGATCGCTCCGGCGGATCTGCCGGACGGCCTGTTGGAGTCCGTCCGCGCTGGGACCGATCAGCCAGATCATCACGTCGGCGTCGCTGCGCATGGCGGAGACGTCGTAGGCCCCGCGCAAGATGATGTGCTCGGTTGCCAACCCGGCGACCAGTTCTTCAAAAGCGGCGACGCGCTGTTCGCTGCCCGCACCCGGCAGCCCAACGCGTTTGAAGACCGTCCAGAGGGTAAACGGACTCGTAACCGGCGTCGTATCGGACGTTCCCGGATCAGAAGTTTTAGTGACAGATTCCGCAGAAGTGTGGCTCATGGTTACCAGTTTGCCCCTCCGGACCGGAAAGTTGAAACCGACGACCTCTACAGCCGGTAGAAGTTGCGGAACTCACACGCCGCGAAGCCTAATGTGGCCCGCTTCGAGGTGCGGCTGGATCAGTCCTTCAGCAGGAGCGCCACCGCGGCTCGGGCATCCACCACCACGGCGGCCAGACCATTCCCGGCCAGCCAGCCGCCGAGCAGCAGCAGCCCGGGTTGCCTGCGCGCAATGGCGCGGACCTCGGCCACCTCTTTGCGGTGCCCGACGGCGGCAAACGGCAATGAACCGGGCCACCGGACCACGTCCCAGTCCACCAGGACGCCGCGGCTGACCGGCTGACCCAGCAGGGTGGACGCGTCTGCGAGTGCTGCGGCGAGCAGCTCCTCATCGGTGGCGGGTTCCGTCCCGGCGCGGCTCGGCCCGGCAGGACTCGGCATCGCGGGTTCCGTCCCGGCGCGGCCGTAGGAGAGCCGGAGGACATGCCTACCGGGGCCGGCGAGATCGGCCAGCCATTGCCACTTTGCGGTGGCATGCGTCAGCGCCTTTGCCCGGATGCCAGATGTCTGCGGGGCCACCAGAATGCCAGTGCCGCGGGGTTTCGTGTCCAGCTCCGGCAAATCCAGCACCAGCGTCACCAGCCGCACATCCGGCCCGGCAGCCGGAGCGTGTTCGGCGAGTGCGGGAACGGCTGGCCCCAGCAATCGCACAGCCGCCGGTCCGTCGGTGGCCACCACCAGAACATCCGCCTGAGCGGTCCAGTCCCCGGCCGACACGGTCCACGCTCCTGCGGCAATCGATCTATTGGCCCCACCCCGCGCTTTCGTATCAGATTCCGCCGGCGCATTGCGCGAAATCGCAGTCACCGGATGACCCACATGCAGTTCCACCCCGGCCTGCCGCAAGGCCGCCGTCAGGGCGGAGACCAGCGTGAACATCCCGCCGGCAAGCCCGCCCACCGCGGATCCAGCCTTGGCGGATGCACGCTGGGCCGACACCGCGGCGGCCAGTGAACCATGCTGCAGGATCCCCTTGCGCAGTCCAGGCGCCACCACGTCCACGTCGATCAGTTCAGGATCCGCGGAATGCACGCCGCCCACCACCGGGGCCACAAGACGCTCCAGCACCTTCCGGCCCATCCTGGCCCGCACCAGCGCCGCGACGCTGCACTCTTCCGCCGTCGTCCCCACCGAGACGGGCAGCCGGGCATCCAGCGCTGCGCGCAGAGAACCGGCGAAACCGAGCGCCCGGCGGACTTCCGGCGCGTGCGGATCGGCAGGAATTCCCAGGACTCCGGTCCTGGGCAGCGGCAACGGGCTGTCCGGCAACTGCACCCAGGCGCCGGCGGGGTCGGGCGAGACGATGCTGCCGCCCAATCCGAGGTCGGCCGCCAGGTCTGCGACCGCCGTCGAACGCGTGGCAAAAGACTCCGCGCCGCTGTCCAGCAGCAGGCCTGCCACCCGGTGCGAGCCCACGCAGCCGCCGAAGGCGTGCCCGGCTTCCAGCACGGTGACCCGATGGCCGGCCGCGGCGAGGTCACGGGCCGCCACCAGTCCGGAGATTCCGCCGCCGACGACGACCGCGCGCGGCTTCGATCGTGGACGCGGCTGCGGCCGTGACTGTGGCTCCCCTGCCGACATCACGGCTGGATCGAGTGGATCAGTTCCACGACCCGGGTAAGGACGGCCGGATCCGCCTCCGGTGGCACACCGTGCCCCAGGTTCAGCACGTGTCCGGGCGCGGCGGCACCGGCGGTGATGACCTCGCGCACATGGGCTTCGAGCACCTCCCAGGGCGCGGACAGCAGAGCCGGATCGATGTTGCCCTGCAGCGGCACCTTTCCGCCCAGCCGGCGGTTGGCAACATCGAGCGGCAATCGGTAGTCCACCCCGATCACGTCCACGCCGACGTCGTGCATGGCCCCGAGCAGCTCGGATGTCCCCGTACCGAAGTGGATCAGCGGCGCCCCCAGATCGCGCACATGATCCAGTGCACGTGAGGACGCGGGGGCCACGTAGCGGGTGTAATCGGCCAGCCCCAGCGAACCTGCCCAGGAGTCGAAGAGCTGGCCGGCGCTGGCCCCGGCTTCCAGCTGGGCGCGCAGGAACATCCCGGACGCGTCTGCCGCCCACCGGGTCAGTGCCTGCCAGGCAGCCGGATCCGCATGCATCATGGTGCGCGGGCCCAGATGATCCCGCGAGGGTTTGCCCTCCACCATGTACGCGGCCAGCGTGAACGGCGCCCCGGCAAAGCCGACCAGCGGCGTCTTCCCGAGCTGGGCCACCGTCAGCCGGACGGCCTCGCGGATCGGCTCCAGCGCTTCGTCGGTCAGCGTGGGCAGGGCGGCGACATCCGCGGCCGTGCGGATCGGCGCATCCAGCACCGGACCCACGCCCGGGACAATGTCGACGCCGACGCCGGCCAGCTTAAGCGGGATGACGATGTCGGAGAAAAAGATGCCTGCGTCCACGTCGTGCCGCCGGACCGGCTGCACGGTGATCTCCGAGGCCAGTTCAGGGTTCAGGCAGGACTCCAGCATCGCCACGCCCTTGCGCAGCGCCCGGTATTCAGGCAGTGAACGCCCGGCCTGGCGCATGAACCACACCGGCCGCCGCGACGGCTTCCCCCCGCGGTAGGCGGTAATCAGCGGCGAATCGGCGGTGCGGCCATCCATCAGCGGATGTGTCTGGCTAAGTGTCATGGCTCTGATTCTGCCGAAGATCTGCCCAATTGGATAACCGCAGTGCCGCTGTGCTGGTTCCGGCTCCCATCCCAACTGCCGCCCCAGGCCCAGCCCCAGGCTCCGGCTCCGGCTCCGGCTCCGGGGAGGCAACGGCTCCGGGGAGGCAACGGGAGGCCGGTCATCCGGCCGCGTGGCGTCAAAACCGCGCCAGGACCGCGCGCTGGCGCCGGGCTGTATCCGTTCGAGGTAACGAAGATCACCGGTCAGAATTCAGCTATGGCTCCCCTTGCTTGTTCTACCTGGCCAAGAAGTCGGTACTATGGAGGGGTTGTGGTCCTATTCTCCCTTGTTGCGTCGCACGCCGATATTGACCTCGAGACAGTTGCCCGCCTGAGCGCCGGCGCCTCCGAGGTCCCTTTGTCCGTGCTCGATAGCCACCCCCAAATCCTCGGCGCG
Organism: Paenarthrobacter sp. PH39-S1; assembly: GCF_030063245.1. Classification (GTDB taxonomy): domain Bacteria; phylum Actinomycetota; class Actinomycetes; order Actinomycetales; family Micrococcaceae; genus Arthrobacter_M. The sequence continues at coordinate 47,081 of NZ_JASISR010000006.1, forward strand.
GTGGCGCTTGCGACCTGTAACCGGTATGAGATTTACGCCGAGACAAAGACGGACGACGACGTCGAAGCGGCACGTTCCGCGGTCATCAGCCGGATCAGCCAGACCAGCGGGCTCTCCGAACACACCGTCTCCCGCGCCTTCGAAACGCGCAGCGGACCGGCCGTGAGCCGGCACTTGTTTGCCGTCAGCGCGGGACTGGATTCCGCCGTCGTCGGTGAACGCGAAATTGCCGGCCAGGTCCGGCGCGCCTTGACCGGCGCCCAGCAGGATTCGACCGCCAGCCCCGCCCTGGTCCGGCTGTTCCAGTCCGCCTCCAAGGCCGCCAAAGATGTTGGCGCGCGGACCGCGCTGGGCAGCCGTGGGCTCTCCATCGTCTCGGTGGCACTGGATCTGGCTGCCGAACTCGGCGACGCACGGCCGGCCATGTCCGCCGCGCGCCTTACCGCTGATGGCGGGACCCCCGCCGCTGACGGAGGGACCCATGCCGCCGGCGACTGGGTCAGCCGGGCGGTAACCGGTGGGGACTTCTCCGGCTCACGGGCCGTCATTTTCGGCACCGGAGCCTACGCCGGCGCCACCATGGCCAGGCTCACCGAACGCGGTTGCCGGGACATCTCGGTCTTCTCCTCCTCCGGCCGGGCAGCGGCTTTCGTCGCATCGCGCGGCGGGACCGCGCTGACAGCCGAGAGTCTCCAGGGCGCCGTCGCCGCCGCGGACATCCTGATCGGCTGCAGCGGATCGGACCATCGCGTCGAGGCGGCAGAAATTGCCCGCCTGCGCCGCCGTTCGGCGCGCCCGCTGGTCATTGTTGATCTGGCGCTGACCCACGACTTCGATCCGGCCGTGGCGGAACTGGACGGCGTCGAACTGCTGACGCTCGAATCCGTCCGGCTGGCCGCACCGACGGAGCAGACGGAATCGATGGCGCACGCCAGCAGCATCGTTGCCGAGGCCGCCCGCAGCTTCGAAGATCAGCAGAGCGTCCGCTCGATGGACAGCGCCATCGTGGCACTGCGCCGACACACCATGGGCGTGCTGGATACCGAGATCGCCCGCGTACGTGCCCAGCACGGCTGCACCGCCGCGGCGGAGGAAGTGGAATTCGCGATGCGCCGGATGGTCAAGTCGCTGCTGCATATCCCGACGGTCCGGGCCCGTGAATTGGCGGCCGCCGGCGAGCAGGACAGCTACCTGGCCGGCCTCGAGGCGCTCTTTGGCATCACGGTGGATCAGCCGGCTGCCGTTTCTCCGCTCGAATGCCCGGTTGACCGCTCGGCCGACACGGCCTGAACGCCGTCCGGTGCCCGGCCCCGCTGTACCGGCCCACGCCTCCCCGCCGAGAACGCAGTTGCCCCGCGAAAACGCAGTTGCCCAGCATCGTTCTCGCGGTCCGGCCACAGTTACGCAGCCCAATCCGGCGCCGTTCTCATGGCCCCGGCCTCGGCCCCGCTTTCGCGGAGCGGATTGTCGCGGCTCGGCCCCGTTGTCGGGGAGCGGTGCCCCTCTCAGCCCGCTATCAGCACTGCGGTGACCGCGGCCCACGCGCATGCCGCGATCACCGTGCCCATCAGCAGCAGCCAGACGACGGACGGAATCCCCGTCCGCCGGTACAAAAGGTACGCGTCCGAGGAAGCCAGCCGGTTCCGCCGCGTCAGGTGCACCGCGATGACGTTAAACCAGGCCAGCACGGCTCCCAGCAGCAGCGCCGCGCCGAGCACCAGCAGCACATAGCCCTGGACACGCCCGTCCGCCAGGTACAGCAGCGCCACGGATACCGCGGCGCAGACCAGCACGGCCAGGGCGCCGAACCAGTTGCGGACAAAGAGCAGGGCCAGCAGCACGACAACGGCGCCCGCTAGGAGTGCCGCGCTCTGCCAGCCGGTCAACGCGGCGAGCACCAGCGCTGCGCCAACCGCGGCCGGCGCGGGATAGCCCCAGAAGCCGGACCAGACCGCCGGCCACCGTCCCCGCGCGAGGGTATGCGTCGTTCCGGACTGGTCGGACCGGATCCGAATGCCGGTCAGCCGCTGCCCGGTCAGCAGCGCGGCAAAGGCGTGGCCGAGTTCGTGGACCACCGTGACATAAATGCCGAAGTGCCGCCACACAATACCGGGGACCGCCAGTACCACGGCGGCGGCCAGAATCATTATCAGCACGGGGCCGGCGGGATCCAGCGGCGCTCCTCGGGTGATCGCACCGACCAGCGTGTCCGTCCAGCCGTCCGCGGAGAGCAGCGACACCTAAGCGAACACGTTAATGCCGGTGAGCTCCGCGGAAAGATCCCAGAGCCTGGCCGCGGCATCCGGGTCCACTGCGTGCGCATCGACGCCGGCCAGCGGGGACGTGGGCGAATCCGGGTCGGTCGGCTCGGCGATATCACAGTCCTCGCAGTAGACTCCACCCATCTCCGCCAGCACGGGCGCCGTGGCGGCCCAGATGGAAGTCGCGGCGCCCTGCTCCGGTGATTTAAACCGCGGATCGACTTTGCCCTGCGCATCCAACCAACCGGCGGTAATCATCTCTTCACGGGGCAAGTGGCGCTGCAGTTCGGTCATGATGCCGCCCGGATGTGCGGCGAAGGCCCGCACCCCCGCGCCGCGTCCGCGCCGGTCCAGCCAGACGGCAAAGACACTGTCCGCCGTCTTGACCTGTCCATACGCCTGCCACTTGTCATAGCCGGTGTTGAACTGCGGATCGTCGAACCGGATACCGGAGAGCTTGTGCCCGGTGGAGGACAACGCGACGACACGCGCACCGCCGCCGGCGGTCAGGGCCGGCCACGGCAGATTGGTCAAGGTGTAATGGCCCAAAGGGTTGGTGGCGAACTGCGACTCCCAGCCCGAAACCACGCGTTTTTCCGCGCTGGCCATGATGGCCGCGCTGTTGATCAGGATGTCCAGGCTGCGCCCGGAATCCAGAAAGCGGGCGCTGAAGTCTTTTACGCTGTGCTGATCCGCCAGATCCAGGGCATCAACGGCCACTCGGTCCGGATAAAGGCCGGCGGAGCCCAGGACCTCCTGAGCATGATCCGGCCGGCGGGCCGGAACCACCACCCATGCACCCGCCGCGGCCAGCGCCTTCGTGGTTTCCAGCCCCAGTCCTGAATAACGGCCCGTCACCATCGCGGTGGTTCCCGCCAGGTCAAGGCCTTGAAGCACCTCCTCCGCGGTGGAGCGTGCCCCGAAGCCGGAGTTGATCTTATGCTGCAATGTCATTTGTTCTTGCCGAGGTGACATGTTCTGCGGAGGTGTCCATAAGCTCTTCCTGTTCTGGGCATCGTCGAATATGGGTGCGTATTCTGGGGCAATCGGCTCTCCCTAGCTGCAAAATGAGCACCTCAGGTGGATCGGCAGCCTGGTAACGGGTCAGTCAAGAGTCAGTTAGGGGTCAGTGACCGGTCAGTAGACGGGTTTGTCCGGTTCCACGTCCCGCACCCAGGCGAGTATGCCGCCGTCCAAATGGACGACGTCGTCGTAACCGGCCGCCTGCAGGCTCGCCAGCGCCTGGGCCGAGCGGGCGCCGGACTTGCAGTGCAGCACCAGCGGCACGTCGCGCGCGATCCGTGGCAGCGCGCTGCCGGTCTGGATCCCGGCCAGCGGGATCAGCACGGATCCGGGGATGCGCACGATGCCGAATTCTCCCGGCTCGCGGACATCGATGAGCTCAAAACCGTCTTCTCCGCGATCCCGGGCGGCAAGCCGTGCCGCGAGACCGCGGGCCGAAATGGTGTCCGTTGTGTCTGTCCCGGCCGCGGCCGCCGGTACACCGCAGAAGTCCGCATAGTCCACGAGGCCGGCCACGGGCACCGCGTCCGGGTCCTTGGAAATGCTGATTTCCCGCCAGCTGGAGCCCAGGGCGTCAAAAATCAAAAGGCGGCCGAGCAGGGAACGGCCTACGCCGGTGATCAGCTTCACGGCTTCGATCACCATCATGGAGCCGACGGCGGCGCAGAGCATCCCGAACACCCCGCCCTCGGCGCAGGAGGGGACGGATCCTGCGGCCGGCGGCTCCGGGTACAGGTCACGGTAGCTGGGGCCGAACTTCTCCCAAAAGACGCTGACCTGTCCATCGAAGCGCAGGATGGAGCCCCAGACATAGGGTTTGCCCTGCAGCGCAGCTGCGTCGTTAACCAGATAGCGGGTGGCGAAGTTGTCCGCGCCGTCCAGAATCAGATCGTAATCGGCAAACATTTCCAGCGCGTTGGATGAATCCAGCCGGAGCGGATGCAGCCGCACGTTCACCAGCGGATTCAACGCCGCAATGGAATCCCTGGCGGATTCGAGTTTGCTTCGGCCCACATCGGCGACCGAGTGGATCACCTGCCGCTGCAGATTGCTCAGGTCCACGTCGTCGTCGTCCACGATCCCGATGGTCCCCACGCCGGCGGCAGCCAGATACAGCAGCGCCGGCGAGCCCAGACCGCCGGCCCCGATCACCAGAACACGGGCATTCTTCAGCCGACGCTGCCCCTCGGTGCCGATCTCGGGGATGATCAGGTGTCTCGAATACCGCTCAATTTCCGTCCGGCTCAGTTCCGGACCGGGCTCCACCAGGGCTGGGAGGGCCGGGGAATCGGAACTGCGCTGCGCGGTGCTTGCCCGCAATGTTGGTACCATAAACATTAATCTATGCCCTTGGCGTGAGCGCAGTCATATTACCGGCCGGTAGAGTGGATCGATACGCTCCGGTGGGGCGCGAACCGGAAAGGCGCCACGGCATGACCCAGGATCCTCATGGCCCGCAACGGGGCGGCGGTCGCCCGCGGCTGGCCCGGCTCCCCCGCGATGAACGGCGCGCCCAGCTGTTGGCCGCCGCCCAGGAAGTCTTCGTCGCCAACGGCTACCACGGCACCGCGATGGATGAAATCGCCGACACCGCCCGCGTCAGCAAGCCGGTGCTGTACCAGCACTTTCCCAGCAAACGTGAACTGTATCTGGCTCTGCTCGACGCCCATTTGGCCGAGCTGACGAGTCGGCTGATCGCCGCTTTGGGCTCGACGACGGACAATAAGTTCCGCGTTCAGGCGACGATGCGCGCCTACTTCGAGTTCATTGCCAAGGATGATCAGGCGTACCGGTTCGTCTTTGAATCGGATCTGGTGAACGATCCCGAGGTCGCCGCCCGGCTCGAGACCTTTAATGCCGCCTATGCCGATGCCATTGCCGGCGTCATCTCCGAGGACACCAAGCTCCCCCATATCGAGGCCACCCTGCTGGGCCGTGCCCTGGCGGGAATGGCCCAGGTCAGTGCCCGTTACTGGTTGGAAACCGACGGGCATCTGGACCTCGATGTGGCCAGTGAACTGATTTACCGTTTGGCCTGGCGCGGAATCAGCCGCTTCCCCAAAGAGCCATAGACTAAACTCAGGGACGGGCCGTGGGCCCGGATCCGCAATATGCCCGGAAATAAAAGGAGACACCACGGTGGAAATCAAGATCGGTATTCAGAACGTCGGACGCGAAATTGTGCTGGAGTCCGCCCAGAATGCGGATGAGGTCGCCACCCTCGTGTCCGAGGCCATCTCGAAGGGCTCCGAGCTTCGCCTGACCGATGATAAGGGCCGGGTCGTCATTGTCCCCGCCAACGTTTTGGGCTACGTCGAGGTCGGTGCCGAAGAATCGCGCCGGGTCGGCTTCGGCGCTCTCTAAACCAGACTGCCAGGAACAGGGAGGTACCGCCATGGTTGATCTTGTGGTCATCGCCCTGCTGTCCGCGGCCGCCGGCGCCATCGTGTGGGGAACGGACCGAATACATCGCCACACGTATGGTGAACTGCTCCCCGCGGGCATTGCTGTGGCCGCTGCCCTGCTGACCTGGATCATCACAGTAGCAGCCGGACTCGGCTATCAGCCGGGACTGACCTGGATCCCGTGGATTGCCTCGCTGCTGGTCGGCGTCTTTCTTTCCACCACGGCAACGCAACTGCTGGGACGCCGTCGGACGGCGTTCGAGAGGGCCCATATGACCGTCATCCTGCGCCAATACTGAACTAGCGTCGCTGCTGTTCTGGCACTGAACCCGGCCATTTGTACCGGACCGGCTGGACCGTCGGGGTGGGTCCAGCCTCAGGGCTCCGTGCAGAGCCTGGACGGAGCGAACCACGTGGGCGTCCCTGGCCCTTCTCTGCGGACAGGAGGCCCCATGGATCAACGGCGAAGCAGAGGAATCTGCACGCCCAGCTGAGCGCACAGCAGACTTCTCCGACGGCGACCGCCCCGGACGGGATCTGCTCACGCCACCGGGCGGCTGGGGCACCCTATGACCGCAGTGCCTGCAGCGCACCGAATACTGCCGTGCTATCCGTTGCTCTCACTGATGCTCTGGCCGTGATTGGGGCCATGAAGGGCAGCGACCGGTCACGGATTATTACCCTTGCAGGCGAGCTAAAAGACCCCCCAGCACCGATCCTGGCTCATTCTCGACGAGGGCGAAAGGTCAGTCGGGCAGGATGCTCTGCGCATCCTCTCGACCAACCCTCAGGAGTTCACACGCAAACCCAGCCGGCTGCGGTCCCCGGACAAGCTCCAGCACCTGGCTTCTCCGCCGACCTGCGTCGTTCTTCCATACGAGCCGTTTGTTCCTTACCCTGCGACGAGGGCCACATGCCGGGCGCAAATCCGTCCTCACAGATCCGGGCCGCGCCCTTCCTCGGTGCACATGCACAGCCTGTTCTGCTGGGCATCCGTGACAATCACCCACTGGGGTGCATGGCTGTGGTCCAGCCCGGCCCCGGTACCTTCGACAGCGCTGAGTACAGCGGGAGATTCCGTGGCGCAGACGTGCACATCCACATGCATTCGGCTGGAGTTGGGGGTTTCCGTTTTCTGGAACCACACGTTCGGGCCGCGACCATAGGGGTCCACCAGATCGCCGTAGGGTCCGTCCTTGTAACCCAGCGCCAGCCGCCAGGTCTCGGCCACGGCGCTCGGGTCGGCCGTGTCGATGCCCAGCTCCACCGTCCGGTTCAGCTCCGGTTTCGCGGTGGCTGAAACCTCTTCGGCGGCGGCTGAGATTTCCTTGGCAAGTGCCGCGTCCCGGCTGGTCACCTCGCTGCCGGCATCATGGGATGTCAGCCTGAGGAACAACAGATTATAGCGCCAGTCAACGTCCGGATGATGGCCGGCCGCCTCCGCCAGGTCGCCGATGCGGGCCAGCAGATCCAGGGCCGCGCGGGCGGACGACAGCTTGAACACGGACTGCAGACCCCCCAACCGGTAGCGCCAGTGCGGCAATACCTCCAGCGCGTCATGGAGCTGCTGCCGGTTCAGAACGTCGATGGCTGCCATCGCGGGCTCCCTCGTTGTCCGTGTGCTGCCGATCAGATGATGGGCAGCTACAGGTCCGGTCGACCCTCCATCGCTGAGGAGGCCAGCGCGTGTTCACGCCGTGGAATCCGCCCGGCCTGTGCGGCCAGCCTACCGCCGATCACGGCATGTTTAAAGGCTTCCGCCATCCTGACCGGGTCTTGGGCACGCGTGACGGCAGTCGCCAGCAGGACGGCGTCGCAGCCCAGTTCCATCGCGAGTGCCGCGTCGGAGGCGGTGCCAATACCGGCATCAAGCACCACCGGAACGGAGGCCCGCGCGACGATCAGTTCAATGTTGTGCGGATTCAAAATGCCTAGCCCGGTGCCGATCGGCGCGCCGAGCGGCATCACGGCCGCCGCGCCCAGGTTTTCCAGCCTCAGCGCCAGCACCGGGTCGTCATTGGTATAGGCGAAGACCTTGAACCCGCGGCCCACCAGTTGTTCCGTGGCGTCAACGAGTTCGACGGCGTCCGGCAACAACGTGCGCTCGTCGGCGATGACTTCCAGCTTCACCCAATCCGTTTCCAGCGCCTCGCGGGCCAGCTCCGCCGTCATCACGGCTTCGCGTGCGGTAAAGCACCCCGCGGTATTGGGCAGCACCCGGATGTGGTGTTCCAGCAGCAGGTCAAAGAGCGAGGTGCCGGCAGGGGCTGAGAGATTGTGCCGCCGCATGGCCACGGTGGTCAGCTCCGTTCCGGAGGCCAGTAGCGCTGCTCCCAGCCCGTCCAGACTGGGCGCTCCACCGGTTCCCATGATCAGACGCGAGGCCAGCGCAACGCCGTCGATCATCAGGCAATCCGCACCCGGAGAATCGGCGAGCGCCGCGCGGGCAGCGGTCGGGTCCAACGTCGTCTTAACTGCCTGCTCGTTCATTGCTTCTTCCTTCGTCTTTCCATGGTTATTTCCGCATCCGCCACTGCATGAGCCGCGGAATCCGCCGCATCCACCGCCCCGTCAGCCTGTCGGTCAGCCCGAAGGCCACCTGCCGGTGGGTCGCTAGCCACCCTGAACCGCGGTCACGATTTCCACGTCGTCGTTATCCGCCAGCTCGGTGGCGTTCCACCGGCTGCGCGGGACAATGGCGGCATTGACGGCCACGGCCACGCCGAGCCGAGCGCCATCGGATGCCTGGCCGAACGCGTCGATGGCGCGCCCGGTGACCCCGGAAACCAGGGCGGCCACGTGCTGGCCGGTTTCCACCTGCTGGTTTTGTCCGTTGAGCCTGATGCTGATCATTGGTAATCCCCCTCATGATTGTGAACAGCTGACGGGGCTGCCGTTGCTGGGACTGCTGACGGTGTTGACGGTGCGGCAGGTCCGGCCGCATCGGGACCGGCCGAACCGGGGTCGACCGAATAGGCGCCGGCCGAATAGGCGACCACCGAAAACCGGTCCGGGCGGAACGGCGTCCACTCCAGGGCCGTGATGCCGTTCATCAGCTGCCGGCAGATCTGCGCGGCGATCGGGGTCAACAGCACCCCGTGCCGGAAGAAGCCGGTGGCGATGATGAGTCCCTCCACGTCGCCGTGTCGTCCGGCCACCCGGCCGAGCAGCGGTGCGTTGTCCGGTGTCCCGGGCCGGGCGCGCGCGGTTGTCTCCAGGAGTTCCAGCTCTGCAACTGCCGGCACCAGGGTCTGGGCGTCGCGCAGCAGCGCATAGACCCCGCCGGCGGACACGCCCGCCGCGGTGCTTCCCGAGGTGCTTTCCGCAGTCCCATCTCGGCTCCGCGAGCTTCCCGCGGTCCCAACTTCGCCCCCCGCGGCCCCTGCCGAACCTCCGACGACTCCCTCCTCGCGCTGGGTCGCACCGATGACCACCGTCCCGTCGTTGCGCGGCACGATGTACACCGGCACCCCGCGCACCAGTCCGCGGACGGTGGAGGTGAGCAGCGGCCGGAGATGTTCCGGAACACCGAGCCGAAGAATGTCTCCATACACCGGGCGCAGCGGCAGCCGAAGTCCGGCCGGCAGACCGGTCAGGGCGGGGGCCCCCAGCCCGTTGGCCACTACCACCTCACCGGCACGGACCGTGCGCCCGTCCTCCAGCAGCACCCCCGTGACGCGGGAATCGGGATCGGCGGGATCGCGGTGCACCAGACCAGTGGCCTTCCGCCGGATCGAGGTCTGTTCCTCCATCAGCCGCCCGGACGCGGCCGCGACCACATTCAGCTGCACCCGGATCGCCGTTGCCAACCCCCGGGGATCCACCTGATGATCGTGCGCCACTCGAAAGGCGCAGGAGAGCTGGGGACCCAGCAGGGGTTCTTCAGCGCGGGCCTCGCGGATGGTCAGCGGATCCACCGCCAGCCCAAGCGAGAGCTGGACCTGCCGCAGGTCGGCGAGCGCCCTGCGGTCTGCCGCGTCGGCACCCAGCACCAGCGTCGCCGTCGTCCGGAAACCGGTGTCCGCATGACCAGCCGCAGCCAGCGGCGCCACGAACTCCGGCCACAGCGCGGCGGAGGCCAGTGTCAGCCCCAGCAACTGCTCCTCCTGGTAATGCAGCTCGCTGACAGGAGCCAGCATCCCGGCTGCGGCGAACGTTGCGCCGGCGGCAGGGCTGGGATCGATGACCGTCACAGAGCGTCCGGTACGCTGCGCCTCCCAGGCGATGCCCAGGCCCACGATGCCGCCGCCGATCACGACGACGTCGGCTTCAAGGGCCAATTCATTGCTCGCTGGCACGTGTTCTCCTTCCCTACGCCGGTATGAGCCGGATCAGGTTCCGTCCGCCGGGCCGTTGGCCCAGCGGAACAAGTCGGTCGGCACGTGGCGCAACGCCCGGTGCCCTCTCAGCCGGCTTTTCCGGCTCCCGCGGTACTGAACTAGTCTATGAGATATGACGCCCATTCCTGCCATAACCGCTTCCGCGCCGGATTCCGCCGCTCCCTCCGCCCAGCCTTCTGTTGCCGACGCGAGGCTGTATCTGTGCACCGATGCGCGCAAGGACCGTGGGGATTTTGCGGATTTCCTGCGCGCGGCCTACGCCGGAGGAGTGGATATCATCCAGCTCCGGGACAAGACGCTGCAGGCCGCCGAGGAGCTGGAACAGCTGGCGGTGCTGCGCGCCGTCGCCCGGGAACACGGCAAACTCTGGGCCGTCAATGACCGGGCGGACATCGCCACGCTTTCCGGCGCCCCGGTCTTTCACATCGGCCAGCAGGATCTGCCGGTCGCCGCGGCCAGATCGCTGCTGGGCGCCGGCGTCGCGGTGGGACGTTCCAGCCACACGCCGGAACAGGCGGCCGCCGCTGCGGGCGACAGTGCGGGCTGGTCGGACTTAGCGTCCGACGACGGCGCGGGCCGGGCCGGCGGGACAGTTGGCGGTTTCAGAGACGACGCCGTGGACTACTTTTGCGTCGGCCCGGTCTGGGCCACCCCGACCAAGCCCGGCCGTACCGCCGTCGGCCTGGAAATGGTGAAGTACGCCGCCTCGCTCCGCACGCGGACCCCGTGGTTCGCCATCGGCGGCATCGACCTCGGCAACGTGGACCAGGTCGTTGCCGCGGGAGCCAGCCGCATCGTTGTCGTGCGGGCTGTCACCGAGGCAACGGATCCGACGGCGGCCGCGCAGGCCCTGCGCGCGGCGCTCGGCTGAAGCCGACAACCACCCTCTGCCCGCAGCACTCACACTCGGCTCCCGAACGGAAGACCACCCTGCCCCGCCACCCCTCGAAATCAACAGCTGCGGACACGTAGGCAGGGGGCCCATGTCCCCCCTCCGGCGCGCGGGCGGCCGGTCTGGCGTCTCAGGCTGTGATCAGGCGGGCGATGACGCCCGGAAGTTGGTCGAAGCCGGCCCGGGCGTCGGTGGTGAGTACGGTGCGCCCGGTGGCCAGAGCGGTGGCGGCAATGATCAGGTCGTGCGCTCCGCGCGGGGCTCCGGAGCGGTGGACGTGGGCGAGCAGTTCGCTGTGTCGTACGGCGACGCGGCGCGTGTAGTTCTCGATCGGAAGTGCCTGTAGGGCGCGATCGAGGAACTCTCGGCGGGCGGTACGCTGCGCGTCGGTCGCGGACACGCGCACGCCGGTGAGGTATTCAGCAATGACGATCGCCGGCACCGTGGCGTCGGCGTCGTCGCCGGCGGCTGCAGCCAGGTCGAGCCGGCCGCGTTCGGCCGCGATCAGGACACTGGTGTCGAGGATCAGGCGCTCGGCCACGGGTCCTCGTCGGGCGTGACCGCGGCGCGGGCGGCCTGCATGTCGTTTTCGAATGTCGGGTCGGGCGTCGGTGTCCAGTCGGCTAATGCCGCCCGCAGCGAGCCCCAGGTGGCCGCGCTGGTCGCCGTGATCGTCGCGACCCGGCGCCCCGCCCGGGTGATCACGATCGTCTCGCCGTGCTCGGCCTCGTCGAGGACGGCTGAGAACGCCCGTGATACCTCGGATGCGCTCATTACCTTCATGCGATTCAGACTATCTGAATCAAGCTAATCGAAGCAAGGGATTTGCCTGAAAGTTCCTCGACGGTTACACCTTGGCGACGGCCGCGCTGACCGGGGTCGGATTCGTGAATAGGTCCAGAACGGGGCAGCGCTCATCCACCGCGCGGCGCAGTTCCTCGTAACGTTCCTGCGTTTCCGGGCCCTTGATGTTGACCTTCAATCGGATGGCTTCGAAGCCGGGGCGGACGGCGGGGTCGATGCCAAACAGGCCGCGGACATCCAGATCCCCTTCGGCTTCGATGCTGATGTCCTCGATCACGATGCCGAGCTGGTCGGCGTACAGACGGTAGACCACCACCTGGCAGGACACGAGCGCGCCGAGGGCGTATTCGACCGGGCTGGCGGCAATGTCATCACCGGCGAGTCCCGCCGGCTCATCGACAGTGAACTGGTGCTTGCCGGCGCTGATGCGGGTGGCGACGGAGCCGACGCCGACCCCGTCCGCCCGGTACGTCAGCTTGGCGTTGGCCGTATCCGCGCTAATGCGACGGGCCCAAAATCCGCCTGCCTCGGCAAGCCTGGCGGAACGGTCCACGGCTGGATCCTGGGCGCCGGCTTCCCCTGCGGAGGTGAGAACTGTGGTTTCGGTCATGGGAGGTTCCTTCGGGTCGAAGGCGCGTGCCGGGCACGACGCCATACTTACGCGGCCCGGTCCTGCGCCGGGCGGCGTCGAATCGTCACCTGGGGCACCCCACTATAGCGATGAGGGTTGCCGCCCGACCGGCCAGGGCCTGTGGTCGGGACTCTTGATTCTGCTGTTCATTATGGACGATCGGCCCTCCCCGCTTCAAGGTTCCCTGGGGTTCAAGTCATGTGGCGCAACAATGGCTCGTAAACCAGCGAACCTGCCGCTCGTCAAGCGTACTGGCGTGCCGTTCACAGTCTCCTTACAGACACTGCAGACATGCTTACGGGCAGGCTCACCAGTTGGTGCGAGCCGGATATTTGTTCGTGCTGATGGTCTCGAGCACGTTCAGGAAATCAAACCCACTGTGCCGGCGCGGCTAAGAACTTCACCGCCCGGTCTGGGTTGGGCGTGGCCCGACCTAGGCCGACACCCCTCAGGAAAGACGACGTGGAACCGCTCCTCAATCTCAATATCGTCCAAGGACCCTTGCTCTTTGCCTTCTACGCGGCAAGTCTGTTGGCGGTTCTGTATCTGTTGGTTCGGTCCGTGGTGCTGCCCCCCGCACTGCGGCCCTCCAAGGGCGGGCCCGTTCAGCGGTCGCTGCCCAAGCTCCCGCGTCCTAGGGCCTGGCTGATCACTGTGACCGTGGCCGTAGTCGGCGGTGCGGTGATAGGAGCAGTTACCCTTTACGTTTGCGAGAAGGTGCTGGACGTTTTCGGCATACCTCTGGATCCGGACACGAGGGTCTGGGTTGTCGCGGCGTTTGCCGGGGTGGCCCTCGCGCTCGTGAATTTGTGGCGGTCACGCTGGTGGCGGAAGACTGTCGCCGTCGTCGCCGTCGCGCTCTTCATCACCACGGCGACCCTGGGAATCAACGCCGGGTACGGATTGAACTCAACGTTGGGTTCCCTGCTGAATCTCAATCCGGTCCATCATTTGGCCCTGCCCAAACTTAGTCCGGCCTTGCAGCAGTCAAGCGCCGCCGCATTGTGGCAGAACTGGACGGCGCCGGCGGGGATGCCGACCGTGGGACGAACAGGGACTGTCGCGATTCCAGCCGATGCCTCGGGCTTTCCGGCCCGTGATGCGTACCTTTACCTGCCTCCGGCAGCCTTGGTGGACAACCCGCCGCCGTTGCCGGTCCTCGTTATGATGATGGGCCAACCGGGCGGTCCGGAACAGAGCCAACTTGCCGTGCAGGAACTTGACGCCATGGCCAAACAACATCAGGGACTCGGGCCCATCGTACTCACCGTTGACCAACTGGGCAGCCCTTACCAGAACCCGCTTTGCGTCGACTCGCCCAAGGGCAACGTCGGCACCTACGTTACAGTCGACGTCGTAAACTACATCCACAAAAACCTGAATGTGGCCGCGGACCGGGCTCGTTGGGCCGTTGGTGGCTATTCCAATGGCGGTGAATGCGCGCTCTCGTTTGGCGCGAAAAGACCCGACCTCTTTGGCTCAATTCTGGATATATCCGGTGAGCTGGAACCCCGCGACGGCTCCATCGCGAACACCGTGAGCAAGGTATTTGCTGGGAATCAGGCCGCTTTTGACGCCGAGAAGCCGGCCAATATCCTCAAAGCACACAAATACAAGGACGAATTGGCGATCTTCACCAGCGGCTCCCTTGACCGGACCTACACGCCGCAGGCGGTGAAAGCTCAGGCCGATGCGAAAGCGGCCGGGATGAATACCCTCCGATTCACCGGGACCGGCGTCGGCCACCGCGGAGATGCCGTCCAGTACGGAGTGAAGGCAGGACTGCCGCTGTTGTACAAGCGATTCGGACTTTCCGCCCCGTAGACCTCAGCTCTGGCGCGGGCCTCAGCTCTGGCTTAGTCATGTCGCCCATTGGCCACTGAGCGTTGCACAGTGGACCGGACCATTAACATGGCTGACGCGAAGGACCTGTCTACTTCTTTTCTTCCACCTTGACCGTCCAGGAGTCGATGTTCGCCGCGCGCACGTCCAGGAAGTACTTGCCGGCTTTCTTGTGCAACGCGGTCGCGCTCTGCCCGGGTTTAGAGAGCATGACCACGGGGATCGGGCCGTCCTTATCGATGTCTTTTCCCGCCGGCTCCAGGTACACGGCGACGACGGCAAAGCTGTCCCCGGGGCCGGTGAACTCGTAGGTCAGCTGCGCATCGGCTCCGGTCAGCTCAAAGACCTGTCCGGCAGTATTCGCGGTCCCGGTCAGCGCGCCGACCTCGGTCCACGTTTTTTCCGCCGCCTTTGGTGCCGCCTTTGGTGCCGCCTTTGGTGCCGCCTTTACGGGAGCGGCTGCGGCCGGGGCTGCCGGTGCCGGTGCCCCCGGGGCGGGCGCTTCAACGCCGGTGCCGGTCCCAGCGGCGACGCTGCTGCCGGCTCCGGCACCGGCACTTCCGCCACCGGCTGCACTCATGGCAATAACGACGGCGGTCACCACCCAGGCGAGCACCTTGCGATTCGCGTACCCCGCCAGAAGAAAGCCCTTTTTGTCCCGCTGGTTGCCGGTCAGCGTGATCACCAGGTCAACGAGGACCCAGACTCCCAGGCCGCCGAAGGTGAACAGTTTCAGCAGCCCGGTCCCCACCTTGCCCAAATAGAACCGGTCGACGCCGAACACGCCAAGCAGCAGGGCCAGCAGCCACGTGGTGATGAAAGATTTGGAACCCTCAACGTCGGCCCCTCGGATGGGCGTCGGTTGCTGGTGCGGAGCCTGCTGCATGGTTTTCTCGGTCATGGTGTGTCCTTTCGTGGGGCGCCGGCAGTCGGCGCGCCCGGAATGATGTGGTGGTCTTTGTTGGCCGGGAGGTTACTTGGCGACGGTTTCGATCACGACGTTGAAACCGTTGTCCGGGTGATATCGCCACGTCGCCGGGAAGTTCCCCCATGTCCCCGATTGGGTGCCATCCAAGGCCCGGGTGGAGTCCATTTTGGCGATGACACTTTGCGGTGTTTTCAGTTCCCTCAGTACGCAGCCCATATCCGAGATGGCGAGACCGGATTTTCCCTTTCCGGCTGTTTGGATTTCCAGGCTTTTCCCGGTGTCCATGATGCTGATGCCCGTGGCGGACTTGACGCCGCAGCTCTGTACCGCCGCGTCCACCGGCTGGCTGACGGAAGCGGTGGAGGACACCGAAGCCGCAGACTGACCGGCTGATCCAGAACCCACGGATTGGCCGAGCTGTCCCAGCAACCCGGCGGGTTGTCCGCCGTGCGGATGATCGGCTCTGTCATGAGTGCTCCTGATGCTCTGCGGTACCGCGAAGGTACGAGGTGCGAATGAGTGCGTGCGGAGGAATGAGTGCGTGCGAAGTAGGGTGGTTCCGGCGCGGACCCCGGGGCCGCCCCCAATTTGCCGGCCCCGGGTCCCCTGCCGGTATCAGTCCGGATCCCCCGCCGAGCTGATAACACGACGCTACGTGCAGCATTTCCTTTACCCGGCACATAGCATTGATAACGCCCCTTATCGCGGGCGGTATAGAGAAAACCGTAAATACTCATAAGCTGTAGCTACCGACGCACAGAGGGAGATCCGCATGACGCGCGCAGCCGGGGCCCTGTCGCCCGCATTGCTGATCACGCTCGCCGACGTCGCACTTCTCACGCGGGTACAACGCCCGGTCGTCTCCATGTGGCGGGCGCGCAGCAAAAACTCAGGCACCCCCTTCCCGCGGCCGGTCAAGCCGGCGGGAGACCAGGAGCTTTTCGACGCCGGCCAGATCGTCGAGTGGCTGGCCGCCACCGGGCGCGGCAACAATCCGCACGCCGCCGACGACGTGGCCGCGTTTGCCACCCCGTCCGGTCCGGAAGCCAGGCGGGAGAATTTTGCCGCCCTGACGGCCCTGCTGACGCTGCGCTGCCTGACAGATGCTCCGCTCGGCAGCAGAGCCGAGGACGATCTGTTGGATGACGCCGAAGCTCACGACCCGGAGGACGCCTTCCTCTTCACCGAAGTCGAGGACCTGGGCGCCGAGCTTCAATCGCTGGCCAGCTACGCCGATCTGCTCACGGACGCGGCCTACAGCGCGGAGGCCGCCTTCGAACAGCTGCTGGCCGACCGCTTCCGCGCCGGCGCCCACGCCCAGGCGCGCACGGCACTGACGGACGCCGCCGTCGACCTGGTGGCTGCCACGGCCATCGAGCTGGCTGCCGGAAGCGCCGGTCCGCCGGTTTTTGTGGACGACGGCGGCGGTGACTTTCTGCGCGCAGTCGCGGACATTTTGGGCGAGGCGGAATCCGCGACCCTGTCCGTGGGCGGTCGAGACGACGGCGCCGCGCGGTTGGCCCGCCGTCGACTGCTGGTGCACGGACTCTCTAAGGAGAACCTGCGCATCATTTACACATTGCCGGACTCTGACGCAGTGCAGCACTCCGGGACAGTGCGTGACTCTGGGACAGCGCGGGAAAGAGCAAGCGGCACCGACGACGGCAGGACGATCCGGCTGGCGCAGTTCCCGTCGCCGGCCTTTCCTGAACTTGCGCCCCGCGACCTGCTGACCGCGATTGATGAGATGGCGCTCGGCTTGAGCGGTTCAGACTGCGGCGTGGTGCTTGCCCCCGCGTCGGTCCTGACGGATTCGCTGACCGGGGCCAAGGGCGACCGGGCCGCGGGAGACCACGCGGCAGCGGACGTCCGTTCCGATGTGCTCCGCTCCGGCCGCGTCCGGGCCATTGTGCGGTTGCCGCAGGGACTGCTGAAGTCAAAAGCTCGTCAGGCACAGGCCCTGTGGGTGCTGGGCCCGTCGCACCGGAACGTGCCGATCGCGGACCGGTGGACCATGGTGGCGGACCTGACCGGCCACACCCTCACTGACGATATCCGGCAGGACCTGGTTGGTGACCTGGCAGCGTCGATGGGTGGCCGGGAGTTCATCCGCGCGCACTCGTTCCGCTTTGCCAGGCTGGTGCTGACCAGGTCGCTGCTGGCCGGGTCCGGAGCCCTGACCGCCGCCGTCACGAGTCCCAGGTCCGCCGCCGCGATGCCTGCGTCCCCCGCGGTCCAAGCCGCCGAGTTGATTGCGGCCGAGCATCTCGTGGACGCACTCAATGAATCGCCGCACTCCGCCCTGACCATCAAGCTGGAGCCCGGCCCTCCGGCGGCCATGACGCCGGCCTCCATCGCGTCCCTGCAGGCCGCGGGATATCTGAAGTACCTGCCGGGACACAGAATCGCGGACGCAGACCTTGAAGATCGGCTTCCGGGCCGCGCCCAGGTGGCCGTCATCGGCCTGCCCGAACTTGCGGCTGCGGACCCCGCGGGCAGCCGCCGCATCAGCCGGCTCGCTTTCGCGGCCAAGTACCCGCAGGGGCGCCTGACCGAGCCCGGCGACGTCATCTTCTGCACCGGAGCGCAACCTGCCGCCATGGTCGATGCGGCGGGCGGCGCCGTCGTCCTTTATCCCGCACGCATCCTGCGGATCAGCACCACTGATCCCGGCGGGCTGCTGCCGCAGCTGCTGGCGGCGGACCTCAATGCGGCGCGGCCGGGGAGCTGGAAACAGTGGCCGCTCCGCCGGCTCGACGACGACGCCCGGGTTCCGCTGGCAGCGGCGCTGGCCGCCGTGGCGCAGGAACGTCGTACCGCCGCGGTACGGTTGGCCCGGCTGGATGCGCTGGCCAAAATGCTCATGGCCGGCGCCGCGGACAACAGTTTCAGACCCACAGATTTTGCTACCTCAACCGATTTTGCTGACTTAACAGAAGGAATACGCTAGTGCCCGCTCAGAAAAGTGCCGCCGCGAAAAAGGTGGAGGCGTTGCCGTCCACGATGAAGGAACTGAAGGACACGTTGTGGAAGGCCGCGGATAAGCTGCGCGGTTCCATGGACGCGTCCCAGTACAAGGACGTGATTCTGGGGCTGGTGTTCCTGAAGTACGTCGCCGACGCGTTTGAGGAGCGGCGTGGGCAGGTTCAGGCCGAGCTGACCGCGGCCGGGCTGAACGAGGAGCAGATCGGGCAGCTCATTGACGACACGGACGAGTACACCGGCCGCGGTGTGTTCTGGGTGCCGGAACGGGCGCGCTGGGAGTACCTGGCCGAGCACGCGAAGGGCCTGGAAGCGCACGACGGCGAAGCGGCCAAGAGCATTGGGCTGCTGATCGATGAGTCGATGGAACTGATCATGGCCGCGAATCCGTCGCTGGCCGCGACGCTGCCGAAGATCTTCAACCGGGACAACATCGACCAGCGCCGCCTGGGTGAGCTGCTGGACCTGTTCAACTCCGCCCGCTTCACCGGCCAGGGCGCCACCAAGGCCCGCGACCTGCTCGGCGAGGTCTACGAATACTTCCTGGAGAAATTCGCCCGCGCCGAGGGCAAACGCGGCGGCGAGTTCTACACCCCCGCCGGCGTGGTCCGCGTGCTGGTCGAGGTGCTGGAACCGTCACACGGGCGCGTGTATGACCCGTGCTGCGGCTCCGGCGGCATGTTCGTGCAGACCGAGAAGTTCCTGGAGCACCATGCCAAAGAGGGCTCGGACATCTCCGTCTACGGGCAGGAACTGAACGAGCGCACCTGGCGGATGGCGAAAATGAACCTCGCCATCCACGGCCTCAACGCCAACCTCGCCACCCGCTGGGGCGACACCTTCGCCCGCGACCAGCACCCCGAGCTCACCGGGGACCGCGGCGCGGACTTCATCATGGCCAACCCGCCCTTCAACATCAAGGACTGGGCCCGCGCGGAGTCCGACCCGCGCTGGAAGTACGGCGTCCCGCCCGCCGGCAACGCCAACTACGCCTGGATCCAGCACATCATCTCCAAGCTGGCCCCCGGCGGCTCCGCGGGCGTGGTCATGGCCAACGGCTCCATGTCGTCGAACTCCGGCGGCGAAGGCGACATCCGCGCCCAACTGGTCGAGGCCGACCTGGTCTCCTGCATGATCGCCCTGCCCACCCAGCTCTTCCGCTCCACCGGCATCCCGGTCTGCACCTGGTTCTTCGCCAAAGACAAGAGTGTCGGCAAGAACGGTTCCGTGGACCGGACCGGGCAGGTCTTGTTCATCGATGCGCGCAACCTCGGCTACATGGTGGACCGCGCCGAGCGGGCTTTGTCCGATGAGGACATCGCCAAAATCGCCGGCACCTTCCACGCCTGGCGTGGGACCGCGTCCGCTGTTGACACCGGTCTGACCTACGACGACGAAGCCGGTTTCTGCTACTCGGCTTCCCTTGCAGAGGTCAAGGCAGCCGACTACGCGCTCACACCCGGACGCTACGTCGGCGCCGCCGAAGTGGAGGACGACGGCGAGCCGATCGAGGAGAAAATCGAGCGGCTGAAGGTGCAGCTGTTCGAGCAGTTCGACGAGTCCGAGCGGCTGGCCGCGGTTGTGCGGGAACAGTTGGGGAGGGTTTCGGGTGGCTTCTAGGATTACCACTATTGGCGAACTAGCCGCTTGTGGCGCCCTCCAGTTCGGAGACGGATACAGAACGAAGCGAAGTGAACACGGCCAAGAAGGGTACCGAATCGTTCGTGTTGCCGACGTAACGGACGACGGGGTCAGCTTCACTGGCCCCGATTTCGTTTCCGAGGAATACTCAAAGGCTATTGGGCCCAAGGTGGGGCAGCCGGGGGACATCCTACTAACAACTAAGGGAACAGTTGGGCGTATAGCGGTTCTACCGGAAACCCGTGATCGAGTCGTTTATAGCCCTCAGCTGTGCTTCTTTCGCATATTAAACTCCGGCGTTGTGGCGCCTCGCTTCTTGCGTCATTGGTTCAGCAGCCCAGAGTTCTGGAGCCAAGCCGCCGACAGAATGAACAATACGGATATGGCGGCGTATATCAATCTGGCGGATATCCGGTCCCTCAAATTGACGCTTCCCGAAATCCCTGAGCAGCGGGCGATTGCGGAAGTACTGGGCGCACTCGACGACAAGATCGCCGCCAACACCAAACGCGTTGTTATCGCGGATAAATTGGCTCGGTCGCTTACTCGCAGAGCGATGGACGCCGCAAGGACTATAACCTTGTCCTCGCTGGCTACCGTGACCATGGGCTCATCCCCCGCCGGAACGAGCTTCAACGAAACAGGCGACGGAACGGTCTTCTACCAAGGCGTTCGAGACTTTGGCGTTCGCTTTCCGACGAACCGAGTCTGGACGACAAGCCCGGTACGGATGGCCCTCCCGGGCGACACACTGCTGAGTGTTCGTGCACCTGTAGGACGTGTAAACCTGGCAACTGAGGAGACGTGCATCGGTCGTGGGGTCGCGTCTATACGATCTTCTACACGGCAACCGTTTACCCTTTTCCACATCCTCAAGGATTCTCCTGACACATGGGCCCCCTTTGAAGCGGAGGGCACGGTGTTCGGCTCAATAAACAGGGGTCAACTGGAATCATTGACAATCCCTACAGTCAGGGAAGAAGACGAGCGTTATCTGGAATCGTCTTTGGCTTCCCTGGAGGCTGCCATTTCGACCGCTCTGCAAGAGAATGCCACCCTTGCCACCACCCGCGACGCGCTCCTCCCCCAGCTAATGTCAGGCAAGTTGCGGGTTAAGGACGCCAAGAAGCTGGTTTCGGCCGCGGTCTAGCCACCTTTCCGGTTTACCGCTCTGAGATCTGCTCATGTTTTAGCTCGTCGCAGGAAGGAGATACGGCGTGTCCTCCAAAGCGTCGGAGCGTCATCCCAAAAACGTGAGCAGATCTCAGAGCCGATCACCAGTAGCTCACGCGGAGCGTCCGATTGTGCGGTTATGACTCAACCAAGGGCCGTTCACCGCAGCTGGGGCGGGTATTCCGCCGGCCGGAGCGGGAACTCGCTGTCGGAGGCTGCGATACTCATCCAATGCTTACCGAACACGCGCTGCTGCCTGTCATTTCTGGTCTCGAACAGAATTTTGAGGGCGTTCGATCAGGCTCGATTGATTATTGCGTCAATGCCGGGCTTCGTCACCATGTCCCTCTCGCGTTCAATCGAATCGCCCAACACCTACTTACTGCTCGTTCAGTGGGATCGTCTGGAGGATCACACCGTGGGTTTAAGGGAATCTCCGCAGTATCAGCAGTGGCGCGAGCTATTGCACCGCTTTTACGACCCCTTCTCCTTGGTCGAGCACTATGAACTGGTGAGCTCTGCCCCCTGATCTAAATACAGCTTGCCAGGACGTGGACGGTGGTCGATTGCCACGTTGAGGCCAGGCACCATGCAGGTACGGTTTCTCTACGATCCTCCCAATCGGAGATCATTCATTGGCATTCTCAACTTCTTCATTAGGGAATGGTGCGATACTGGCGGGCGGCATGTAAACCGGTAGAGTCAGGGTTTCCCTGGTAAGCGCGAGCACAACAGCAGCAGCAGCCCGGGTCGATTGGTAGAGGGCCTCACAGGCGTCGGATGTTGCAAAGATCCGCGAAAACTTGTCATCGTCGTACGGAATGCCCGTGTCAATAACAATGGCTCCGACTGAGACAGTCACCTGAACACCATCACCAGCCCCATGTAGCCAACCCATAACGTAGCGGAAACCTTCGTCGGCGTCCTTTTCACCAAACGAGACCTCCCACATGATTTCATGTGCAGCCTCGTCACCGACGCGGACTTCTGCCGCGACCACTCTGTGGTCAATCCCGAGAAACGAGTGAGCGCGGGGCATTCCGCTCATTTCGCCGAACCCATGGCGCTCTTGAGACGCCGCTCCGTGAACTTTATCGACGACGAAAGCTTTAGTTCGTGTTCGCGTTGGAATCGACGACTGCGATACTGCTCCATGTGCAACACGCGTCCGCGCTCAGATTCCCCGCGTCGTTCAACATGGGCAGATCTGAGTTCGAGCCGTGCACCTAAAATGTGAAGGGTTTTGGCGAGGCTTCTGACTGTGATGTTTCGTTGCCCCGCAAGCCGTGCGGTGACTTCGCTCTTGCTGACTCCCAGCGCGCGGGCAAGCTCACTCTTGGTCATCCCAGAGAGCTCCAGCGCGCTCGCAATGATTTCGCTGGCATCGACCATGGCGGCCTCTTCGGCGTACGCCGCGGCATAGACAGCATCCTTGGTGTTGAAGACTCCCACTATCTCGCCCTTCGTTTGCTATGCACATTCTTTGTAAATCTCCAGGGCCTTGTTTATCTCAACAATCACCCTGTTGTTTTTCGGTTTCTCCCGCCCATGGGTTGCATACCAATAAATACCCCGATTCACGACATAGAGGCGGTACTTGTCAACCTTGAGCTCAGCGACGACCAGCCCATCCGCTTCGCGTTGAAGAGCCCGAAAGTGTTCTGGCGACTTGATTGGCGTTCCATCTCGGAGGTACTCGAGGTACCGCTGATACCTAGCCTGGAACCGTGTCTGAAGGCTGCGGATGAACTCAACCGAATCGCACCTCCCCGGTGGTCGGACCAATCCAAGCGCCGTGCTGCAGCCGTCCAGCAGTTCGATTGGACTACCGATGTGTTCAGTCATAACTGAACGACCACCTCGAATCTACCATAGAGAGCGCCAAGAAATCTAGATGCCGCCCGTGGCCTCACCGTGGAAATGCAGGCATGTCTTCGGCAACAAAGCATTACCGGCCGCCTTGCCATGGAACACATAGGGACACCGTAGCCCGCAGGCTCGTGATCGGTTCGTCATACCGTGCAAGGCGAGTCGGGCACCAAGCTGTTTCTTCGCCGTCGCAGTCTTGCCGGCCCACAACGGAATTGCTTACTCACAAAGGCCGCTGAAGCCACCGAAGGGTATCCATTCCTGATACAGCTGGTCGGATACTTTCTGTGGAGGGAAGCTGAAAATAACAACGGAATTCTCAATGCCCTGGCCATCAGCAGGGCCATCGAAGCAGCCAACCGGCGCAACGCACGCACAGTGATAGAGGCAGCGCTCTCCACCGGTTCTCCAAAGACATTGAATTCCTTCATGCGATGGCCGAACACGACGCGGCAGCCGCCGGTGATATTGGACGACGCCTGGGAGCCAAATCAAACCTCGTGGCCAACTATCGAACCAGACTTCTGGATGCCGGGCTCCTCGAACCGGCAGGGCATGGCAAGGTGGACTTCGCCATACCCGGTCTGCGCGAATCCCTCCGTTCAACTCCGAGGCGCTAAGCCGCTTTGAAGCCCACGCTGGAATCAATAGGCCGAGAACAACTGGACAAGAACTAGAGGGCTAGGATCGGCGAAGCCGGATTTTCGGGTTGAGCTTTAGGCTGCTAGTCCAGATTCTTCCGCGAGGTTGTCGAGGGCTCGTTGGTAGTTGCGGCCAGCCGTTTGCAGCCGGCCAGGTTCTGGCGCGGTGAGTCGGGCGAGTCCGGTGCGTACCTCTGTATGCGCTGCTGTTAACAAGCCTGTTTACATCCACGTATACTTGGACCATGCTGCGAGTTAGAGACGAAACCCGAGAGCGAGTATTACGCATCGGCCGGGAGGAGTTTGGCGGTGCATCCGCTGATGAGACCATCCGCCGGCTCATCGATGAGCATTGGCGGGCCGCCGCTGTCGCCGCCGTACACCGCTACCGCGAGTCCGACCCAGAGGGGTGGTCTGACTACGTTGCCGAGGCCGAGGAAACGTCGAGGGCCGATGCCCCGATCATCGATGAGTGGACGGTGAGCAGCGGTTGAGCCCGCCGACACCTCGGCGACCAATCGAGCCTGGGCAGGTCTGGTTCGTCGACTTCGATCCCGCACGAGGTCGCGAGCAAGCCAAGGACCGGCCTGCGTTGGTAGTCTCGTCGCGCTTCCACCTTGATATCACCTTGGGTCAACTGGTCAGCGTGCTGCCATTGACCAGCGTCGAACGACATGGGTGGATACACCGAATACGGGTGGCCTCGAGCGGGGGATGGATCATCACCGAACAAATCCGAACTGTTTCCGTCAATCGGTTCCGCCGGTACGCCCCGGAGATCACCCTATCTGGGGACGAACTGAAGGAGGTACGCGGGATGCTAGCCCGGATGCTCACCGTCTAGCGCTTCTTGGTGGGCGAAACCTGGAAAAACCTGCCGGCAGTGTATGGTGCTGTGCACCCGCCCGCAGCCGCCGGGACCGTAATCTGCATCTCCGGGGCCGCGATGGTAGCGATCGGTGCGTTCCTGCTGGCGGAGCAGCTCGTGCATTAGCGGCGAAGAGCCAACGGCAGCTACGCTGGCGAGGAACCGGCAGAACGCAGCATTATTGCGCGACCACTGCACTGATAATCCCGCATAACAGTACGCGCGAACAACAACGTCAGACCCTGCTGGTACCGTCGTGATTGACCAGAGACCATCCGCGGGGAGAACACCATGACAACGGCAACCACCGGCTTTTCCGAGGCGGCATGGGAGGGTCTTGCCCTCGACCAGCTCGCCGAGCCGCTGGGCTGGCAGCCCAAGCACGGCGAAGACATTGCCCCTGGTACGGATGAACGTGAGTCGTGGGCAGAACTGTTGATCCGCCGTCGGCTGCTCAACGCTGTCCGCAAGCTCAATCCAACGGTCCCGGAACAGTACCTCCGCCAGGCCGTTGCCGAGATCGCCTCGCCGAAATCCAACGACGCCCTGACCGAGAACCACCGCATTCACCGCTACCTGGTGGACGGTTACCGGCTCAGCTACATTGACGTTGACGGCACCGAAAACAACCCCACGATCCGGCTGCTCAGCACGGAACCGTCGGATAATGACTGGCTCGCCGTCAACCAGGTAACCCTGGTGAGCCGGGACCATAAGCGGCGCTTCGACGTCGTACTTTATCTCAACGGCATGCCGGTGAGCGTCATCGAACTGAAGAAGGCGGGCAGTGCGTCGGCGGACGTTACCGCCGCGCACGCCCAACTGCAAACGTACCTGCGCGAATTCCCCATGGCGTTCCGGTTCTGCATTTTCACCCTTGTTTCGGACGGCATCATCGCCAAATACGGCACCCCGTTTACGCCGCTGAACCACTTCTCGCCGTGGAACGTTGACGACGACGGCGTCCCGGTACCGCGGGGCACGATGGTGGACGGAGAGGCGCTCACCGCTTTGGACATCGCCTTGGAAGGGCTGTACAACCAGACGCGTTTCCTGCAGCTGCTGACCTCCTTTACCGCATTCGATGCCGGCGCGGACGGACTGACCAAACGCATCGCGAAACCGCACCAGTACTTCGCCGTCACCAAGGCCGTGGGCAACACCATCCATGCGGTGCGCTCCAACGGCAAGGCCGGCGTCGTGTGGCACACGCAGGGTTCCGGCAAGTCCATGGAAATGGAGCTCTACACCAATCAGGTGATGCGGCGGCCCGAGCTGCGCAACCCGACGGTGGTGGTCATCACCGACCGCAACGAGCTCGACGGCCAGCTGTACGAGTCGTTTGCCCAGAGCCTGCTGCTGCCCGAGGCTCCGCAGCAGGTCCGCAAGCGCTCCCAGCTGCGCGAGGAACTCACCAACCGTGTGACCGGCGGCATCTACTTCACCACGCTGCAGAAGTTCGGCCGCAGCCAGGACGAAAAGGATGCCGGTTTCGACCACCCGCTGCTGTCCGATCGGCGCAATATTATCGTGGTGGTGGATGAGGCACACCGCAGCCACTACGACAATTTGGACGGCTACGCCCGGCACCTGCGCGACGCCCTGCCGCACGCGACGCTGATCGCGTTCACCGGCACCCCCATTTCCTTCGCGGACCGCAACACCCGCGACGTGTTTGGCGACTACATCGACGTTTACGATCTCTCCCGCGCCGTGGAGGACGGGGCCACGGTTCCGATCTACTTTGAGCCGCGCCTGATCAAGGTGGCCCTCGCCGAAGGTGTCTCCGAGGACACCCTGGACGAGTCGGCCGACGAGGCAACGTTGGGCCTGGACGAAACGGAACGGGCGCGCATCGAGGCGAGCGTCGCCGTCGTCAACGCCGTGTATGGCGCGCCGGAGCGCATTGCCGCGCTGGCGGCGGACCTGGTGGCGCACTGGGAGAACCGCCGGGAGCAGATGGGCAAATTCATCGAGGCCCCGGGCAAGGCCATGATCGTGGGCGGCACCCGGGAGATCTGCGCGAACCTCTACGCGGCCATCGTGGCGCTGCGCCCGGCCTGGCACGCGGACGAGCTGGACAAGGGCAGAATCAAGGTGGTGTATTCGGGCACCGCGTCCGATCTGCCGCCGGTGTCCGAACACGTGCGCCGCGATTCGGCCAACGCCGCGATCAAGGAGCGGCTGAAGAACGTGGACGACGAGCTGGAACTGGTGATCGTCAAGGACATGATGCTCACCGGCTACGACTCCCCGCCGCTGCACACGCTGTACCTGGACCGCCCGCTCAAGGGTGCGCTGCTGATGCAGACCTTGGCCCGCGTGAACCGAACCTTCCGCGGCAAGCAGGACGGGTTGCTGGTGGCGTACGCGCCGCTGGCCGAGAACCTGGCGAGCGCGCTGGCCGAGTATTCCGATTCTGACCGCGCCAAGAAGCCGGTGGGCAAGAACATCGACGACGCCGTGGCGCTGGTGCACGACCTGCTGACGAACCTGCGCGGGCTGCTGGCCGGACACGACTGGAGGTCCGCACTCTTGAAGGGCGGCCCCAAGGCGTTCCTGAACGCGACGACCGGGGCGGTGAATTACCTGCGAGATCCGCTGACGCCGGGTAATCAGCTGCCTTACATCGGAAGGGGCGACGGCGGCGCGGGCGACGGCGGCGCGGGCGACGGCGGCGCGGGCGACGGCGGCGCGGGCGACGGCGGCGAGGAGACGCTGGCGGCAAAGTACCGCCGCGATTCCGGCCGGCTGGCCCGGGCGTGGGCGCTGTGCTCCGGGACGGATGCGCTGGCTCAGTTGCGCCCCGAGATCGCCGTGTACGAGGAGATCCGCGTCTACATGGCCAAGTTCGACGCCGACGAGCGGCAGTCCCGCGGCGAGCCGATCCCCGAGGAAATCCAGCGGATGCTCGGCCAGCTGATCGCCCAGGCGACGGCGACCGGTGAAGTGCTCGATATTTATGCCGCCGCCGGCATGCCCAAACCCTCGCTGGATGACCTGACGCCGGAGTTCATCGCCAAGACGCAACAGGCTCGAAACCCGCAGCTGGCCATCGAGGCGCTGCGGAAGCTCATTTCGGACGAATCCACGCGGACCACGCAAAACAACGCGATCCGGCGGCGGGCCTTCTCCGAGCGGATCACCGAACTGATGAAAAAGTACACGAACCAGCAGCTGACTTCCGCGGAAGTCATTGCCGAGCTGGTGGCGTTGGCTCAGGAAGTGGCGGCCGAGGCCAGCCGCGGGCAGCGCTTCACTCCCCCGCTGAACTCCGACGAGCTGTCGTTTTATGATGCCGTGGTGCAGAACGAGTCCGCGGTTGAGGTCCAGGGCGAGGGCGTGCTGGCCGAGATTGCGCGGCAGCTGGTCCAGGTGATGCGCCGCGATGTGCGCACCGATTGGACCGTGCGCGAGGACGTCCGGGCCAAACTGCGGTCCTCGATCAAACGCCTGCTGGTGATCAATGGCTACCCGCCGGACAAGCAGCCGGCAGCGATCAAGCTCGTCATGGAGCAGATGGAGTCAATGGCGCCACGATATGCGGAAATACGAGGCTAACTAGCCGGACAGCCAACGCCACGGACCGCAATGATGTTTTGTCAGAGCTTCGACATACGATGTTCAGTGAACCAATTGAAGCCTTTGGAGTGCTGCCGTGGACTATTTTTCGATCAATTCCCTGCGTGAGACCCACGCCGGATGGTCGCTGCTGCGCGCGCAAAACGCCCCACTCGCGCTGACGTTTTTCATGACCGCGTTCACCGATCCCAATGAGCGAAACCTGGGCCGTCAGGACCTGATCGACGTCCTCGACGACGTCCTGTTCAGCCTGCGGGATTCCCTGGGTGAGGACAAATTCCCGCGCTCCGCCGGCGAGTACCTGGATGACTGGGCCGAACCTGACAAAGCATGGCTGCGGAAGTTTTACACGGACAATCGGGACGAACCCGTCTACGACCTCACGGCCGCCACCGAGGATGTGGTCCGCTGGGTGGAGGCCCTGCGCGGCCGGGACTTCGTGCCAACCCAGTCGCGCCTATCCAGTATTTTCAACCTGCTGAAAACATTGGTCCACGGCTCGGAAACGGATCCGGAAGCACGGCTCGCCGAGCTGCAGCGCCAGCGTGACGACCTTGACGCGCAAATGGAACAGATCCGCTCGGGAGAGATCCCCGTCATGAGCGGCCCCGAAGCCGTGGACCACTTCCACCAGCTGACCAGCCAGGCCAAAGACCTGCTGGCGGACTTCCGTGAAGTGGAGCAAAACTTCCGCAGGCTCGACCGCAGCCTCCGGGAGCAAATTTCCATGTGGGAGGGCAGTCAGGGCGACCTTTTGGAATCGATCTTCTCCTCCCAGCAGGACATCAGCGGATCGCTGCAGGGCCGGACTTTCCAGGGCTTTTGGGATTACCTGATGTCACCGCAGCTCCGCTCCGAGCTGCGGGACCTGTTGGAGAGGGCCACTCAGATCGAGGCTCTGGCCAAGCAGGACGGGGTCCACTCGATTACCGGGATGCAGGCGGACTGGCTTCCCGCCGTTGAGCAGACCCAGGCCACCGTACGGCAGCTGTCGGCGCAGATTCGCAGACTGCTCGATGACAAGGTCTTCCTGGAAAATAAGCGGATCATGCAATTGATCCGCAGCATTGAGTCAAGCGCCGTCGCCGTCCGGGCCAAGCCGCCGTCAGGCCCGTTTGCCGAACTGCCCGGTCATGACGTCCCCGTCGCATTGCCCTTCGAGCGGCCCCTCTACGAGCCCAGCCGGCAGGTGTCCATCAACGACGCCGTCGCGGTAGCCGAGGACCTGGATGTGGACGCCAACGCGCTCTTCGACCAGTTCCATGTGGACGCGCACCGGCTCGAAACCAATATTGACGCAGTGCTGGCCGATGCCGCACAGGCCACGTTGGCGGACATCACGGATGCCTTTCCGCTCAGTCAGGGCTTGGCCGAGCTCGTCACGTATTTCCAGCTCGCCACTGCATCCGCCTGGGCAACCATCACCTCGGACAAGTCACAAACCCTGTCCTGGACGCTGCCGGACGGCAGCCTCCGCGAGGCAACAGTCGACCAAATCATCTTCGTGAGGCCATCATGAGCACAGCCCCCACCGAAACAGCCGAAACCAACACGCCGGACGGCCTTCCGCTAGCTGTCACCAAGCTGTTCAAGGGCGTCGTCTACCGTGAAGCGGACGAAAAACTGTGGCAGCGGCTCGTGGAACTCTCCGCCCAGACCCGCGACTACGTCAGCGTCCTGGGCCTGGAGCTGGTCCTGGATGACACCGAGGGCTACGCCTTCCTGCGCTCCAGCCCGGACGCCGACGCCGACCTGCCGCGTCTCATCCCCCGCCGCCAGCTGACCTTTCACGTAAGCCTGCTGTTGGCCCTGCTACGCGCCCGACTGGCCGAGTTCGACCAGCAAAACAGCGAAACCCGCCTCATCATGACGGCGGAGCAAATCGGGGACATGGTTTCCGTCTTCCTGCCCGACTCCAGCAACGAGGCCCGCGTCTTGGACCAGCTGGCCACCAACATCAAGAAGGTCACCGAACTGGGCTTCCTACGCAAACTCCGCGGCGCGGACCAAACCTACGAGGTGGCCCGCATCATCAAGGCCTATGTGGATGCCCAATGGCTGGAAGAATTCGACGCCCGGCTCGCTGACTACCGGTCCGCCCTGGGCGGCGACAAGGTCGGCGGGAACAAGATTGAAGGCGACAAGACCGAAGGGGACGCAGCATGAGCACCCAGACCCAGCCTGGTCTCTTCAGCCTGGATGACCTGACCGAGGACGACGCCGGGATCCGGCCGGGCTTTCGGCTGCACCGTTTGGAACTTCTGAACTGGGGCACGTTCAACAAGTCTGTGCGCACGTTCCGACTCGACGGGGACAACAGCCTGCTGACCGGGGACATCGGCTCCGGCAAGTCAACCGTCGTCGATGCCATCACCACGCTGCTGCTGCCAGCGAACAGGATTGAGTACAACAAGGCGGCTGGGGCGCAAAAGAAGGAACGCAGCCTCATGTCGTATGTCCGCGGCTTCCACAAGAGCGCGCGCAGCGGCATCGGCGACACCTCCCGACCGGTGGCACTGCGCGGCCCCGGCTCCTTCACCGTGGTGCTCGGCGTCTTCCACAACGCCGTGCTGGACAAGTCCATCACCTTGGCCATCACGCTGTGGGCAACCCAGGAGGCCGGACAGCCCACCCGTTTCTACTCCATTGCCGAGGGCGAACAGTCCATCCAGGGTGATTTTTCCGACTTTGGTACCGATTTGGCCAAGCTGAAGCGGCGCCTGCGCAATGACGGCGTCGCGGTCTTCGACGTGTTTGAAAAGTATGCCGCCGCGTTCAAGCGCCACTTCGGCATCGGCTCGGCGCAAGCCATGGACCTGTTCCACCGCACAGTTTCCATGAAGCAGGTGGAAAACATCACCCACTTTGTGCGCACGAACATGCTGGAGGAGGACGATGTTGAAACCCGGATCAAGAACCTGCTGCATCACTTTGACGACCTGAAGAAAGCCCACGACGCCGTCCTGCGGGCCAAGGACCAGATCCGGATGCTCGAACCCATCCGCGACAACGCCGCGCGCCATCACGCCCTGACCGTGGACTACGACCGCGCCCACGAGCAGCGCGAGCAGCTCGCGCCCTGGTTCACCACCCAAAAGCTGCAGCTCAGCGAGGCCCACCTGCAGGAGCTCCAACGCACCGCGGCCCGGGTGGACGATGAGCAAACCACGCTGACCGCCGAAGTGGGGCGCCTCAACCGCGAGCTGTCCGATCTCCGTGACGACATCCGCAACAGCGGTGGCGGCCGGATTGCCGCCATCGAGGGCGAACTGGCCCGCATGGCCATCGAGTCCGGCGCGCAAAAGGAACGCTATAACAGCTACACCGAAGCGGCCACCGTCCTGGGCCTCTTCGCGCCGGACGACCAGGTGGTTTTCGATGCCAACGCCGCGGCCCTGCCCGGCGTGGAGAAGCAGCTCGCCGCGGACAACGCCGAACTGCAGGGGAAACGAACGGCCCTTGACCGGCAGCGGTCCGAGGCGGCTGAGCAGGTCAAGGACCATTCCGAAGAGCTGAAAAGCCTGCTGAACCGACAGAACCTGCTCCCCGGCTGGTTGATCCAGCTGCGCCAAAAGCTCTGCGCCGGGACGGGCATCGCGGAAGCCGAGCTGCCTTTCGCCGGCGAATTGTTGCGCGTGCGCGAATCCGAGGCCGCGTGGGAAGGCGCCGCCGAGCGCACCCTGCACGGCTTCGCCCTGTCCCTGCTCGTGACCGGCGAGCACTACCCCGCAGTCAGCGATTGGGTGGACACCAACAACCTGCGCGCCCGGCTGGTGTATCTGAAGGTCGGAGACAGCCCCGCCCCGCGCCCCGCCGCGCCGGATACCCTGGCAGGCAAGATCGGCATCAAGCCGGGCACACCGTTGCGCGAGTTCCTGCTGGATGAGCTGGGCCGCCGTTTTGACCACCAGTGCTGCGAGAACATGGCCGAATTCCGCCGTTATCCCAAGGCCCTGACCATCAATGGCCAGCTCAAGAGCGGCGGCGGACGCCACGAAAAGGACGACCGCAAGGAACTCACCGACCGGTCCAGCTTCGTCCTGGGCTGGGACAACCACGATAAAATCGCCCGCCTGCGCTCCGCCCTTGATGAGGCCGAGGGCAAGGTGCGTGCCTCCCGGGACGGGCTGGGCCGCATCGATGCGCAGCTGGGCAACCTGGGACGCTCGCAACGGCTCATTGGCACCATCGCCGCCGTCGCCAATTTCGCCGGTCTGAACTGGAGCGCGACGGCCCGGACCATGACGGATCTGGCGGAGGAGAAATCCCAGCTGGAATCCTCCAGCGACATTCTGCGCGACCTCACTGCCCGGGAAGCCGCCACCGCCACGCGGCTGGACAAGGCCACCGGCAAATTGACTGCCATGCACGAGCGCATCGGCACCAACAAATCGGAGATCAGGGGCATCACGGAGCAGATCGAGGACTGCCGCGAATCCCTCACGGAGACCGCGCTGACGGACGACGCCGGGCTGCTGGCTGAGCTGGGCAGGCTCAGCGAAAGGGCACTTGAGTCGGCCGCACTGACCTACAAAAACACGGCGAAAATTGAGAGCAAGGTCCGCGACAAACTCACCGGCACGATCGATGCGCTTAACAAGCAGGTGATCCGCGCGGCCGAGACCACCATCCGGTCGATGGCCGAATTCCGCAACAAGTACCCGGCCGAGACAACAGATCTGGACGCGTCGCTGGAGGCTGCCGGGGAGTTCAACAAGATCCTCCAACAACTTGCGGACAACGATCTTCCCCGGTTTGCCGAGCGGTTCAAAGAATCCCTGACTCAAAACACCATCCACGAAATCGTGGCGTTCAACGCGTTCCTCGATGCCCGCAAACAGGACATTGTGTCGCGGATCGGCGAAATCAACGAGTCCCTGGCCCGGATTGAGTACAACTCCGGCCGGCACATCCAGCTGGAACCGCAGGCCACCTTCGATGCCGAGGTGCGGGAGTTCGGCACGGACCTTCGGGCCTGTTCGGAAGGCTCCATCGGCGCCCAGGAGCAGTACTCGGAGCAGAAGTTCCTGCAGGTTGAAAAACTGGTGGAACGATTCCGCGGCCGTCCCGGACTGACCAATTTGGACGAGCGGTGGACCGCCAAGGTCACCGACGTGCGCAACTGGTTCACGTTCTCCGCCTCGGAACGCTGGACCGAGACCGGCGAGGAACACGAGCATTTCACCGACTCCGGCGGCAAGTCCGGCGGGCAAAAAGAGAAACTGGCCTACACCATTCTGGCCGCCGCACTGGCCTTCCAATTTGGCATCGCCGCTGGTCCGGGCACCGGCCGCAGTTTCCGTTTTGTCGTCATCGACGAGGCCTTCGGCCGGGGATCTGACGAGTCCGCCCGGTACGGCCTGGAACTGTTCAAGCGCCTCAAGCTCCAACTGCTCATCGTCACACCGCTGCAAAAGATCCACGTCATTGAACCATTCGTGGCCAATGTGGGCTTCGTGGCCAATGAAACAGGCGCCGACTCCCAGCTGCGGAACATGACCATCCACGAATACCGGGCCGAACGTGACCGGCGTGGCCGCTAGGCCGGGAGCGCCCGGGTGGACCACGCTGGCGGATATGCGTGCCGCTTCGCTGCGGGCCTGGAGCAGCGGGGAGTTGCTGCGCGAGACGGCGGCGCCCGCGGGACTATTTCCCCGGCGCCGTGCGCTACGGCATCCAACCGCCACGCAGCTGCGGACGGACTACGCGAGGGCCGGTGCGTGGGCCGCGACGTGGAACCCGGTCCCGCGGGGCTGCTCACTGGAATTCGTCACTGTCGGTGCGAACACGATCGGCGCCAACAGGCTTCCAAGCGTCGTCGTGTTCGCGTGCGCCGCGGACGAGGTGGCATTCCTGGGCCTCAGCCGCGAGGCCCAGCGGTTTGCGGATCTGGCCCAGCGGGTGGCTGCCCTGGACTCCACGCTTCAGGCCTGGGCCTTGCGGCGGCCGTTGGAGCTGCTGAAACACGGTGAGGACGCGCTGACCGCCGCCCGGGTGGCCATCTGGCTGGCCGCGAACCCCGCGCCGGGCATGTACTTACGCCAGCTTTCCCTGCCCGGCGTCCACACGAAATTTGTGGAGACGCACCGGCGACTGATCGACGACATGGTGGCAACGCTGGAGCCCCGCCGGCCGCTGGCGGGAAAGAACTACGCCCGGCGGCACGGATTCCTGGCCGCACCGGACCGGGTCCGCCTGCGGTTTCTGGACGCCGCGCAGGCGCCCGTCCCCGGCATGACAGACCTTGAGGTGACGGGCGCGGCTTTCGCATCCCTTGCCGTGGACGTGGATCGGATCATCACCACGGAGAACCTGGCCAACTTCCTGGCGCTCCCGCCGGCACCCCGGACGCTGGCGGTGTTCGGCGGCGGCTACGGCTTCGAGGGGTTACGCGAGGCCGCTTGGCTGCGGGAGACCGAGGTGCTGTACTGGGGCGATCTCGACACCCACGGATTTCACATCCTGGACCAGCTCCGGTCCCACCACCCGCATGTGCGCAGCATCCTGATGGATGAGGAAACCCTGCTTGCCCACCGCGATTTTTGGGGGCGAGAGGACACGCCCACCCGTGCAGCGCTGAGCCACCTGACCCCCGCGGAAAGCGCGGTCTACGCAGACCTGCAGGCCGGCAGCCACCAGCCGTCGCTCCGGCTGGAGCAGGAACTGCTGCGCTGGGACTACGTCCTGGCGCGGCTTCCCTAGCCGACACGGTCCCCGGCAGGGCGCCCTCCAACAAGTTCTTAGTGAAGCCCCGTATGTGGCCAGCGTTTGCCAGACTCCCCCGGTGTCCGTGGAGAGTTCCCACTGAGCCGCTCCATGGGCGGCGTGGTCACGGAACCCGACCTGGCCCCGGACGGTCATGGCGGCGGACATCTCCGTTAAGTCCACTGCCACCCGTCCGGGAGCACTTCCCCCACGCGCTGCCTGCGCCGCATCCGGTTGGCTCCCCCGATCGTTTCTGACCGGCGTGGTTAGTCCCCCCCTGCAGCACTCGCTCATGCTACTCCCAGCATCTACTTAGGAAGCGTTCAGAACAGCAATGTAGCGTGGAGTCAATGCTCTCTGAGTTCACTCGCCATCGTCCACCGGCGGCAGAGCCGGCAGCGGAGTCGGCAAACCCGGCAGCCGCTGCACCGCAGATCGGTGTACTGACATCGCTCCGGTTTCTTGCCGCCGTGTGGGTGGTGCTGTTCCACCTGCAGCTGATGGGGAATACGTTTCTAGGACCTGTCTTTATAACCTTCCACCGGCTCATCGTCAGCGGCGATCTGGGCGTCGATGTGTTCTTTATCCTCAGCGGCTTCATCATCTCCTACACGTATCTGTTGAGGCTAGGACCCAAGCTCACCTGGCCCGGTTACCGTGATTTCGTCTGGGCGCGGTTCGCCCGGATGTGGCCGGCCTTTGCGCTGGTGGTCGGTCTGCTGGGTCTGTGGTTTGTGCTGGGCACGGTGCAGCACTCGGTGTTGGACTGGTCCCTGCAGGCCCGCGCGCCCGACCTCTCCGCCTGGGGCTTGGCGAAGCAGTTGTTGCTGATCCACCTATGGTTCCAGCCGTTCAGCGACGGGGCCAGTTGGTTTGGTCCGGGCTGGACCGTCAGCGCGGAATGGCTGGCCTATTTGGCGTTTCCCGTCGCGGCATTGGGACTCTACCGCCTGCGCCGCCTGCACCCGGTTCCCGCGCTGGCCTCATCTCTGCTGCTGATGCTGCCGATCGCGCTGATCGGTCCGGGCCAGTTGGTCGACACGGGCCGGCCGTATCCCTACAGCTGGCTGGTCCGGATTCTCTGCTGCTTTTTAGCCGGCGCTTTCGCGTTCCTGGCGGCGCGGAACAGCGACCGGTTCGCATCCCGCCCCGCGCTGGCCGGACCGGCTGCCGTGATCGGCATCCTCATAGTGGTGGCCTTTTTGCTGGCGGTCCCGGCCCCGGGACACGGCAAAGTGGTGGTACTGGTCTTTCCCGCGCTGCTGGCACTGCTCAGTCTGGTCCGGGGCCGGGCGCGTGCGGCACTCTGCCATCCCTGGCTGTTGGCGGGTGGCCGGGCGTCCTACAGCCTGTATCTGGTGCACATGGCCTTCATCTACCTCTACCACTGGCTGACCGTGGAAGTGCTGCCCTCCGCAGGTCAGCCGGTCCGGAATGTCCTGGCGGTGGCGACCCTGGGCGGCATGGCGCTGGCCACCTATCTGCTGTTCAGCTATGTGGAAGAGCCTGCCCGCAAACGTCTACGGGCGGTGTTCCCGCGCACCGTTGCCCCGGCCACGGCGGGCTGATCCGCGCTCCGGTCGCATAGCGGACTATCGCCGGTCGCGCCCGCCCCGGTAACGCCGTCGAACGTTATTCAGCATCGTCGTCGGCGGACAGACCCCGGATCCCGGACACTTCCTCACCCAGCACACGGATCAAAGTCCGATTGTCCCCGGCCTGGACGCTGGACCCATGCGTAATCTCTGGGTGACCACAGCTCCGTGCTGAGAACGCCTGCTACGCGCGGACCAACCCGACAACCTCCGCAAGCAGCTCGTAGGAACGCAGCCAGTTCTCGACACCGCTGGCCTGGGTGGCCACGATCAGTTCATCGGCCTGGGCCAGTTCCGTAAAGTCGTCCAGATACTTCTTCACCTGTACGGGGGTTCCGACGGCGGAGTACCGGGCCATCTGCAGCACCTGCTGCCCCGCCGGGGATTCGAGCAGCAGGTCTGCATCCTCGGGAGTAAACGTCCGGCCCTGGCCAACCATTTGGGAAATCCGGGCACGCTTCCCCTCCAGGAACTGCTGCTGCGCATCTTCCTCGGTATCGGCGGCGATCACGTTCACACCCGCAATCACGTAGGGCTCCGAGAGCTGTTCGGACGGCTGGAACTCGCGACGGTAGATCTTCACGGCGTCCTCCAGTGCACTCGGGGCAAAATGCGAGGCAAAGGAATACGGCAGCCCAAGCGCGGCGGCCAGTTTCGCACCGAACAGGGAGGATCCGAGAATGTACAGCGGCACGTTGGTGCCCTTGCCCGGGATGGCGTTAATGCCGGGAATGCGGGTGTTTCCGGTCAGGTATCCCTGCAGTTCCATCACATCCTGCGGAAAGCTGTCCGAGGACATCGGATCCCGGCGCAAGGCGTGCATGGTCTTCTGGTCGCTGCCGGGAGCGCGGCCAAGTCCCAGGTCGATGCGCCCGGCGTGCAGGGTTTCCAGGGTTCCAAATTGCTCGGCGATGGTCAGCGGAGCGTGGTTGGGCAGCATGATGCCACCGGCGCCAAGGCGGATGGTGTTGGTGTGCGCCGCAACGTGGGCGATCAGAACGCTCGTGGCGGAGGAGGCAATGGTGGGCATGTTGTGGTGTTCCGCATACCAGATGCGCCGGTAGCCCCACTCCTCAGCTCGCTGCGCCAGCGCGACACTTGCCTTAAAGCTCTCGGCTGCTTCGCCCCGTCCAATATGTGCCAGATCAAGGATGGAGAGGGGAACAGTCATGGGGACGAGGCCTTTCATTGCGGGGAAAATGCACGCCGGCTGGGCCGGCTCGACTCTCTAGTGCCAACCGCGGGCGGCCTGTGCTTATTTCACTGTGCTTATTTCACCGTGCTTATTTCACCCGTGCTTATTTCACCCGTGCTTATTTCACCCGTGCTTATTTCACCCGTGCTTATTTCACCCCGGCCAGCGCCGCGAGTCCTGCCAGGGATCAGGCCACAGCGACGAGGCTATTCCGGCAGCTTCCAGCAGTAGATTGGCGTCCAAGGGCGTCGACGTTTCCAGGACGCCCTGTCCGGCCACGCACAGACAAAACGCAGCCGACCCGCGGTCGGCAGGGGCCAGATCCAGAACTCCCGGGTCCAAGTATCCGCATACGGAACGGGCCGTCCCATGCCATCTATCACCGGCGTCGAGAACGGGGCCTCCAACGGCGCCTCATGCCGGTCGTAAGAGTTCCACGGGGACTCGACGAGGGCTGTCCCGCGGCGCCCGTCAGAGAACTCCATCCCCCAGCGCAGACCACCGGGCCGCACCGCCGCGTTCAGATGCCAAGCGCCTGCAGCTGCCGTTCCGGATCCACCTGACGCACCGCAGCCAGCACCGCAGCCAGAGCCGCAGCCCGGCCGGCCCGCGTGGCCCATCGTCGATGCCGAAGCGCCGTAGCCGACCAGCAAGACGCGCGGGTCTTTCGCAGCCCGGACCACGTCCATCACAATGCCGCCGCCCGGTTCGCGCAGCGCACAGGGGTCCTGCCCGTCCGCTGGGCCGGACATCACCATCTGGCACCGTTTCTGCTGCCCAATCGGGCACGGAGTGCGTCCGCTGCAGGCTGGCAGGGACACCCTCGGGGCGCCGCGAACGGACCGTCGCGGCGCCGCGAAGCGAATAACGTCGCCCGCGGGCTAGGCGGTCAGGCCCAGCTGACTCATCCGTCGGGAATGGTTTTTGGTCAGCTGGGCCAGGAGCGTGCTGACCTCGTTGCGGGCGGCGGGAAGTTCGTCCTCGATCATCAGGCCGCGCAGGAAGCTGTGCTCCGTGCCCACGCGCTGGGCCTGTGTCAGGGCTTCCCCCACCAGCCGGCGGCCCCACAACGCCAGCCGGGACGCCAGCCGCGGATCGTCGGCGAGCATTTTCTTCAGCCGATCCTGGAGCAAGGCGCCGGATTCGTCATTGGTCTGGACGGCGTTGATCACCTCACGCGTCTTTTGATCCAGGAATTCGCTGATGGCCCGGTAGAAGTCCCCGGAAATGGCATCGACGACGTATGCCTTCATCAGGGACTCGTACCAGTCGGCGGGCCGGGTGCGGTCGTGGAAGGAATCGATGGACTGCTGGAACGGGCGCATGGCCAGCTCCACGTCCATGTTCATCTCGGCCAGCCGGGCCCTGACAACGTCAAAGTGTTCGAATTCGGTGACGGCCATCCGGCCCAGGGCGGCGCGGTCATGCAGTGTCGGCGAATAGCGGGCATCGGAGGAGAGCCGCTCGAACGCGGACAACTCGCCGTAGGCGATAACGCCCAAGAGATCCACAACAAACTTGTCGTAACGCGCGTTCAGCTCACCTGTGGAGACGTTCGGGGCGGACTCACCCGGCGGGATACTCATAGAAACTAGGGTAGCGGCTCTGTGGTCGGTGCAGCCCTGTCCCGGCGCTTCACGGGGCGGCACCACGCGGCGGGGCCTGCGGGCTAGGCTTAGCGGGTGCCTTACTCTCACATTGACGTGCACACCAGCGCCGCCCAGCAGCAGCTTGCCCAGGCGCTGGCGGCCCTGAAGAGCGAATTCAAGCTCCCGGGGCAATTCGAGCAGGACGTGCTGGCGGAAGTCGCGGCGTCGATCGCCTCCCACCGGCTCCCGGATCTGGACCTCACGGCGCGGCCGTTCCTGACCATCGATCCCCCCGGTTCGATGGATCTTGACCAGGCCCTGTTTCTGGAAAAGACGCACCAGCCCGGGTCACAGCCCGGGGCCGTCGGCGGCTATCTGGTGCATTACGCCATCGCCGACGTCCCCTCCTTCGTCCCCCCGGGTGGCGCGCTGGACGCGGAAACCCGTTTGCGCGCGCAGACCGTCTATACTCCGGACGGGCGGGTGCCGCTGCATCCGGCGGACATGAGCGAGGGCGCGGCCAGCCTGTTGCCGGATCGGGTGCGCTCGGCGTTCGTCTGGGAGATTGCGCTCAACGACGCGGGTGAGGCGGTTTCGACGACGGTGCGGCGCGCGGCGGTCCGTAGCGTCGCCCGGCTGGATTATGAGCAGGCGCAAGCCATTGTCGACGGCGGCGGGCGGGTCCTGGCAGGAACGACCGGCGACGGCGACGGCCGGCTCCCGACGGGCACGAACGATGACGGTGCGGTTGCCCGCACGCTTGCGCTGCTCAAGGAAATTGGGCTCAAGCGTATTGCGCTGGAGCACCAGCGGGGAGGGGCCAGCCTGAACGTGCCGAAACAGGAAGTGGAGTTCGACGGCGGACAGTACAGACTGGTCTTTCGTCCCGCCTTACCCATCGAGGACTGGAACGCACAGATCTCGCTGCTGACCGGAATGGCGGCCGCCGCCCTGATGCTGCTGGCAAAAGTAGGGATTCTGCGCACCATGCCGGAGCCGGACCACGGATCCGTGGACAGGTACCGGCGGCAGACCATCGCTCTGAACAAGCCGTGGCCGGCGGAGATGCCTTACGGGGACTATCTGCGGTCGCTGGACACCGCCGACCCCAAGCAGCTGTCCCTGATGCACGCCGCCACCTCGCTGTTCCGCGGAGCCGGCTACACTCCATTTGACGGAACGACGCCCGAGCGCTCCGTCCAGGCCGCCGTCGCCGCGCCCTACACGCACACGACGGCACCGCTGCGCCGGCTGGTGGACCGTTTTGTGCTGGCCATCTGCGCCGCGCTCAGCGCCGGGGAATCTGTTCCGCAGTGGGCCCGGGACGCGCTGCCGCAGCTGCCGGCTATCATGATGGCCTCCGA
This sequence comes from Paenarthrobacter sp. PH39-S1, assembly GCF_030063245.1. Classification (GTDB taxonomy): domain Bacteria; phylum Actinomycetota; class Actinomycetes; order Actinomycetales; family Micrococcaceae; genus Arthrobacter_M. The sequence continues at coordinate 87,411 of NZ_JASISR010000006.1, forward strand.
TCAGCAGGCCGCCAAGGTGGACCGGGCCGCGATAGATACCGTCGAAGCCGCCCTGCTGAGCACCCACATCGGCAACGAGTTCGACGCCGTCGTCATCAGCGGGCCTAAGACGAATGGAAACGGCAATGCTCCGCCCAGCCCCAGGAGCACTATCCAGCTCAAGGATCCGGCGGTTTCCGCATACTGCGAAGGTGTGCTGGAGCCCGGAACCAATATCCGCGTCCGGTTACTGCAGGCCGATATCGCCGTCCGGGCCGTGCTGTTCCGGCAGGTCTGAACGCGGCCGGAACGCAGGAAACAAGGGTTTTCCCAGCCTGACCCGCTAGACTGGCAGGGTAGACATGGATGCCCGGTCGTTGATTGATTCCTTTCTGAGTTCAACAAACCCGCCCCTACGCGATCTTATGATGCCGGGCTGCGCGTTCGCAGGAGAACTGCAGCGGCAGCCGGCAAGCAGTTGTTAGCCCGCGATCGGCTTCCGCTGAATGTGCCGCCTCGGCTGGCTCCGTTCGGTCCCTCAAAGGTGCCGGCGTCGAGCCTTGGTCTGCGGCACCTGAATAGACGAATTGAACGGTAAGCATTTGAATACTGAGACTGAAACACAGCTGCATGCGGACAATACCGACGACGAACTCACCGTTGAGGCAACGCTGACAACCACCGCGGCGCCGCACCAGGAGGTGGCCCAGACCTTCGCGGACTTCAATGTCCGCGAGGACATTGTGGCCTCGCTGACCGAGGCCGGCATCACCCATCCCTTCCCGATCCAATCCATGACGCTGCCGATCGCGCTGGCAGGCCACGACATCATCGGGCAGGCGAAAACCGGTACCGGCAAGACGCTGGGCTTCGGCATTCCGGCCCTGCAGCGCGTCGTGGCACCCAAGGATCCGGGCTATGACAAGCTCCCCATCCCGGGGGCACCGCAGGCCATGGTGATTGTGCCGACCCGTGAACTCGCGGTCCAGGTTGCCAACGACCTGGCCACGGCATCGCGCCAGCGCGGCGCCCGGATCGTCACCATCTACGGCGGACGGGCCTATGAGCCGCAGATCGAATCCCTGCAGAAGGGCGTCGAGGTGGTGGTCGGCACCCCCGGCCGCCTGATCGATCTGTACAAGCAGAAACACCTCAATCTCAAGAGCGTCAAGATCGTGGTGCTGGACGAGGCCGACGAAATGCTGGACCTGGGCTTCTTGCCCGACGTCGAAACGCTGATTGCCGGCACCCCGGCCGTCCGCCAGACGCTGCTGTTCTCCGCGACCATGCCCGGCGCCGTCGTCGCCATGGCCCGGCGGTACATGACGCAGCCGACGCACATCCGCGCCGCGGACCCGGACGATGAGGGCCTGACCAAGCGCGACATCCGCCAGCTCATCTACCGAGCCCACAGCATGGACAAGGCCGAGGTGGTGGCACGGATCCTGCAGTCCCGCGGCCGCGGCCGGACCATCATCTTCACGAAAACCAAGCGTACCGCCGCCAAGGTGGCCGACGAGCTGGTGGACCGCGGTTTCGCCGCCGCCGCCATCCACGGCGACCTGGGCCAGGGCGCGCGCGAGCAGGCGCTTCGCGCCTTCCGCAACAACAAGGTCGACGTGCTCGTGGCTACCGATGTTGCCGCCCGCGGCATCGACGTCGACGACGTCACGCACGTAATCAATTATCAGTGCGTCGAGGACGAAAAGATCTACCTGCACCGCGTCGGACGCACCGGCCGTGCCGGCAACAAGGGCACCGCGGTGACTTTCGTGGACTGGGATGACATGCCCCGCTGGGCCCTGATCAACAAGGCCCTGGGGCTGAATAGTCCGGAGCCGGTGGAGACGTATTCCTCCTCGCTGCACCTGTACGAGGACCTGGACATCCCCGAGGGCACCAAGGGCCGGTTGCCCCGAAACAAGCGCACACACGCCGGGATCGACGCCGAGGTCCTGGAGGATCTGGGCGAGACGGGCAAGCGAAACGCAGCACCTCGCTCCGGCGGACATGACGGCGGCCGCTCATCGGACAATGGCCGTTCCGGCGCACGGAGCTCCGGCGGACGCGACGGCGCACGCTCTGCCTCGGACAGCGTCCGTTCCGGCGGCCGCTCATCGGATAACAACCGTTCAGGCGATAACAACCGTTCAGGCGGTCGCAGCTCCGGCGGACGTGAGGGCGCACGCTCAGCACCTGACAGCGCCCGCTCCGGCGGCCGCACGGAATCCGCCGGCGACGGCGGCGCTGAGCGCAGCCGCCGTCGTCCTTCCTCCGACCCGGCCGCCGCCGGAACCACCGGTCCCGTCACTGCGCCCACCGGGAACGACGGCGAAGGCACGACCCAGGCGGGCCGCCCGCGCCGCAACCGCAGCCGGACCCGCCGCCGCAACGGCGAGGTTGTCGCCGGCGCCGAGTCGCCGGCAGGCGAGTAGCGCCGGGAACTTCGCAGCCGATGACGAGTACGCGATGGCAGCCCGACGGCGACGGCGCGAATTTGGTGGTGCAGGCAGACAACGCCGAGTACCTTCCCACCCTGCCGGACGGCGCCTTTACGCTGATCTACGTCGACCCGCCGTTCAACACCGGGCGTACGCAGAGCCGCCGGCAGACCACCATGACCCGCAGCGCCAACGGCGACCGGATCGGCTTTGGCGGGCAGAGTTATGCCACCACCAAGGGCGCCCTGCACAGCTACGACGACGCGTTCACGGATTATTGGTCGTTTCTGGAGCCGCGGCTGCTGCAGGCCTGGCGGCTGCTGGCCGAGGACGGCACCTTGTACGTACATCTGGATTACCGCGAGGTGCACTACGCCAAGGTCATGCTGGACGCCATTTTCGGGCGGGACTGCTTTCTCAACGAACTCATCTGGGCTTACGATTACGGTGCCCGCGCCAAGAACCGGTGGCCGGCCAAGCACGACAATATCTTGGTGTACGTGAAAAACCCGGCGAAATATCACTTCAACAGCGCCGAAGTGGACAGGGAGCCGTACATGGCGCCCGGGCTGGTAACGCCGGAAAAGCGCGAGCTCGGGAAGCTGCCCACCGATGTCTGGTGGCACACCATCGTCTCCCCGACTGGCAAGGAGAAGACCGGCTACCCCACGCAGAAACCCGAGGGGCTGCTGCGCCGGGTGGTGGCCGCGTCCTCGCGCCCGGGTGACTGGGTGCTGGACTTCTTTGCCGGATCCGGGACACTGGGGGCCGTTGCGTTCGGGCTGGGCCGGAAGTTCATCTGCGTGGACCAGAACCCGCAGGCCATCGAGGTCATGACCCGGCGGCTGGGACTTGCCGCGACCGTCGTCGCCCATCCCCCGGCCGACTGACAGACCCTGCCCTGACCCAACTGAGTCGCACTTATGGCACCCATTCGCGCGAATGGGTGCCATAAGTGCGACTCAGTTCGGTCAGGACGGACGACGGCGGTCCTGGTGCCGTTAGATGAGCGGGCGGCCCTCACGCCTGGTTTGCTGCCATGCTCAACGCGCGCGACTAAAGGCCCCAAAGGTCTAAGCTGCAAAAAGGCATCCGGGCTGTCGAAGCTGGTAGATAGCATCCCCTGACGGAACAGCACCGCCGCCGCTGTCACCAGTGCTCAATACCCATGGCCTGAGTCTGACCGCAGTATTGGCATGTCCCGGGGCGGGAGAACAAGGTATGGAACACGGTTTTGAATCCAAAGAGCAGGAACATGGTCTCTTTCGTTTCAGGGCCGGTGGTAGGCGGCGTCTGGTGGGGCCGGACCTGCTACGTCATCGACACCCTGGCAGCCGCTTGCCTCAGCCCATCTGCGTTAGCATACGGTGGAAATCAGAGGCCCAGGTGGGGCAGCGGAGTCGTGGCCATGGTGGGGATTGCCTCGATCAATGTTGTGAGGCGTAGACGCAGATCCGCTGATCTGTCGTAATTCTCAAGAGACAGGCCTTTCACGGCATCCTGAGCGGACTGCAGCAATTCTCTGCCGGCATCAGTTAGTGCAACTGTGGTGCTGCGCTGATCGGAGATTCCCCTGTTCCTAGTAATGAGGCCATCGCTTTCCAGCCCTCGAAGAATTTTTCCAACGGTTTGGGCCCGGATCCTGAGACTGCCAGCCAGGGCTGCTTGAGATATGGGACCGGCCGCGGCCAGGGACATCAGGGCTGTGAACGAGGACATGGTCAGTTTCAGGGGCGCCAGGGCCTGGTTACCGAGGTACTCCACGAGCCGGCCTGCCGTGATCAATAACCGTGCGGTGGGCCAGGAATCAAGATCCAGTGCGCGTTCCGATGTCGGTGCTGACGGCTCCTGGGCAGGGGTCCGATCTGGTCCGGATCTCAATGGCTCACGCCCCGGCCCGTCCCGCCGCAGTAGCTCCCGGGCGCCAACCCACAAATTGTTGTCCCACGACGAAGGAACCTGCGCTACAGGCTGTGCGAATTTCGTCGGTTCGTGTTCTGCGCATCGTCCCTCCGGTGCCGGTGGCGTGCAGCTGGCCCCGGCCTCGGAAGGTGCCCGCGTCCCCCGCAGACCCCGCTTTCCGGGGCCAGCCGCGGCTGCGCGCCTGAATCAACAGTCGCACAGCCGCCATCCGTTCAGTTCCTAGGCGTTTTGCACATTGTCTTTGGCTTCTGCCGCTCGGTCAGTGACATCGCCAACAGCGGACTGGCTTTCATCCTTGATGTGCTCGACAGCATCGGACACCGTGGACTTCACACTTGCCACCGCTTCCTGAGCTGGTTCCTGCAGTCCCTGCGCGATGTCTTTCGCAGCCTCGCTCAAGTGCGACGTCAACGGGGCGGCGGCGTCCTTGATGGCCTGGGCGGCTTCACGCTCTTTCTGCGATGCAGGCATCAGCGAGGCAATGAGCATCCCGGCACCGAAAGCGATCAGACCTGCTGCGATGGGATTGCCCTGGGCTTTCGCCGCGACGCGGTGCGGGGCGTCTCCGATAGCCCCTCCGGTGCCGGAGATGCTATCACCTACTCCGGAAACAGCCTCGTGCGCGGTATCAGCGACCTGGTCAGCAGCACCCATAACGCGGTCTTTGAGCCCGCTGACGGCACCACGGACGCTTTCCTTGACCTTTTCGGTCTGCCGGTCCACAATGTGCGACGGGCTGACCTTATCGGCCAGTGCATCGACGTTGGCGCTCAAGGCGGCGCGGGTCTGTTCAATGTTGGCACGCAAGACTTCTGGGTTGTCGCTCATCGTGGTTCCTCACTTGGTTTCAGAGTTCCGGGAATTTCCTGCAGGGTTTGCGTCGTTTCGGGCAGACCCTTGATAGCTTGCATCTCCTTGCGGCCCTTCACGGCCAGCACGGCAGCGATGATGCCCCAAATGACAGCGACGATCACAGCGGACCAGCCCAGTCCTGTGATGTAGGCGCCCAGCGCCCACCACAAAGCGATGGAGAGGAACAGCAAGGTGAAGCGTGCCGCTTCCGAGGCCCCGGCGAACAGGCCGGCACCCCTTCCCGCGCGGATGGCTGACTGTTTAGCCTCGACTTTGGCCAGCTCCACTTCCTGGCGCATCAAAGTCGAGATGTCGCCGGATACTTGACCGAATAAATCACCCAGAGACGTGGTGGCGGCTTTCTGTTCAGCGGCGGTTTGGGGGATTCCGCTGCTCATCGGTACCTTCCGTCGTCCGGGAAGGACTCCGTCTCGGGAGCCAGGTAATCCGGTGTTCCTGGCAAGGCTGCTGTGGAAACCGGGGCCTCCCCTGCTGCAAGAGTTGGCTCCACATACACGTCACCGGCGCCGTAGGGCTGAACAGGGGCAGGGGCAACGACCGGCGAAACAGCCCTAACCGGAGTCGTTAACGTGCCGTTTGCTGTCCCGCCGCTGGAAGCCCCAGCGCTTAGGCCCCTCGTCAGCCGGCCAGCTAGGATGCCGACACCGCACGCGAGAGCCAGAAACGCAACCGGACGCTGCCGGGCGAAGCCTCGCACTTCCTCAAGCAGGGACCCCGGATTCCGTCCTTCGAGCCAGGACGCCAACGAGGCAGACCTGTCCGCAGTCTGACGGACCAGATCACTGGCCGTTCCGCTCTGATCGGAAGAGTTGGCCATGGAATGCAGTTCATCAGCGACAGAACGCAGACCCCCAGCGAGTCGCTGCTGTTGAGCGTCCGCCTGATCCACCAAGTCAGTGCGCACCTGGGCCAACAGGTCCTTGGCCTGGAACGCTACTTCTGACACGACCTGAGTCGTCTCATCTTTCGCTGTCTCGGCAACGTGGCCTGCCGCGTGTGCTGCCACATGGGTCATGTCGGCGGCTTCGCCCTTGACTGCGTCTGTTGTGGAGTCGCTGACCGTCGCTTCCGGGGTAGCACCGTACGACGAGGTCTGTGCGTCCTGCATCCGTGGGTTCTCTGTCATCGTCGCTCGCTTTCAAAGGTATGCTGCTGATCCGGAACTGAAATTTCTGGTTTTTCGATAGTAACCATGCTTACCAGCCTATCGTAAGCATGGTTACTGTTACACGGTCAACCCTCGCCGACAGGACCGCAGAATAAGGGTTCGCCTCATGGGCCTTGTGAATCTCCGGTACCCAATCGGTCCAGCTGGCGTGGATCCATGTGCGTCGTGCGGCGGATGTGGATCCAGGCTAAGTATGGGCACTATTCATGGGAACCAGTTCTGACGGACTATCGACGACCACCAAGTAACCGGGCCTCGGCGGCTGGCCAGGTGGCCTGGCCTTCGGAACACACCTGCAGAGCCTCTTCTCACTTCAAAGGTGGCTGCCCGCCGTCGGCGGCTCCCTGGTCTTCCTGCTGTTCTGGGGCCTGATCACCAGGCGACTCCGCAGGTAACCCACCCGCACAACACCACGCCGAACCGCCCGCCGGGTTGACGGACTGATCCCTCGGTACAGGTGGCGCCACGGTACACCGCCGATACTTCCGTGCTGTCGCGGACAACATACCTTTCCTCGGAGGACGCAACGACGGAGAACGCCATGCCATATCCCGTTGGTCCCGCATCCCGTTGCGCGGCCATCATCATCACCCCGTCAAAAAATGTGGCCGTGGACTTTAAGACGACCCTGCTGGACATCTGCCGTGAAGAAGGCTGGGCCGAGCCACTGTGGCTGGAGACAACCCAGGACGACCCCGGCGCCGGACAAGCACGCCACGCATTAGAGGGAGACGTGGACCTGGTCATCGCGGCCGCTGGTGATCGGACCGTGCGGTGTGTCACTGAGGTCCTCGCCGGCACGGACACACCCTTGGGGCTTATTCCCTTAGGTACCGGCAATCTCCTGGCCCGGAATCTGGGTCTGGACGTCGCCGACCCTTTCGCTTCCGCCCGAGTGGCCCTTACGCACGGTCACGACGGGCGCATCGATGTCGTCAAAGCCGTGGTGGACCAGGCCCAGGACGAGCAGGCGTTCCTGGTCATGGCCGGTCTCGGCTTCGATGCCGACGTCATGGCGCCCGGAGGCTGGGCCGGAGGCTGCCCTAGTCAGCCGCGGCGTCGGCAACCGATACCGGCCTCCTACGGCCGAACGACTACGGTGCCGCTGGAGAGATCCTCAATCCGCGCCAACACCTCCGGTGCCGTGAGGTTTTCCCCCAGCCGATTCGGCTTCCCCAAGCCGTGGTAATCCGACGAACCTGTCACCAGCAGCGCATGCCGGGCCGCCAACGCGCGCAGCCATGCCTTTCCCTGCTCCGGATTGTCCCGGTGGTCCACCTCTACGCCCAGCAGGCCGGCGTCGATCATGTCCCGGAAAGTCTGCTCCCCGACCACCCGGCCGCGGGCCGAGGCCACCGGGTGAGCAAACACGGGGACGCCTCCTGCCGCCCTGACCAGTTCAATGGCGCGCATCGGATCCGGCGCGTAATGCGAGACGTAATAGTGCGAATGCGAAGTCAGAATGCTGGCGAACGCCTCGCTCCGGTCCGCCACGACCCCCACCGCGACGAGCGCATCGGCAATATGCGGCCGGCCGACCGTTGCCCCCGGCGCCATATGCTGGGTGACATCGTCCCAGTTCAGCGGATAATCTTCCGCCAACCGCTCCACCATGCGCTCCGCCCGGCTCAGCCTGGCGTCCTTGGCCTTGGTGATTTCCTCCAGCAGCCCGGGATGGGCCGGGTCATGCAGGTATGACAGCAAATGGACGCTGATTCCCTCGGCGGTGCGGCAGGAAACCTCCATGCCAGGCACCAGCGCCACACCGACTTCCCGCGCGGCCGTCGACGCCTCCGCCCAGCCGTCCGTGGTGTCGTGATCGGTCAGTGCCAGCGCGTCGAGGCCGGCGTCCCGGGCGGCGGCCAGCAAAACGGCCGGCGGCTGGGTTCCGTCCGAAACATTTGAATGGGTATGCAGATCGATCCTCACCCTTACAGCCTACGTCCGGCCGCTCCCGCTGCGGGCGCCCGCGCCGGACTCCGCCCCGGGGCCGCCGGTGGCCCGATGTCGGGGCGCGGTGAGAGACTAAAGGGGTGAATGAGTCCCAGCAGCGCACCCCAGAGTCCGCATCCGCACAACAGCCCCTTGAGGACCGCGTGAACAACCGGTCGCAGAAGCCCCAGTCGGAGGCCTTCCGCGCCTTCATGGCCAGCAACTGGGCCCCAGGGTCCACCACCCTGCCCGAGCGTGCGGACGTTGCGGACCATGCGGCGCGCCGTCGTCGTGCCGTGTCGGTGCAGTTCAAGGGCGAGCGCCTTGTCATCCCGGCGGGTGCGCTGAAGGTCCGGTCCAATGACACGGATTACCGATTCCGTCCGCATTCAGGCTTTGCCCACTTGACTGGCCTGGGAGTGGATCACGAGCCGGACGCCGTCCTCATTTTGGAGCCGACGGACGAAGGAGAGGGCGACGACGGCGGCAACCACCGCGCCACGCTCTACTTCCGTCCGCTGGCCGGCCGGGACACGGCACAGTTCTACGCTGATGCGCGATCGGGCGAATTCTGGATCGGTCCGCGGCCCACGCTGGAGGAATTCACCGCGCGGCTGGGGCTGGGCACCGCCCATATTGACGAGCTGGAAATGGCGGTCACGAAGAACGTGGGTGAAACCTCGGTCGGCGGTGTTTCGGTCCGTCTGGTCCGCAAGGTCGACGAAAACCTCGACGCTCTGGTCGATACCGCCCGGTACAACACGGCCAAAGACCCGGATCAGCTGGATCTCAGCGCACTGGATGCCCTCGATGACAAGCTCACCGAGGCGCTCTCCGAACTGCGTCTGATCAAGGACGAGTGGGAAGTCGAGCAGATGCGGATCGCCGTCGCGGCGACGGTGGCCGGTTTTGAGGAAATCATCAAGGCCCTGCCCCGCGCCATCACGCATCCGCGCGGCGAACGCGTGGTGGAGGGCGCGTTCTTTGCCCGCGCCCGCGAGGAGGGCAACGAGCTCGGCTATGACACCATCGCGGCGGCCGGAAACAACGCCACGATCCTGCACTGGACCCGCAACAACGGAACGGTGAAGGCAGGCGAACTGATCCTGGTCGACGCTGGCGTGGAGGCAGACTCGCTTTACACGGCGGATGTCACCCGCACAGTCCCCGTCAACGGCACCTACTCCGCAGTACAGCGCAAGGTCTACCAGGCCGTGCTGGACGCCGCGGATGCGGCCTTCGCCGTCGCGGTCCCGGGCCGGAAGTTCCGCGACGTGCATACGGCGGCCATGGAGGTCCTCGCGGCGCGGCTGGAAGAGTGGGGGCTGTTGCCGGTTTCCGCCGAAATCGCGCTCTCCGCCGAGGGTCAGCACCACCGTCGCTGGATGCCGCACGGCACGAGCCACCACCTGGGCCTTGATGTGCACGACTGCGCGCAGGCCAAGCGCGAACTCTACCTGGACGGCATCATCACCGAGGGGATGATCTTCACCATTGAACCCGGCCTGTACTTCAAGGATGAGGATCTCGGGATCGGCGCCGAATACCGCGGCATCGGCGTCCGGATCGAAGACGACATCCTGATCACCGCCGACGGGCCGGTCAACCTGAGCGAGGCACTGCCGCGCACGCCGGACGAGGTCGAATCCTGGATGGCCGGCATCTACGGCGCCGAAGCAGCAGCCGGCAACTGACGTCGTCACCGGGCCCGGGTCCGGTGGTCAGCTACACGATCGGGGACGGTCGCGAGCCGGCCGGCCCGTACCGGCTGATCACGCCCCTGCCGGACCACCGCAAGGCTCCCGCAGCCGAGCTGGCCACCGCCTACGCCCAGCGTTGGGAGATTGAGACCGCCTTCGACGAGCCAAAAACCCACCAGCGCGGACCACGGGCGGTCCTGCGCAGCAAGTCCGCGAAGCTGGTCAGCCAGGAGATCTGGGGGCACCTGTGCTGCCACTACGCGATCCGGACGCTGATGTTCGACGCCGCCGAATACACCGGACACGACCCCGACCGGGTCTCTTTCGTCGCCGCGCTCCGCATCTCCGGCAGATCCATCGCCCAACAGGGCGCTTTCCCCCCTCAGGCGCCTGACACCATCGGCCGGCTCTGGGCTCACGCCATCGGTGAAATCATCAGCCGGCTCCTACCCCAACGAAGACCACGCGCCAACCCCCGCGTCGTCAAATCTCAGGGCACTTACCTCGTCTGCATATGGCCCTCAATGCTCCGCGGTCGCCAACGGCTGCATCCCGTTATTACCGGTCGGCAGGGGGCGCGGGTTGCCGGGCATCGTCAGTGTCAACTGGTGCACGATCCTGCTCAGGAGTCGGCGGAACCTCCGCGGCGGGTGGGTTCTCCGGGCTCTGCGGCAAACGGATGCCGTACTGCGGGCGGCCATCGGGCAGGTCGGAGTATGTCCCCGGAGTTTTTCCGGTGGCGGGGACCACGGCGCCTTCGACGGGTGTCTCTTGGCCCGTCGCGCTGCCCGCGCTCCTGTCCTCTTCCGGTGCCGAGCCATACGGATCGGTCCAGCCGTTCGGCCGGGCCGGCGGCGGCTGGATGGGCTGGCTGCGCTGGGCCGGCGGCTGGTAGAGCTGCCCCGCCTGGGCCGGATGGGCCGCGCCCTTGCTCATCGGCAGCTGGGACAGCAGCCGACGCGCCTCGGACGAGACCTCGACGCCGACAATAACGTCATAGCTGGAGGCAAGAACCTGGCTGGTGGAGGTGAAGTCCCGTTTCCCGCGCTGCATGGCGTAGCTGGCGATCCCGAAGAGCATCCAGAAGGCGGCACCCATCAGAATGGAGGTCATCATGGAGAAGTAGCCGCCGCCGGTGGCCGAACTGGAGGCAAAGAAGGACAGCAGCACACCGACGAACAATCCGAACCAGGCACCGGTCAAGGCGCCCGACAGGGCGACACGCGGGTAGCTGAGCTTACCGGTGACGCGCTCCACCATTTTCAGATCGTTGCCCACGATGGACACCTGCTGGACGGGGAATTTCTGGTCCGCAAGATAGTCCACTGCCTTCTGGGCGTCGAGGTAGGAGGTGTAGGAGCCTACGGTATCTCCGACCGGAACAGCACGAGCTGAGTCCACGCCGCGGGTACGTCCAAAAAGATTTGCCATACTTCATTGTCTCCCATGATTCTTACTGCGCGCAGGGATATCGCTGGCAGTGAACCGCGCGCGCCCCGCCGCCGGCTGTCAGGGAGCCTAAGGGACCGGAATCGAACGCCATATTGGGACCGGAATTCCCCCATTCGGCGGCTTGCAACGTAGCCTGTAGTAGTGAGCACCAATCCCTCACGCGTCTTCGTTGCGCGTCTCCTCGGACTCGACGTTTTTGACCCGCTGGGTGACCGGCTGGGACGACTGCGTGACGTCGTCGTGCTCGCCCGCGGAGTCAGCGGAGCCCCGCACGCGGTGGGCATCGTCGTCGAAGTCCCGGGTAAAAAACGCGTCTTCGTGCCGATGACCCGCGTGACCTCGATGGAACAAACGCAGATCATCTGCACCGGTCTGGTCAATCTGCGCCGTTTTGAACAGCGCGGCGCGGAAATGCTGGTGGTTGGGGAGCTCTTTGACCGCAAGGTCACGTTGACCGACGGCAGCGGCGAAGCCGTGGTGGAAGACATCGCCATGGATGAGATGCGCAACGGTGACTGGCTGATCTCGAAGCTGTTCGTCCGCCGTGGATCGTCCACCTCGCGGCTGCGCGGGCTGCGACGCGGTCACACCATGCTGATCGACTGGTCTGACGCCAATCAGGGCGAAAATACCGAACCGCAGGGCGCCAGCCAGTTTGTCGCCACGCATGAAGATCTCAAACCCGCGGACTTTGCCGATGCGCTGCAGGAAATGAGCGATAAGCGGCGCATGGAGGTGGCCAGCGAGCTCCAGGATGAGCGGCTGGCGGACGTGCTGCAGGAGCTGCCGGAAGAGGACCAGGTCCAGCTGCTTTCCGCGCTGGACAAGGAGCGTGCAGCGGATGTGCTCGAGGAGATGGATCCCGATGACGCCGCGGATCTGCTGGCGGATCTCTCCCCGGCCAAGGCCGAGGAACTGCTTGCGCTGATGAACCCGGACGACGCCGACGACGTCCGCCGTCTATTGCAGTACGACGACGACACGGCCGGCGGTCTGATGACGCCGGTTCCGGTGATCCTCCCTCCGGAGGCGACCGTGGCCGAGGCGCTCGCGCACGTGCGCAGCGAGGAACTTTCCCCCGCACTGGCCTCCGCCATCTTCATCTGCCGGCCGCCGCTGGAAACACCGACGGGCCGGTTCCTCGGTGTGGTGCATATCCAGCAGCTTTTACGCAGCGCCCCGCCGGAACAGCTCGGAACCATCGTGGACACCATGCTGGAACCCGTCTCCGATCATGCCACTGTCAGCGAGGTCAGCCACATCATGGCCTCCTACAATCTCAATTCCCTGCCGGTGGTTAATAAGGCCGGCCGCTTAGTCGGGGCGGTGACTGTTGACGACCTCCTGGACCACCTGCTCCCGGACGATTGGCGAACCCATGATGACGGAGCCCCGATAAGAAGACTGGGAGGCCGAATTGGCTGAGAAGCGCCCGTCCAAGGCCGGCGACCTGGACACCCCCCGCGAGCTAAGATCACGCATGCTGCCGAACTTCGCCAGCGATCCTGACACCTTCGGCCGCTTCGCCGAGCGCTTCGCGCGGTACATGGGCACGGCGAACTTCCTGCTTTACATGACGATTTTTGTGATCCTCTGGATTGCCTTCAATGTAATCGGACTGTTCGGGTTCCAGTGGGATCCATACCCATTCATCCTGCTGAACCTGTTTTTCTCCACCCAGGCTTCCTACGCCGCGCCCCTGATCCTGCTGGCGCAGAACCGGCAGGATGACCGGGACCGCGTCACGATCGAACAGGACCGTGCCCGGGATGAGCGCAACCTGGCGGACACCGAGTACCTGACCCGCGAGGTGGCCGCCCTGCGGATCTCCCTGCGGGAAGTCTCTACCCGTGACTTTGTCAGGTCCGAGCTGCGGTCGCTGTTGGAGGAGCTGTTGGCGGCTCAGGACCAGGAGACGGATAGCGAAACGCCGGCGCAGGAGATGCGCGAAAAATCCCGGGACAGCCGGGGGCCGGGGAGACCGCTGAATTCCGGCAAAACCCGTCAGCCCAAGAGCGTCGCTCCCGCGGCGGGTCCGGTTATCTGAGCGATGCCCGATGACATGAACGCAGCAGACCGGATGCCGGCGCGGGCCACCACCACGGGGCCGCGCGAGGCAGACCTGCGGGCCGCGCTGGCCGGCGTCATCGACCCGGAGCTGCGCCGGCCGATCACCGAGCTGGGCATGGTCGGGGATTTAACGGTCGACGACGGCGGCCGGGTACGCGCCGTCGTCCGGCTCACCATTGCCGGCTGCCCAATGCGGGATACGCTCAGCTCCGACACGGCACGGGCGCTTGGCGAGGTGGCCGGCGTCACCGGTGTTGACGTGGAGCTGATCGTGATGAGCACCGAGGAGCGGCAGGCCCTGAAGGAACGGCTCAAGGGCTCCGGCGGCAGCCGCGGCATCCCGTTCAACGCCCCCGACTCCCTGACGCGCATCTACGCAGTGGCCAGCGGTAAGGGCGGTGTCGGCAAATCCAGCGTCACCGTAAATCTGGCCTGCGCGATGGCTGCCAAAGGCCTGCGCGTGGGCATCGTGGACGCGGATGTTTACGGCTTTTCCGTCCCGGGCCTGATGGGATTGACGCAGCAAGGGATTACCCAGAGCCCCACCCGGGTGGATGAAATGATCCTGCCGCCGGTGGCCTACGGCGTGAAGGTCATCTCGATCGGCATGTTCGTCACCGGCAACCAACCGGTGGCCTGGCGCGGGCCAATGCTGCACCGGGCGCTGGAGCAGTTCCTCACCGATGTCTACTTCGGGGATTTGGACGTGCTGTTCCTGGATCTGCCGCCCGGAACCGGGGATGTGGCTATTTCGGTGGCGCAGTTGCTGCCCAAAGCGGAGATCCTGGTGGTCACCACGCCGCAGGCCGCCGCCGCTGACGTGGCCGAACGTGCGGGGGCCATCGCGCTGCAAACCGGGCAGAAGGTGGCGGGCGTGATCGAAAACATGTCTTTTTTGACCCTGCCGGACGGCAGTATCATGGACCTCTTCGGTTCCGGCGGCGGCAGGCTGCTGGCGGAGCGGCTCACCCGGACGGTGAATGCCCCGGTGCCGCTGCTGGGCCAGATCCCGCTGGACATTGCCCTGCGCGAAGGCGGGGACAACGGGGCCCCGGTAGTGCAGTGCGCGCCGGCATCGGCCGCCGCCTACGCGCTGCAGGAGATCGCCGATCAGCTGGCGTCGCGGCCTCGCGGCCTGTCCGGACTCAAACTCGGTATCACGCCGAGCTAGCAGGATTCAGGCTCCCCCGGGCCAGGCGGCGTCGTGCGCCGGGTCCGGCGAAACTACGTCGCTTCGAGGTCGAAGGGTGCCCGCTCTCCGGCGGTCAGCCGTTCGAACATTTTCGCCGGCTCCGGGCCGCCAGCCGGGCCACCCCACATTGCGGTGTCCTGCGGTCCCGTGCCGTTTGGTGACGCGCCGTTCGGTGACGCGCCGTTATGCGATACGCCATCGGTGATCGTGCCAGATGCTGCCCCGGCCGCGACCGGCGCGGAGGGGCTGACTGGCTTGACCGGAGCTTCTTCGTCGTCCATCAGAGCGTCACGAATGATCCGGCGCGGATCGTACTGACGCGGGTCAAGCTTCTTCCAGTCGATCTCGTCCAGATCTACGCCGGCTTCGTCCTTGATGGTCTCCCGCGCCCCGGCCGCCATCCGACGGACCTCACGAATCAGGTTTTTGAGCTTCTCAACGTATTCGGGCAGCCGCTGAGGGCCGATCACCAACACTGCCACGATGGCAATGATGATCAGCTCCGGAGTATTGATTCCAAACACCTTAGGAAGATTACCCTCTCCAGCTGAAAAGCAACGATTTAGCGCTGCCGCCCATTATGTACGGATTCTTGCGACCATATGGGGAGCCCGCCGGCACCGGTCCCTCCTACCACGACATCGGCCTCCCGACGCCGTCGGACCGCAGCCGGATGCCTCGGCTAGTGAATGCCGGCGATCCGCGGAAGCTTCAGCCGCGGCTTCGCTGCCTTCCGGCCGGCCGTCGCCGGCGCGTCACCGGCACGGCCGGGCGCTCGGTGGGCCAAGGACTCGCGGAGCATCGTGCGGCCGCGGTGGATCCGCGACCGCACCGTTCCGAGCTTGATCCCGAGTGCTTCGGCGACCTCGTCATAGGAGAGGCCTTCGAGATCACACAGGACGACGGCGGCGCGGAAGTCCGGCGGGAGGGCCTCCAGTGCTGCCTGCACATCGATATCAAGGTTGTTGTACTCGAAGATCCGCTCCGGCCCCGGGTCTTTGCCCGGCAGCCGGGCATCGGCGTCGTCGGCCAGTGCGTCAAAACGAATGCGGCTCTTGCGGCGCGCCTGATCCAGGAACAGGTTAGTGGTGATCCGGTGCAGCCACCCGTCCATGGTACCGGGCTTGAAGTTTGCCAGCGACCGGAACACCCGCACAAATACCTCTTGGGTGAGGTCCTCGGCGTCATATCTGTTGCCGGTCAGGCGATAGGCGAGGCGGAAGACTTTTGCGGAATGGTTGGTGACGACGTCCTCCCAAGACGGCACCTCCCACTCGGTATCCGTAGGCTGTTCCGCTGAACCGGAGCCGGCAGATGATCCGGACGGAGGCACCGGAAGAACCGGCCCATGCTTAGCAGCCGCCGCTGATGCACTCATGGCCGCTCCTTTCTGTCCTGGCCTTCCCGGAAACCCGGTTTGGCGTCGTGCGCTGCTCGTGCCGTCAGATCGGTCCAGCCGGGCAGATGGTCCGCCGGTAAAACGTCTCTGACACTAAGGGTTCGTTGCCACGGGAGGACCGGATGGTTTCACGCCGCCGTCGTCATTGCCGCCGTCGACCAGCCGTTCCGCAGACGAGTACGTCAGCGTCCGTTGCTGATATTCAGGAACTTTCATTATGTCAAATTAATCTGGAAATAGACTGACAGCGCCTTGCGTTACGCGGGCGCGGCCTATACCCGGCAGGCAGTAGGCTTGGAATCAAACCGTGCAACAGATGAGGAAAATTGAATTCATGAGTGCCGACAAGTCCACCAGCTGGTCCTACACGGAGGGCCTGCCTTCCGAGGACGATGTGTTGCTGCGCGCCCGTGAACGCTCCCATGAGCTGGGGATTATTCCCGTCAGCCCAGGCGTCGGCGCCGCACTGACGGTGCTGGCTGCCGTGTCGAAGGCGCAGACCGCGGTGGAGATCGGCACCGGAGCGGGAGTTTCGGGCGTCTGCCTGCTGCGCGGGCTCAGCCGGCAGTCCGTGCTGACCACCATCGACATCGACGTCGACCATCTAAAGGCCGCACGGGAGGCGTTCGTCGAATCCGGCTCTCCGGCCAACCGCACCCGAACCATCTCCGGACGCGCGGCGGATGTGCTCCCGCGTTTGACGGATTCCGCCTACGATCTGGTCTTCGTCGATGCCGACAAGCCCTCCTACCCGGGGTATGCGGAGCAGGCAATCAGACTGCTTAAGTCCGGCGGCCTCCTCATTGTCAATGATGCACTGGACAAGGACCGCGTCTCCGATCCGGCGATTCGGGATCACGGTACGGTGATTCTGCGCCAACTGGGCAAGGCCGTGCGCGAGGATGACCGGCTCATGACAGCCATGCTGCCCACCGGCGACGGACTGCTGCTCGCCGTCAAGCGTTAGCGTCTGCGCTCTTCTCCTTGTCTGTATCCGGTGGTAGACCGGGTACATGAATACGAGAATGTCAGACCCTCAGGAAAACCCCTCTGAACAGCCACGTGCCGCGCGGCCCGGAGGGCAGCCGGGCGAAGGCCAGCCGGGCGTGCCGTCCCGCACCGTCGCCCCCGCGGCCTTGGAACTGCGGCAACTGCCCGGCAGCGAACGGGAGGCAGTGGCCGGCGTAGCACCCGCGGCTGCGCGCCCGCTGCATCCGGCTTCCCAAGTGGACGCCACCGTGGTCCTGCGACGACGTGCGGAGCCAGGCGGCGAAGCGTTCAGCTCACCGCAGGATGCGCAGGCCATGGCCAGCGCATACGGTGCCGCGCCGGAGGATCTTGATCTGGTCACCTCAACCCTCAGTTCGCTCGGCGCAACAGTGCTTGAAAGCGACGCTCCGTCCCGACGGGTCCGGGTATCCGGCACGGCAGAGGTCATGTCCCGCATCTTCGGCACGGAACTGAACCAGGTGGACGTCGCTGGTCCGGCCGGCCAGACCGAAAGCCACCGCCAGCGCACCGGCATGTTAAGTGTTCCGGTCAATCTGGACGGTGTGGTCACCGCCGTGCTCGGATTGGACGACAGGCCCCAGTCGCGCACGCTCTTCCGGGTCGCTCCCGCCGCCGCGCAGGCCGTCTCCTATACACCGCTGGATCTGGGCCGCGTCTACAACTTTCCGAAGGACTTCGACGGCACGGGGCAGAGCATTGCCATCATCGAGCTTGGCGGCGGCTATGAGCAGGCCGACCTGGACACCTACTTCGCGACCTTGGGGATCCCCGGTCCATCGGTGCGCGCCGTCGGCGTGGACGGTGCCGTCAACCGTCCCGGCCAGGACCCGTCGGGCGCGGATGGAGAGGTCCTGTTGGATATTGAAGTGGCAGGAGCGTTAGCGCCCGGAGCACAGATTGTCGTGTATTTCGCACCGAACACGGACGCCGGTTTTCTGGATGCCGTCAGCGTGGCAGCGCACGCCGTGCCCGCCCCGGCAGCTATCAGCATCAGCTGGGGCCAAAGCGAAGACGCCTGGACCGGACAGGCCAGAAACGCTCTGGATCAGGCACTGCAGGATGCGGCCCTGCTGGGCGTGACGGTCACGGCGGCGGCTGGCGACGACGGCAGCACCGACAGGGCAGCGGACAGCGCCGCCCATGTCGACTTCCCCGCTTCCAGCCCGCACGCGCTGGCCTGCGGCGGCACCCGGCTGGACGCCTCCCCGGGCACTGGTAAGGTCAACTCGGAAACGGTGTGGAACAACGGAGCCACTGGGGGAGCCACCGGCGGCGGAGTCAGCCGCAGTTTTGGTCTGCCCGACTGGCAGGGCAGCGTAGGGGTCCCGGCTCCGGCCGGGAAAGCGGGACGCGGAGTTCCGGATGTATCCGCCGTAGCGGATCCGCAAACCGGGTACCGCGTCCGGGTGGACGGCAAGGATATGGTGATCGGCGGGACCAGCGCCGTGTCACCCCTGTGGGCGGCGCTTATTGCCAGGCTGGCACAGGCTGCCGGGCACGGACTAGGCCTGGTGCAGCCTGCGCTCTACGGCAAGACCGGGCATGGAGCCGTTCCGGCCGGCTTCAGGGACATCGTCAGCGGCAACAACGGAGCCTTCGCGGCGGGGCCGGGCTGGGATGCCTGCACCGGTCTCGGCGTACCTGACGGTGCTGGGATTCTGGCTGTGCTGATTCCCGGAAAACGGACTCCCGGAAAGTGATCAGCAGCCCGCCGACCCGCCTGCCCTGGTCCCGCAGCCACTCTCCCGGAAAGAGATCAGCAGCCCGCCGACCCGCTCTTTGTTATGGCGGGTCGGCGGACCGCTGAGGTCCTGTCTCATTCCGGCAGGGTTCCATTCCGGTAGGTTCTATCCGTTACGGCCATGCTCGGTACCGGTTTTCCGGCACCGTTATGCCAGCGTTTTATTCCGTGGCGCCGATCAGGCATTCTTTCAGGTTGACCGCCTCGGCAACCTTCAGCTCAACGACCAAGCGGCCGCCGCCCTCAAGCGGGACACGCATAATGAGGCTGCGGCCCTCTTTTGTAACTTCCATCGGACCATCGCCGGTTCTGGGTTTCATCGCCGCCATAAGGACTTCCCTTCACATTATGCGGGCGCTGGTCTCTTTGCAGATCCCCCGACCGCGAGGTAACGTCAGCCGCGCCGCCGTATGACGGGCCGTGCGGTTGGGGCAATCCGGTCTGCCCTTGTTCGTTCGCTCACACCATTATCCTGTAGAACAGGGTGCGGTGCTAATCGCAGCTCCCGGCGATGGACCATCCGGGGCGCGGATCTACGGCGGATAGTCTCCCCCGCCGGGCAGCTGCGCCCACGCCCATAGCCAGGTCACCCAGACAATCTGCAGCAGGATAAAAAGCGCCACCACCGTAACCCGATAGGCGCGGGAGCGGGACACGAGGGCGGCGGCCAGGGCCAGCGGAAAGAGCGGGAGGAGCATACGGAAGGTGCTGGTCTGTGGCTGCAGGACAGCGATAATGTAGCCGAAATACGCCACGCACCACAGCTGCAGATCCGTGCCGATGGTCCGGACCGCCCGGGAATTGATAGACAGCGCAAAAAGCAGCACCAAGATGACGGGGGCGACCAGGCCCAGCACGGGGCCGAACAGCTGACGGCCGGTGTCGAACCACGGCGCAACCAGCACCAGAGAAGACCCGCGCCAGGCCGTTTCGGTGTCGGTATAGGCCTTCATCTCTCCGGTTGCAGCCCAGGCAATCAGTGGCCAGGCCACCGCGGAAAGTCCGCTCACCAGCAGCAGCACCATGCCCCTGAGAAGCTCCGGACGCCTGACCGGCTCCGTTTTCCGGCGGAACAGGCGCAGGAGCAGGTGAACAAGGACGACGGCGGCGAAGGGCACGCCAGCCGGTCGCGAAAGACACATCAACAGGACCACAGGGACGGCCCAGAGGTAACGCTGCCGGACCAGCAGATACAGCGCGGACGCCAGCAGGAGCGTGCTGAGCGCTTCAGCATAGGGCACCTGCAGGACGGGGGAAATCGGGAACGTGACGAAGAAAACGACGCCCCACATCGCCGTCGCCACCGAAGCGAACCGACGGAAGAGCCGGTAGATCACCAGCGCCGCGCCGAGCCCGGCGAGCAAGGAAACCGTGGGTGCCAGCACCAGCCATCCGAGCCCTGTCACCGCACTTAAACCGCGGACCAGAAGGGGGTACAGCGGGAAAAACGCCCACGGATTCTGCTGTGCTACCCCGGCAGCGTCACGCGGGATCGTCTGCGGATAGCCGTTGTCAAAGATGCCCTTGTACCAGGTGCTGTCCCAAATACCCACGAAGTGCAGGTAATCCGGGTGCGCCGGACCCCAGGGGCTGGCTCCCTGATGCAGTGAAACCGCTTCGAAGATGCCATAGGAGACGAACCGTGCAGCAAGATAGATCAACGTGATCTGCAGCCACCAGGGCCTGCGCCGTACGGCCGCACCGAGTCGCTGGGCCTGCTGCCAGAGCGTGTCATTGATCGTCGGCACGGCGGACCTTTCCCGGGAGGCTGCGTCCGGTGGCTGCAATCCGTCGCCCACGGGCGGCGTCCCCGTACCGGGTGCCGTGACCGTCCGTCGAGCCGCCGCGGGTGCTGCCACGGGTACAGGTGTCCCGGCGGTACCTTGCGCAGTCACGGCTCGGGGCTGCGGGCCCCGAGCACCGTCGGGGCTAGGCATTGCCGCGGACCCGGCAACCGTGCAGAAATCCTTCCAGACTGAGCCGCCGGAACAGGTCCCGCTCACCGCTGACCTGGCGCCCCCACTGCACATCGTGCTTGCGCTCATATGCGGCCTTCGGGCTCATGCCGGCCCAGCCGCAACAGGCCTTTCCATCCGCCCGGACAGTCAGGACGCTCACGGCGCTGATTCCCCGCGGGGCAGCGATTCCAGCTCGGTTATGCGGGCGTCTTTGGCCGCGAGCTGGTCCCTCAGCCGGTCCAGCACCTCGTCCACCTGATCCATCCGGTAGCCACGCAATCCAAGGGAAAACCGCAGTCTGTCCACATCTTCGGGCTGCGGGATTTCCGGCAGCAGCACCGGGGGCAGATTGGCCACCGGCGCGGTAAATCCATCGTCGGCGGCGGCAGAAGTGCCGGCGGAGGCCTTGTTCAGCCCGACGACGTACGACGCTACGGCTCCGGCCACGGCAATGGCCAGGAAGATCAGGAAATATGTCACTGACCCATGGTGCCAGATCCGGATGGTAGTTTGCTGAGGAAGGCCACCGCGAAGCAGCCCCTTCCCC
The DNA here is from genome assembly GCF_030063245.1 of Paenarthrobacter sp. PH39-S1. GTDB lineage: Bacteria > Actinomycetota > Actinomycetes > Actinomycetales > Micrococcaceae > Arthrobacter_M. The sequence goes on from NZ_JASISR010000006.1 coordinate 108,797, forward strand.
GCAAATCCGGTAATTCCCAGCGAAGCCGCTTACTGCCGGCCCGTCACCCCGCCGGCCAGAATCATCGCCACTGCTTCGTCCGCGGAATCCGCCAACTGGACGATCTTCAGGTCCTTCGGCGACACCAGACCGTCCGCCACCAGGGTGCTGCCAATCCATTCCATCATCGGTCCCCAGAACTGCCTGCCGATCAGGACAATCGGGAAAGAGGTGACCTTTTGCGTCTGTACCAGCACCATTGCCTCAAAGAGTTCATCGAGCGTCCCCAGGCCGCCGGGAAGCACAATGAACCCTTGGGCGTATTTGACGAACATGGTCTTGCGGGCAAAGAAGTACCGGAAGTTGATGCCCAAATCCACCCACTCGTTCATGCCCTGCTCAAACGGAAGCTCGATCCCCAGTCCCACGGAGAGACCACCGGCCTCGCAAGCGCCCCTGTTGGCGGCTTCCATGGACCCCGGGCCGCCACCAGTGATGACGCCAATCTTCGCTTCCGCCAGCCGCCGGCCCACATCCACGCCCATTTGATAATGGACAGTGCCGGGCTTTGTGCGTGCCGATCCGAAAACGCTGACGGCTGGCCCCACATTCGCCAGCGCGCCGAACCCTTCAACGAATTCGCTCTGGATCCGCATGACGCGCCAGGGATCGGTGTGCGTAAAGTCGCCCCCGTTGCGCGAGTCCAGCAGTCGGGCATCCGACGTCGAGCCCTGCGCCTGGTCCCGGCGGAGCTCAATAGGGCCCTTGCGGCGCGGGGACCTGCGGCGGTTCGATTCCGTTGGTGCACTCATTCCCTAAGGTTATGCCACGATCTGCGCCGTTCCGTGCAGCGATTTTCATTGTTTCTATAGCGTCACGATCTTCGCCCTGACACCCATTTGTTGTTGCTCAGCCCGTAACATTCGGTAGATTCTCCTTATGACCAATGAAGCTCTTGCGCCTGCGCTCGTGGAACTGACCGCGGTTAACAAGCACTACGGTGCGTTGCATGTCCTGCAGGACATCAATCTGGAGGTTAAACGCGGAGAAGTGGTTGTGGTCATCGGGCCCTCGGGGTCCGGGAAGTCAACCCTCTGCAGGGCCATTAATCGTCTGGAGACGATCGACGACGGCGAAATCCGTATCGATGGCAAGAAACTTCCCGCTGAAGGAAAGGAACTTGCCCGCCTGCGCGCCGACGTCGGCATGGTGTTCCAGTCCTTTAACCTTTTCGCGCACAAAACCATTCTGGAAAATGTGACGCTTGGCCCGATCAAGGTCAAGGGCACATCCAAGGCCGAGGCTGAATCACAGGCTATGGCCCTGCTCGAACGGGTCGGCGTCGGTCATCAGGCGCAGAAATTGCCGGCGCAGCTTTCCGGCGGCCAGCAGCAGCGCGTTGCCATCGCGCGGGCCCTGGCCATGAAGCCCAAGGTCATGCTCTTTGACGAACCGACCTCGGCGCTGGATCCGGAAATGATCAATGAGGTCCTCGACGTTATGATCGGTCTGGCCAAGGAGGGCATGACGATGATCGTCGTCACGCACGAGATGGGCTTTGCCCGGAAGGCCGCCGACAGGGTTGTCTTTATGGCCGACGGTCAGATCGTCGAAGACAGCCAGCCTGAGGACTTCTTCACCCATCCCAAGAGCGCCCGCGCCAAGGACTTCCTGTCTAAAATCCTGACGCACTGACCGACTGGACCGATCCGGCCGCCGCAGGCGCCGGACCGATCCAGTCCAAGTGAACTCGCATCGGGCCGCTGGAGTGGCCCGCCTATGAAAGGAACACCATGAAGGCATTTATTGCCAAGAAGCGGCTGGGGGCCGCAGCCGTCATTGCGGCGGCAGCACTGGCGCTGACGGCCTGCGGCGGATCCGGCGGCGGCGGCGCTGCCCCGGGAGCCGACGCGAGCGCGGGGCCCTCTTACACCGTCGCCAAGGACGTTGCCCTGACGGGAAGCCCCACGTTTGACAAGATCAAGTCCAGCGGAACGGTCCGGGTCGGTGTCAAACAGGATCAGCCTGGTCTCGGATTCAAGGATGCTGCGACCGGTGAATACACCGGTTTCGACATCGAAATCGCTAAGTGGGTCGCCGCCTCGCTGGGCGTCGCCCAGGACAAAATCGAGTTCAAGCCGATCCCGTCGGCCAGCCGTGAATCCGCTATCACGAACGGCGACATCGACTACTACGTCGGCACCTACTCCATCACGGACAAGCGCAAGCAGCTGATCGATTTCGCCGGCCCGTACTTCGTCACCGGCCAGGGCCTGCTGGTGAAGAAGGACAACACGACCATCAAGAGCGAGAAGGACCTGGCCGGCAAGAACGTCTGCTCGGCCACGGGTTCAACGCCGATCCAGAACATCAAGACCAACTTTCCTGACACCAAGACCACTGAGTTTGACACCTACTCCAAGTGCATCGAGGCGCTCCGGGGTGGCCAGGTCGATGCTGTCACGACGGACCAGGCAATTCTGATCGGCTACGCAGCCCAGGAGCCGGATGCCTTCAAGGTTGTCGGTGAGCCCTTCACCACCGAAAAGTACGGCGTCGGCCTGCCCAAGGGTGACACCGCGCTGCGGACGTTCATCAACAAGGTGTTCACCGACGGCGGGGACACCTGGAAGAAGATCTATGACAGCACGCTCGGCAAGTCCGGGACCCAGGTGGACCAGCCCAAGGTCGACCAGTACTGAATCGCTGATTGACCAACCGGTGGTCCCGGCAGCATGCAGCGGCCGGGACCACCGGTTCCACCGGCACCGGACGGAATTGAAGAAGACAGGGCATTGTGAACACACTTACCGACAACCTCGAGCTGTTCACGACGGGGTTTAAGAACACCGGGATCCTTTTCATCGTCTCGGCTGTTTTTGCCTTGATTCTCGGCACCATTGTTGCGGCGATGCGGGTCTCCCCCGTTCCCGCCATGCGGGCGGCCGGAACACTGTACGTTAATACCGTCCGGAACATGCCGCTGACAGTTATCCTGGCGTTCTTCGCTCTGGGCTACCCCAAGCTTGGGTTGGTGCCGGTCAATTTCATCACCGCCGCTGCCATTGGACTGTCCCTCTATACGGCCACGTACGTGGCCGAGGCGATCCGTTCCGGCATTAACACCGTCCCCGTCGGCCAGGCGGAGGCTGCGCGGGCCATTGGCCTGCCATTTATGCAGTCCCTGACCCTGGTGATCCTGCCGCAGGCTTTCCGGTCCGTTATTCCGCCGCTGTTCAGTGTTTTCATCGCATTGTTGAAGAACACGACTGTTGCGGCGGGCTTTTCGGTCTTGGAGGCCGGTGCCATCCGCGCGAACCTCAGTGAGCGCGGCTACCCTGCGCTCACCGGTCTGCTCTGGGTGGCGCTCATTTTTGTCATCCTGGTCATCGGCGTCCTGTCCCCGTTGCAGCGCTATTTCGAGAACAAGTGGAGGGTTGCACGATGACCTCGATTCTTTTTGACGCCCCCGGTCCCCGGGCACGATCCCGCAACGTGGTCCTGAGCGTCATCACCGTGCTCGTGGTGCTGGCCATTATCGGCTTCATCATCTTGCGTTTCACCGAAAGCGGCCAGTTCACTGCCGCCAAGTGGAAGATTTTCACCTTCCCGCTGGTCCAAAAGACCATCCTGTCCAGTATCGGCGTCACGCTGAGAGCCTTCGCAGCCGCCGCCGTCGGCAGCTTGCTCTTCGGCATCCTGCTCGCCTTCGGCCGCCTCTCCGACCACCGCTGGATCAGCCTGCCGTGTTACTGGGTGACCGAACTGCTCCGCGCCATTCCGGTCCTGATCATGATGATGATCCTGTACTACGGACTCCCGCCGTTGGGCGTGCACGGAATCACTCCCTTCACCGCCGTCGTCGTCGCCCTTATCGCCTACAACGGCTCCGTGCTCGCGGAGGTTTTCCGCGCCGGAATCGAGTCGCTGCCCAAGGGTCAAAAGGAGGCCGGATTCGCCATTGGGCTGTCCAAGGGCAAGGTTCAGCGGCTGATCCTGCTGCCGCAGGCGGTGCGCGCGATGCTGCCCGTGATCATCGCCCAACTGGTGGTCATCCTCAAGGACACGGCGCTGGGCTTCATTATTACCTTCAATGAAATCCTGTTCCAGGCCAATTATTTCGGCACGCAGGCCCAGTACGGCTCTCCAGTGCTGCCGGCGCTGATGGTCGCCGGTGCTACTTATATCGTGTTGTGCCTACTACTGTCCGGAATCGCGAAGTGGCTGGAATGGCGACTGCGTCGCGGACCGAAGGCCATCGAGATCCAGCCGAAGGTCATGGCGGACGCCTAGGATGCCTCAGCGGAGTACTACACTCTAGCCGAGCCAGCGGCCGAGGGCACGCAGGCAGGCGCGGATGTCTTCCGCTGCCACATGTTCATCGTCGCTGTGCGCGAGCAGGGCATCCCCGGGCCCGAAGTTGACGGCAGGAATTCCCAGCTCACCGAGCCTGGCCACGTCCGTCCAGCCATACTTGGGTTTGGGCTCAGCGCCGACTGCGGCCACGAAGCTGGCTGCGGCCGGATGGTTCAGCCCCGGTCGGGCGCCCGCGGCTGCGTCGGTGCGGACGACGTCGAAGCCGTCCAGCAGCGCACGGACCACGGACTCGGCCTGATCAGGTGTCTTATCCGGGGCAAAGCGATAATTGATCTCCACCACGCACTGATCCGGGATGACGTTCCCGGCTGTGCCACCCTTGACCCGGACGGCGTTGAGGCCCTCCCTGTACTCCAGTCCGTCCACGGTGACCGTCTGCGGTTGATAGTCCCGCAACCGGGCCAGAATGTCGGCGGCCGCGTGGATCGCATTCTCCCCCATCCACGACCGGGCCGAGTGCGCCGCTTTCCCCCGCGTGGTGGCTTCAAAACGCATGGTGCCATTACAGCCGCCCTCCACGGTGCCGTTGGTCGGCTCGAGCAGGATGCCGAAATCGGCCTGCAGCCAGTCCGCGTGGTCCCTGGCCAGCCGGCCGAGCCCGCTCTTGGATGCCTCCACCTCTTCGTGGTCGTAAAAAATGAAGGTGACATCCTTGGTCGGTTCCGTCACGGTGGCGGCGAGTGCCAGCTGGACGGCGACCCCGCCCTTCATGTCGGTCGCGCCGCGGCCGTACAGCACCGCGTTTTCGTGCGGGGCGCCGTCGTCGGAACTCCCGGGCCGGACCACGCCGTCGTCGGAACTCCCGGGCGGGACCACGCCGTCGTCGCCGGATACGCCGTCCCAGCGGGCCGGGACGGTGCCGCGGGAGCCGGGCACGGTCGGCAGCGGAACGGTGTCCAGATGGCCGGCAAGAATAACCCGTTCAGCCCGTCCCAGCCGGGTCCGCGCCATGATCGCGTCTCCGTTACGCAGCACCTCCAGGTGCGGCAGGGTGCGCAGGGCAGCTTCCACGGCGTCGGCCAATGGGCCCTCGTCACCGGAAACGCTCTGGATGTCGATCAGGTCGGCCGTTAACCGGGCAACATCGCGGTGCAGGTCCAATGCATGAGTCATCGCTCCAGCCTAGCGGGGCGATGCGTTTACTACTGGCCCGGGAGGCCGTAGCTTTGCAGCATGCCGGTTCCGACACACAGGGAGAATTCATGATTTCGTCTGTCAGCTTCGTCACCATCAACGTGGCCGATCAGCCGCGGGCGGAGTCCTTCTACACGGAAGTTCTGGGGTGGACGCTGCACACGGACCAGCCGATGGGGGAAGCGGATGGACCCAGGTGGATTGAAGTCGCCGCCCGGTGCACAGACCCGCATCGTCCTGTTTCGGGACGATGCGCACAAGCCGTCCTTCGGTCCATGCGTCTTCACCTGTGAGGATATTGCGCAAACCCACCGGGAGATGGTGGAAAAGGGCGTGGAGTTCACCCAGGCTCCCAAGGTCGAGGCCTGGGGCGCGTGGTGGGCGCAGTTTAAGGACTCGGAGGGCAATGAGTTTGGTCTGAGCCAGGCCAGCGGTATTTGAGCCCGGCCGGCAGCGGCACAGTCCGGCCGGGCTGTGGCGGCGCAGCGGAGGACCTCCGGGCGGCCCGCGGCAGCGGATCGCGAGGCGAGTCAGCCGATCACCTTCCCGGCAGTAGGCGGGGGCTGGTTTTCGGCAACGGCCGCGCCGCCCGGTAAACTGGGCCTATGACTGAGACTGCCGCCGTAAGGCCCACAGCCCCCGCCGATCATGGCCGCACCGCCCACGGATTCGGGCTGGCAACGGTGACCGACGGCGGGACAGTTCTGGATGTCTGGTACCCGGCGCCTGCCTTGGGTTCCGCCGTCAGCTCTCTCGGTGACGCCCCGGAAGCCGATCCCCAGCTGACCGCCCTGGCCGAACTCGGGAACGATCCCGACCGCGGTGTGGGCCAGAAGGTGGTATTTGCGCAGATCGACCTGGATCAGCCCCCCGCGGACACGGCAGACGCCTACCTGCGCCTGCACCTGCTCTCTCACCGGCTGGCGGCGCCGAACAGCATGAATCTGGACGGGATTTTCGGCAAACTGCCCAACGTCGTGTGGACCAGCTTTGGCCCGGCGGCGCCGGAAAACTTCGAGCTGACCCGCGCCCGACTCCGCCGCCGCGGACCCGTGACCGTCTTTGGCGTGGACAAGTTTCCGCGGATGGTGGACTACGTTGTCCCGTCCGGCGTGCGCGTGGCAGACGCAGACCGGGTGCGCCTGGGGGCCCATCTGGCCGAGGGAACCACGGTAATGCACGAGGGTTTTGTGAATTTCAACGCCGGCACGTTGGGCGAATCCATGGTGGAAGGACGCATTTCGGCCGGTGTGGTGGTCGGTAACGGCACCGACGTTGGCGGCGGCGCGTCCATCATGGGGACGCTCTCCGGCGGCGGCAAGGAAAAAATCACGCTCGGCGAGCGCGTCCTGCTCGGGGCCAACTCCGGCGTGGGCATCAGCATCGGTGACGATTCCGTCGTAGAGGCCGGCCTCTACGTCACGGCCGGCACGCGCGTGCGCCTGGTGGGGCCGAGGGACGCCGGTGGCGAAGACACCACCCGCATCGTCAAGGCCAGTGAACTCTCCGGCGTGCCCAACCTGCTGTTCCGCCGTAACTCCGGCACCGGTGAGGTCGAGGTTCTGCCGCGTCAAGGCCAGAGCGTGGAGCTCAATGCTGCCCTGCACGCCAATTAGTCCAGCCGCGGCGGTCCCGGAGTCCTGACATGAGAGCGCAACGGAGCCTTCGGGCAGCCCTGATCTGGCTGCTTTCGATCGGGGTCGCCATAGTTCTGGTGGTCGCGGCCGGCCTCTGGGCGGTGAGTTTCTTCAAGCCGGGTGCACGTGCGCTTTCCGTCGGCTGTACGGCCAGCACCGGCGCGGGCTCCTATTCGCTGGCTCCCGACCAGACGGGGAATGCGTCCCTGATCACGGCCATCTCCGTCCGGCGCGGCCTTCCGGCGCGGGCGGCCTCGATCGGGCTGGCGGTGGCCCTGCAGGAATCCAAGCTGCGCAATATTACCCATGGTGATCTGGATTCGTTGGGCCTGTTCCAGCAGCGCCCGTCCCAGGATTGGGGCACCGCCGAGGAGATCCTCGACCCGGTCTACGCCACGAATGCCTTTTTCAACGTCCTGATCACGGTGAACGGCTACGAAACGCTGCCCATCACCCAGGCGGCCCAGCAGGTGCAGCGTTCGGCCTATCCGGAGGCCTACGCACAGCGCGAGCCGCAGGGCAAGGCCTTCGCGTCGGCGTTGTCCGGCCTCTCCCCCGCCGCGCTCAATTGCACGCTGAATCCGGCCACGGGGAAGGGAGACCAGGTGTCCGTACTTGACGAGCTGGATCGTGCCTATGGCGCGGTGCCTGCGTCCGGCGGTGCCGGCAGCGTCACGATCAGCGCCGCGGGTACGGTCGGCTGGGGTTATGCCCAGTGGGCGGTGGCCAACGCCGACTCGCTCAATATCACCGAGGTTGCGTTCGACGGCAGGACGTGGATCAGGACGGAGAACGCCGGCGGCGTCAACAAGGGCTGGCAGGTTTCCAACGCCGCGGCGGACCAGGTCCGCATTACGCTCAACGCGCCAACGCCGTGATCTCCGACAGGTGCCGGTTGCACCGCGTCGCACGCCGGCGCAATCGCGGCGCCGGTTGCGGCACCCGCTGGTCAGACCAGCAGCTCCACGACCGGCTGAACATAGCTGCGGAAATTCAGCTGGTCATCCAGCAGCCGCGAACTCATCAGCAGCCGGTCCGGCTCCAGAAACCAGGCCCTGGGCTCGGCGAGCGGCAGCTCCACGATCGTGAGCGTGAAGTCCCTGGCATTGCGCCCCAGCTCCATCTCCCGGTCCTGCACCAGCTCCGCCAGTACCGACGTCGCGCCCAGCGTCTCGCGTCCGGCCGCCAGGAGCGTGTACTCGCTCTGCCGCTCCCGGGCCCAGCTCAGCGCGGCACCGAAGTGGGCCTGCAGCAGGCGCTGCAGGGCCGGGACGTCGCTGAAGGCAGGGAAATCCGGCGCCGCGAGCTCGGGATACATCTTGGGGTAATGCCGCAACAGCAGGGTCCACCACTGCTCCCATTCCTGGCGAAGGGTGGCGGTCCCGCCGAATTCGGCCACGAGCCGGTGCGGATCGGTGGAATGAGCGGGAGGCTCGGCGGCGCACAGCGACGGCTCACCCGCCCCTGCCAGGGATGCCAAATCCCTTAGATACAGCGCAATCATCATCGGCCCTGAGGTGTCCATCGTTATTCGCCAGCCGGGACCGCCAGTGTGATGCATTGCGTTACCTTTCTGCGCGCGCCAACGCCGGTTAGTTGCGGCAACCGTCGTCTGCAGTTCCAGAATACTCCGCTCAGGCTCCGCGGAGGGAGGACAGATGGGCGCGGAGCACATTCCGGCTGAGCTCCTCCGTGGTCCATCCCGGCTGGAGCAGCATATGCAGGCACAGCCCATCGATCAGGGCAAGCAGCCGTTCGGCCTCCACCACGGGCTCCAGCGCGGTCCGCGTGGCCGGCGAGGCCAACAGCACCATGATGATCCGCCCTACCAGGCCTGCGGTCCCCCGGTAGCTGCTGTCGGCTTCGGCCGCAAGAACGACGTCGGTGCGGGCGGCCGTGACAAAGGAGAGCCAGACGCTCGATTCGAGTTCCCGCTGCGCGTCCAAAGGCAGCAGCTCCAGCAACACCTCGGCGCAGGCGTCGCTGAGTCTGTCGCCCGGAGCCCGGCGGGTACCGCTGGCCGACTCCAGTGCCGCGACCCTGTCTTCAAGCCGCCCGCGGATCCGTGCAGACACCGTGCGGAACGCAAAGATCATCAGCTCCGCCTGCCCGTCAAAGTAGTGCCGGACAGACCCCACCGCCAGTCCGGCTTCGGCTGCGACGGCGCGCAGCGAGGCCGCCTCCAGACCCGATTCGGCAACCACCTGGAAGAGTGCCTGCACCACATCTTCGCGGCGGATCAGCGGATCGATAACTTTGGGCATCCTCTTTTTTAGCACGCTCGGTCCAAATCATGTGGCACGACTGGTCCACCGAGATCCCGTGGCGGGTCCACGGGGCGGACCGGAGGCGGGTCCACGGTGCGGACCGGAAGCGGTGCGGGGGCGGGTCCCCATTCCCGTCCCGGTAGGGTTGGAACCATGAAAGTTTTGGTTACCGGCGGAACCGGTTACATAGGCTCACACACCGTCCTGTCCCTCCTGGAGGCCGGCCACGACGTACTCGTTGTAGACAATCTGGCTAACTCCAGCCGGGAGTCCCTGAGCCGGGTGCAGGAGATCTCCGGCAGGACAGCAGTTTTTCACGCCGTCGATCTGCTGGATGAGCCGGCGCTGCGGGAGGTCTTTGCGCGGAACAGCGGTACGGATGGCTCGCACAGCCGGATCGATGTTGTCATCCACTTTGCCGGGTTGAAGGCCGTCGGGGAGTCGGTCAGCCAGCCGCTGCGGTATTACCACAACAACGTCAGCGGCACCATCAATCTGCTTCGCGTCATGGATGACTACGGCGTGCGCACCCTGGTCTTCAGCTCCTCGGCCACCGTCTACGGTGAGAGCAACCCAGTGCCGTACATCGAAAAAATGGAGATCGGGGCGAATAACCCCTACGGCCGCACCAAGGAGCAGGTAGAGGATATCCTCAGTGACGTTGGCGCCGCCGACAGCCGCTGGCACATCGCGTTGCTGCGCTACTTCAACCCGGTGGGCGCGCACGAATCCGGCCGGATCGGCGAGGACCCGCTGGGCATTCCGAACAATCTGGTGCCGTTCATTGCCCAGGTGGCCGTCGGCCGGCGCGAAAAGCTGATGATCTTCGGCGGTGACTACGATACTCCGGACGGGACCTGCCTGCGCGACTACATCCACGTCATGGACTTATCCGAAGGCCATGTCGCCGCCGTCAATCATGTGGCACAAAAGGCCGGCGTGTTCCGTTGGAACCTCGGTTCCGGCATCGGCTCCTCCGTCTTTGACGTCCTACACTCCTTTGAGCGGGCAGTGGGCCACGAACTTGCACACGAAATAACCGGGCGGCGAGCCGGGGACCTTCCAGCGTTCTGGGCCGATCCGTCGGCCGCCCTGGCGGATCTGGGCTGGTCCACCAGCAAGACCCTGGACCAAATGTGCCAGGACCATTGGCGCTGGCAGAAGAACAATCCACAAGGCTACACCACTGCCTGACCTCCGGCTGTGCCGCAGCTGCCCGACTTTGCGCCGATCCGAATGAACGCTGAATCGAGCAGTTGCACCACAATGGATTTAAGAGTACGACGGCGGCCGGGGACCTTCGCTGGGAAAGTCTCCGACCGCCGTCGCCAGCCCTACGCTCTTAGCGCGACGGGTACATGCGCTCCGCTTCGCCCGTGTAGAGCTGTCGCGGACGGCCGATCTTGGTCTGCGGATCCTTCATCATTTCGCGCCACTGCGCAATCCAGCCCGGCAGGCGGCCGATCGCGAAGAGCACGGTGAACATCTTCTCCGGGAAGCCCATGGCCTTGTAGATCAGGCCGGTGTAGAAGTCCACGTTCGGGTAGAGCTTACGCGAGATGAAGTAGTCGTCGGTGAGTGCCACTTCTTCCAGGCGCATCGCGATGTCCAGCAACTCGTCATTGCCGCCCAGCTTGGCGAGGATCTCGTGGGCCGTTTCCTTGACGATCTTGGCGCGCGGATCGTAATTCTTGTAGACCCGGTGTCCGAAGCCCATCAGCTTCACTCCGGCTTCCTTGTTCTTTACGCGCTCCACGAACTTCTCCACCGGCTCACCGCTGGCCTGGATCTGGCGAAGCATATTCAACACGGCTTCGTTTGCCCCGCCATGCAGCGGCCCGAACAGCGCATTGATGCCGGCGGAAACGGAGGCGAACATGTTGGCGTTGGAGCTGCCGACCAGACGGACCGTCGAGGTGGAGCAGTTCTGTTCATGGTCCGCGTGCAGGATGAGCAAAAGGTCCAGGGCCTTGACCACCGTGGGGTCCAAGTCGTACGGCTCGGCGGGCAGGCCGAAGCTCAGGCGCAGGAAGTTTTCCACCAGGTTCATGGAATTGTCCGGGTAGAGCATCGGCTGACCGAGCGACTTCTTCAGCGCGTATGCGGCGATCACGGGCATCTTGGCCAGCAAACGGTAGGTGGACAGTTCGACTTGTTCGTCGTCGAACGGATCCAGCGAGTCCTGATAGAACGTGGAGAGCGCCGAGACCGCGGAGGAGAGCACGGGCATCGGGTGCGCATCGCGCGGGAAGCCGCCGAAAAAGCCCTTAAGATCCTCGTGCAGCAGGGTGTGGCGGCGGATGCGCTGGTCGAAGGAAGCGTACTCCGCCGGCGTCGGCAGGTTCCCGTAAATCAGGAGGTAGGAAACCTCCAAAAAGTTCGAGTGCGCCGCCAGCTCCTCGATCGGGTAGCCGCGGTACCGCAGAATGCCTTTGTCACCGTCAATGTAGGTAATGGCCGAGGTGGTGGCCGCGGTATTCATGAAACCGGGGTCGTAGGTGACAGCACCCGTGGCCGTCAGCAGCTTGGAAACGTCGTACCCGTCATTGCCCTCTGCGGCAGCAATCCGCGGCAGTGCGAGCTCTCCGCCGTCGTAGCGCAGGGATGCGCCCGTCGAATCAGTCATGGAGTCCCCTTCATGAGGTAGCCCAGCCTCTTCGCAGAGGCCCTATTGAGAAAATCATGCATTTGCGTCAGTGCGCCGGGTCAGTCAGTTAAGAAACTACCTCGCAGCAGGCCATCAGGACTAATCCTGCAGCACAAAATGCACACTAAAAGGCACCAAATGAGACGACCGTCACGCTGCAGTGCAACTAGGCGCGCAGCCGGGCTGCTGCGGCATCAATACGTTCGTCCGTTCCGGTCAGCGCTACGCGGACGAATCCATTCCCCGCTTCACCGTAGAAAACACCCGGGCCCGCCACGATGCCCCGCTTGGCCAGCCGGGAGATGGTGTGCCAGGTGTCTTCTCCCGCGGTGCACCACAGGTACAGTCCTGCCTCGGAGTGATGGATGGTAAGCCCGAACGCCTCCAACGCCGGCAGCAGGCGTTCGCGCCGGCTGCGGTACAGGTCCTTTTGTGCACGGACATGGTCATCCTCGCCCAGCGCCACGCGCATGGCTTCCTGCACGGGATACGGCACGATCATGCCTGCATGTTTACGGCTGTTGACCAGATTCGCCATAATGGCCGCGTCTCCGGCCACGAAAGCCGCACGGTAGCCGGCAACGTTGGACTGTTTACTCAGTGAGTAGACAGCCAGCAGGTTGGCCGTGGAATCTCCGCAGACCCTCGGGTCCAAGACACTCGGGACGGCCTCTCCGCCGCGCTGCGGGTCCCATTTCCCCCAGCCCAACTCGGCATAGCACTCATCAGAGGCAACGACCGCGCCCAGCTGCCTGGCCTGCTCAACCAGGATCTTCAGCTCCTCCGCGGTGCGGACGATCCCGGTAGGGTTGGCCGGGGAATTGATCCACACGAGCCGCACCCGGGCCCGGGTATCCGCGTCCAGCTCGTCCAGCGAGTCAGCGGCAACAGCCGTGGCACCGGCCATCAGCGCGCCGATATCGTAGGTGGGGTAGGCGACAGCGGGACGGACGACGACGTCCCCGGCCCCAAGTCCCAGCAGCAAAGGCAGCCACGCCACCAGTTCCTTGGAACCGACGGTGGGCATAACGTCGGCCGGGTCCAGCCCGGGGACGCCGCGGCGTCGGTCAAACCAGCCCACGATCGCCTGCCGCAGCGCGGACGTGCCATGGGTGGTGGGATAGCCCGGCGCATCGGCCGCACCGGACAACGCCTGCCGGATCACGGCAGGGGTGGGATCAACGGGTGTGCCGATGGAGAGATTGACGGCCCCTCCGGAGTGCATGGATGCCGTCCGGGCATAGGGGGCCATGGCGTCCCACGGATACTCGGGCAGGGCGAGGCCAAAGGCCGCTCGTCCGGTACCCGGGCCGGCGTCGATGGCAGCGGCCGTGCCCGTATCCGTGGCAGCAGCCGTGCCCGTATCCGTGGCAGCAGCCGTGCCCGTATCCGTGGCAGCGGCCACCCCCGCAGCGTCTGTGGCGGGTTCCGTGGCTGGTCGAGTCGTCAAACGATCGTCAGCCCTGGTTCTGCGGTGGAAGCACAGAAATAATGGGGTGGTCGCGGTGCGTGTTGCCGATTTTAGCGGCCCCGCCCGGCGAACCGAGCTCGTCGAAGAACTCGACGTTGGCCTTGTAATATTCGGCCCATTCGTCCGGGGTGTCGTCCTCGTAGTAAATGGCCTCGACCGGGCAGACCGGTTCGCATGCGCCGCAGTCCACGCACTCGTCGGGATGGATGTAGAGCGAACGCTCACCCTCATAGATGCAGTCGACGGGGCATTCCTCGATACATGCCTTGTCCTTGACATCCACGCACGGCTGCGCGATTACATACGTCACGTCCCGACCTTCCTGGAGAAATTGTGCCCCGGGAAATGTGCACCCGGGAACGGTGTGGGTTGTCTTCATTATCCCCCACCGCAGGCCAGCTGCCGGCCATTCAAGACCTAGTATGAACTCGTGGACACCCCCGTGAACAGACTCAAGCTCCTACCCCTGGGCACCCGCGTAGTTGTACGCTACCGGATCAACGGCGGCCTGACCGATGCCCTGGGCCTGCTCAGCGCGCTGAATCCGATGCAGTGCGTCGTGCAGACCAGATCAGGGGACGTGGTGATTGCGTTGGAGGACGTGCAGGCCGCGAAACCGGTTCCGCCGGCACCCGAACGCCGGCCCGCCGCCCGCTAAAAGCCGCCGCCGCCCGATATGGGTTGGGCCGGTCGCAACCCGAATCCGGCCGGCCGCCATCAGGATCCCGGCCGTCACCCACCGGTATCCGGCCGTCAGCCTAATCCCGGAGCCTGGCGACGGCTCCGATGGTGGCGGAGCACGTAGGCGCAGCCGAGCCCCGCAGCGAGCGTCGCCACCGCGATGCCATAAAGCCAGAGCGTGCCCTGCAGATCGCCGATCACCAATCCGTATTCGCCCCGTGGAATGGCAAGCAGACCAGCCACCAGATAGGCGGCAAATCCGCTGACCGCGCTCAGCCAGCCAGACCTCCCCCACAGCCCGATGAACAGGCTCAGGGAGAGGACCAGCAGCAGAGCCGCCGCGGCGCCCCACGGGAGCAGCAGATCCCCCGCCAGCAGGACGTGGCCATGCAGCGCGGTACCCAGCAGACCGCCCACGATGCCGGCAGCAACGGCTGCGACGGACCTGCGCAGGAGGGAGGGCGCTGTGCGCAGCGGCGGGGTCGTCCGATCGGTCCCGCCCGTTCCGCCGACGGCGGGCGGGTCACCCTCCGGGGCCACGGCGGGCGGGGCACCGTCCGGGGCGAGGCCAGACAATGTCCGATCCCCGTCCGCCGCCCCGAAGATCTGGAACGTCTCCACCCCTGAAATGTCCTTCCAGGCGCCGTCGGACAGCGCATAACGGCTGCCGTCCACGGTTACCTGCGTCCGGTGCGCCGACATCGCCGCGCGCTTGGCCATAAAGTCCCCGTGCACCTCAATCAGTGCCGCGTTCCCCTCAACCGGGCGTTCCGGACGGTCGCTGAGGATCGTGTACACCGCGGGCACGCGCCAGGCACGGCCCTCCACGGGGCTTCCAGCCGGGCCCTCCACGGGGCTGCCGGCCGGGCCCTCCACGGGGCTTCCGGCAGGGTCAGCAGTCGGGTCACGTGGCCCCACGATGGCAGCGTCGTTGTCCGGGCGCGGGTATCCGGCGTGGGATCCGCCCGGGAGCCGGCCGCGGCCATCCTCCGCCGCGGCCAGTTGCACGGCGCGGACGGTCAGCTCGTGGGTGCGGATGTGGTCCGGGTGGCCGTAGCCGCCATCCCCGGCATACGTGATGACAGCGTGCGGACGAAGCGTACGGATGAGCTGTGCCGCATGGCCGGCGACCTCGTCGAGCGGAGCCCGAGAGAGCGAACCGGGGAGTACCGTTTCCGCGGCCCGGGCGCGGCCGTCAAAGCCCCAGGACATCCCCGAGTCGCGGTAGACCATGTCCGGACCCGGACCGGCGTTCGCAGGTCCCTGACCCAGCCAGAAATTCCGCTGCACCCCCAGCGCCCGGAGGGCTGCGGCGAGCTCACGCGTGCGCACGGCGGCCAGCCCGTCGCCGTCGTCGGTATTTCCCGGCTGAGCTACTTCCAAATGCCGCAGCTCTGCCGGAATGACCTCGCCCAGCTCGCCGCGGGTGCACGTCAGCAGCGCCACCTCGGCCCCCTGCGCGGCATACAGTGCCATGGTGGCGCCGGTGACCAAAGTTTCATCATCCGGGTGCGCGTGTACGAAAAGCAGCCGGAATCCGGTTGCTCCCGTTAACGGCAGCAACCCACCCCTGGACGTGTCGGGGGCGGGTTGCTGTTGAGTCATATCTCTATTTTGCCGGACTTTTCAGAGCCGGCTCACGCGGTGCTGCTATGACTTGGCGCGGCTGCGGTATGCCTTGGCTCGTTCGCTGGCATCCAGGATGAGCTTACGGATCCGGATGGTCTCGGGCGTAACCTCGACGCACTCGTCTTCGCGGGAGAATTCCAAGGATTCCTCCAGCGTCAGGTTGCGCGGCGGAGTCAGGTTTTCGAACGTGTCCGAGGAAGCTGCACGCATGTTGGTGAGCTTCTTTTCCTTGGTGATGTTCACATCCATGTCATCGGCGCGGGAGTTCTCGCCGACGATCATGCCTTCGTACACCTCGGTGGTGGGCTGGACGAAGAAGGACCCGCGCTCCTGGAGATTGATCATGGCGAACGGTGTGACGACGCCGGAACGGTCCGCGATCATGGAGCCATTCGTGCGGTACTCGATCGGGCCGTGCCACGGCTCGTAGCCCTCGGCAATGGAGGCCGCGATGCCGGCACCGCGGGTATCCGTCAGGAATCGCGTGCGGAATCCGATCAGGCCACGGGCGGGGACGATGAATTCCATCCGGACCCAGCCGGTGCCGTGGTTGGCCATGTTGGTCATCCGACCCTTGCGGGCTGCCATCAGCTGGGTCACGTTGCCCAGGTATTCTTCCGGCACGTCGATGGTCATGTGGTCCATCGGCTCATGGATCTTGCCGTCGATGGTCCGGGTGACCACCTGCGGCTTGCCAACGGTCAGCTCGAAGCCCTCGCGGCGCATCTGCTCCACGAGGATGGCCAGCGCCAGCTCGCCGCGGCCCTGGACTTCCCAGGCGTCGGGACGCTCGGTGGGGAGCACCTGCAGCGAAACATTACCGATCAGTTCTTTGTCCAGTCGGTCCTTTACCTGGCGGGCGGTGACCTTGTGGCCCTTGACGCGGCCGGCCAGCGGGGAGGTGTTGATGCCGATAGTCATGGAGATGGCCGGATCGTCCACCTTGATCAGCGGCAGCGGCTGCGGGTTGTCCGGGTCGGTCAGCGTCTCACCGATGGTGATGTCTTCAATACCGGCGACGGCGACGATCTCGCCGGGGCCAGCGGACTCGACCGAGACACGCTCGAGTGCCTTGGTGGCGAGCAGCTCGGTGATCTTGACGTTCTTCAACTCACCATCATGGCGCGCCCAGGCAACGATCTGGCCCTTGCGCAGGGTGCCGTTGTAGATGCGCAGCAGCGCCAAACGCCCCAGGAACGGCGAGGCGTCCAAGTTCGTCACATGCGCCTGCAGAACCCCCTCGGGGTCGTACGTGGGGGCGGGGATGTGGTCGAGGATGGTCTTGAACAGCGGTTCCAGGTCATCGTTATTGGGCACGCTGCCGTTTTCGGGCTGATCAAGCGACGCGGCACCCACCTTGGCGGCGGCGTACACGACGGGGACGTTCAGAACTGCATCCAGGTCCAGGTCGGGAACCTCGTCCGCAAGGTCGGACGCCAGACCCAGCAGCAGGTCCATGGATTCGTGCACGACCTCGTCAATGCGGGAGTCGGGCCGGTCCGTCTTATTCACCAGCAGGATCACCGGCAGCTTCGCGGCCAAGGCCTTGCGGAGCACAAAGCGGGTCTGCGGCAGCGGGCCCTCGGACGCGTCCACCAGCAGGACGACGCCGTCAACCATGGACAGGCCGCGCTCCACCTCGCCACCGAAGTCGGCGTGGCCGGGGGTGTCAATGACGCTGATCGTGATGGTCTCGCCGTTGGAGGACGGACCGTTGTAGGCAACGGTGGTGTTTTTGGCCAGAATCGTGATGCCTTTTTCACGTTCGAGGTCGCCGGAGTCCATGACTCGTTCCGCCACGTTGCCGTGGGCAGCAAACGAATGGGTCTGCTTCAGCATGGCATCCACCAAAGTGGTCTTGCCATGGTCAACGTGCGCCACGATGGCGACGTTCCGCAGATCATTGCGTGAGGCTAGTTTGGCGGTGGTTTCAGACATGCGATAAGGCTCGATTCAGTATGTTCCCGGCGGAGGACCCGTAGGCCATCACGGTGTTAGACCCAGATATCTCAGCACTACACGCGGACATCTGGTGGCCCTCAAAATGGGCACATGAGTTTATTCTACTGGGTGGAGCAATCAATGGCCTAAATTAAGCGTTCCCGCCGGCACAGGCAGACCGCCTTTGAGGGTCGGATCCGGGTTGGGGATTCCGACCCCGGTTGACCGGCGATAAGGCTGCAGGGAAGCGGACTGTAACGTTTACGCGACCATCGGATTCCGGTCCGCCAACGACTGGATTTATCGCCGTCCTTGCCGGATAGTTGCGGGAGTAACGTGCGTGAATCAGATGGAGTCAGAATGCTCAGATCGACGGCTCTGTCCCGTGCGGCCCTACCGGCATTGGTACTCATGCTGCTCATGCTGCTCATGCTGCTCTGCGCAGGGTGCGCCCCGGTAGCCGAGGCGCCCCACGCCGCGGCAGCCGCACCCGGTGCCCAGGCCGCCGCGGTGCGGGTAACCACAACCCCGTCCATCACAGTCCCCACCACGGCGGAGACCATCCCGCCGGCACCCACCACCGACGCAGCCAGCCGGCAGCCGGATGCCACCGCGGCTCTGCCCGCAGGTGCCTTGTACCTGAATCCGGCGACCGGCCGGAAGGAAATGGTCGAACCCAATATCGGGCGCACGGCGGTGCTGATCGGCGACTCGCAGTCGGAGGGCGCCGCCGGCGTCGTCGCGAAAAACACCTGGACCAATACGGCCTTGGCCAATCTGGGCTACGACGTGGAATTCCGCGGCCGCGGCGGGACCGGGTTCGTTGCGGCCAACGGCAGGACCGGCAACTACCCGGACGCCCTGGAAAACGGCAACTGGTACCTCCCCTACGGCCAGGCCCCACTGGTGGTGATCCAGGGCGGCGGCAACGATGCTTCGCGTGGTGCCACCGACGAGCAGATCATGGCCAACGCCGCGCGGCTGCTCAAGGATCTCAAGCAGACCTACCCGGAATCGAAGTTCGTCATGATCGGCACCCTGGCCAAGGGCACCCCGTACGGCGGCGCGCGGCGCAGCCAGGTGGATGCGCTGCTGGGCACGTTCGCGACCCAAAACCACATACCGTTCGTCAGCGTCGGCGACTGGATCACCCGATACGGCGTAGGTGACAAACTGGCCGACGGCGTCCACCCCACCGCCGCGGGCCACAGGGTCCTGGCCGACGTCCTCAGCCGGCAATTGACCGCCCTCGGAGTTACGCCGCCCATCAAGGGCACCGGCGCCGTCGTCGCCCGCCTTTCAAAGGTGGGCTGAAAGCGCACCCGGCGGCCGAGCCAGCCAGCCAGCCAGCCAGCCAGCCAGCCAGCCAGCCAGCCAGCCAGCCAGCCAGCCTAGGCGCAAGCGGCGCCATTCGATGATCCGATGGCGCCGCTTGTTGTTGATTCTGCAGTTTTTTTCGGACCTGCTGTTCTTCAGAACCCGCAGTTCTTCGGTCGCGCCGCTACGCAACCTCGGGCGGCAGTTCCAGCCGGGAGCCGGGGATGGCATCCAGGAGTGCACGCGTGTAGCCCTGCGTGGGCGAGTTGAAAACCTCGTCCGTGGTCCCCGTTTCGACGACCCGGCCCTTCTCCATGACGCAGACGTGATCGGCGATCTGCCGTACGACGGCCAGGTCATGGGTGATGAACAGGTACGTCAGCCCCAACTCGGTCTGCAGATCCGCCAGCAGGTTCAGTATCTGCGCCTGCACCAGCACATCCAGGGCCGACACTGCTTCGTCGCAGATCACGATTTCCGGGTCAAGTGCCAGTGCCCTGGCCACCGCAACGCGCTGGCGCTGGCCACCGGAAAGCTCATTCGGGAACCGCTGCATGGAGGACGCCGGGAGGGCGACCTGGTCCAGCAGCTCGCGGACCTTCGCTTCCCTGCTCTTCTTGTCCCCGATGCCGTGCACCCGCAGCGGCTCTTCGATCGTCCGGTAGATGTTGTACATCGGGTCCAAGGATCCATAGGGGTCCTGGAAGATCGGCTGCACCCGCCGGCGGAAGTTGAACAGCGACTTCTTGTCCAGCGCGGTGAGGTCGACGCCGTCGAAAATGATGTTGCCCGCCGTGGGTTTTTCCAGATTCAGCACCATTTTGGCTACCGTCGATTTGCCCGAACCAGACTCGCCCACCACCGCGAGGGTGGTTCCGCGTTTGATGTTGAAGGAGACGTCGTCCACGGCCTTGAATTCCGAGCTGCCACCCCCGCCACCGCGGAGCTTGTACACCTTGGTCAGATTTTTGACCTCGATGACGTCATCGGTCTTCGCGAGCGATGCATCCGTCTCCAGAGTCAGCACATCGCTGGATTCAATGCCGGCCGCCTTGGCAGACTTGATCCGCTGCGACGCCAGCGACGGAGCCGAAGCGACCAGGCGCTGGGTGTAGGGGTGCCGCGGGTTACGCAGGATCTCCAGGGCCGGCCCGGATTCCACCACTCGCCCCTTGTACATGACGACGACCTTCTCGGCCCGCTCTGCAGCGAGACCAAGGTCGTGGGTGATCAGCAGAACGGCCGTTCCTAATTCAGAGGTCATCGTCGCGAGGTGGTCCAGGATCTGGCGCTGAACCGTCACGTCCAGGGCCGATGTGGGCTCGTCGGCTATCAGCAGCCGGGGGCTGCAGGAGAGCCCGATGGCGATGAGCGCACGCTGACGCATGCCGCCGGAAAACTCGTGCGGATACTGTTTGGCGCGGCGCGCGGCGTCCGGCAGACCGGCATCGGCAAGCACCTCCGCGACCTGCACGTGAATGTCTTTGCGCGCCAGATTATTCGCCTTAAGGGTTTCCTTGACCTGAAAGCCGATTTTCCACACCGGGTTCAGGTTCGACATCGGGTCCTGCGGAACCATGCCGATGGAACGGCCTCGGAGCTCGAGGATCCGCCTGCTGTCGGCCTGTGTCAGGTCCTCGCCATCAAACAGAATCCGGCCACCACTGACGTAACCGTTCTCGGGCAGGAGTCCGATGGCGGCCAACGCCGTCGTCGACTTTCCGGAGCCGGATTCGCCCACAATGGCGACGGTTTCGCCGGGCATGATCGTCAGATTCGCATTGCGGACTGCCGGAACGTCTCCGGACGCGGTGGTGAAGGTGATGGCCAGGTCCCGCAGTTCCAACAGGGGCCGCGGCCCCGAGCCGTCTTGCTCGGTGATCTGCACTCGGTCTTTGCTCATCGTTTGCGTGCCTTCGGATCAAGAGCGTCACGCACGGCATCGCCGAGCATAATGAAACTCAGTACGGTAATCGACAGGGCGACGGCGGGCCACAGCAGGGTCGAGGGGTTATTGCGCAAAGATGTCTGTGCCGCAGCAATGTCATTGCCCCACGACATCACCGTCCCCGGCAGGCCGATGCCCAGGAAGGAAAGTGTCGCCTCGGCCACGATGAACACACCCAACGACACCGTCGCGATCACAATGACCGGGGACAGCGAGTTCGGGATGACATGCGTGATCAGTGCCTTGACCCTGGACACACCCAGCGACTTGGCGGCCACCACGAAGTCGGCGTTGCGGACCTCGATGACGGCACCGCGGGTGATGCGGGCGATCTGCGGCCAGCCGAGAACCACCAGTGTTGCCACCACGGTCCAGACGCTGCGGTGCTCACGGACGGCCGGCAGCGAGTTGATCACGATGGCGCCAAGGATCAGCGGCAGAGCGAAGAAGATGTCCGCCAGACGGGCCAGGACCGCGTCCAGCCACCCGCCGTAGTACCCGGCGATGGCACCGATCGTACCGCCAATAATCAGCACACCGAGGGTGGAAAACACCCCCACGGCCAGGGACGCCTGCGTGCCGTGGATTAATCGAGCATAAACGTCGCAGCCCTGCAGCGTGAAGCCGAGCGGATGGCCGCCATCGGGGCCCGCATTGGAGTTGATCAGATCGCACTGCGTGGGGACGGTCTGCGTGAACAGACCGGGAAAGAAAGCCACTGTCAGGGTCAGGAGAATCAGCAGCGCAGAGATGATGAAAAGCGGCTGCCGGCGCAGGTTCTTCCACGCCTCGGCCCACAAGCTCAGCGGTGCTGCCTGCTCATTGAGCGAATCGGTGGCCTGCAGCGGAGTCTGTTCGATATCCGCGACAAAATGTTCTATCCGGTGGTTACTGGAGGTACTACTTATGGGGGTATTTTCAGGCATAACGAATCCTTGGGTCTAGCCAGGCGTACAGCAGGTCCACCAGCAGGTTGGCGAGGACGAACACGAGCACCAGGATGCTGACGATCGAGACAACCATCGGCCCCTCGCCCGCGAGCACCGCCCGGTACAAGGTATTGCCCACGCCCGGGACATTGAAGATCCCCTCGGTGACAATGGCCCCACCCATCAGGCCACCGAGATCCGCACCGAGAAAGGTGACAACCGGGATGAGGGAGTTGCGCAGAATATGGACCATGACGACGCGGCGCCGGGACAGTCCCTTGGCTGTGGCTGTCCGCACGTAGTCGGCGTTCATGTTTTCCAAAATGCTGGTCCGGGTCAGCCGCAGCACGTAAGCGAAGGAAACCAGGCCGAGAACAACGGCCGGCAGAGTCAGATCCGCCCAGTCAGCGGCGCTGCCGACCGTCGGTTTTGCCCAGCCGAGTTTGACGCCGACGACGAACTGCAGCACGAAGCCGAGCACAAAGGTCGGGATGGCGATGACCACCAGGGAGGCAATGAGGACGGTGCCGTCGAAGAGCTTGCCCTTGCGCAGACCGGCGAATACTCCCGCTGTGACTCCGAAGATTGCTTCAATGGCCAGCGCCATGATGGCCAGCCGCGCAGTCACGGGAAATGCCTGGCCAATGATGGCGGCAATGGGGCGGCCGGAAAAGCTGGTGCCAAGGTTGAAGGTGAAGAGGTTCTTGATGAAGATGCCGTACTGGATGAAGAACGGCTGATCCAGATGGTATTGTGCGGTTAATTGGGCTACGACGGCCGGGCTGATGGGTTTACCACCGGACAAGGCGTCGATCGGGCTGCCGGACATCGAGAAAACCAGGTAGTAGACAATCAGTGTCGACCCGAAAAACACCGGGATGACCTGGAGCACTCGCCGGAAGATGAACCGCAGCATTACGAGATCCTTGTGGAATCGCAGTAAGTGACGAAGAGAGACATGGATACCTTTTGTGGTGAGGACTTACCGGCCCGACGATGGGGCCCGACCGTCAGGCCGGGCCCCATCGATGTTCGGCTGGTTTATTTGCCGGAGATGTTGTAATAGAGCGGGACACCGTTCCAGCCGAAGTCGACGCCGGTGACGTTGTTGCTCCAGCCACCCGTCTGGGCCTGGTACCACAGCGGGATCACCGGCAGATCCTTGAAGAGGATCTGCTGAGCCTCGTTGAAGATCTTGTTGCCCTCATCGGTGGACTTGGCATTCAGCCCTTCCTTCAGCTTGGCATCGAACGCAGGGTTCGAGTAGTTCCCGTCATTGGAACCTGCGCCGGTGCCGTACAGCGGGCCGAGGAAGTTGTACAGCGACGGGTAATCGGCCTGCCAGCCGGCGCGTGAGGCTCCGGTCAGCTGCTTCTTATTGACGTCGTTGCGCAGTTCCTTGAATGTCGCGTACGGCTTGCCCTCGGCCTGGATGCCGAGCGCGTTCTTGATCTGGTTCGTCGCAGCATCAACGTATTCCTTGTTGCCGGCGCCATCCACGTTGTACGCGATGGTGAACGTCGAGTTGTCCCACGGGGTGATGGCGTTGGCCTGGTCCCACAGTTTCTTGGCCGCGCTTGCGTCGTAGGTCAGCACGTCCGCGCCGGACACGCTGTCACTGTAGCCCTCAATAACCGGGGAGGTGAAGTCCTTGGCGACCTTCTTGGTGTTGTTGAAAATTTTGTCGATGATCAGGTTGCGGTCGATCGACTTGGAGATGGCCTGGCGGCGTAACTGGCCGGCTTCGCCCTGGAACGCCGGCAGGTAACTCGGGATGGTCAGCGTCGCGTTGCCTGCGTAGGCCTTGACGATGCTGCGGTCCCCAAGGTCCTTCTGGAAGGACTTGATACTGCTGGCGGGGATTCCATCCAGCACGTCCAGGTTGTCCGCCAGCAGGTCCTGGTAGGCCGCGTCGGCCGTGGTGTAGACCTTGAAGGTGACGCCGGCGTTCTTGGGCTTGCGCGGGCCCGTGTAATTCGGGTTCGGCACCAGATCGAGCTCGGCGTTGTGGTTCCAGGTCTTCAGCGTGTATGGCCCGTTGCCGGTCGGCTTCTCGCCGGCGGCCTTCGGGTCCGCGATAGCGGCTTCGGTCAGCGGGAAGAAGGCCGTGTAGCCAAGGCGCAGCTTCCAGTCGGACTCGGCCTGTGCCAGTTTCACCGTGAAGGTGGTGTCATCGACGACCTTCAGACCGGACATCGTTTGCGCGGTCGGCGCAGCCGTCTTGCCATCGGCGGCCATGGCGCTCACGTCTTTATAGCCCTCGATGGACTCGAAGAAATACGAGTTCAGTTGGGCGTTGGTGCTCAGCGCACCAAAGTTCCAGGCGTCAACGAAGTTTTTGGCGGTGATGGGCGAGCCGTCGCTGAACTTCTCGCCGCTCTTGATCTTGATGGTGTAGTTCTGCGAGTCGGTGGAGTCGATGGAATCGGCCATTTCGTTCACCGTCTTGCCCGAAGCGTCGTAGCTCAACAGGCCGGAGAAGATCAGGTCCATCACGCGGCCGCCATAGACCTCGTTGGTGTTGGCCGGCAGCAGCGGGTTCTGCGGTTCCCCGCCGAACGCGGTGATGACCTTCGTCGTGTCAGCTGAAGTGTTGGTGGTGCCGGTGCTGCCGCCGCTGCAGGCCGTCATGGCCAGAGCGACCACAGTGGCGACACCGAGAGCTTTGGAAATACGCGAAAAACGCATTCCGCCTCCTATTTCTATGCGAGAGACTCCGGCATTTTTTAGTGCCGGGTTTTTGGTGCTGGGGTCGTGCACCACGGGTATGTGGCCAGCATCACGTGGATATGAGCCTAGACCCGAATGTTTCCGATAGGAAACACTAGCGGCCCGTGGGGCATCTTGTTACCGAGATGTAACCTTGGGTTTTAGCGGGCTCGAAAGCTGTCCCGGAGCCTGTTGACGCCCGGCCGGGCGCGTTGGTTCCGGCGCAGCCGCTGGCTGTCCGGGTCCGGCACCGGAACCGCCGCCAGCAGACGCCGGGTGTAGTCGTCGCGCGGATTCCCAAAGACCTGTTCGCGCGGACCCTGCTCCACGATTCGGCCGCCCTGCAGGACGACGATCCGATCCGCCAGGGAGTCAGCCACGGACAGATCGTGGGTGATGAAGAGGCAGGCAAAGCCGAGTTCGCGCTGCAGCATCCGCAGCAGGTCCAGGACCTTCGCCTGGACCGAAACGTCCAGGGCGGAGGTCGGCTCATCGGCTACCAGCAGATCCGGCGATAAGCTCAGCGCTCTGGCAATTGCCACCCGCTGCTTCTGGCCCTCGGAGAGTTCGTGCGGATATCGGTTGCGGTGGCTGCGGGGCAGCTGGACCTGGTCCAGCAGCTCATCGACGCGGCGCTGCAGGCCGGCCCCGCGCCAGCCCTTGGCCAGCAGAAGTGGTTCGCCGATGGTCGCCGCGACGGGCATCCGGGGATTGAGCGAGCCCGATGGTTCCTGGAACACCATGCCGACTCTTTCCTGCAGGGCGCGCAATTCCCGGGGCCGGACGGAGTCCAGTCGCCGATCCAGCAACCGCAGCACTCCCGCCGTCACGGGCAGCAGGCCAACGGCGGCATGTCCCACCGAGGTCTTACCGGACCCAGACTCCCCCACCAGCCCCACCAGCTCGGAAGGGTAGATAGTCAGATCGATACCATCGACCGCGCGGAACGCCCCTGCGCCTCGTGCGCCGGGGTAGTCAATGCCCACTCCGGACAGCTCGAGGACAGGACGTCCGCGTCCTTCTCCCGCGCCGGCTGCGCGGCCTTCTTCGGTCGGCCCTTCCGCGCGGCAGTCTTCTGCGGGCGCGGTAGCGGGGCGCCTGCCCAGCCGCGGAACGGCTTGCAGAAGTGCCTTTGTATACTCGTGCCGCGGTGCTGAAAATATCCCGTGGGCGGTGCCGGTCTCCACGGCCACGCCGGCGCTCATCACAATGACCCGGTCGGCCAGGTCGGCCACGACACCGAGATCATGGGTGATCAGCACGATCGCCGCATCGAGGTCTGTCCGCAGCCGGCGCAGCAAATCGAGTATCTCCGCCTGCACAATCACATCCAGGGCGGTGGTTGCCTCATCCGCGATCAACAGCTTGGGTCGGCAGCACAGGGACTGCGCGATCAGGGCACGCTGGCGCTGACCGCCCGAAAGCTGGTGCGGATAGGAGTCAAAGGTTCTTTCCGGATCCGGCAGCTCCACCGAGGCAAGCATCCGCAGCGCATCGCTGCGGGCCTGCGCCGGCGACATCGCGCTGTGCTGCCGCAGGGTCTCCACAATCTGAAAGCCCACCGTGAACACCGGGTTCAGCGCCGTCATCGGGTCCTGGAAGATCATCGCAATATCCTTACCGCGGATGCGGCGGAGCGTGCCGGGTGTGGCGTTCAATATTTCCGCGCCATTGAACCACACGCTGCCTGTCGCCCTGCCGTTCGCCGCCAGAAGTCCCAGCAGCGCCATCGAGCTGGCGGTCTTGCCCGAACCGGACTCCCCCACGATGGCCAGCACCTCGCCTGAATGCACGTGAAAGTCCAATCCGACGACCGCCGGCACCCAGTGCCGGTCGACAGCGAAATCGACCCTTAAACCGCGCACTGCAAGGACGGGGGCGCCAGCGGACTCTGCAGGGTCCGACGGCTCAGCCGCCGACCCGGCTGATGAGGTGCCAGGCCGGCCCGGAACCGGCCGCGAACCGCCGGCAGCTTCCCTGCTCCTAGCTGGAGCGGCGCTCCCGTGGCGCGGATCGAACGCATCACGCAGGCCGTCGCCGATGAAGTTGATGCACAGGCAGATCACCACAATAAACACGCCTGGCCACCAGAACAACCACGGGCGGGTGGAGATGGATGACTGGTTCGCGACCACCAGCAGCCCGAGCGAGGTGTCCGGCGCCTGGACTCCGAAGCCCAGATAGCTCAGCCCCGCTTCGAGCAGGATCGCCGAAGACATCAGCAGCGTGGCATTTACGATGATCACTCCGGCGGCATTGGGCAGCAGATGCCTGGTAATGATCCGGTGGTTCGAGGCGCCCGCAAGCCGGGCGGCGTCAACGAACTCCAGCTCCCGCAGAACCAGGAACTCCGCGCGGACCAGCCTGGCCATGGAGGTCCAGATCACCAGACCTAGGAACATGCCCAGCAGCACCACGCCCAGGTTCTGCTGCAGGAAGGTGAAGACATCGTCCGAAAATGAGCGCACCACGGTGACGTTCCCATCCGCGTCCAGCACCGTCCGTCCCGTTCCGGCATGCCCCACGAGCACACCGAGCACAGCGGCGATGACGACGCCCGGGACGACGATGACCATGTCCGTGATCCGCATCAGCAGGGCACCGATGGCGCCGCTGAAGTAGCCCGCGGCCGCCCCCACCAGCACGCCGATCGCGGTGCCCATAATGCCGATGGTGACCATGACGATGATCGACAGTTGGGCTCCCCGCATCGTCATCGCGAACATGTCGCGGCCCACGCGGTCCTGCCCGAATGGATGGTCCCCGAAGTCCAGCGGAAACCGGTAGGTGGGGGCGGCATCGTTGATGATCGGCAATACCTCGTCGTAGCGGTAGTGCCACCAGCCGGGAATATCGATCACGCCCCAAAGCCTGATGCCGGCGGCGCTGAAGACCAGAAGGATGACCAGTGCGAGGGCAGTAAGTCCCGCCAGTGCCCCGACATTGCCGAAGAACCTGCGCCGGACCAGCCGTCCCGGACTTGGACCTGGGCTTGGACTTGGACTTGGACTTGGACTTGGACTTGGACTTGGACCGAAGCCTGGGTGCCGGCCGCTGTCCTGCGGCTTCGCCGTCATGCGCCGACCTTCACCCGTGGATCCAGCGCGGCATAGACCAGGTCGGCCAACAGATTGCAGGCCAGCGCCGTGATGGCCACAACCACGAAGAACGCCATCACAGGGTTCGGATCCACCTGGCGCAGACCGTCGACGAACATTGAGCCCATGCCACGGTAAGAGAAAACACTTTCCGTGATCACCGCTCCGCCGATCAGTCCGCCGATATCAACGGCCGCGATGGTGGTCAGCGGCATGAGCGCATTCCGGAAGGCGTGCCGCAGGACGACGGTGAACTCCGGCAGGCCCTTGGCCCGTGCCGTGCGGACGTAGTCCATGTTCATGACGTCCAGCATCGAGGACCTCGCGTAGCGCGTGTAGGAGGCAATGGAGATCAGGACGAGCGCGGCGGTCGGCAGCAGAAGGTGAGTCATCCGGTCCAGGCCCGTGACCCACAGGTCCCCCTCCAAGCCCGGCGTCGCGGCACCGATGGTGGCGATCGGGCGGCCGTGGATGCGGCTGTCGGAGAAGTACGCGGGCCAGGCCTGCATAAATCTGTCGATCAGGATCACCAGCCCCACCAGCAGACCCGTCAGTGACGCGGCCGTGATATTGCCCCGGCGGTCGTCTCCCCCAAGCAGAAATCCGATCAGAACAGCGGCCAGAATCGTGGCCGCGGCCAGCAGCATGATCATCAGCGGCGTCGCCCGATCCAGCAGGCCCTGCACTGCGAAGTAGGAGGCCACCCCCGTTGCGGCGGCGGCAAATGCGGCGTAAAGCGCCCTGGTGTTGTGCAGGCCCGCGGTCAGCGCGGTGAAGCCGAAAGCTGCACCCGCTCCGGAGAGTGCGATCGCAACGGGTCCGAGGCCGGGGGCGCTGAACCAGTCCGCGGCCGAAACGTAGGTCAAAACCGCAGCCGTCGCGGCGCCGGCCGAACCCCCCGCCACCATCCGGCGCCTGACACCGCCGCCGGCACCGAGAGCGGCGACGGCGCAGACCACTGCGGCAATGAGCAGGACCGCGGCGGCCGGGATCCGGGGAGAACTGAGAAAGTTGTTGAAACCGATGGCGCCGTATTCCTTCAGCAGCACGGCCGCCCAGAAGACCGGCAGCGAAAAAAACAGAAAGGCCAGGAACGTCACGCCGTAGTCAAGGGCGCTGTGCCGGCGCAGGGCGGTGACGATACCCAGCGTCACGCCAATGACCACGGCAAGCAGTGCGGCGGCGCTGACCAGAGACAGGGTCTGCACCATGGCCGTTCCCAATTGTTCTGTCACGGGCTGGCCCTGCAGGTTCTTGCCCAGATCGCAGGACCCGGCGAACGGAACCAGACATCCTGCTGCCCCCCGGAGCCAGATAAAGTACCGCAGCGGCGCCGGAACGTTCAGGTGCAGCAGCTCCGTGCGCTGCGCGATGAGCTGCGGCCGGTTCGCGGACGTGCTGGACCGAAGCTCCTGCAGCGGATCCCCGGACGCAGCCGTCAGCAGGTACACGACGAAGGATGC
The DNA here is from genome assembly GCF_030063245.1 of Paenarthrobacter sp. PH39-S1. GTDB lineage: Bacteria > Actinomycetota > Actinomycetes > Actinomycetales > Micrococcaceae > Arthrobacter_M. Next base: position 138,024 of record NZ_JASISR010000006.1, read on the forward strand.
GCCCAGCAGGATGAGCACCGCCGCGGAAACGCGCCGGACAAGATACGTCACCATGTTTACGCCCCCTGCTCTTGCATCCGCGGTTGTGGCAACCCCTCCTGACGCCGCGCTGGCCCGAGCCAGGGTGCGCTACTTCCGGGCCCACTGCCAGTAGTTCCACCAGACACCCGTCTGGCCGGCCATCGGCTTGATCCCTGTGACGGCGGAGCTGTAGGCCACCACCCCGGGTGGCTGGAACAATGGCAGCCCGTAGTCGGAGGACCAAATGATCTTATCGAGCTGAATGAGCAGGTCTGCCTGTTTTCCCATGTCATCGGTGACGATCAGTTGATCCATCAGCTTGTCTGCATCGGCGTTGGAGAACTTGTTGTAGTTCGAGACGCTGCCGGAGCGGAATAGTTGCGGAATCTGGCTGACTCCGACTCCCGGACTGTTCCAGCCGAAGATGGCGGCGTCGTAGCTGCCGTCCCCCAGATGAGTGTTCCAGTCAGCCCCAAGGCCGCCGTCGACGACGTTGAAGCCTGCCTTGGCTGCCGCGTCCTTAATCAGCGTGAACGCATCGGCCCGATTGCTGTTGGCCTTGCTGTACATAATCCGCACCGTGGGCGTGGCCCCGTTGAGTAGCCTTTTGGCCCCTTCGATGTCAACATCCACGAATGCCGCCGAGCCGTTGTTCTTGATCGAATCCGCATACTTTGGCTGTGCCGGAAGGAAGACCTGGGACTCCAGTGGCTTGGCCCCCGCATCCAGTTTTTGGATGATTTTGTTGACCAGGTCCTGCCGCGGGACTGTTTTGAGGAACGCTTCACGGACGTTCTGGTCAGCAAAGACACCGGTGAAGTTAAGGTCCAGATGATCATAGGAGAGCTGGTCGAACTGATTGAAGGAAACGCCCTGACCGGCCATGGCCTTCAGCTGGACCGCGCTGTCCGCGGCGGGCTGCGGCGCGATGATGTCGGCTTCCTGGTTCTTCAGGGCGGCGACCTGCGCGGACGCGTCGGCAATGAACCGCACCGTAATGCTGTCCAGGCTCGCGGCGGGTCCCCATTTATAGTCGGTGTTCCGGCTGAGCGTCAGCGACTGGTCGGGGACGATGCCGGTGACGATGTACGGACCGTTGGAGAGGAAAACCGAGGTGTCCGTGGGCATCGTTTTGGTATCAAAACCTGTGTTCCAGTATTCGGCCACCTTGCGCAGATCGGCGTTGGGCGTTACCGGCTCGTCCGGATTGCCCTTGGGCACAGTCTTCAGGAGGCTGCTCAGAGCGGCGGCGTCCTTCAGCCCGGCCTTCTGCGCCACCGCATGCGCGGGAACGTCCACCGGCGAGCCGAAGGCGACTTCCCAATCGGCAAATGGTTTCGTGTACTTGAGCGTCAGGGAACGCCCATTGTCGCCGATCTCCGGCAACTCAGTCATGGCCAGTCCGGCGGTGTCCCCGCCGAATTCGAAATAGTGATTGCCCGCTAGGACATTGCCCTCTTTGTCCATCGTCGCGTCGTTGTAATAACCAGACTGGGCGGCCCAAGCCAGCATCAGGTCATTGGCATCAACGGGCGCTCCGTCGGACCACTTAACGCCGTCATTAATGGTGTATCTGATCGTCAGCGGATTGTCGGAAATTTTCTCATATTTTCCGAACTTTTCGTTCTTAACGATGTTCAGTTTGTCGTCTATGTAGTTAAATCCCGTGTGCGTTGCATAGGCGATCTTGGAGTTAATGTCCGCACTGCCGGTACCGGTGTTGGGGTTGAAGGAGTTAAACGCATTCGTTTCCGCGACCACAGCAGTCCCGCCTGACACTGCGCCGCTGGCACTCGCGCTGGTGCTCACCGGACCTGGCGCGGCCGTACATCCACTCAAAACGAGCATGGTTACCGCTGCCGCCCCCACGGCCTTAGAAACACGTCCGAAACGCATTTCTCCTCCTTGTGATTCTGGTATCGCGTCGATCGGTTGGCGTGCACCCCGGGCAGCCTCATACCGAGCAGACACCTCGCGTCTGCCGCCTGCTGAAAGCCTAAACCGGATTCTCCGTTCGGCAGGCCCATAAGATGATGCGCCGTGGCGTTGTTACCTAGATGTAGTGCATCCTGCCATCGTGATCGGGTAATGGACGGAATGAGAGGTCAGGACGGTGGGCTCCCGGACCGGGAGCCCGCCGAAATTATGGATTTCTTCTTAGGCCCGCTGACCCGGGCCGCCGAACAGTTCATGCTGTGACTTCTGGGGGAATAAGGACTCATGGCTGAGCCAAGACTGATGGGGGAACAAGGGCTCATGGGTGAGCAAGGTTGGGAAAATCACCCTGCCCCACACTCGCAGCATACCAGCGCCGCCAATCCCCATCTCTCGGAGCCCCATCCGCGTCCTCAGCGGGGCTGCCCATCCAAATTGTCCCCGGCTTGAGCCTTGATAACCTGCGGCTACGCCAAAGAACATTTTGCAGCAGTCTGGTCATGCGGCGGTCTTGGACGATGTGGCGATTCTAGACGTTAAAGCGGAACTCGACCACGTTCCAACAGAAAGAAGCAGCACATCAGAATGACCCTCAAATCCCTCGACGTTACACTCATGCTGGCTACTTTGCAGGCGAGGCCGGTCACGTCGATAGCATGCCCAGAAGGTTTCAGACCAGTCGCAGCACTGGACGCTGATCAGCATCGCCAAGCAGGTCTCGGACCTGTCCCGAACTAATCTTGAGGACTTCAGCAAGTGCAGGCACCCCTCCTCCGTGATCCGCAGCCAGTTCCGCAGCCTTCCTCAGAAGCGTCGGAACTTCTCCTGAGTACGCGCTCGTCGGGTCGGCCAATGGATCGTCGACCATCGCCAAGCGCTGGTAAGCCCGTCGCGCAGATGATTCGGTGGTTCGTCCGCGCTCCACCATTCGTCGGATCAATGAGTGTGGCGAGACACCCCATGTCCTTCCCAGCCGGTCCAGCGCGGCCAAGTCGAGCCGCTGGGGAAGCGCCGCATCCATCGCTGTCGCCGGGGTAAGGAACGCGGCAGCGAACTCATCGGCTTCCCGCTCGACTGCAACACCATGTTCTCCCAAGTCCCGGTGAAGGAGTAGATGACCAATCTCATGCGCAATTGAGAATCGGTGCCGGAAGACGTTCTCACTCCGACGCGGGGTTGTAACAATAATGGGACGATCCAGAATCACAACCGAAAAGGCGTCTACTGAGTCGATCTCACCGAGCGGGCGAACCACCACCACGACGCCTCGGGATTCGGCTGTGGCAACGAGGTGCCTCAGCGGTCCTTCCCCCAGATCCCAGCACCTTCGCAAGAGCGCGGCGGCTTTGGGGGGCGTCGTTCCTGGCTCCAACGCGGGGAGTTCAACCTCAGGGAGCTTGATGAATGTCTCGAGCGCAAACGTCAACTCCCAGACCATGGTCGCGGTGGACAGTGCCTTTTGACGGTCACTCACGCGCGTCGACCGCAAGCTACGGAAGTGCGCGTTCACGGTGTCAATGCGCGCCAATGGGCGACCGGCGCTGAAGAAACTCGGCCGAACTTTCAGTACCCGTGCCAGACGGTCGGGAACTTCGGACTTCGGAGAATTGATTCCGGCTTCGTACTGCCCAATCGCGGCAGCCGAGACGCCAACATCGGCAGCAAGGTCAGTCTTACTGACCCCGATGCGTACGCAGGCCTGAGTCAGCCGCGCCGGCTCGAAGCGACCGTACGTCTGGCCGCCAAACGTAGACTAGGCAGTTGTTGACGACTGGAAGCTTTTAGCCGGCAGGAGACACCTTACACGATGGGAATCCGCGTCCCTTCAGCGCGTCATTCGCGTCATCCAGAAGGTCGCGCCACTGGCTCCCGAACCCCATGGCATATCGCGTCTCTGACACCTGATGCGCCTCCGCAGATTTGTTATGTCGGGATCGAACGACCTCGACGAGCACGTCGCGAACAGCGTCTGCGTGATCGCCGAGAGCGTCGGCAGGTGATTCGGGAACCATGGACAAGGCTCCTAAAGCTGTGTCCGAAGCCGCGCGATCGACGCGGACTCAGCTTCAGGATTACACATATTTCGCGCATTGGCACTTTAGTGGAATGCTGTCCTATCACGCGTGATGGTCACGAGGGTTTTGCGGCCGGCCAGCCCTTCCCAGTAGACCGAGTCTTGTAAATTCTGACGCACGAGGTGCGGGAGCACGGGTTCTGCAGCTCTACCCCGGACCAGCACGTCATCAAGCGAGGCAATGACATCAAGCACCGAACGCGGCTCGAATTGTCCTGCAAGCCGTTTGGCCTTTAACCGCACGTTATTCGGCGTTGGCCCAGCGTCAATGACCGAATGGTGCCACAGCCGGATGAGATGCGCACACCGGTTACGCAGGTAAACCAGCGACCTCACACGATACGCGAAGCCCGCCTTAGCTACACCGATACTCGTGGCGACTCCATCAGCCAGAGTACCGGCAGCCCCGCGCTCAATGGCCTTCGAGAGCGTGCCAAAAACGACCATGCCTCGACGGCGGACCAAACAGGCAGTTCGCCGAAATCTTGGGTGCCACCGCTGGTGGTCCTGTAACGGAGGATGTGACGGTCTTTGCTCCGGCCGATGTCACGGAGACATGCTTCGACGGTGGGCTCCTCGCTGCCGACGTCGGTATAGGAGTCCTCTTCCAGGAAGCGGCCGTATGGACCATGAACGTCAGCGACGACACAGGCAAAGTGCGTGCGAATCAATACCTCGGCTCGGGCGAGGGCCTCCGTGAGTGGGCCGCGCAGCGCCTCGTCGTTGTCGCACATCGCGCGGATCTCATCAAAGGTCATGCCTTCTTCGAACGCGTTGTCACCGAGATGGGGAGCCCGCTGGAAGTACCGCGCGTACCCAGAGAATCGGTAGTAGGTGTTTGCGCGCAGAAACTCCACACAGCGGTCTTCGCTGTCGATAACAAGGCCACGACTGGATAGGAGATCAACCTGCTCCTCCACGGACAGGTTCGGCTCCCCAGGCACCCCGGAAAGAAAGAGGCCCCTTCCATTTGAGCTTCAGCGAGAAGCTTGGAAGGGGGTCGATTGATTTCAGTCTAGCTGATGCCGCCGACAGAATCTGACGGCCAGAGGTTGAACTTGAACTCGACTACACATTGAATCTAAATTCCACCACATCGCCGCGGTTACCGAACCTTTGATATGCCGGTGGCCTGTAGCCTGACGTCAGTAATGGTATCGAGCCTGAAGGATAACCAGGTCGTCGCCCTCGACGAGGTACACGAGACGGTGCTCGTCGGTGATGCGCCGTGACCACGCGCCCTGCGCGCCGTACTTGAGCTGCTCGGGCTTCCCGATGCCGGCGAACGGCTCCCGGAGACACGCGTCAATGAGCGTGTTTATCCGCTTGACGACCTTGCGATCCGCCGTCTGCCAGTGCCGGTAGTCCTCCCAGGCGGACCGATCCCAGATCAGACGCACTCACTCGCGCCTGTCGAGCTCGTGCGCCTCGGTCTCCCCCGCACGGGCGCGTTCGTAGGCGTCGAGCAGCCTTCGGGCATTGGCGGGCGAGCGAAACAAGTATTCCGTCTCCTTCCACGCCGCGTACTCGTCGGCCGGCATGAGAACGGCGTTTCCGTTGCGGGAAACGATCTCAACGGCGTCGTGGTCCTCGTTGATGCGTTCGATGAGCGGGAACAGCGTCTTGCGCGCCTCGCTTGCACTAATGGACATGACAATGACCCCTTTCGCAGACCAGTGGTACAACAATATGGTACCACTGGTCTTGAGGTGCCTCAAGGTCGACCGTCAACAGTCGGACTGATAACAGCGGAAGCGACTGCGCTGGTCAGGCCGGATGCCTCGGTCTTGGTTGACGACGTCATGGCTGTCTACGACATCAGCAGTCAGACGTTAGACCGAAACTCAACTACCCCGCGGAGCTCCTGGGCTAGGGATACCGACCGACCACGAACGATGTGCCATGAGTCCTATGATGCAAGGCGCTGTCGATCGGCAGCCGCAACTCGCTGCGTCACCGGACCGATCGTGTGCGCCAAGGACGTTCGAGATCGGGAGGCCAGTAGGACTCAACCAGTCGGCGTCGGCCCGCAAGTACTGCAACCCACCCGAGCACCGTCATCGAGCTCACCCACAGCCAGCGCGGCGGCCCCGCGATTTGGTATTTACCTCGCTCGCTGACGAGAGCGAGTGACAGCATGTCGCGGGGTGCCCCGTCGGGTCGTACGCGACCATCCCGCGCGAGTCCGAATGCGACGCGTAGACCACGCTCCATGAACGCACCGGGCTCGCCTGTGATGTGCACAACCGCGTCCTCACCGGACGAGTTCGCTGGGAAGTGAAACTCGTCCGTGACAGTGAACTCTTCGCCGGGACCAAGTCTCTTCAGCTCGTCACCAACAGTGAGGTCGAGGGTGCCCGACTCCACCTGGAACCGTTCGAATCCCGGATGGCGGTGCTTGACCACCGGAAGCCCTCCCGCCGGGAAGGTTATCTCCATGACAACCCGTTCCGATGACCGCTCGAGGAACCGCAAGCGTTCACCGGTGATCGGATTGTCGATCACGTCCCATCCCGCAGTCTCCATCGCGATCTCCAGTGGTTCTCAGCCTGGTCAATCGTCAGGCTACCTGAATTTCAGGTAGCCCAATCGTAGGACGACCTCGCGTGAGGCACAAGACCGAACTACCTCTGCGTCAACTATGTCCGCGCTTCTGCGCGGCGTTCGACAGATCTAACCGAAAGCAGGTTGGGTCAGGCTTTGCATAGAGGGGTCACTGTGGAAGAAATCCCTGGTCAGAGGAGATTTTTACACATTAAACCTAAATTCCACCACCACGTTCCGTCATGGAAAAACCTCTGTTTCACCACGACAGACCCCGCGACGAGACGTTGGCGTAGCGAACCTCGGAACGCCGGATTCGTCTCGGGAACACGCGCCGGGCGGGGTTTGGTTCGGCGATGTGTGCGTTCGTTTGGCCGCGTCAGGACCCGCTAAGGTTCGCGTTCCGGCCCTCGAACTTGGGGAATCCGTCCATGCGTGCACCCCGGCCCGTGTGAATCGCAGAGCGGTTTTTGGGCTCTGTGTCAGCTTGTGGCGGTTGACGGCCAACGGCAAGCCAACAGAAACCCCGAGTCAGGAAGGGAACCCCCTGCGGCATGGTTCGTTAGGGGATCGGCTACCGGGCATCTGTCCGTAGCTTGCCTAGAGTCGAACGCATGGTCAACGTTGTTAGCGACGCGTATTCGAGCAGGGCGGCGGAATACGTCGAACGCTTTGCTTCAATGGGTGCTGCGCACCCTTCAAATCGTCAACGGGTGGTGAATTGGGCGAATGGTATCGAGGGACCGGTACTCGATGCTGGTTGCGACCACGACGCCGAAGACCTCGAGATTAGCTCGGACGCGAAGTACCGCCAGGAAAACTAGAACTCACCGCGTCGCCACACGTAGAAAGGTCATGAGACCAAACCCTCATCGTGAGGCGACTCTAAACGGTCGTCGGCGTCGTTCATCCAGGCGAAGGCTGCAGTTACTGCATCCTCGTCAATCCTGAGGATGCGCAGTCCGTGCTTGCGAGCGAGTAGAACTGGTCGACCCAGGCCCGTAGCCAACTCGACGTTGCCTCCCCGGTTCAGCGACAGGCTGGGAATGAGGTGAATACCGTGGAGAACATTTAAACAGGGCTCCATCGAGTGCGTCTCGACTGACCACCATTTCGAGTGCGCCACCCCACTAGACGCTGTACCTGGATTCGAGCTACTCCAGGCACCTGAACCGCGAGGGTCTCTACATCGCCGCCGAGACGGTGGAACGCAAGGCCGGCGCGGCGGCCGCCGGCAAGCGCCGTGGCCGTGGTGCTGCGCCGGCAGACAAGGAATTTGCTGCCGCTGCTGTCTGAGTTGTTGTTGGGATTTCCGCAGCCTTCGTCGATAAAGGGCAGATGCTGCGGAAATTCCGCAATGTATAAGACGTGCGCGTAACAAGAATCAGCCCGTGGCACGATGAGAAGTACAAAAACAATTAGGGGGAATTTGTTGTGACTGAACCGCATTATCCGCAGACCGGGTCATCCGGACCAACCAATGAGGCGCCTGACAGGCCGATCACTGGCAGCGCAGGGAACCGTGACCATATAGAACCTGGGTCGGGCGCTGCACCAGCGTCCACCCTTCTGAAGTCTTTCGACTACAAAACTCTGATCCCCGGGGCCCTGGTCGGGGCCATTTCTTATGTGGCGGTTCTGATCAGCGCGGTCCTCTTCTTGATTCTGGCGTTGATCGGCATCAGCGCCAGTAACGGTGGCAACACCGAGCTACCGTCAAGTTCAGTGCTTCCCAATGGCGGCGCGGTGCCGTCGCCGTGGTCCCTGGTAGGGCAGCTGGCTGTCCAACTGGTCGTCATGAGCCAGCTCGGCGCACTTGGTTCGAGCATCGACGCAACCATTCCGTTCATGGGAAACGTGCACGGATCGGCTTCCTTCTTCGCTGTTCCCTTGCTGCTGACGGCTGTGTCGATCGTGGCGCTGTTCCTGGGCGGGCGGTACGCCGCGAAACGTTCCGCAGCTCAATCAACCACCGGAATCTGGATCGAGTCGGCCATCACAGGCCTGGTCTTTACCCTCCTGGTCAATATCATCGGGGCGATTTTCGCCATATCGCTGCCTGTACCGAGCGTAAAGATCAGCCCGGTTGGGGCAGTGACGTTTGGTTCAGTCCTGGTTGCGCTGGTAATCGGGACGCTCGCGACTTTCGCAGGGCGGGCATCAGTACGCCCCCGTGCGGGTGCCGGTGTTGGGGTACGCGCCTCAGTTCGCCGCTCCTTTGAAGCGGTGGCCGTGCACTACGGCGTTTTTCTGGCCATCGCCATCCCCGTTGTTGTGCTTATTCTGGGAATCAAGTCCGGCTGGCAGGCCACGCTCTCAGCTCCGTTGTGGGCACCCACTGCGGGCTTCTTCATGTTCGGCCTGGGTCACCTCAGCGCCGTCAGTCGCACCTGGAATTTTGGCTCCTCAGTGGCTTCATCGTCGAATTCTTCAGGTTCAGACATCAGCTTCGGCTTCGGAAGTGCCCTGGCCCAGTACGGCATCCCGGGTTGGGCTGGCTGGTTGCTGCTGCTCTTGGCGCTGATTTCAATCCTGGCAACCTCCGTGTTCTGGTACCTGCGCCGCGGACCGGTGGTCGGAAACAAGATCACGGACTGGGCGATGCTCCCCGCCGCATTTCTCGTTGCCGGGACGCTGATGACGTGGCTCAGCAGCGTTACCGGAACCTTCGACGCCGGTTCACTCGCGTCGGGCGCCGGCAGCATGACGCTGGCGTGGTGGACCCCGTTCTTCCTGATGCTCTGGGGCGGTGCAACGGAGGCGTCAGCGCGCTATGCCGCACCTCAGCTCAGCAGGTACGTCCCCTTGGCCATCGCTCACAAGATCGTTCCCGCGCAGCCGGCTGCGACTGCGCCAGCTGCTGTTCCAACCGGCTATGCAGCCCCTGGAGACCATCCCGCGCTGGCACCGCGGGAGCCGATGTCCGCCCGCACGAAGCGCACTGTTGGACTCGTTCTCGGATCAATCGGTCTCGTGGTTGTCCTGCTCGTCGGTGGAGTCATCGCTGTCACCATCATCAAGGGCGGCAACGGGCCCGATAAAGCCGTGAACAGCTACCTCCAGGCGCTCCAGAATGGCGAGGCTTCGAAAGCGATGGCTCTGTCCGATCCTGGCCTGGCCAACGATCAGCGGGTCCTGCTTACCGATGAGGTTTACGCCAAAGCCGGCAAGCGGATTGACGGCTTCGACATTGTGTCGACGACGGTTTCCGACGACAACGCCACCGTAGTGGCCGACCTGCATCAGGACGGCCGTAAGCAGCAGACGACGTTCAATCTCCGCAAGTCGAACCCTGAACTCTTGGACGATCACTGGAAGATGGAGTCGTCCCCGCTCCAGAGTCTGCGCATCACCTCGGACACCCCGGTGCGGACCGTACTGGTCAATGGTCAGGAACTCAACGTCGGCCTGGCCGACAGCAGTACTGGCTCCTCAAGCGTGAATTTGCCTGCTTTGCCTGGGGAGTACACGGTGGAATTGCCGTCGTCGGAGAAGTATCTGACGGCACCGAAGTCAACCACGCTGGTAGTCATCGGGGGTGCTCAGGCCCCGCCCACCGCCAGCCTCAAGGTGGACGCGTCTGAGGCCCTCAAGTCGGAAGTCATGTCACAGGTCGACGCCCATCTTGCCGAATGCGTCAAGTCCACTGAAGCCGAGCCGGCCAATTGCCCGCTCAACAACTACAGTTCATCGCGCTCTTCACGAAACTTCCACTGGACGCTCACGACGAAGCCCACGTTCAGCCTGAACAAGGATCCCTATGGTTCTTCCCCGTGGCGTCTTCGTACGCAGACACCCGGGAAAGCCACAGTCAGCTATGAACGGGACAACTCATACGGTTTCGGTACAGCTGAATGGAAGCCCGCTACTGACACAACCTCGGTTTCCATGAGTGCCAATGTCACCGTGGAGGACGGCATAGTGAAGCTGACCTACAGCAACTATTAGGACGACAAATCGCCCGACCGGGCCCCTGGCACTACGCCTGTGGCGGTGTAAGCCAGTGCCAAAAAAGCCCTTCCCGGGGTCACCGGGAAGGGCTTCTTTGTGGCCAGCTCATGCTGCGGTTCCTTTACGGCCGCAGCGGGCGTTGTCCCGCTGGTCGTCCTTGGCTGCGGCGACGAGGTTATTGCGGCCGTAGCGGTACAACTTGCGCTCTATGGATGGCCACTCCACGCCGCCCATCGGCCCAGCTGCAACGAACCCTGGTCGAATCTGGGAAGGATAAGGGTCTCCAAAAAACACTGCGCCAAACTTTAGGGGGAGGGGCACGGTCGCCTCAGGATTACACCAAGCCACTTCCTTGTGCGACAAAATGCTGACGGCATCACTTTGACTGGGCGGCCCGAAAAGTGCGATAGCCGCCAGAACAGTGTTCTTAGCGGCTATCGCAAAAGGCCTCAGGAAGGTCAGAAACTACACATTAAATCTAAATTCAACCACGTTCAGTCGTGGAATAGCCTCTGCTTCCCACACGATAGACCCCAAGACGGGAGGTTTGCGTAGCGAACCTCGACACGCCGGATGCGTCTCGGGAACGCCCGGCGGGCCGCGGGGTCGAGTCGGTGATGTGTGCGAGGGCCTGGCCGGGTCAGAACCCGCAAGGTTAGCGTTCCGAAACCTCGAACTTGGGGCCGTCCACTGGGCCTCACCGGTGCCAACCGGGCACAGCCGGGCCTCGGGGAAGCGCTGGCCGCCTGCCGAAACGGGGACACCCGCGTCGTGACCACCCTCGACCGCCTGTCCTCCATACGGGGGGGCCACTTCGGTCGGGAGCACTTGCTGTGCCGGTTCTTCCGGTTTTGCTGCGTCGGCCATGAGCTGGTCAGTGCGTGCCGAGTCCGTCTGGGCGGCTTTGAGCGCGTCGGCGTGCTTGAAGGGTTCAGTGCTTTGTGTGCGTGTTCGACGCGCGACCCTGTACGGTTCACACCCCCCTCGACCGGGTGGCTAGGCTGGGTGGATGGCAACAGTTATTCTCGTGCGGCACGGCCGAACCACAGCCAATGCCACTGGACTGCTGGCCGGTCGGGCCGCCGGTGTCAGCCTGGACCAGATCGGGCGCGAGCAGGCGGCTTTGACCGGAGAGCGGCTCGCGGCCGTGCCCGTCGTTGGGGTGGTATCGAGCCCTCTCGAGCGTTGTCAGCAGACCGCCCAGCTCATCCTTTATCGCCAGGCTGGCACTCCGTACGCGCCGTTGGAATCCGATCTTACCGAGTGCGATTACGGCCAGTGGCAGGGCCGCACGCTGAGTGATCTCGCAACCGAAGATCTGTGGTCGGCTGTGCAATCTCAGCCGTCCTCCGTCATCTTTCCCGGAGGTGAATCCATGGCCGCGATGCAGGCGCGGGCTGTAGCAGCAATTCGCCGCCACGATGCAGCCTTCGAAGCCGAGTACGGGCCAGGAGCCGTGTGGGTGGCGGTGAGTCACGGTGACGTCATCAAATCAATTGTCGCCGACGCGCTCGGCATGCACCTCGACCTGTTCCAGCGCATTAACGTGGGCCCTGCCTCCGTATCGATCGTGCGCTACGGAGCCAGTCGGCCGAGCGTCTACGCGACCAACACCGACGCGGGTGATCTGTCGTGGCTGTCGAACGGCATCCACTCTGGCGATGCGCCGGTGGGCGGCGGTGCAGGGCAAAAGGCGCCATGAACCTCATGTGCCTAAAATACTGACATGCCTACACGTGTTCACGAGTTTGCCTGGCCTGATCGGGTCGTCATTGGCACCATTGGCCTTCCGGGGGCGCGCACGTTCTACCTGCAGGTGCGCGCAGGGACGCAGATCGTGAGTGTTGCCCTGGAGAAGCAGCAGTCGGCTCTGCTCGCGGAGAAGATCGACGAAATTCTCGACCAGCTCATCACCGTCGAGGGCAACCCCTTCAGCGTTCCCACGAGTACTCCCATTGAACTTGTCGACAATGACCAGCTCGAGTCCGTCCAGGAACAGTTTTGCGCCGGCGCCATGAGCTTAGGTTGGGACCCAATCACGGCCCAGGTCGTAATAGAGGCCCACCCCATCACCGATGTCGATGCTGATGACAACGACGAATCGCTTGATGAGGACGGTGCTCACGAGCCCGAAATGCTGCTCGTGCGAATGCCGGTCGGCACCGCCCGCGCATTCGCCAAGCGCACCCGTGAGATCGTGGGCGCCGGGCGTCCGACGTGCTCCCTCTGCGGTTACCCCATAGACGCCGACGGGCACATCTGCACCCTTCCCGAGGTCTAATGCCAGCGCCGGACCTAGTGACCGCCGAGCTGACACTCACCGGCCGCATCACGACGGCTTCAAACGCTACATTCCTGGGCAGCATCGGCGACGTGATGGTCGTCTATAAGCCGATAGCAGGCGAAAGTCCGCTGTGGGATTTTCCCGACGGCACCCTGGCTCACCGGGAGGTGGCCGCCTACCTCGTCTCGCAGGTCTTCGGCTGGGACGTCGTGCCGCACACCTGGCTGCGCGATGGTCCGATGGGCGAAGGAATGGTGCAGCTCTGGCAGGAGCAAGACCCCGCCCAAAGCGCCGTGAACCTGGTCGCGAAGGACCACGTGCCGGAGACGGGCTGGAAACACGTTCTCGAAGGACGAGATGAGAACGGACGGATGGTCGCCCTCGTTCACGAAGACTCGCCAGCCCTCAGACGCATGGCGGTGTTCGACATCATCGTCAACAACGCCGACCGCAAAGGCGACCACATTCTTGCCATGACGGACGGACACCGGCACGGCGTGGACCATGGGCTCACCTTTCACCGTGACCACCAGCTGCGCACAGTGCTGTGGGGATGGCTGGGCGACGCTCTGACCGCCGAGGAACGCGACGGCATCGATCGTGTCAGCGAAGGACTGCACGGTGGGCTGGGCCGAAACCTGGCGGACTTGCTCAGCGCCGAAGAAATCGCATCGCTCGCCGCGCGCTGCGCCCGGTTGGGCTTGGCAGGGCGGTTTCCGGCTCCGAGCGGTGAGATGTCGGCGGTGCCCTGGCCGCTGTTCTAAGGGAATTACGGCTACGGGCTCCGCAGGCTATCGCGTTGAGTCGTCCTCTGCGGGCGCGCCCGCAGAGCGGATCCAACGCCAGGCAAGAACGGTGCCTTAAGTCTTTTGACCTACTTTGATTGCGGCCACGATTTCAGCCCGGCAGGCTCAGCAGCAAAGTGTTGGCGGCATCATTTGGACTAGGCAAGCGTCCGCAAAAGCGCATGGCCGCCAAGAACACGTGTTCTTAGCGGCCATCGCAAAAGGTTTCCGGGAGGTCAGAACCTACACATTGAACCTAAATTCAACCGCGTTCCGTAGCCGAATAACGTTTACGACCTGCGACGCAGGGCAGGGTCCCCATTCCGTACCATCAGTGCGGTTCAGGTCTGCACTTCGATGATGATCCTGCATTTGTTAGGCACGCTCGGGCTCCTGCGATCAAAAGCGCGCTTACGCTCGACCTACCAATAGATGGCGACAACATCGACGTCGAGGAGGCGCGGTCCATCCGCTGGGTCGTCAGTCGTCTGAGTCGGAACTTCCGTAACTGCTGCTGCCGGTACGGATGGAAACAGCGACAACCCTGCGCTCTGCCGGGCCCCGTCACGCAGCACCAGCGCCCGGGCAGCCTCGGGACGGCACCCAAGCAGCTCCTCCAGTGTGTCCGTTAGCACACCGAAGGCTGCCCGTTGCCCAGAAACTGTTGTAGCGCCTGGCTTGAGTTCTGCAATGAGCTGGTCAACTGCAACTGTCTGATCGTCGGTCAGTTGCTTTCCGATGTCGGCTAGAACTGCGTCGCAATAGGTTCGAAGAGCTGTCCCGAGCCGCGCCTGGTTGACATTCTCGGCACTACCCGTGCCGACGGTACCGAACGGGACAGTCCCAGCCGAGTTGATCTTCTCAACCAAGTCTGGCGTGACCGATAGGAATAAGTCGGCCAGTTTTACCGGCGTCCAGCTGCCATGAAGGCTCGGCCGAGAGACACGGCAGAGCATTGTGAACTCTGCGTCGGAGAACAGGACCCGACGAATATCTTTCCAGTACGCGAGGTGCTCAGTAACTCCCACGATCTGGAGCGGTCTTGTCGCCAGATTGAGCCCTTCGATCAGCTGTTTATGGGCGACGTACTCATTCCCTTCCACCTCGACCACAACGTAATCGATCGAAGTCGCACGGATCGGTATGAGCCCAGCGAGTAACCTCTGGAGGATCTTATTTATGGGCTGCACCTCCTGCAGTGAATTAATACCGTTAACTCCGCTAAACATCTCCGGATAGTCTTGGGCCATCCCAGTGATTTCGGAAACCATCGTCCCAAGGTGAAATACAGAGTCCGCAGACAATCGCACGCGATATTCGACGAGCGCTCCACGCTGAAGCTTCTCAGCAGCGACAATCAGAGAGGGCTCGTTGACATCCTTTAGGGCCGCCAAATCTCTGGCAGCGGTCGACGACTTTACTACTTCGATAAGGCGCAATCCCTTGATCTCATGGAACTCTCGGAACCAGGACTGCACGGTAGCTTTACGCGAGGTCTGTATCGTGCTGCTGTTGCTGGTTTGAAACCGAGATTCAATTTCGGCCTTCGCAATGAGCGGTGAGCTCACGCCTACCGTCCCCGAAAGACCCGCTTCGCGTACATCGGTTGCTTCTTCCGAGGTTGAGTCGGTTATCCCACCCTTTTGTGACGAGAGCAAGCTGCGAAGGCTAACCTCGTCGAGGTACACAAACTCGCGTAGGTTCGGCTTGTCTTGGTCGGTTGCGTTACGTCCTGGCTCAACCGCAATCGGCTCGTTCCACAGCCGTCGCCACCACTTTGGGGCGCTCACGCGCTCAGCTCAGTTCCGTTTGAACGACGCGGTCTCAGCGCCACGCGTTCAAACGCCTGAGCAACATCTTCGGCCACAATTACACCGCGCGAGTCGCCAGCGGCCAAGAGTGCCGCTTCCGTCCAGATCGAAGTCAGGTCGGCCGCCGACCAACCTTCGGACAGTGCAGCGACGTCCTCAAGTGGGAGCTCCCCTGACGTCGTAAGTTGACGGGCTCGCACCTTTAGGATCTCGTAGCGGTCAGCGATGGTGGGCAGGCCAAACTCGATCTCCCAGTCAAACCGACCGGGCCGAGTTAGCGCGGGGTCAAGCGCATCGACTCTGTTAGTTGCCGCAATGACCACCACGCTCTTACCCTTGTCGTCGAAGCCGTCCATGAGGGTCAGGAGCTGGGCAACCAGACGCTTTGAAGCTTCGTGCGACTCGCCGGTCCGCTTTTCAGCAATACTGTCGATCTCGTCGAAGAAGATGATGGCCCTGCCACTCGTTGCATTCGTGGCTGCATCGAAGATCCGTCGCAGGGTATTCTCAGTGTCGCCGACGAACTTGCTCACGATTGACGGTCCACTAATGAGGTAGAAGTCAGCCTTAGACTCTTGCGCAATAATTCGAGCCAGATGTGTCTTACCTGTACCAGGAGCGCCCGTAAACAGAATACCCTTGACGGGTCTAGCACCAATGCCGTTTACTTAGGTTTGGGAATTCGTTTGAGTGGCCAGTTGGACATTTTGCGTTTGATGGCCCGTGGGTTGGTTCTGGGTCTTCGCGGGGGGAGCAGCTCGTGGAGGATTTCGGTGGCGAAGGCCACGAAGCTGTTTTTAGCGTGATGGTGAGGGGGGAAAGGCCGGGCTGTCGGCGAGGGAACGCCTGGCAGCCCGGAGGGTCCTGGTGAAGGAAATCCTGAGGGGGTCTTCCTCGAAGTGTTGGGCGACGCCGGCGATCAGTGACCTGAGGGCGTAGTGCACGCACAGGTAGCCGTAGATTTCCTGGAGCACTCCGTCCGGGGTTTTGGAACGCAGCACGATCGATGGTCCGCGCTGGTGGGTCTTGAGCTCATCGAAGCATGATTCGATTTCCCAGCGTTTTGCGTAGAGCTCGGCCAGGTCCTCCACCGGTTCCAGGACAGGGTCCAGGATGGTGGTGATCAGCCGGAAATCGCTCGTGCTCTCACCCGTGGTGACGGTGTATTCGATCACCCGGACCTCAATCCCACCGGTTTTGTTCCGGCGGCCCCTGGTATCGGGATACAGGACCGAAAGATATGACCCGTCCGGCAGTTCCTGGACCACGGGTAGCAGGGCCGAGGACTTCATCCGCCACAAAAGCTGCGCCCCGTCCCCGGCGCTGTCCTTCCACGCCGTGTAGCTGAAGAACCCGCGGTCGGCCATGAGCAACATGGTCGGATCCAGGCGGTGGCGCAGGGCCGGATACATGTCGTGCTCGCTGGTCGTGCAGCTGGCAGCGACCGCCCCGATCACAGCGTGCGTGCCGCACTCCACGAGACCCAGGACCCTGGCCTGCGGGAAGGCGCTCTTGGCCTCGGATTTGGTGCCGGGACGGCCGTAAGCGCGTTCATTGACCGTCGTATCGGCGATGTCCAAGGTCGTGCCGTCCACGCTGACCAGCCGCCATGACTTGTAGAAACCAGGACCACCCGCAACGGCCAGCGGTTGGGCGACCTCGGTGAAGAGCTCGATCATGACCGTGGAGCCAAGCCTGGTCCTGGCCTTGAAAATAGCGGCCTTCGTCGGCATGACCCAGCCGTCGAAGCGCCCGGTGATCCAGTCCAGCCCGGCCAGCAACGACCGCATCACCTCCTCATAGGACCCGGCCGAGAACAACGCCATCGCCATCACGTAGTACACCATCAACCGCGCCGGCAGCAGCCGGGTGCGCTGCTGCCCGGCACCGGTCCGGGCGATCACCTTGTCCACCACATCAGGGGCGAAGACACGCGTCAGCACGCCCAGAGAGACGTGATCACTCAACCGTTCAGAACTTTCGGGCTTCACCCAACCGCTACGTGCCATAAAAAAAGATTAACAGACAAAATCCTAAGTAAACGGCATTGGGTCTAGCACCAATGGCATCTAGTTGCTCGCGGCGCTCGAGCTGCGTCTCGATGAGTTCCTCTGCGCGCGCGATGACGTCCGGGTAGCCGCCGAAGTCTTCGAAGGTCGGCCCTTCCCCTGCTTTGTCAATAAGGTATTCGGATTCAACGCTTTCGTTCTCATCGCCGAAGATGCCGCTTCTGATAGGCTTCTCAGACACGATCGAAAGTACGCCCTGGGCGTCGTTGTACTCGACCATATTGCCGGCAGCAAGCTCCAGCGCACTCGGGTTCGTCACCTTCTGAAAACCAACGCCGCTATCCACGAGCACTGAACCATTATCAAGCACTCGCCTGACAGTCGTAATCTGGTTTGACTGATGCCAGAGGTCGTCCGGCGCAAACTCCCAGCCATTCTGGCCAACCAACAAAACATCGCCTACGGCGATCCGGTCCATGTTTTGGAGACCAGAGGCGCGCCCGTGGTTTCCAGTCTGCGTCTGGAAGTGAATAGTCCCGTCGGCCGCATCCACACGAAGCACATTGAAGAGCTGCCCTTCAAACACTTGGTTACTCATGACCATTCCTCCCCAGCTGGCTCAAACCTCGGTGTTCTCCTGCTGAATATGCTTTCTGATTTTCTCCGCTTCTTGGGCGAGTTTCTCTATTTCCTTACGAACGAAGTGAAGGTTTCCGTCCGGCGCATCCCTTGCTTCACGCCAGTCATTAGGCCGAATCTCGAACTCGTCTGGCTGGAGCGCTCCGTACGGCCCATCTGCCGTTACCCTTAGGCGGTATGTCGTCGTACTATTTTCATCCGCAAGCAGGTCGAAGCCACGCCCAAGCGACCAACGAATGACACGTCCCGGAGCAAGCGAGAGCACGCCGTCACTGACCCTCCTTTGCGCAGCAGCTGTCATTCCTGGGTATTCCGGACTTTCCGGGATGGGTGGGTCTATCACAAGCCGAACGTTGCGCGCCGTTGTCGGACCGGCATTGCCCACTACGAGATGAAGCATCGTACCCTGTTGCATGTCCGGTTGTATGTCCGCCCAAACGTAGGGTTGCGCAGCCTGGCGCATAAGATCACGTTGAATTTCCGTTTGGTCTTCTGCCGCTGTCGCTGCTCGCTGAGCTGGCTTCAGAGCTACAAATGCAGCGGACGCGGCCGCAATGGCACCCACAGCAGCAACGATCGCCGCAATCGCGTTCATATCCATAGGTTCTTTCCTCCTCGTTCTTTGCTCGCTAAACCTACCCTTCCTCTATTGCACCATCAGCAATGCCAAGAGCCAGCAAGCTTCAGTCTCCAAAGATTCGAACATTCAGAGTTTCTGACTTCCGGGCGAATGTTCTCGGCGTCCACCTGACTGTCAACCAACCACATCCATACCGCGTCCGGCGCATCGGTGACAGCTGCATATCCGAAGGGCTACCCGATTCCGAACGGGCACCCCTCCTCCACTGCCCCCAATACTTTGTACGCCAAGGGGCTCGGTTCCCCGGAGCAAGTCCGGCACTAAGACTGTCGACACACAGCGAATAGAAATGCCGCCTCGTACGTCACTCTGGGGCCGTACTTTTTGCCTGGTTCAAGCCTTAAGCCTAAACTCCACCACCACATTCCGTAGCCGAATAACCTCTTACGACCGGGTGCCTCCCCCACAACACCGCGCTCATCTGCACACCGTCAGCCTTGCCATCGGAAGTCCCACTAATCGGGAATTCAAGGCGGCAATGCATTCGCGGAGCCCACACGTCGACCGATCTATCTGCGCTCCGCTACATGGGCCGCACTGCAGCACTGCAGCACACCATCACTATCATCCCGACTCAGAAACGGGCATGCCCGAGCGAGCATGTCATCCCTACCACGCCAACGGGGATGTCGTGGAGAGCGTCTCCCGCTCGCCCGTGGACAGGTTGACGCCAAACCGAAGATGAGCGGAGGGCGATTTTCCCTCGTCTGGGTGCTCCAGCAAGGCCATGCTTCGAGAGACGTCGATCTGAACACCAAGGTGGGAAATCCCTGCGGCGGTCAGTTCATTTATCAATGTGGGGGCATCCTTGAGAGGAAAGTTCTTGTACTGGATGTTACGCGTGGTGGGGAAGGACCGGATGAGCATCGCCTCTGCGACCGTAACGAGTTTGGCACGGTCCATGAGCGGACCGTCCGCCTCACTCATCATTTGGGTGAAGACCTGCGAGATCTCGTCAATGTTATCGGGACCGATACTGAAGGATGCCTCACGTCCCTGAACGTGTGCATCCATGACGACGAGGGCAACATCAACGTTGGGATAGTGCGCCATCTTCTCAGCCAGAACCTGCTGGACCGTTTTGTGACCCTCACCGATGCGCTCAGCAGCGGTTCGTTCGCCGTCTTTCCCGTAAGACTGTCCGATGTACTCCACCCGATAGGTGAAGAACTTCCTCAGGGTGCAGGCGTGCCACCTGTCGAGCGTCTCACCCGGCCGCCACTCGCGCTGCAAGACCTGGCGGGCAATCTCAACTGCATTCATCCGGTGCGCCCCACCTTCGGCATCTATCCACTCGATCGCACCATCGACGAGCGCAGTGCCCACCCGAGGCAAGAGGTCAAACGGAACGGGAATAGTCCGCGGCTTCATCCCACTCCCGTCGTGGAAGCGGGTGTAGAGCTTCCAGCCGTTCCCGTCCTCTCTAAGGTCAACAATGTCCGTCTTCGGGCCCAGGGCTCCTGACATGACAGGACGGCCGTGCGGGTGATGTATTGAGTTTCCGGGGATTCTTGCTCGCTCAAGTCTTTTAATCATGCCCCCGATGTGAGATAATAAACGTGTGACTTTTTCGCTTA